>DASUUH010000071.1:0-2718 GCA_036374175.1 Jiangellaceae bacterium | reverse complement strand
ACCCGCATCCGCTCGCGTACCACCGCCGACCGCGCCAGCTCGCGCCGCATTTCGTCAAGCTCCACCGCCAGCCCGCTCAGGCGCGACAGTCCGTACACCACCAGGCCGGTGGTCACCGTCCCCATGATTGTGAAGATCAGGTCGGTGGCGTCCCGTCCCGGGAGGACGGCGACGTGTGCAGCGATCGCCGCTTGGATGCCGGCAAAGGCCGCCCACCCCCAGCGTCCGGGCAGCAGGAGGAGTGCAGAACCAGCAACGAACCCGCCCAGGCCGTGGATGGCCGGATGCAGGACCGGGAAGAAGCCCGCCGCGGTCAGGAGCAATTGGGCGCTCAGGGTCCACCGCCAGCCGGGCGGGCGCGCACCTTCCCGCCACCTCGTGGAGTGGTAGAGCTGAAGCGCCACGAGCGCGAGGATGCCGGCCACCGACGCCACAGCCACCCACACGGCCTGGTCGGTGAGGGCGTCCACGACGAGCTGCGCAGACATGGTGGCCAGCACCACGACCAAGACGAGCCGCGCCAGCTTCGGGGCGAGCGTCGGCTCTGGGCCGGGGTCCTGCCTCGCACTCGGATCCGGCCAGGGTGCGCGCCGGTCGTCGGCGATCATCTGCCGGACTTGGTCGAGTGCCTGCCGTGCAGCATCGGCCGCTTCGGCGAGCCGGGCGCGGGCCTGCTCCGGCTCGCGCACCAGCACCGCCAGCGCTGCACGGCTGCTCGATGTCACGGCATCGAGCCGGCTGTCGACGGCAACGCGCAGCCGTTCGGCGGCGCGCAGCCGCTCCCTGGCCACCGCCAGGCTCGACAGCTCGGTCCGGGCTGCCTGCAAGCGGGTGACCAGGCCGCCCAGCCGGATCAGCCCGAACAGCGCTACGGCGACGTACACCGGGATCACGAACACCAGGGCGGCTTCGGACGCAATCAATAGGTGGGGAAGGCCGACCACGGTGACGCGCAGCGTCCCCTCGGCCGCTACAACCGCCGTGAACAGGAGCCACGACACCGGTGCCGCCACGGTCAGCAGCAACAGCCCGCCCAACAGGCCCGCGAGACCGGGAATCCAGTCGCTCCCGAATACGGCAAGCGGTACGTAGGTCAGAAGCGCCTGCGTGGCGAGTAGCCAATTGCGGTGACGCGCCCAGAATGCCCGGCCGTGCGGCAGTGCATACAACAGCGGCAATGCGAACGCCGCAGCCGCGGCCACCCCCGCGGCAGGCCCGGCCAAGTACGTCGCAATGCCGGTGGCTGCGGGCCACACCACGCCGAGGAAGGCCACAGCGAACACCCAGGCATACCGGGGCCTACCCGCAGTGGTCAACTGATGCGCGCCGATCCGCCGCCTCCTGCCGAGTCCGTGGCAACTCCCCTGGTGAGCACCATAAGCCAGGTCGATCCGGCGAATCGCATGTGCAGAATGCACACTGCGCCCCGTGCGAATCCCACGCCCAGGTCATGACTGGCGACACTGTCGCGTCTTCGCAGGTCACCGCCAGAATCGACAGCATCAGACTCGGCGTCTAGAGCCCGGACCTTCCGGACCGGGTTGGAGCTCTTGGAGACACGAATGCGAACTGCTACGCAGAACACCCACCCGATGCTCGCCACGATCGAGCATCCCGATGGAAACGGATCAGGCCAAGGCCGCGATCAGGTCACAAACGATCGGAGGGGATGGCTCCGCTTCGGCGGCCACTACCTCGAGATGGTCGTCGCGATGCTGGTCGGCATGTTCATCCTGGGTGGGGCCCTCCGCGCAGTCCTGGCGACCGCGGACGTGGCGTACTCCATGGACCGCTACCCGGAGCTCGTGACCCTGGAGATGGGACTGACCATGGCGGTGGCGATGCTGGGGTGGATGCGCTTCCGGGGCCATGGCTGGGCGGCCACGCTGGAGATGTCCGGTGCGATGCTGGTTCCAGCGATCGCAGCGGTGCCACTGATCGCGCTGGGCGCGTTGGATTCAGGGACCGCAATGACGGTGGAGCACGTCGCGATGTTCTCGCTGATGCTGGTCGTAATGCTGCGCCGCCGTGAGGAGTACAGTGCGCACGCCAATCGCCACACCAGCCGCAGCAGTGAAAGCCTAGAGGTGCGCACGGCCCTCGACCCCCAATAGGGATGTGTCGCGCGTGACCACGGCTTTGGTGTCTCAGGCCGTGCCGGGCGTCACCGCGCCGGTCTCGTACACAATCACCGCGTAATCAGTCGTTGACCGACTAAGTAATTCACAATATGGTTGACCGCCAGCAGGGGGTGTTAGAGCACAGAGTCACAGGGGGAGTCGGGGGAATATGGTTTACGGAACGCAGTCGCTACCGCATGCCCTACGCCGGGCATTAACAGCAGCCGGCCTCGCATTTGTCACTGCCATATCTGGGTGTGCAGCGGACGACACCATGGCTGCATCGACGACGCAAGCATCTACGGCTGCACCGACTCCGACCGTCGCGACGCCGACGCCGACACCGACAGAATCGCCTTCACCGACTCCAGTCGTCACGACCGAGACCGTGACCGAAACCGAGGCCATTCCATTCGAGAAGGTTCGTCGTGACGACGACTCGATGGACCTCGGCAAAGAAGCGGTTACGACAAAGGGCGTG
Organism: Jiangellaceae bacterium; assembly: GCA_036374175.1. Classification (GTDB taxonomy): domain Bacteria; phylum Actinomycetota; class Actinomycetes; order Jiangellales; family Jiangellaceae; genus JASLBX01. Next base: position 117 of record DASUUH010000071.1, on the reverse strand, counting down.
GACGGCGTGAAGACGCTCACCTACGAGGTCATCTTTACCGACGGTGTCGAGACGTCCCGCCGACTAGTGAGCGAAGAGGTCACTACCGAGCCGGTCGACGAGGTCACGTCGGTCGGA
>DASUUH010000070.1:0-3110 GCA_036374175.1 Jiangellaceae bacterium | reverse complement strand
CGCTCATTCTCTTGACGCGTACGCCCGGCACGCTTTCGGGCCTGAAATGAGTGTCCGGATCTGCCGCAGGTCGCATCTTGTCGATGATCGAGCAGCTAGCCGCCGAAGCGGCACGTGCGGCGGCGTGAGTCGCGTTGGTTCAATATGAGCGTGATCAAGGAACTCGAACGCCCTGAGACCCGACCGCCGTACAGGCCCTGCGCGAGTGCGTTCCTGGTGGATGGATGCGTCCGAATGCTGAAGCACGGCGACGCTTCGTTCACAGGACTACCGCTCGCAGCGGTACTTGGAACGGCATCGAACAGGCGTCTCGGTCGCCGGGTTTCGGGTGAGCAACGCCCTGAGTATCGGCGAGTACCTCTACATCGACGATCTGTCGACCGTACCGGCGCTTCGGCCCCGTTGGCTTCAGTCAACGGTCCGCCTGGCCCATGGGGCAGGTGGGGAGGAGTGAGCTTGCTTGCACGGGTAGAAGCCATTTGGCCGCGATGAAGCGACCAACGAGAACGTCGCCGACATCGTCGTCGGACTGCCTCGCGTGCCAGAGCGCGGCTCCCCATGAGCGAGGCAGATCGTCGTCCCATCCGTCCTCGGTGGTGAACGGGGACGCTCGGCAGCCGACGTTCAGACCACCACTCGCGGCTACGTGGGTCCACCGTTGCTGTTCACCCGTGCCGATGTTGACTATGGTTCGCCCACAACGTCGGCAGCTAGCTCGGGCTCGTTTGCCCGACTGGGTGACGCCGTGGCGGACGGCGGTCATCACCGGGCGCGGCGTCCGTTCCGGCGGCAACGAGGTCCGTATCGTGTGTGGCTAATCCGCAGGAGACGCTCTGTTGAGACAGGACACCAATGTGCTGAGCAATCCATGGCGGTGGTTAGTGATCGCCGTGTGGGTATTCTTTCTGTTGATCGCGATAGGGATAGTGACCGAGTCAGCACCCGAAATCCCAAGCGAAACAGACCGGACGATCTCCACGGTGATGGGGATCGGCATGATCCTGGGTGCACTGTATGTGCTGTTCATTACCTGGCGTAAGCGCGTGGTCCTGAGTCGAGATGCCATGCTGGTGTGCCGAGGAGTGCGAACCACGAGGTATCCCGCGCGAGGATGTGGTGGGGGCCCGGTACTCCGACTCACCGGCGTTACCTGCACCTGTGGCGGCAGTCTGCCCGGCCAGGGCACCGGACAGCACGGCGTAGAAGATCCCCTCGCCGGTGAACGGGTTGATCAGCGACAGGGCGTCTCCGGCGAGCAACAGTCGGCCCCGCCCCGCGACAGGCCGACGGCTCGACAGGGGTAAGTGGTGCGCTTTTAGGTCGGTGATTGTGGCGCGGTCGGTATCCGGCAGCAACATGCTCTACCTGTCGAGCAGATGGGCCCGGTTGATCGAGCTGGTTCGCAATAGTTCACCGTAACCGACGTTGCGGCGACCATCACCGATCGGGAAACTCCAGGCGTATGCCGGCCAGTCGCGGCCGGCCATCACAATGCGCTGGAGGTGCGGCGCGCCGTCCGGCACCGGAGCGTAGCCGCGGATAGCAAGGGCCAGATGACCCTTGGGATTGGCCGCCGCCCCCAGGTGCCGCCGCACGGTCGAGGAGGCCCCGTCCGCTCCAATCACAATACGCGCTCTCATCCCGTCGACCTCCACGTGATCGTTCCGGGCAGTCAGTCGGCGCACTCGATGCCGGCGCACGGTCGTACCGGCGGCCACTGCAGCGCTCAGTAGCCGATGATCGAAGACCACACGGGGAATCGTGTACACAGGCGAACTGAAGGCGCGCTCCGCGTGCTCATCAGTGGGGCTGACCACGTGGAGCGACAGCACCGGGGCGTAGCCGTCGGTCAGCCCAGTTGCCCCCAGTTGAGCCAGCACCCTCAGTGCATGCGGCGCGATCCCATCGCCGCAGGCCTTGTCGCGGGGAAATGTGTCCCTATCGAGCACAAGCACGCTCGCGCCGGCGCGCAGCAAGCGCGGCCGCCGAACCCGCCGGGCCAGCGCCGACGATGAGCACGTCGTACATGCCACCAGCCTCGCCGCCATCACCCGCCCGGACACCCGACCTGGCCCACACTAGAACGTGACTCCACATCAGCGAGCACACTATGCGGCGACCGCGCGAGCAAACCGCCTGTCAGGTAACCGCACACGGCGGCCAAGATCACCGAACCTGAACCAGGTGAACCTTTCCCGCTGGTGCATAACTCACCTCCCTCGGTGTCCGCACTACGGTCCTCGCTCCTCGACCAGGAGGCCACAAACAAGGGCCACTCGAACGCCCACATCTGACCCAAGTCGGTTCACACGCAACGTTCGACCATGCCGCAACTGGACTTGGGCGCAAGGAACTCAAGTCAAGAGCGGTCGAGCCCCGTTGCTGGCCGCTCTTCGACGTCTCGGCGTGTGGGGCCCGTTGCGGCAACGACCGCACCGCAAGTCCGGGGCAGGTGTCCCAAGTGAGTGCTCTCGTCGCCGGGAAGGTCTTGCTCGACTGCCGGCCGGGGCGGGAAGGGGACGGACAAGGTGGTACTCCTAGCCGATCAGCGGCAAGCGTGGGTCAGGATGTTCGGCTCGGCCGGACGCGGCTCGAACCCATGCCAGGTCGTCTGCCAGGTCGGAAGGCCGCCCGGCAACAGTCTTGCGGGCCAGGAGGTCGTCGAGGATCCTGGCGCTGACGTCGATCGCGTCGGTGCTGGCGATGCACTCACGTTCCAGTGGATCCGTGAGGTCGATACCGTGCACCACAGCCTCGACGACGCGGCTGGCGACGAACTCGTCGAGGCGCATGAGGGCGTAGTAGCCGGGACCGATCGTTTCAGGCGGTGTGGCGCGCGCCTCTCGAATGGTTGCGGCGAATGTCTCGTGAAGGACGTCGGGCATCTCGGTGGGGGTCTTTCCGGCCACCATCTGGTACGCGTAGTCATAGACCACAGGAGCAACCTCCGACCGGGGGAAGATGAAGAAGCTGACCCGGTCGCGACCCGGCTGGCCATCTTGTGGATCGGCGATCAGCATCCGAGTCAGTCCGATCGAGATGTCGAAGTGACCCGCGAGCTCGAACAGCGTCCAGTGTGGTGCGCTCGGGTCGAGTGGACTCAGTTTGGT
>DASUUH010000069.1:0-2539 GCA_036374175.1 Jiangellaceae bacterium | reverse complement strand
ATCGCGTTCATGTTCATCTCGCGAGCGATCTCTACGGTCTGCACACGCGGTGGCCGGTCCGCGAACCCGGTCTTGGCCAGCGGTGGGCGGCCGGGTAATTGGCTTGTGCCAACGATCGAGCCAGGTGATGCTGGTGGTGTGGATGCGTTGGACCCGCGCCATCGCTTCCCTGCCGCCGGTCCGGTGATCAGCGTCGAGGCGAGCGAAGAGCGCCTGGATCCCATCGACTGCCAGGAACTGCAGTGGTGGTTCGCCATCCCGCGCCTCGGCGACCGGACGGCGTTTGCCGGGTATGACGTCGACACCGGCGAGCTGGGCTTTGCGCACGAAGTCGTTTCGACCGTTCCGGTCCGCGTGAACGGCCGGGACGCCGTCGAGCTGCTGTTCAGCGAATGGTCGCGGGACCATGACGGTCAACGGACCGCTATCGACCGGTTCACATGCGTTCTAGACGACGACAGCGCACGCTGGTTGGCGGTCACCCTCGACGTTGACGACGAAACGAGGACCCTGACCGAAGGCGACCCGGAGTTCGAGGCCGACTGGGGCGGCGCCGGACCGCGGCGTTTGGTGGACAGCGGTCGCTACCAACAGCTTGCGGATGGCTCATATCGCATCACTGATACGGCCAACTCGGGCGCCGGTGTCTACCGTGTCAGGATCGGGCACCGTGTCTTTACCTCTCTACGGGTATTCGACCTCGACCATGCATTCGCGGGCGAGCCGACAGGACTCGGCGTCGCCTTCGTCGAGCCGGGTGGTCGGACGGTGCTGTACCAGCAGTACTTCGGCCGGGCCCTGAACAAGGACGGGCAGGCGTGGCATGCCGCGCATCCGGGTCGGGAGATCGTCATCAACGGCAACCTCTTCCTCCAATGCGACCCCACCGGCCGAGCCTACGACGTCCTCACCACCGCCAGCCTGGAAACCTCGAGCGCACACGCGCTGGAGGAATGATCCGGCTGGCCGCTTGCGACCTCCTCGGCCGCCACGCCTGCGGGACAAGCCGAAAACCCTGACCGCGCCCATCCCGCCGGAGTCATGCGACATCGACACCATCCTCGACCAGGTGCGCGCCGACCCAGCCGGACCGCTGGCGCCTCGCCCGCTGGAGGTGACGGCAGCACCGGTGGTCCGCGGCAGCCTCGCCTCGCAGACCCCTGCCGGCAGGCCGCGCCCTCGGTGCGGCTTGAGCGTATGTTCGTCGTGACCGTTGAGGCTCTTGTTGGGACCCTGTCGCTGATGCAAGCTGGTGATGATCGCATAGCGAGTGAAAGGGCCAGCAGTGACCGGTGCTCACGATGAGACGGATTGGAACGCGCTCCGAGACGCCGAATTGGCCAGGCACGTCGAATCGATGCATAAGGAAGGTTTCACCGGGCCACTGCCCGCCGACGTCGAGTTCGTCCGCTTCATCAGCCCGGACGATTGGGGCCGAGTCCACGCACAGTGCTTCCGCGACCATGGCATCGATGCGGCAGAGACCTTCGACGGCGGTATTAGTTTCGAGCGGGTACCCGAGGACCTGCCCGATCGGGAACGGGTGATCCAGGAAGCCGAGTATCGATGCCTGGTCATGTACCCGGTTCATCCGCGGTATCGCCAACCACTATCGCCAGCTCAGATCCGGGTGATCTACGACTACTACATCGACTCTCTCGTTCCCTGCCTGCGCCGCCGCGGCCTGGGGATTCCGGATCCGCCAGAGTGGGAGACCTTCCTCGCCCGGTTCGAGACGTCGCACGAGTGGACGCCGTACCAGTTCGTCACTTGGGCGTCGTACTCAGCTGAAGAGTGGCAAGCCCTCAACGAGGACTGCCCGCAACACCCACCCCTGTCGGCGATCTACGGCGAGACATTGAAACAATAACCGCGGACCAGCGAAGGCTCAGAGGTACCGCCCACGGTCGTCAGCCGTTCCGGCCCCAGACCTGGGTCGCGGCCGTGACCGTGGTCGCCGTCTCGGGCTGGCCCGGTTCGAACGCGCCGTGCGCCGCGAGATCAGCAGGCGGGGCGGCAGAAGCCGTCGCTGCGCATCCTGCGTGCACTGTTCACCGCCTCGACGATCCGGCCGGGGTGATCGCGCACCGGCGCGGCGCGCTGGAACGCGTGCAGCTGCTGCTCGCTGACTGGCGGGACACCCAACGCAAGCTCGCCGACACCGAGCAGCGGATGACCGGGGTGCTCGACGAGCTCGAGCTGACCGAGCTGGTCACCTCGATCCCCGCGCCATCCGTGGCAGAAGCAGACGTCCGAGGAGAGTAACCCACGCTTGATCCACTGAGGGACGCGTTCGACGAGCGTCGCTTGGTTGGCCTCAATGGAGTCTGGATCGTTGGGAACAACCGCCTAGGCGCCGACCGATCATCGCAGTGGTCACCAACCGGTGGCAGCATGCGGAGTGATGACAACTGCATTGCACTCGGACGACGATCGGACCATGGCCGAGCCCGGACCGCTACGGGTCGCCGTCATCGGCGCGGGACCCGCCGGGATCTACGCCGTGGGTGCACTGCTCGAGGCCGACCCGGCGGCGAGC
>DASUUH010000068.1:0-15589 GCA_036374175.1 Jiangellaceae bacterium | reverse complement strand
ACTTTCCGGCTACGGGCGAGCGGTTCGATCTGCTCGAAGACCAGCTGGAGATCGCGACTCGGCTGTTCACCGGAAACGTCGTCTCCTACCAGGGAAAACGGGTCGGCCTGGCCGACGCTCAGCTGCGGCCTCTTCCCGTGCAGAGCCCGCGGCCACCGATCTGGATCGGCGGATCCGGGCGGACCCGGACTCTGCCGCTGGCTGCGCGTTTTGCCGACGTCTGGCACACGAACCGGCGCGGTTCGTACGACGAACTGTCCGCCGAGCTCGACCGGCTGGCCGAGCAGGCCGGCCGCGACCCGCGGTCGATCCGGCGGGCTGCGTCCCTGTCGCTGTCCGAGTCGCTGGACGAGATGCGCGCGAGCGCCGAACATCTCGTCGGCCAGGGCATCGACTACATCATCTGCAGCTGGCCCGGGCAGGGCAAGGGGCGCGTGGACGAGTTCTGGACCACCATCGCGCCGCACCTTCGAGACAGCGGGTGATCAGCTCTCAAGATCATGGTGCGGCCGGAGTAACGCCCCAATCTGCCCGGCAAATGGGATGAATCGGCACCTTGCTCCGGCCGCACCATGATCTTGGTAAGTTTCGGTGCACCAATCCGGGCGTTGCGGGAGCCGGCGGCGCACCGTCCCGATCGACGGATGACCATCACGCCGGCACAGCAGTGATCAGGTGGCCGGTGATGGGCAGCCGCACCTCTCCGGTGCCCGTCACGAAGGTTCGCAACTCCTCCCGTGCGCCGTCGACGATGCGCCGGTAGACGTCGTCGGTTATCCGCTCGCCCAGCGGCGTGCTCTTGACCTCCGTCTCTACCAGGTGGTCGATCGAGGCCAACCGGGCCGTCCCGATCCGGGTCTTCGTCTGCTGGACGCGCAGCCCGGCCGCGTCGGCTAATTGAGACACGAAGTCGAGATCACCGAGCACCCAGTACGAGCCGAGCAGGTTCACCGCGTCCGCACCGGCGTACCGCGCGGCCACGTCCGTCAACGGCCCGTATCCCGCCTGCGCATCAAGGCCCGCCCACACGTGCAGGCCGACCGTCCCGCCCGCCGTGGTGACCCGTGCCATCTCCCCGGAGCGCAGCGACCCGGTCCGGGAAGAACATCAGCGCCGCCTGGCAGAGGGTCGCGTCGAACGAATCGTCGGCGAACGGCAGATCGGCTGCATCGGCCCGGCGCCATACGAGGTCAGGACGCAGCCGGCGGGCCACCTCGAGCATGCCGTCGTTGATGTCGACGCCCACTACCGAACCGTGCCGGCCGACCCGGTCCGCGGCCGTTCGCGCCACCACCCCGGTGCCGCACGCGACATCGAGCACCCGCTGGCCGGGCCGGACGCCGGCGGCGTCGACGAGCGGCTCAGCCCACTCGCCGAACAGCGCCGGGACGAACATCGATTCGTACGCCTCGGCCTGTTCAACTGATACCTGAAATGTCTCCGGAGAACTTGTCATGTCAGAACCTCCCGCTGGCCAGCGTGGCCGCGCCGGCGGCGAGAAGCATCGGTCACCTGACCTATCCGGCGGGCCGGCGGTCCATGATTGGTTCCATGTCCAGCGCTGAGGTTGTGGACCACAGCGCCGCCCTCGCGGCGGGGCAGGCCGCGCTGCGAGAGGGCCGCTGGGCCGCCGCCAAAGCCGAGTTCGAGCGTGCTTTGACCGGCCGGGAGTCAGCCGACGCGCTCGCGGGCCTTGCTGACGCGTTGTGGTGGCTGTGTGAGGCCAAGCCGAGTGTGCGCTGCCGCGAGCGGGCCTTCGTGCTGTTAAGCAAGTCCGGTGACGCGGCCGGCGCGGGCCGGCAGGCGATCGACCTTGCGATCAGTTATCTGGTCAATCTGGGTAATGAGGCCGCCGCCCACGGCTGGCTGGCGCGGGCCGAGCGGGTCACGGGAACACTCACTCCTAATCCGTTGCAGGGCTGGCTGTGCCTGCTGCGGGCGTTCTTGTCCGGTCTTCCGGACTCCCGCGATCTGCTGCACAACGCACTCGAGTTCGCCCGGACGGCCGGCGATCCGGACCTGGAACTCGTCGCGTTGGCCGACCTCGGCCTGGCGCTGGTCGTCGCCGACGAAGTGGACGATGGTCTCACCCTGCTCGACGAGGCCATGGCGGCCACCCTGGCCGGCGAGTACGAGCGGCTCGACACGGTGGTGTACGCAAGTTGCGACATGCTCGCCGGCTGCAGCCTGGCCGGTGACCTCGACCGAGCCGCCCAGTGGTGTCGTGTCGCCGACGACTTCATGCGCCAGTACGGCAGTCCGTTCCTGTACGCGCGCTGCCGGGTGCACTACGGCAGCGTGCTAGTGGAGAAGGGCCAGTGGGACCGGGCCGATGAACAGTTGCGCGCGGCGCTGTGGATGGCCGAAGACGCCGGACCGGGCCCGCGGGCCGAGGCCGCCGCCCGGTTGGCCGAGTTGCGCGTTCGGCAGGGCCGGCTGGACGAAGCCGCGGCGCTGCTGGCCGAGTTCGACGACGCGGCGAGGGTACCGATCCCGGCTGCCGCCGTGTACCTGGCACAGGGAGAGGCTGGCGCGGCCGCTGCCATGCTCGAGCGGCACCGCGCCCGGCTCGGCGATCGCCGCGTCGAACTGGCGCCGACGCTCGCTTTGCTGGCGGATGCGTACCTCGCTACCGGCGATCAGGAATCTGCGGAGGAAGCGGCGGAGCAGCTGGCCAGGGTCGCCGACCAGTCCGGCCGTCCCTACGCCGTGGCCCTCGCTGCGCTGGCCCAGGCCGGCGTACTGGCCGCATCGGGACGGCACGCGGACGCGGCCGAACGAACCGACGTTGCGCTTCGCTGGTTCGAGCGGCTCGATCTACCGTTGGACGCGGCTCGGGCACGGCTGGGCCTGGCCCGGTTGGCGGCGGGCACGAATCCCGAGAACGCGATCACCGAGGCCCGCAGCGCGCTCAGTGCCTTCGAACAGCTCGGCGCGCGGCGAGACGCCGACCGTGCGGCCGCCTTCCTGCGTGACCTCGGCGCCGCCGGACGGGTCGGACCGAAACGTGGCGGAGTCCTCACCCGCCGGGAACAGGAAGTGCTGCGGCTCGTGGGTCGGGGCCTGACCAATCCAGAGATAGCGGCTCGCCTGTACATAAGCCGCAAGACCGCCGCGCATCATGTCAGCCACATTCTGGCCAAGCTCGGCCTGCGTAACCGCGCCGAGGCCGTGGCGTACGCGCTGCGCGAGCTCGGCTCCTGAGCGCCCGCTCCACCTGGGACTTGTCCGGGTTGCGGTGCGTATCGGCCCTGCACGACGACTTGTCCGGCCGGACACGCCGGGTGGGTGGCAGGCGTGGGTGTTGTCCGGACGGTGAACTCGTAGCACGATCACGGGATGGCGAAACGTCCGATCGTGATCGCATTCGACGTCATCGAGACACTTTTCCCGCTCGAGCCGATCCGCCAGCGACTCATAGACGCCGGCCAGCCCGGTCACCTGCTGGAGCAGTGGTTCGCCCGGCTCCTGCGTGACGCCTTCGCGGTGGTGGCCAGCGGCGGCTACCGGCCGTTCGGCGAGTTCGCAGCAGCCGCCCTGCGCTCCAGCGCGACGACACCATTGACCGACGATCAGATCAAGGAAATCCTGGCCGGGTTCCCAGAGCTTGATCCACACCCGGACGTCGTGCCCGCGGTGCGGCGGCTGGCAGCTGCCGGCATCCGGATGATCACGCTGACCAACGGTTCAGCGGCCGTCACCTCAGCGCTGCTTCGCCGCGCGGGAATCGCAGAAGACATCGAGCAGGTGCTGTCGGTCGACGACATGCAGCGGTGGAAACCTGCGCCGGAGATCTACCAGCACGCGGCAACGAGCACCGGGGTGCCACTCAACCGGGTCGCCCTGGTCGCCGCCCACGCATGGGACACCCACGGTGCCCACGAAGCCGGCCTCGTCACCGGATGGATCAGCCGGCTGGAGGACGAGTACCCGAAGGTGTTCGCGCCACCGGACGTCACCGGGCCTGATCTCGGCACGGTGGTCGACGGGTTGCTCGCGTTACCCGCCTGAACCCCGCGGCGGCTCAGGAGGCGTGTGCCGCGTGCCCGCGCACGCGGGTTCGGGCCTCGCCGTAGCTCGACGTTTCGTACACCACCATGATCCACAGCAAGGCGACCACACCCGCGAGCGTGTAAAGCGACGGAACATCGGCGACGGCGGGCACGGTGGCCACCAGAACTACCGCGAGCCCCAGCCGCTGCCAGTTGACCGAATGAGCGTTCCGGAGCCGCAACGCGACGTGCGCCAGCAGATACAGCGCCACGCCGCCGAGCAGGGCGAACGCCGCAACCCTGGTTAATGGTTCGTCGACGTGGTGCAGGGTGTTCTCCAACCCCACGGCGACCAGGACGATGCCGGCCGCCATCGGAAAGTGCAGGTACGAGTACGAATCACGGGCGAGGGCGTTGCGTTCACGCCCCTCCGCGGCGCGGGACAGTCGCCGTTCGGTGACGATGGCCACGACGTCGAAGTAGACCCACCACAGCGCCGAAGCCAGTGCCACCCCCAGCACGGCCGCAGTGAGCACCTGCGCACTCGTCCCGACGTCTGCCCCGACACCGAGGACGACGATGGATTCCCCGAGAGCCAGAATGATGATCAGGCCGTGCCGCTCCGCGAAGTGCGCCGGGACGAGCTTCCATCCGGCCACACCGAAGATGGCGGGACCACCAAAGTCGATCAAGATGGCCAGCGCCCACATCGCTCCCTGCGCGATGCCATCCAGGAAAGAGGCGGCGGTCAACAGCGTTATTCCGACAGCGGAACTTACCGCGAGGGTCGCCACCGAGTGCCGCAACTCAGGGTTGTCGCGGCTGGCGAACACGAACAACACCAGGTGCGCGATCCGCACGAATCCGTACGCTACGGCGAAGGTCAAGCCGAGGTCTCCGAACGCGTCCGGCACTGCGAGCGCCACCACGAGAAGCGCGGCCATCGCGCCGAACATAGCGATCCGGATCGGCCCCTCCTCGGGATCGACCACGCTGGTCAGCCACGCGAATCCGGCCCAGGACCACCAGAGGACGGCGAGCACCATCAACCCGCGCACGATGCCCTCGAACGAGGGCTGCGCGACCATCAACGCCGTGCACTGGGTGAATGCCAGCACGAACACCAGGTCGAAGAACAGTTCCAGGTACCTGACCTTCGCGCCGTCCCGCAGCACCGCGCGGAGCCGGTAACGCCGATCACCGGCAGCATCGTCGACGGCCACTCGACCCACCCCTGACCGTGGTCGGTAATGAAGTAATCGCCGACGATGCTACTCGGTTAGAGGACGTCCCGTCGCTTGGTGAGTATGACCCCCGCGGCCACCGCCACAGCTACGTAACCGGCGAGCACAAGGGCGGCCTGACCCGGCTGGAGGAAGGACCGGTTTTCCAGCACACTGCCGGCCAATCCGCTCGCCGCCACGCCCGGCAGGTACACCGTCCACGTTTCCAGCGCGGGAATCGACGTAACGATCGGCTCTGCGACGAACCGGTACACCAGCAACCCGACGACCGTGGCGACCTGATCGCGAAGGAGTGCACCGACCGCCACCCCGAGCAGCCCGAATACGGCGCCGGTCACGATGACTCCGGCCATGACGCCAGGCAGGCCGCCACCAGCTAACGAGAACTCGATGCCCTTGCCGGCCAGCCACGGAACCCCGATCGCCGCGACCACCACCAGGCACGCCGCCGAGTACGCGGCTCCCACCACGCCGTAGACGGCCAGCTTGGCGGCAATGACCCGCCACCGATGCGGTGTGAACAGAAACGTCGCGGTCGCCGTCCGATGCCTGAACTCGCCGGTGACTCCGACGGCAGCGAGCACGGCCGCGAAGGTCGTGGCCGGCGTGGCCGCAGTCGCGAACAACAGGCGTTGCCCCTCGGGAGTCGACATGTGCGGCGCGAAATTCTCCGGATCATCGGTGAATGCGATGTTCAAACCCGCATACAGCGCGGTCAACGCCATCGCCGCGGCGAGCAGCCACAACCACAGCCGGGTCGTGGTGAGCTTGACCAGTTCGCCGGCAACGAGCCGGGTCGCCATCAGACCACTCCTTCGGTCAGGGCGAAGTAGGCCTGCTCAAGGCTGCCGAAGCTGCTGGAAAGTTCGATGAGGTCGCCTTGAGCGACCAGCCGTCCCCGGTTGATGATCACAACGTGCTCGACGAGTTGCTGGGCCTCCCAGAGCAGATGACTCGACACGAATACGGTCCGTCCCTGGTCGGCCAGGTCCCGCAACAGCCCGCGGATCCAGACGATGCCCTCCGGGTCGAGGCCGTTGACCGGCTCGTCGAGCACCACTACGGGCGGGTCGCCGAGTAATGCCATGGCCAGCGTGAGCCGTTGCCGCATGCCCAGCGAGTAGCCCTTGACCGGCCGCGTGGCTGCATCGGTCAGGCCCACCAGGTCGAGCACCTCGTCGGCCCGGCAGGGCGCATATCCGTTCACCGTGCAGTAGACGCGCAGATGATTGCGGCCGGTGCGAGCCGGATGAAAGCCGGTGGTGTCGAGCGCGGCGCCTACCGTGTCGCCGGGCGCCGGCAGATCCGAGTACCGCCGGCCGCCAATCGTCGCCGTGCCGGCGTCTGGAGCAATCAGGCCGACAAGCATGCGAAGTGTGGTGGTCTTGCCGGCACCGTTAGGCCCGAGGAAGCCCGTAACGGTGCCGGGTTCGACCACGAAGCTGAGCCCGTCCACCGCCTGGACCGGGCCGAACGTCTTGGTCAACCCGCTTACCACGATGCGTCCTGCGGTCATGCTCGCCCTTCCTTCGCCATCGTGCTGATCACATTGGCGACCACTTCGGCGACTGTGGCGCCGGCGGCATCAGGCCTGGGAGCGCCGGCGTCGATCCAGGCGAGTAGTGCCTCGATGACGACGGCCGGCACGAGCGCTGCGGCCCACCGCCGGCGTGCCGAGTCCTTGATCATCTGCCGTAGATACGGCTCGGCCGTCTTCGTCATTGCCTTGCGCAACCAGTCGGCGTGCTCCCGAAACTCCGGTTCGCGGCCCGAGTGGCGGAAGAACAGCCGGAACCCGTCAGGGTTGTCGCGAGCCACGGCGACCAGGCCGTCGATGCTGGCTGCGCTGAGCTCGTTGGGCGCCCCCGTCGCCGCGACAAGTTGCTCAGCGACCTCGTCCAGCGCCGCCTGGTACAGCCCCGCCTTGGAGTCGAAGTGCCGGTAGATCAGCACCCGGCTGACGCCTGCCTCGGTCGCTACGTCGTCCAGGCTCGTCGCTGCGAACCCGTTCCGGGCGAAAGCTCGGGTTGCTGCTACTACGAGTGCCCGGCGGCGCTCTGGTCGCTTGAGGAGCTTCGGCGGATCGTCGACCATCTCAGTACCTTCAATCCCAGCTGTTAACACTAGAGTTGACACTTTCACGTTAACACATCATCGTAGAGACATGGGACACCACCGACCCGTGTTCGCTCGCATCTACGCCCGCCTCTCGGGCCCGATGGACCAGGGCGGCATGGCCGAACATCGCGACCACACGCTGGCCGGCCTCTCCGGGCGGGTGCTCGAGGTGGGCGCCGGCGATGGCGCGAACTTCGGGCACTACCCCAGTGGCGTCAGCCTCGTTGCGGTCGAGCCGGAGCCGTATCTGCGGGCCAGGGCGCGCGAACGGGCCGCAATGGCCGACGTCAAAGTCGAGGTGGTCGCCGGAGTGGCCGAGGACCTCCGCTTCGCCGACGGCAGCTTCGACGCCGCGGTCGCCACACTCACGCTGTGCAGCGTGGACGATCAGGACCGGGCGTTACGCGAGATCCATCGAGTTCTCCGGCCGGGCGGCGAACTGCGCTTCTTCGAGCACGTGCGCGCCGCGTCGGCCCCGATGCGCGCTGTCCAGCGAGCGCTCGATGCCACCGTGTGGCCGCATGTCGCCGGCGGCTGCCACACCGGGCGTGACACTCAGGCGGCCATCGAGGCGGCGGGATTTCAGATCACTCGGCTGGACGTGCTGCGATTTCCCGACGTCCGATTCAACACGCCGGTGTCTCGGCACCTGCTTGGCACCGCAATCCGTCCGTGAGAGCGGCCATTCCACCCGGCATCTTCAGTGCCGTTCGAGAACGACGACGGGTATCTCCCGTTTGAGCCTGGCCTGGTAGGTCTCGTAGGTCGGCCAGATCTGAGTCATGATCCGCCACAGCCTCGGCCGTTCCTCCGGATCTGCCGGCCGGGCCCGGGCGGCGAATACCTCACCCTCAACCTGAACGGTGACGTCAGGATGCTCACGCAGGTTGAAGTACCAGTCCGGGTTGGTTCGGGCGCCACCGTTGGAGCCCACGACGACGTACCGATCGCCGTCCCGGCCGTAGATCAATGCGGTGCGACGCAACTTGCCGGTCTTCCGCCCGCGAGTAGTCAGCAACAGCGTGGGCGCACCCCACTTGTGATGCCCCTTGCGACCACCGCTTTCGACGTACGTGCGAACATGCCGGGCGACCCAGTCGATGGGGCTGTCGTACACCTGCTCGTCTGGCACGAAGCCAACCTTCCCTCAGCTCACCTTCGGCCGGCCCCAGGCGAAGCTGAGCTCGACCGCTCGTTTCCAGTTGGCGTATTCCGACTCGCGGTGGCCGGCGTTCATCTGGGGCAGCCAACGGGCCGCGACGTGCCAGTTGCGGCGCAGTCCCTCCAGGTCCGGCCAGTAACCCACGGCGAGCCCGGCCGCGTACGCGGCGCCGAGCGAGACGGTCTCGGCGACCATCGGCCGGATGACCGGGACGTCAAGCACGTCGGCGATGAACTGCATCAGCAGATGGTCCGCGGTCATCCCGCCGTCGACCTTCAACGTGGCGGAGCGAAATCCCGAGTCCGCGTTCATGGCGTCCACGACCTCACGGGTCTGCCAGCCGGTGGCTTCCAGCACCGCGCGGGCAAGATGCCCCCTGGTGATGTAGGACGTCAACCCGACGATGATGCCGCGTGCCTCGCTGCGCCAGTGCGGCGCGAACAATCCCGAGAAGGCGGGCACGATGTAACAGCCGCCATTGTCGTCCACCGTGCGAGCGAGGGTTTCGATTTCGGGCGCGCTGTCGATCAGGCCGATGTTGTCGCGGAACCATTGCACGAGCGACCCGGTCACTGCGATCGACCCTTCCAGCGCGTACGTGACCGGTTCGCCACCGACCTGGTAGCCGATAGTGGTCAGTAGTCCGTGAGTGGAGCGAACGAGTTCGTTGCCGGTGTTCATGAGCAGGAAGCTGCCGGTGCCGTAGGTGCACTTGGTCTCCCCGCGGGCGAAGCACGTCTGGCCGAACAGAGCCGCGTGCTGGTCGCCGAGCGCCGCCGCGATCCGGATGCCGGGTACCACCCGCCGGGAGACGCCACTGATCTGCGTCGACGGCCGGATCTCCGGCAACATCGCGCGCGGCACTCCGAAGAACTTCAGCAGCTCGTCGTCCCAGGACAGCGTGGCGAGGTTCATCAACATGGTCCGGGACGCGTTCGTCACGTCTGTGACGTGCGAGCCGCCGTCCACGCCCCCGGTCAGGTTCCAGATCAGCCAGCTGTCCATGGTGCCGAACAGCACATCGCCGCGTTCGGCGCGATCCCGCAACCCGGGGATGGTGTCGAGCAGCCAGCGCAGTCGCGGTGCGGTGAAATAGGTGGCCAGCGGTAGGCCACACCGTTCGCGGACCTCGTCTGCGCCGGGCGCCTTCTGGAGCTCTCGGACGAGATCCTCGGTGCGGATGTCTTCCCAGACGATCGCGCGACCTACGGGTACGCCGGTATGGCGGTCCCACACGACGGCCGTCTCACGCTGGTTCGCGATGCCGAGCGCCACAATCTGGTCGGCCGAGGCGCCGGCATCGCGGAGCGCCCTGGGCACGATGCGGTCCACGTGGCGCCAGATCTCGACCGCGTCCTGCTCGACCCAACCGGGCCGCGGGAAGTACTGGTGGTGTTCACGTTGCGCAACCGATACCAACCGGCCGTCCTGGTCGAACAGGATGCATCGGGTGGAGGTCGTGCCCTGGTCGATCGCCACTATGTAGCGCTGTGCCATCGGCCCGCACCTTCATTGTCAATTGTCATGGGCTGGCCGGCCGGTTCAGCCCGCGTCGTCGAGTTCACGTGAAACGGCTCGGGCGGCATCCCTGACCAGCGTGACCAGGTTTGGTTTGGGCCGCAGCGCGGAGTCGCACACCCGGTCGACGGCACCGGAGATCCCGATCGCACCGAGCACCATGCCGCCGCGGGCCCGGATCGGCGCGGCGATGCCCGCCTCCCCCGGTAAGTACTCCTCGGCCTCGTACGCCCAGCCGTGTGAACGCACCTCCCCCAGGGCGCGGGCGAGTTCGGCTGGCCGAACGATGGTTCGGCGGGTGAACGACGAGAGCGACCGGCGCTGCAGCGGCGCGGCCACCGTCGCGTCGTACGCCAGCAGGACCTTGCCCAATGCGGTCGCGTGTAGCGGGACGAGTGCCCCGACGTCCAGCATCTGAGGAGTGTCGTCCGGGCGGAAGACGTGGTGGACCACGAGGACGTTGCCGTCGACGTGCATGCCGATCCGAACCGCCTCCCGGCTGCGGGCGGCCAGCGAGTCGGCCCAGTTGATCGCGCTGGACCGCAGTTCGTTGGCATCGAGGTGACTCGCGCCCAACTGGAGAAGGGCAGTGCCCAGGCGGTACATACCGCTGGCCCTGTCCTGCTGGACGAAGCCAACCGTGCGCAAGGTCCGTAGGATTCCGTGCGCTGTGCCCTTCGGCAGATCGAGAGACGCGGCGATATCACCGAGAGCGAGCCCGTTGGATCCGCGCGCCAGAAGTTGCAGCACCGCTGCTGCGCGCTCGATCGCCTGAATCGGCCCTGGCATGCCGCGAAATCTATCCGAAAATGACGGGATTCGACAATGTCGAACGCCCGCCGATCGAGGTAGCCCCAGTGCTCTAGCTGTGATCTGGGTCATAGCAATCGGACGTTATCTACCCCCGTCATCATCTGAAACACAGTACGTTCGACATTGTCGACCGGAGGTTGTTGGCGGGGCCTTTACCGCGCCATAACCTCCGCATCAATCGAGGGTCCGCGCGAGCGCGAGGGCGCGGCCATTCAACGGTGAATGGAGGGACTGTGAGTCTCGGAGAGGTGTTTGTCAGCGAGGTACTCGGTACCGGAATGCTGATCCTGCTCGGCGCCGGCGTCGTGGCGAACGTCCTGCTGGTTAAGTCCAAGGGCTTCAACGGCGGCTGGTTGCTCATCACCATCGGCTGGGGCTTCGGCGTCATGGCCGGTGTTTTTGTCGCGTACAAGTCCGGCGGTCACATCAACCCTGCGGTGACCTTCGGGATCCTGGCGTCCGGCGCCGACGAGTACGCGCCGGGAGTCGAGATCACTTTCGGATCGACAATCGTCTACCTTGCCGGCCAGCTGCTCGGCGCGTTCCTCGGCGCATGCGTGGCGTTCCTGGCGTACAAGAAGCACTTCGAAGCGGAGGAAGACGAGCAGAAGAAGCTCTGGATCTTCTCGACCGCACCGGAGATCCGCAACTACGGTTGGAACTTCGTCACTGAGGCAATCGGGACGTTCGTCCTGGTCATCGTCGTCCTCTCGCTGGCCAGCACGCCGCACCAGCTCGGCCCACTAGCGGTCGCTCTTCTCGTCGTTGGTATCGGTGCCTCGCTTGGTGGGCCCACCGGGTACGCCATCAACCCTGCCCGCGACCTCGGCCCACGCATCGCACACGCCCTGCTGCCAACCCGACACCGGGCAGAGGTGGCCGTCGGCGTCGGCGCCCAGGCCAGCGGTGAAGTGGACGCGCCGCGGCCGCAGAGCCGCAAGGACAGTGACTGGGCCTACTCCTGGGTCCCGGTGGCCGGTCCACTGGTGGGCGGCGTGCTCGCCGGCCTGCTGTCGCAGATCGTGTACTGATCGACACCCGATGCAAGGAGTAACGCAATGACGCAGTACGTGCTGGCCATCGACCAAGGCACGACGAGTACCCGGGCGATCATCTTTGACCACTCAGGCTCTATCGTGGCGGTCGGCCAGAAGGAACACGAGCAGATCTTTCCACGCGCCGGGTGGGTCGAGCACAATCCCACCGAGATCAGTTCCAACACCAGGGACGTGATCGGCCAGGCCCTAGCCAAGGCCGACCTCAACATCAGCGATGTGGCCGCGGTCGGCATCACCAACCAGCGTGAGACGGCGGTGGTCTGGGACCGGATGACGGGCGAACCGGTCTACAACGCGATCGTCTGGCAGGACACCCGCACCCAGCCGATCGTCGAGGAACTCGGCGCCTTAGGCGGTGGGGCCGAGCGATACAAGGCGAAGGTGGGCCTACCGCTCGCGACGTACTTCTCCGGGCCCAAGATCAAGTGGATTCTGGACAACGTCGAAGGCGCCCGCTCCAAGGCCGAGAACGGCGACCTGATGTTCGGCAACACCGACACGTGGACGTTGTGGAACCTCACTGGCGGTGTCAACGGCGGCGTGCATGTCACCGACGTCACCAACGCATCCCGGACCATGCTGATGGACCTGGACACCCTGTCCTGGGACGAGGACATCGCCGCCGACATGGGCATCCCGATGTCCATGCTGCCGGAGATCCGGTCGTCGTCTGAGGTCTACGGCCAGGGTGGACCGGGCGGAGTGCTCAAGGGTGTTCCGGTCGCCGGTATCCTCGGCGACCAGCAGGCCGCCACGTTCGGGCAGGTCTGCTACGAGGTCGGCACCGCCAAGAACACCTACGGCACGGGCAACTTCATGCTGCTCAACACCGGCGAGGAGCAGGTGGCGAGCGAGAACGGGCTGCTCACCACGGTGTGTTACAAGATCGGTGACCAGAAGCCGATCTACGCACTGGAAGGCTCGATCGCCATCACCGGAGCACTGGTGCAGTGGCTACGCGACAACCTGGGGATCATCGGCTCCGCGCCCGAGATCGAGACGTTGGCCGCCAGCGTCGACGACAACGGCGGGGCGTACTTCGTGCCTGCGTTCTCGGGTCTGTTTGCGCCGTACTGGCGGGCCGACGCCCGCGGGGCGCTGGTCGGGTTGACGCGGTACGTCAACAAGGGCCACATCGCCCGCGCCGTCCTGGAGGCTACTGCGTTCCAAACCCGCGAGGTGCGGGACGCGATGAACGCAGACTCCGGTGTCGACCTCACCGAGCTCAAGGTCGACGGCGGCATGGTGCAGAACGAACTGCTGATGCAGTTCCAGGCCGACATCCTGGACGTGCCGGTCGTGCGCCCCAAGGTCGCCGAAACCACCGCCCTCGGCGCCGCCTATGCCGCGGGGCTGGCGGTCGGGTACTGGGACGGCCTCGACGACCTGCGGGCCCACTGGGCCGAAGATAAGCGCTGGGAGCCGCAGATGGACTCGGACGAGCGCGAGCGCACGTACCGCAACTGGAAGAAGGCCGTGACCAAGACGTTCGACTGGGTCGACGCCGACGTCCACTAACCCACTCCGTTCAATCACGTTCTCGTCCATCCCCAACTGCGTTGATCATGGGAGCTTCGTGGTTCCTCGGGCCACGACACCACGAATCGGCCATGATCAACGCCGTTGGGGTGGGCGGCCCTGCCCTGAACCCATTGCCGAAGGAGGTGACCACAGTGCCGGCACGCCTGGACCCGGGGTACCGCGCCGTCGCTCTCGACACACTGCGATCGTCCCAGTTCGACGTGCTCGTCATCGGCGGCGGCGTAGTCGGCACGGGAGCCGCCCTGGACGCCGCATCCCGGGGACTGTCGGTCGCGCTCATCGAGGCTCGGGATTGGGCCGCCGGTACGTCCAGCCGCTCCAGCAAACTGATCCACGGCGGCCTTCGGTACCTGGAGCAACTCGACTTCGGCCTGGTCCGCGAGGCGCTGCGGGAACGAGCCAGGCTCCTGCACCGGCTGGCGCCGCATCTCGTGCGGCCGGTGCCGTTCGTGTACCCGCTGCGCCACCGGGCCTGGGAGCGCGCGTACGTGGGCGCGGGCGTGCTGCTCTACGACACCATCGGGGGTGCTCGCGCCCTTCCCCCACACCGTCATCTTTCCCGGCGACGGTTGCTGGCCATGTCGCCGTCGCTGCGCAGCGACGCCCTCACCGGCGCTATCCGCTACTACGACGCACAAGTGGACGACGCCCGGTTCACCATGACGCTCGCCCGCACCGCCGCCCAGCACGGCGCGACGGTGCTTACTCGAGTCGCTGCCACAAGATTGCTCGTCGATCGCGGCAGAGTCGTCGGCGCTGAAGTTCGCGACGCGGCGTCCGGCCGCGAGTTTGCCGTCCAGGCACGGCGGGTGATCAGTGCGACAGGCGTCTGGACCGACGAAATCCACCGGCTCGCGGGCACCGAAGGTGAGTTTCGGGTCAGCATGTCCAAAGGCGTGCACATCCTCGTCCCCCGCGAGCGCATCGACCTGGCTACCGGGCTGATCATGCGTACCGAGAAGAGCGTGCTGTTCGTCATTCCGTGGGACGAACATTGGATCATCGGGACGACCGACACACCATGGTCGCTGGACAGGGCGAATCCGGCCGCGAGCGGGGCCGACGTCGACTACATCCTCGATCACGTCAATGCCGTCCTTCGCCACCCGCTCACCAGCGCCGACATCGTCGGCATCTACGCCGGGCTTCGACCCCTGCTGGCCGGACGGTCCGACGAGACCACGAAGCTGTCCCGCGAGCATGCGGTCACAGAACCGGTCCCCGGACTATTCGTCGTGGCAGGTGGCAAGTTCACCACGTACCGGGTGATGGCGGCCGACGTCGTCGATGCCGCGGCGAGCGGATTGGGCAGCGAGGTCGCGCCGTCCCTTACGCACCGCCTGCCCATCCTGGGTGCGGTGGGCTTTCACGAGATGTGGGCGAACCGCAGTGCCCTCGCCGCGCGCACAGGGGTCGGGCTGCCAGTGATCGAACGGCTACTGGGTCGGTACGGGACCATCGTGACCGACCTGCTCGGCATGATCGAACGGGACGCAGTCCTCGCCGAACCGGTCGATGGAGCTGAGCAGTACCTCCGCGCCGAGATCATCTATGCAGCGACACACGAGGGTGCACTCCACCTTGAGGACGTGCTCGCACGGCGCACACGGATCATGATCGATACGCCGGACCGTGGCGAGCGCGCAGCGCCCCCGGTCGCCGAAATGATCGCCACGCACCTCGGGTGGGACGCCCAGACGGCAGCTGCTGAAGTTGCCGCCTACCGGGCCCGCATCCACGCCGAGCGAGCGGCGCAGCAGGCGCCGGACGATCGCAGCGCAAACGCCGTTCTCGCCGACGCGGATCAGACGTGTTCTGAGACGAGGACGGCCACGGTGTCCGGCTCGAGCGCCCTGAATACGTGAGGTACGTCGCCGGGGTACGCGACGTAGTCGCCGGGATTCAGCTCGACCGGATCCTCGGAGACGCCGATCAGTGCCCGGCCGGACGTGAGGATGGCGTGCTCGACGACTCCGGGCATGTGCGGGTCTGACTCGCGGGGGGTCCCAGGCTGGACCGTTATCAGGTAGATGTCGCGGCGGGCGTTGGGTGGACACGACGCGAGCAGCGTCGCGACGTAGTCCGCCCGCTCAGAGGCGACCGCCGGGCCCTCGCCGGCCCGGATCACCTGGACTCTCGGCC
>DASUUH010000067.1:0-52568 GCA_036374175.1 Jiangellaceae bacterium | reverse complement strand
CACGTGCCGTCCTCAGCCCGGACCCGCTCGTCGACGGCCTCGAGCGGCCGACACGGCAGCTCAGCGAACATCTCCGCCCAGGTCAGCGCGCACAGTGCGCCGCCGTCATGCGCGAAGACCACGTCGGCGGGCGACCGGTCGCCCTCTTCGACCAGCTGTGCGGCCAACTGCGCCGTGCTCCCGTACCGCACGGAGACCTGGACGCCGGTCGCCTCCTGGAACTGGTCGATCACCGGTTGGACTAGTGACTCAGCCCGCCCTGAGTACAGCACCAGTTTGGAATCGTCTACACCGCTGGCTTCGTCGTCGCCGCATGCGGCCAGGACGAGCGCGGCGGCCACGGCCAGGCCAGCGGTCGAGAAGATGCGGGAGTTCATCGGGGGCCGTGCCTCCAAGTTCGGCGGATGTCTGTGCCGCCGGCAATTCTATGCTTAGCCTTACCTAAGTTCCTCACCGGGACCCTCGCACCTTGTCAGTGCAGGTTATGGGGTTGGCGGTAGGTAAGGGAGCGGGTTGAGGGGTAAGGGCGATCGCCCGATAACTGTGCGTGCCTGCCTGATGCCAGCGGCGGCTCCTTACGACGAGCCTCGTTATTACCAACGAGATGAGGAGTGCGCCATGACGTACACCCCAGGCCACGCGCTCGTGGACCTGCTCGACCGGCCGCAACAGCTCCGGGCCGAAGCCGAGAGCTACCGTCGCGCGCGAGTGGGCCGGAACGGTCGCAAAGCCGACCGGCGGCTTCGACGGGCAATCGCCCGCGCGGTCACCACTCTCGGCGGGCGGATCCGCAGGTCGTTGGATTCACTGACCGAGTGGCCACGACCCGTGTGATCGCGGCTGATGTCGGAGCCATATGCGAGCATCAGTTATGTGCCACGACTTGGGTCGGGCGTTGCTTTTGTCGCCCGCAATGCCGAGCTAGACCAGCTTGCTGCCGCGCTGCGCCGCGTCCACGAGGGTGTGGCCAGCGCGGTGCTCGTTTCTGGTGAGGCCGGCGTCGGTAAGAGCCGGCTGCTGTCCGAGTTCAGCACGCACGCGGAAGCCGACGGCGCGCTTGTGCTACTCGGCCGCTGCCTTGGCGTCGGCGACGCCGGCCTGCCATACCTGCCGTTCACCGAAATCTTCGAGCGGCTGCGGGTGCGCCACCCAGAATCGGTCGCTGCTTGGCCGGTCCTCGCCGGGCTCACCGGCATCGGCAACCTGGCTGAACTGCCTGGTCGGTTGCCGGCCGACGATGGCGGCAGCAGCAAACTGGGCCAGCTCAGGCTCTTCGACGCAGTGCTCGGCGCGCTCACCGAGCTCGCGAGCGATCACACCGTAGTGCTGGCCATCGAGGACATGCACTGGGCCGATCCATCCACGCGCGATCTGGTGTCCTTCCTACTCTCGCGCATCGGCCGGCAGCGGCTGCTGGTCGTGGCCACGTACCGGTCCGACGACCTGCACCGCCAGCACCCCCTGCGGCCGCTACTGGCCGAGCTGGTCCGGCTGCCCGTCGTTGAGCGTCTGGACTTGCAGCCGTTCGACCCCGACGATACGCGGGTCTTCGTGCGTGCCCTTGCCGAGGATGTGCTCGACGACGACGCTGTAAGCCGCGTCGCCGAGCGCTCGGAGGGCAACGCGTTCTTCGCCGAAGAGCTCCTTGCCGCCACGGCCGTTCAAGCCGACGGCATTCCAACGGCACTGGCCGACGTGCTGCTCTCTCGCGTAGAGCAGCTTGGTCCCACGGCCCAACGGGCGGTACGGGCCGCTTCGGTCAGCGGCTGGCGGCACGTGCGCCACGAAATGCTGGCCGGCGTACTCGGTGTCGAGCACGACGAGCTCGACGCCGCGATGCGCGAGGCCGTCCAGCACCACATCCTGGTGCCCAGCGAGTCTTATGCCGACGCATATGCCTTCCGGCACGCCCTCCTTCGCGAGGCCGTCTACGCCGATCTGCTGCCTGGCGAGCGCGTCCGGCTGCACACCGCCTACGCCAAGCTCGCGGCCAAGAATCCGGACCCGAGAGCGGCGGAGTACCTCGCGTTTCACAGCCTCCACAGCAATGATCTGGCGACAGCGCTCAGCGCCTCGATTCGAGCCGCCGATTACGCGATGACGATCGGTGCCCTCGGTGCCGAGTTGGAGCACGTCGAGCAAGCCTTGGAACTCTGGGATGCCGTCGACGACGCTGAAGCCCGGGTAGGCATCAGCGAACTGGGACTGCTCCGGAAGGCAGCGTACGTCGCCGCCGCAGCCGGTCACCCGGAACGCGGCCTTGCCTACGCCCGGGCAGCGGTGGCCCGTGCGGAGGAAAGCAGTGATCCGGTCGCGCGGGCCGATGTGCTCCGCCAGCTGAGCGAGGCACTGCTCGCCAACGGCCGATTCGAGGAGGCTCACGACACGATAAAGGAGGCCTGGCAACTCGTTGAGCCCGCCGAGCCTAGCAAGGAGCGGGCCCGCGTGCTCGCCGTACTCGCCCGGTGCGCCGACACCGATACCGGCGAGGCGCGGGCGTACGCGGAGGCCGCCATTTCCGACGCTCGAGCGGTCCAGTTTGCATCGGCGCAGGCCGATGCGCTGATCACGCTCGCCTACGCCGACCTGCGCGAGGGGCGTACTGACGAATCATGCAGCCTGCTGGCCCGCGCAGGCGAGAAGGCCGCGGAGGCCGGGGCGCACGAGGTCGAGCTACGGGCCAAGTTCAACCTGTGCACCAATGAGTACGAGCTCGGCCGCCTCGACCGAGCCGCCAAGGTCGCCGACGAGGGGGTGGCCCGGGCGATCGAGGTAGGGCTGACCTGGAGCCCGTACGGACGTTCGCTGCGGTGGATGCAGGTGATGGCGCACTACGCCCGCGGCGATTGGGATCGGGCCGCCGCGGCCGCTACTCCCCCGAACGAACAGGTCTCGGACACCATCTCCGCGCTGATCGCCGCCGCAGGAGGGCTGGTCCAAGCCGGCCGCGGCCAGTTTGACTCCGCCACCCGAATGTTCGCCAAGGTGCGGCCGGAGTGGCCGCGTGACGATCAGATCGCCCAGCTCGCCGGCGTGGCCGGCGCGGAGATCGCATGCTGGCAAGGCCAGCCCGCCGCCGCGATCCACATCATCGACGAAGCACTGGACACCGTCCGCAAGCAGTCGACCTCCGAGTGGCCGCTGGCCGGCATCCGGATGGCCACGCTTGCGCTGGCCGCTGCGGCGGACCTGGCCGCGCAGTCCCGCCACCGGCGGGACACTCGCGCCGAAACCGACGCAGTGAGCAAAGGGCTGCGTTATGCGGAGTTCGCCGAGAGCACCGCAGAGCACGGCGTTCCGCGGACGGCGACACTCGGTCCGGAAGGACTCGCCTGGCTCGCCCGCGGCCGTGCCGAGCGCAGCCGCCTGCTCGGCGAGAACGCGCCCGCCGCGTGGCGAGCTGTGATCGAGGCGTTCGATTACGGCGAGAGCTACCCGCAGGCACTTGCCCGGTGGCGGCTCGCCGACGTCCTTGCGACCACAGGTGACCGGGCCGGCGCAGCGGCTGAGCTTGCTGCAGCCCTCGAGGTCGCCGAGCGCTTGTGCGCCGAGCCGCTGGCCGCCGCGTGCCGCGCGCTGGCGAACCGCGCCCGGCTAGGCCTCAGGGGCCCGGCGGTACCGGTCGCCGACACGCTGACGCCACGGGAGGCTGCCGTCCTCCGCCTGGTCGCCGCGGGCCGGACGAACCGCCAGATCGGTGAGGAGCTGTTCATCAGCGAGAAGACCGTCAGCGTGCACGTCTCGCGGGTAATGGCGAAGCTGGGCGCCGGCAGCCGCACAGAGGCAGTGTCGATCGCCTATCAGCGCGGCCTGCTCTCCGACCAAAGTTGAGCTTGCAGACCGGCTCAGACCGCTTGGGCCGGAATCTCGCCGGTCTCGACGATGGCGCGGCGCACGTCCTCGACGCTCTTGCGAACCGCTGCCGCCACTGTTTCCGACACACCGGGGTGGAACACACTCGGCATGATGTATGCAGGATTGAGCTCGTCATCGGTCACCGTGGCCGCGAGTGCCCTGGCCGCTGCCAGGAGCATCTGTGACGTCACCGTCTTGCTGTGGGCATCGAGCAGGCCACGGAAGACGCCCGGAAACGCCAGCACGTTGTTGATCTGGTTCGGGTAGTCGCTGCGCCCGGTGGCGACCACCGCGGCGTGTTCGGCGGCGGCTCTCGGGTCGACCTCCGGGTCAGGGTTGGCCAGTGCGAACACGATCGCGCCGGGCGCCATCGTCGCGATGTCGTCGCCAGTAAGAATGTTCGGCCCGGAAACGCCGATGAACACGTCGGCGCCGGCGAGAGCATCGCGCAGCCCGCCGGTAACACCTCGCGGATTGGTGTGTTCGATGAACCAATCAGCTGAGCCGTGCAAGCGCTCGCGTCCATGGTAGATCACGCCGGTGCGGTCGGCCGCCACGATGTCTCGGACGCCCGCATCCAACAGCAATCCCGCGATGGCCCGGCCCGCCGCCCCTGCGCCGGCCATCGTGACCTTGATCGAGCCGATGTCCTTGCCGACCACCTTCAGTGCATTGAGCAACGCGGCCAGCACCACGATCGCGGTGCCGTGCTGGTCATCGTGGAACACCGGGATGTCCAGCAACTCGCGCAGCCGTGCCTCAATCTCGAAGCAACGCGGCGCTGATATGTCCTCCAGGTTGATACCGGCGAAGACGGGAGCGATGGCCTGGACGATCTCCACGATCTTGTCCGGGTCCTGCGTATCCAGGCAGATCGGAAACGCGTCGATGTCGGCGAAGCGTTTGAACAAGGCCGCTTTACCCTCCATGACCGGCAAGGCGGCGGTGGCTCCGAGGTTGCCCAGCCCCAGCACAGCCGAGCCGTCGGTCACGACGGCAACGGTGTTTCGCTTGATCGTCAGCCGGCGAGCGTCCTCCGGGTTCTCAGCGATTGCGGTACAGATGCGTGCCACGCCGGGCGTGTAGACCAGCGAGAGATCGTCACGGTTACGGATCGGCACCTTCGAATTGATCTCGAGCTTGCCGCCGAGGTGCATGAGGAACGTCCGGTCGCTCACCTTGTCGATCGCCACGCCGTCGACGGTGCGCAGCGCAGCGACCAGCTCGTCGGCATGTGCGGTGGAGGTGGCCGCGCAGGTGACGTCCACCCGGATGCGCTCGTGCCCCGATGCCGTGACGTCGAGTGCGGTTACGAGCCCGCCGGCCCTCTCGACAGCAGCGGTGAGCTGGCTGACGGCCGTTCCTCCGGCAGGGACCTCGAGGCGGACAGTGATCGAATACGAGATGCTCGGGACGCTTGCCACGAGCCGACACTACCGACTCGCGCCGCTCGGCCACACCGTTGGCACGGCCAATGGGCGCCGGAAGCAACGAAGTTCCGGGCCGGGTGGTGCCGGCCGGACCGCCTCGGCCGTACCGTAGCTGCGTGATCGTAGTTGCTGGTGAGGCGTTGGTGGACCTCGTGGGCGAACCGGACGGTCGGTACCGCCCGGTTCCTGGCGGGTCACCGGCCAATGTCGCGGTCGGGCTGGCCCGCCTCGAGACGCCCACTGAGCTGCTGGCCCGCCTCGGTACGGGTGTCTTCGGTGCCCTCGTGCGCGAGCACCTGACCCGCAACGGCGTCGGCCTCACGCACGCGGTACAGGCGACGGAGCCGGCCACGCTGGCGGTCGTTTCGCTGGACGCCGATGGCCGGGCAAGTTATGACTTCTACGTCAGCGGGACAGCCGACTGGGGCTGGCGCCCGGACGAGTTGCCGGGCGAACTACCGGCCACCGCGACCGCGCTGTGTACCGGATCCCTGGCGATCGCGCTGGCCCCCGGTGCCGCAGAGATCACAAAGCTGGTCCGCAGGGAGCGCGAACGCGGGCAGGCGACGGTGGTCGTCGACCCGAACATTCGCCCGGCACTGCTCGGTGACATAACGCAGGCCCGCATTCTTCTCAACGGGGTCATCGAGACAGCGGACGTGGTCAAGGTCAGTGATGAGGATCTCGGCTGGCTCGAGCCGGACACACCGGTCGAGCAGGTCGCGGCCAGTTGGCTCGACCACGGGCCGGCTCTCGTAGTCGTAACCCGCGGCGATCGGGGTGCCTACGCGGCTACCCAAGGCGGCGAGGCGGTTACCGTGCCGGCGAGACGGGTGCCATTGATCGACACCGTTGGAGCCGGTGATGCATTCACATCCGGGCTGGTCGACGCACTCCGCCGGCGTGGCCTGCTCGGCGGCGCCGAGGGGCGTGAGGGGCTGGCCGGTTTGACCGCGGCAACGCTCACTGAGGTTGTCGACGACGCCGGCCTGGTCGCAGCCATTACGTGCAGCCGGCGCGGTGCCGACCCGCCCACAAGCAGCGAAGTTGCGGCCCTTCGCGGGGCAGCAGCGGAGGGCTCCTCGCCTGCCGGCCCGACCCACGCCGACATGTAGGCCGTCGTAAATTCGCGACGCGCCACAATGATCACCGGGTATGGTTAGCCCATGCCAGGTCAGGCCATCTGGTTTAGCGGCCCCCGGTCGGCGAACGTCCGCCACCGGGTGCTTGCGGGCGCCTGATCATTCGCGGACGACCGGCCGGGGGGTTCCCCGATCCGCTCCGCGAACCGTGAAAGGCCTGGCCATGTCCGAACTTGCACTTTCCCAGATCATTTCTGCGCTCTCCACCCGCGACCTCACCGATCCGGCACACGGCCCGCACGCAATGCAGTTGTTGATTGACGCCGCCGTCGATGCGCTGACCAACCTGTGGGGCTGCCCGGTTCGGGTCAGTCGCACTCGCCCTGTCGTACCGGTGGCCGACAACTACGACCACCTCGGCTACCGACCCGATGCCATCGCGCGGGATGCGCGGTACACCCGGTACATCAGCGACACCTGCGTATTACGCGCCCACACCTCGGCTGGCATCCCGGCTGCCCTGCGCCGGCTCGCCCGCAAGCCGGACCCCCCGGACGAGTTGCTGCTGGCTATGCCCGGCATCTGTTACCGGCGAGACTCAATTGACCGGCTGCACACCGGCACGCCCCACCAACTCGATCTGTGGCTGCTGCGGCGCCGCGGCCCCCGGCTCAACCATGACGACCTGAGTCACATGGTCGGTCGGCTTGTGTCAGCGATGCTGCCGGGCCGGCACTGGCGGTGGGTTGCTGCTCAGCATCCGTACACCACCGGTGGCCGGCAGTTGGATGTCATCGACGGCGGCGAGGCGGTGGAGCTTGCCGAATGCGGGCTGGCCGCCCCCGCCGTGCTTGCCCGCGCCGGGCTCGATCCGGCGGAGTGGTCCGGCCTCGCACTCGGTCTGGGCCTGGATCGCGCTCTGATGCTTCGCAAGGGCATCCCGGATATCCGGCTACTGCGCTCGACCGACGCACGCATCTGCGATCAGATGCTCGACCTGAGCCCGTACCGCCCGGTGTCGATGATGCCGCCGGCGCGACGCGACGTCTCCGTTGCCGTCGAGAGCGGCCATGACGCGGAGACGCTCGGGGACCAGGTTCGCGACGCACTCGGCGAGCAAGCCGATCTCGTCGAGGAGGTGGCCGTGTTGTCGAGGACGCCGTACGACGATCTCCCCGCTTCGGCTCGGGCCAGGCTCGGAATCACCCCAGACCAGGAGAACGTGTTGCTGAGGATCACACTGCGCCCGGTCGATCGCACGCTCACGGCGGACCAGGTGAATGCCCTCCGCGATCGCGTCTACGCGGCCGTTCATCGCGGCACCACGATGGTGCCCTTAGGCGAGGACAACCTCGTCACCGGGTCCGGCCGCTAACACGTCGGCGGCACGCCCCTGATTGACCGCCAGCGCCAGGTGACCGGCCGAGTCGACGTAACAGACCACCTCACCTGGCGCGACGTCGGCGAATGTCGCGCCCAACCGGACCGGCGTAACGTGATTGCCCAGTTCGACGGTCACCGCCGGCCCGTGCACCTGCGCAGCGCCCAGGTCCGCGTGCCGCGCCGCCAGTTGCACGTTGCCGAAGTGATCGACGGTCAGCACCTCGGTGACAAGTCGTCCGTCATGGACATCCACAACCGGGGTTGGCAGCACGGCCAGGTCGTGCACTGGCGGGCCTAGTTCGTCCAACGCCACCCCGCCTGCGATGTGGGCTGCCACCGGGGCGAACACGTCGCGCCCATCGAAGGTGCCCGCTCGCCGGGGCAGGTGGTACCGGGCGTTGTCCAGGGCGACTGCGCCCCTGACCCCGCCGAGAGCCTCGGCCGCCCAGGTGAGCAATCCGTTGTCAGGGCCGACCAACACTGACTGACCTGCTTCGATTGCCACCCCGCGCCGAGCCGTACCCACGCCCGGGTCCACCACGCCGACGAGCACGGCGACCGGCAGGTACGGGGCCGTTTGGGCCAGGACGGCAGCGCCGTGCCGGACGTCCTGCGGCGGCACGTCGTGGGTGATGTCAATGACCCGGACGTTCGGCGCCCGCTGAGCGATGACGCCATGGCAAGCGGCCACGAAACCATCCCGCAGGCCGTAGTCCGTGAGCATGGCGACCCAGGCATATTGCACAACCGCCGACCTCCCCCATCCAAAACGGTCGATCCGTGGTACCCAACGCCTGGATACCACGGACCGACCGTGAGCAACCCGCCAGTGTCAGCCGCCGAGCCACCCTTCCGGATTGACGAAGTCGCCGCCGATCAGCACCTCGAAGTGCAGATGCGGTCCGGTGGCATAACCGGTGGAGCCGATCCTGCCGACGACTTGGCCCGCGCTGACCTGCTGGCCACTGCTGACGTTGGCGCCGGCCAGATGGGCGTACCTGGTTTCGACGCCACCACCGTGGCTGATCGTGACCATGTTGCCGTACGCACCGTCGTACTCAACCGACGTGACCGTGCCGGCTGCTGCGGCGTAGGCGTTGCCGTCGCCGTACGAGTAGTCCGTTCCCGAGTGCAGCTTGTACGCGCCGGTGACCGGATGAGTGCGCATGCCGTAGCCGCTGGTGATCGATCCCGTACCGGGCCGGACTCGGCCCGACACCGCGGCCGATCGTGACGCGGTGGCGGCCGCTTCACCTCGGCCCGCCGCAGCCTGCTGGGCGGCCTGCCGCTTCTGCTTTTCGGTCTTGGCGCGCGCCTTCTCCTCGGCGGCTTTCGCTGCTGCCGCCACCTTCTTCGCCTTCTTGACCGCCGTGGCGGCCTTGGACTCCTGCGTGGCGGCCTTCTTCTCCAGCTTGACTGCCTTGTTCAAGGCAGCGTTGGCCGATGCGAGTTCAGCGGTGGCCTCGGTCCACTCCGTCGAGGCGTCGCGGTGGGCCGCAGTCACCCGTATTTTCTGTTCCTGGAGCCACCGTTCATGCGATGCCGCTTCGGCGAACCGTACATCCGCTTGAGCGACCTCGTCCTGAACTGCGTCGCCGATGGAGTCAAGCACGCTCAACGCCGGGCCGATCAGACCTGTGAGCCCAGCTTTCACGGCGCCTGCCACGGCATCAAGAACCGGCAGATCAGAGCTGCCGGCCGTGACATCTACCGCCTTGGCGGCCACGTCGATCAAGCCACCTCTGGGCTCGAGCTCCTGGGTTCGCACGGCCGCCGCCTCGACCTGCGCACTGACCTCCGCGACCGCCGCTCGCGCGCGTTGAAGGTTGGCGTCCGTGGTGTCAACGAGTCGCTCGGCCGCTTTGAACCGCTGATTCGCCTTCTTGGTGGCCGCGGTGGCCGAGTGGAGCTCTTTGGCCGACTTCTTGGCCGACTTCTTGGCTTTCTCCAGGGTACGGGTTGCTTGTTTGGCTGTTTCGACCGTTTCGGCAACATCACCTGTCGCAGCTTCCGCAGAGCTCGCGACGCCGAAGGTCATGGTGCTTGTAAGGACAGTTGCCAGAGCCGCCGTTACGACTCGGGATTTGCCGGGGACCATGTACTTCCGAACTGTAGGGGACAGGGACAGCGCGCTATTGGCACGCAACGGCCCAGCGCCGAAGCGCTGGACACACCGCTGGAACGCGGAAGCTCACAGCGACCAGAGCTTAAACGCTGCGCTGGTTTCGGGCGTTCCGGACAGTCAGTGAGATACCCCACGCTCTGTGGACCCGCCGATGTGACCCAGATCACACTGATCTTGTGTATGCCGCCACTCTTGACTGCAGAATCGGCAGGCTTATGGACGCCGCTGCGAGTACGACGTCATGGAAAGCCTTGATGTCAAAGTGCTCGCCCAGATCGCTGCGGGCTTGCTCGCGAAGCCGGAAGATCTCGCGTTGTCCGACCTTGTACGCAAGTGCCTGGGCGGGCATCCCGATATAGCGGTCGACCTCGACGGTGATGGTGTCGATATCGACCGGCATGTGTTCGACCATGAAGTCGATGGCCTGCTGTCGTGACCAGCCCATCGCATGCAGCCCGGTGTCGACGACGAGCCGGCAGGCCCGCCACACGTCGGATGACAGCATGCCCAACCGATCAAGGTCGCTTTCGTAGAGGCCCATCTCGTCGGCGAGCCGCTCGGTGTAAAGCGCCCACCCTTCGACGAAGGCGGTGTGGCTCCACGACATCCGGCGGAATGCGGGAAGGTCTGTCCGTTCGGTGGCAATGGCGAGCTGCAGGTGGTGCCCCGGGATTGCTTCGTGGAATGCGATCGAAGCGGTGGAGTACCGGCCACGCTGACCGGGCTCGTGCAGGTTGACGTGGTAGTTGCCAGGACGGGTGCCATCAGGCGTCGGCGGCGTGTAGTAGGCCGGCGGCACGTCTGCGGCCAGGTAGTCCGGCACCGGAACGAGTTCGCACGGCGCCTGCGGAAGGATGCCGAACCAGTCACCGATAGCCTCGCCGGCGACGTCGAGGCAGCGCCGGGCGTGCGCGAGGATATCGTCGCCGCTGCGGTATCGGAGGTTCTGGTCGTTCAGCAGCCGGTCGAAGATCTCGCGAACGTCGGACGTGCCGAAGGCACGCTCCCCGACTTCGGCGAATTCGGAGCGGATCTTTACGGTCGCTTCCTCGAGGCCGATCTGGTGCAGCTCGTCGGCAGTCAGCGGCAGCCCGGTGTGATGCTCGATGAGGGATTGATACAGCTCAGGCCCATCGGCGAGGTGGCACAACCCGGCCTTCTCGTCGGGCCGCGCCGCGGGCAGCAGCTCTTCTTCGAAGGTGGCACGGTAGCGCTCGAACGCCGGCCGAAGCCGCCCACGGACCGCGTCAGCCAGTTCTGACCGCCACGCGTCGGTGCCGTCCCAGCCTTCGGGCCCGGCCAGGTTGACGAACGGGTCGGTGTCCAGGGGCGTTTCGAGGTACTTCGTGACCTGGTTGAGCGACCGCGTGATGTTGATCTTGGCTGGTGTTCGGCCCGCCGCCAATCCCTCGCGGTAGCGCTGGGCAGCCTGGTCGAGCATGTGGGCCAGCTCGCCGATGCGGGTCACGGCCATCCGGGCATGTTCAGGTTCGGGAGCACGCAGTTGGCCGGCGATGATGAACAACCCGGCGTGTGCACCCTGCATCTGGTCGGACTCGAGCTCGACTCGGCGCAGGTCGATTCCGCGAATGATGTCGTCCAGCTCGTCGATGAGCAGATCGCGAGTTACCGCAGCGGTGTCGTCAAGCTCACCAGCCGGGACTGCGGCGGCTCGCTCACGAAACTCCACCCACCGCTCGCGCATCTGCTGCTCGAACTCTGCGGACATGTCGTCGGCCCGGTCGTCGAAGCGGTGGTCTCCCAGATACGCGGCAAACAGCGGGCTTGCCTCAAGCTTGGCATTCCAGTACTCGTCGGCGATGGCCCGCATCTGTTCCTCTGCTGTCATGCCAGCATCTTGCCCCACCTGGCCGACAGCTCCCCGGTCAGCCGACGGTTGATCGCAACGGCGGATGCGTAACCCGCCAGCGGGTACATCGAGATGGGGCGTGAGGTGCGTTCCAACTCCAGCACGCTCGAGGCGTCTGGAGGCCACGGGTGAACGGAGTATCCGATGACGGACAACACCGATCGAGTCCGACGCAGCACCGCCGACGACGTGAACGCGGAGTTGGACGAACAGCGAGTCGCCGACGTGGCGCGGTATGCGAGCGCGCCGCCGGACGAGATAACGCAGCGCTTGCGCGAGTTGGACAAGGAATGGGACATCGAACGAGTCCTAGAGGCGAACGCAGCGACCCTTGCGTTGATCGGCCAGTTGCTGTCGTCGCGCTCGCGTTTGTGGCGGGCCGTCACCGTGATCATCCCGGCGTTTCTTCTCCAGCACGCGATTCAGGGCTGGTGTCCGCCGATTGCGATCTTTCGCAGGTTGGGCATCCGTACCCGGCGTGAGATCGACGCCGAACGAACCGCCCTGAAGGCCTTGCGGGGCGACTTCACCGGCGTCACGCCCTATGGCACCAGCGCTCGGACAGCAGCCGAGGGTGCGCTGCGCGCGGCCGGCACGCGTTAGCTGGATCGTCGGTGATTGCGACAATTGAAACCGTGCCGCCGCCGACCCCGGTTGAGATTCACCAGGCAACGCTTGCCGATCTGCCGGAGGTACGTACCGTCCGGTTGCGCGCGCTGAAGGACGCGCCCTATGCCTTCGCCTCGTCGTACGAGCGCGAGTCAAGGTTCACCGACGATGTCTGGACGCAG
Organism: Jiangellaceae bacterium; assembly: GCA_036374175.1. Taxonomy (GTDB): domain Bacteria; phylum Actinomycetota; class Actinomycetes; order Jiangellales; family Jiangellaceae; genus JASLBX01. The sequence continues at coordinate 40,032 of DASUUH010000067.1, read as the reverse complement.
CGGTTAACAAGCGGCAGTGCCACCTTCATCGCTCAGACGAATGGCACGACGATCGGGATCTGTACCGGATTACCCCCCGACAATGGCGCGGTCGAGTTGGTCGGGATGTGGGTCGATCCGATCGCTCGCGGGACTTGTGTCGCGCGGCGACTCGTGCACGCCGTCGTCGCCTGGGCAGCAGCCCAGGGCGCGGATCGGGTCCATCTGTGGGTCAGCGGTACCAACGCCCGGGCCACCCGCTTCTACACCAAACTAGGCTTCACTCTCACCGGGGAACAGCAGCCGCTGCCGTCCGATCCCGGTGTCCCGGAGTTCGGCATGGTGCGCCCGATCTCACGTGTCGGCGAGGCCGCCGGCGATCGTTAGGCTCCGGTTCGCCGACTCACGAGGCGGGCCGATGTGTCAGCCCACCGTGCGATCGGGTAGGACCAGACCATGACTACACCGTTCGCCGAACCTGCCCTGGAACTCGCCGATGGCGTCCGAATGCCGCTGCTCGGATTCGGAACCTGGCGGCTGGCTGGAAGATCCGCCACCGAGGCGGTCGGCTGGGCGCTCGACGCCGGCTACCGCCACATCGACACCGCCACCGGATACGACAACGAGCCCGAAGTCGGCAAGGCGGTGCGGGCCAGCGGACTACCGCGCGAGGACTTGTTCATCACGACCAAGCTCCCGCCCGACCATGTCGGCCGTGAGCGGCGGACTATGGACGAAAGCCTGGCCGCACTCGGCACCGATCATGTCGACTTGTGGCTCATCCACTGGCCACCCGGCGGCGAGCCCGGCGTCAGCTCCTGGGAACAGTTCGTCGCTGCGCATGAGGAAGGGCTCGCCCGATCGATCGGCGTCAGCAACTACTCACTGGATCAGATCGACACACTGACCAAGGCGACCGGTGTCACTCCGGCGGTCAACCAGATCAAGTGGAGCCCGCTGCTGTACGACGCCGGCCTACTCCAAGCCCACCGCGAACGCGGTGTCGTGGTCGAGGGGTACAGCCCGTTCAAAGCCGGGACGCTCCGAGACCCGGCGTTGGTCGAGATCGCCGCCCGGCATGGCAAGGAGCCGGCTCAGGTCGTCGTCCGGTGGCACATCCAGCACCAGGTCGTGGTCATCCCGAAGTCGGCCCGACGTGATCGGATCACCGGCAACGCCGACGTCTTCGACTTTGAGCTGTCAACCGACGAGATAGCCGCAATCGACGCGCTGGGCCGGTAAACCCAGGCTCCCGCCGCCGCGGTAACAGGCCACCTCAGCGGATGAGCAGTGCAATGCCCATGGCGGCGGCTGCCCAGAGGAAGCTGGCGAACGTACCGATGATGAACCGCTCGGCAGCACCTGGGGCCTTCAACTCCGCGTATCGTCCGAGCCCCTTGATGGCGACGACGACCGCGATGCCCCCCGGTTGACCGGCCAGCAGGCTGGCGGCAATGGCCGCTCGCTCCAGCGCTCCGATCCATAACCCCCCGCGCAGTTCGGTTTCCGGCTCACCGGGCTCGAGAGTCTCGACCGGGTAGCTCACGTTCGGAACGCCGGACTTCTGGGCGCCGCGCAGGACTGCCGTGGCGACCGGCCCGCCGCCCAGCACGGCGATCACGACAGTCAGCACGGCGGCATAGTTGTCGCCGTTGTCCGCACCGGATGCCAGCAGCGCCACGACGGCGAGCCCGAGAGCAGGAATGCCCGCCGCGAGCCACCACGGCATTGCGTCCAGGCGCCGCGAGACCCGCGGCAACCACATCGCCACGCATCCGATCGCCAGCACGGCGAGCCCGGCGAGGGTTGCGGCGGTCACGAGTCGGCCACACGGAGGAGCCGGGCGGCAAGGGGCTCTGCCCGGCGCTGTTCGTGCCACAGCGCGGCGGACAGCCGCTGGCTCACCGCCTGCGGGCTGATGTCCAGGCGCTTAGCCGCTTCCTGCTGCGTCAATCCAGTCGCCATCAGGTCGGCCACCTCCCAGCCGTGCCGGCTCCTGCGCTGAACGATCGCGGCCAAGAGTGCCAGCAAAGCTTCGGCATCGCCAGCGGTGAGCGGGTCCGGTCCCGACACCGCGATGTGGCGTGGGCTGGACTTGGCCCGCGCAACGGCCTCCCTTGCGTGGACGAATGCGGGGCCGGCCGCCGCCCGAACACTGGCCGGAATCGGCTCCCAGACGTGGCCGAGGCCCAGGCCGATGCTCCAGGCGCCGTCTCGCACCATGGCCAGGCCTGCTGTCACCGCATGGTCCGGGCCGGCGAGTATGCCCTGAGCTTCATCACCCGCGGTCCGCTCGAACGGCCGGACCAGAGCATCAACAGGGAGGATTGCTGCCAGATCGCGGATCAGCTCGTCGATGCGGTCACGGCCACGCTGGCTGCCCCGTTGATCGATCGTCAACACGATCACAACGCTGTGCCCTTGCTTTGCATGTGTCAAGGCTAGAAGCTTGTTGCAGCTCAATCAAGGATCCTGCCTTGCCGCACTGGCCGTGATCGGACGTCAACGGATTTGGGGCCGGTAGGATCCCTCATGCGCATCCCGTCGGCGCGCCCGCGCGTAGGCGAACCCCCCGACTCCGGCTACGCCTGCGCCGACCAGTAGGACCGGTACCCACGGAAATTCGGCCTCCGCGCTCGGAGCTTCATCACCCGGGATGATGTTCGGCTCCCGCACCTGTTGCGCACTCAAGGCCGCGCTGAGGCCGTTCGCCGCCCCGATCGCCGCCCCTGCCCAATCGTTCTGGCGCAGCGCCGGTTCTATCGCGACGGTTTGGATATCGCGCAGTTGCCCGTCGGTCAACGGGTACTCCTCGTCAACGGTCAGCTGGTAAACACGCTCGCCGGTGGCCACCGCGAGCAACGCGTCGTTGATGCCGAGCCGGCTCTGCTCCGCCGTCGTGTCTGCCCACTCCTCGCGTGATATCCCGGAGAAGTTGTCCACGTACACGAGGTAGAGATCGAGCCGGTGGTCCTCGAAGAGCCGGTCCAGGACCTCCTCGACCTTGTCCCGGCGATCGTCGAGGGCATCCACCCGGTCGGTGATCCGTTCCTCGATCGAGAACGGCTCGTCGGCGTTGGCGATTGCAGGTACCAACAGCCACCCGGCCGCCGTCGCCGCCGCCACACCACCCGCAACACCTATCAGCATCTCGCCCTCCTGGGTCGACCGCGGCCCTGGCTTACCGCCGAGGGTCGGATCGCCACACCTGTGTCGGCCGTGAGAACGACGAACACGTACGCTCGCTTCGCATGAGCGCTTCCTCCCTGCCGACTCGGGCTGATGTCGTCGTCATCGGGGCCGGTCACAACGGTCTGGTCGCCGCAGCGGTGCTCGCACGAGCCGGCCTGGATGTCCTCGTTCTCGAGCGATCCCCCCTCATCGGCGGAGCCACTCGGACCGAAGCATGCTTCCCCGCTGTTCCGGATCTACGCCACTCGACGGGTGCGTATCTGCTCGGCCTGATGCCACCAGAGGTGCTCGAACTTGCGGGCGGGACGGTACGACCGCTCCGGCGCGACCCCCACTACGTACTCCCCACACTCGACGGGCCGTACCTGTGGTTCGGCAGTGACCGCGCCGCGACCCGCGCACAGATGGAGTCGATGTTCTCCGCCGCCGACGTCCGCGCCGACGACACGCTACAGGCCGAACTGGCAGCGCTCCGCGAGGACCTGGCACCGGCGTGGCTGGCCGAGCCGCTCTCCGTCGAGGAGACCGCCGAGCGGTACATCCGCCCCTCCCTTCGATCAGTGTTCGTCGACCTCGTCCGCGGGTCCGTTGCCGATTACCTGGCTCGCTTCGAGTTCTCGTCCGAGTTGCTGACCGCCATGTACGTGGTGACCGACGGGTTGTCCGGACTCCACGCCGGCCCCGACACTCCGGGCTCCGGCCATAACTTCCTCGTGCACAACATGTGTCGGCTGCCGGGTTCGGACGGGACGTGGATGGTGGCCGAAGGTGGCATGGGGGCCGTCTCAGGCGCCTTCGCTGACGCGGCCCGCAAGCAAAGCGCGACGATCGTCACTGAAGCCGAAGTGGCGTCACTTGTCGTCGACGGCGGCGCCGCTGCTGGTGTAGTGCTCGCGGACGGGCGCTCGGTCGCGGCTCGCGCCGTCCTGGCCGCATGTGACCCGTGGCGGACCGCTTCCATCGCCGGCGACCACGCCCCCGAGGCGCTGACAACCCGACTCGAGCAGGTTCGCCGTCCCGGTACCACGATGAAGATCAACCTCGCCTTGCGCGACATGCCGGCGCTCGCCTGCCTGCCGCCGGACGCGCCGAACCCGTGGGGTGCCACAGTCCACCTCCTGCCCGACGCCACCGGCAACCCGCTCGATGCGCTGCGCCGGATGTGGGACGACGTCCAGGCCGGGCGGTTACCGGAGTTCCCGACCATGGAGTGGTACGTCCACACCACGATCGATCCCACTCTGCAGGATGCTGCGGGCCACCACTCGTCCGCCCTCTTCGTCCAGTCGGTGCCGTACGAGCCGGCCGGAACGACGTGGGACGACGCTCTCGACCCGTACACCGACCACCTGCTTTCGATCGCCGACAAGTTCGCTCCAGGGACGTCCGACCTGGTCGCGGACCGGTTGGTGCTGCCGCCCCCGGGCATAGAAGAGCGGTTCGGCATGACCGGCGGACATATCCACCACGTGGACAACGCAGTGGCCTTTGCCGATCGGGTGCCGTACGCGACCGGGCTGCCCGGCCTGTACGCCGGAAGCGCCGGCTGCCACCCGGCCGGCTCGGTGATCGGTGCGGCCGGTTGGAACAGTGCGCACCGGGTACTCTCAGACCTCGGGTTGTGAGCCTGGCCGACGCGCCCAGCCTGCGCGGAGCCGGCCCGGTTGATTAGCCTGTACATCAGGACGCGCTGACTCATGACGCACCGGAAGTAGGCGAACGCCAAGGTGGCCCCGCAGACCGGCCCGCAGACGGGATTCGGACCCAACGAATGGCTCGTCGAGGAGCTCTACCAGAGCTGGCTCAAAGACCCGAGCACCGTAGACGCAGCATGGTCGGAGTTCTTCCGCGACTATGTCGACCGCGAGCCCGCCAAGCCCACCACTCCAACGTCAAGCACGTCCACCAGGGAGACCGCCGTGACTACGACGTCGAAGCCGGCTGCCAGTGAGTCGGCTCCGTCCACCCCGGCACGGTCCGCTGCGCCGCAGAAATCCGCCGAGAAGGCCAAGGATCCAGCGGCGGCAGAGCCGGAGCCGACGCAGCCGCAGCAGCCGCCGGCGACCAGAAAACCATCTGGCCGAACGACTGACACAGCCGCCAAGCCGGCTGCGGCGAAGACTAAGGCGGCGACACCGGACAGCTCGCTCCCGGCGACCAAGCCGCGGTCGGTCGGTGACGCGACCGCCGCAGAGCAGGAGAAACTCCGTGGATCGGCCGCGCGCGTGGTCACCAACATGGAGACCAGCCTGCAGGTGCCCACGGCCACCAGCGTGCGGGCCGTGCCGGCCAAGCTGTTGATCGACAACCGCATCGTTGTCAACAACCACCTCAAGCGCGGTCGCGGCGGCAAGGTGTCGTTCACCCACATCATCGGATACGCCATGGTCAAGGCGCTGTCGAAGATGCCGGAGATGAACTACTCATACGACGAGACCGACGGCAAGCCGATGCTCGTCAAGCCGGCTCACGTCAACCTTGGCCTCGCGATCGATCTGCAGAAACCGGACGGTTCCCGCCAGTTGGTCGTCCCGAGCATCAACAAGGCCGAGACGCTGGACTTCGCCGAGTTCTGGGCCGCGTACGAAGACCTGATCCGGCGAGCCCGCAGCAACAAGCTCGCGATCGACGACTTCGCCGGCACGACCATCAGCCTCACCAACCCCGGCACCATCGGCACCGTCCATTCAGTGCCGCGATTGATGAGGGGCCAGGGGACGATCATCGGCGTCGGCGCCATGGACTACCCCGCCGAGTTCCAGGGCGCGTCGCCGGACACGCTGGCCAAGCTCGCCGTCTCCAAGACGCTGACACTGACCAGCACCTACGACCACCGGATCATCCAGGGTGCGCAGTCCGGCGATTACCTGCGCGTCATCCACGGGCTGCTGCTCGGCGACGACGGGTTCTATGACGAGCTATTCCACGCGCTGCGCATCCCGTACGAGCCGATCCGCTGGGCGGCGGACACTCCGGTCAACCACGACGACGAGGTCAGCAAGCAGGCTCGCGTCCTGGAGCTGATCCACGCGTACCGGGTGCGGGGCCATCTGATGGCCGACACCGACCCGCTCGAGTACAAGCAGCGCAGCCACCCCGACCTCGACATCACCACGCACGGCCTGACGTTGTGGGACCTCGACCGTGAGTTCGCCACCGGCTCCTTCGGTGGCAACAAGCGGTTCATGCTGCTGCGCGACATCCTCGGTGTGCTCCGCAACGCCTACTGCCGGACCGTCGGTATCGAGTACATGCACATCCAGGAGCCCGAGCAGCGGCGCTGGATCCAGCAGCGCGTCGAGCGTCCGGTCGAGCGGATCGAGAAGGACGAGCAGCTGCGAATCCTGCACAAGCTCAGCCAGGCCGAAGCCTTCGAGACGTTCCTGCAGACCAAGTACGTCGGGCAGAAACGGTTCTCGCTCGAGGGCGGCGAGTCGATGATCCCCGTGCTGGACGAGATCTGCCAGGCGGCCGCTGGAAATGGCCTGGAAGATGTCACGATCGGCATGGCCCACCGTGGCCGGCTCAACGTGCTCGCCAACATCGTCGGCAAGAGTTACGGGCAGATCTTCCGCGAGTTCGAAGGCAACATCGACCCGCGCACGGTTCAGGGTGCCGGCGACGTGAAGTACCACCTCGGCGCCGACGGTGAGTTCGCCGCCCACGACGGGTCGACGCTCAAGGTGTCGCTGACCGCTAACCCGAGCCATCTCGAGGCGGTCAACCCGGTGCTAGAAGGCGTTGCCCGGGCCAAGCAGGACATCTTGGATCGGGGCGAGGAATTCCCCGTCCTGCCAGTTCTCGTGCACGGCGACGCCGCCTTCGCCGGGCAGGGTGTGGTCGCCGAAACACTGAACCTCTCGCAGCTGCGCGGCTACCGCACTGGCGGCACCGTGCACGTCGTGGTCAACAATCAGGTCGGTTTCACCACACCGCCCAGCCATGCCCGCTCGTCGATGTACTCCACGGACGTCGCGCGGATGGTGCAGGCGCCGATCTTCCACGTGAACGGCGATGATCCCGAGGCCTGCGTCCGGGTGGCTCGGCTCTCCTTCGAGTTCCGCCAGGCGTTCAACAAGGACGTCGTCATCGACTTGATCTGCTACCGGCGCCGCGGCCACAACGAGGGCGATGACCCGTCGTTCACCCAGCCGCTGATGTACGACCTGATCGAGCAGAAGCGCTCGCCGCGCAAGCTGTACGTCGAGGCCCTGATCGGGCGTGGCGACATCACCGTTGAGGAGGCCGAGCAGGCGCTGCGCGACTTCCAGGCCGAACTGGAACGGGCGTTCGCCGAAACCCGCAGGAAGGACGTGGAGCCGGAGCCCTTCGTCTCCGTCCCGTCCTATCCGGACAAGCCGGAGCGGGTCGGTGCAATCACGACGGCCGTCACTGAGGAGACCCTCAAACGCATCGCCGAGGCGCACACCAGCCTGCCCGAAGGCTTCACGGTTCATCCCAAAGTCATGCCCCAGCTGCAGCGCCGTGCTGCCATGCTCACCGAGGGGCCGATGGATTGGGGAACGGCTGAGATCGCCGGCTTCGCCTCGTTGCTGCTCGAGGGCCGGCCGGTGCGCCTGGCCGGCCAGGACAGCCGCCGCGGCACGTTTGTGCAGCGGTTCGCCGCGATCGTCGACCGGGTGACCGGCGAGCCGCACATCCCGCTGCAGCACCTGGACGAGAACCAGGCGAAGTTCTACATCTACGACTCGCTGCTGTCCGAGTTCGCGGCGATGGGCTTCGAGTACGGCTACTCGGTGGCTCGGCCGGAGGCGCTGGTGCTGTGGGAGGCCCAGTTCGGCGACTTTGCCAATGGCGCCCAGACGATCATCGATGAGTTCATCGTGTCCGGTGAGACCAAGTGGAGCCAGAAGTCCGGCGTCGTGCTGCTGCTGCCGCACGGGTACGAGGGTCAAGGGCCTGATCACTCGTCTGGACGGATCGAGCGGTTCCTGACGATGGCCGCTAACGACGCGATGCGTATCGCCCAGCCGTCCACGCCGGCGTCGTACTTCCATCTGTTACGCCTGCACTCGCAATCGGCCGAACACATCCCCTTGATCGTGTTCACGCCGAAGTCGATGCTTCGAAACAAGCGCGCCACGTCCATGCCAAGCGAGCTGACCGGCGAATCGGCCTTCCGCCCGATTGTCGGCGACGCGGACGTGACCGCCTCGTCGGTCGAGCGGGTGTTGTTGTGCAGCGGCAAGATCGTGTGGGAGCTCAGGGCAGAGCGCGACAAGCGGGGCGACACCCGGACGGCCATCGTGCCGGTCGAGCAGCTCTACCCGCTGGCATCGACGGAACTGACCACCGAACTCAACCGCTACCCCACGCTGCGCGAGGTCCGCTGGGTGCAGGACGAGCCGCGCAACATGGGCCCGTGGCCGTTCATGGCGCTCAACTTGCGTCCCCACCTGGACGGCCGGCCGTTCAACGTGGTCTCGCGCGCGCCGAGCACCTCGCCCGCGGCCGGTTCGCCGTCGCAGCACCAGGCCGAGCTCCGTCAGTTGATGGACCAAGCTTTCGCGTAGGCGCCGATGTACTTCACCGATCGTGGAATCGAGGAACTGGACGACCGCCGCGGCGATGAGACGGTGACCCTGGGCTGGGTGGCCGAGAAGCTCCGTGAGTTCGTCGACCTCAACCCCGAGTTCGAAACCCCGGTCGAGCGACTGGCCACGTTCCTGGCCCGGTACGACGACGAGGACGACTGACTTCGCCTTGATTTGAGGTCAAGATCATGGTGGGGCCGGAGTAAGTGGTCGATTCATCCGATTTGCCGCACAAATTCGGCGCTTTCTCCGGCCGCACCACGATCTTGGTCTGGGGACACCGGTCGACAGTCTTGGCATCGCTGCCCACGCGAGCCGAACGGTCGGACAGGCTGGCGTAGCCTGGCGCGGTGCGAGATGTGCGAGTGTGCGTGTTCGGCGACTCCCTGGTCGCAGGCGTGGGTGACTCGACTGAGCTGGGCTGGGTGGGCCGGGTGTCGGCCCGCACACCGAACACCACCGAGATGCAGCTGACGGCATACCCGCTCGGTGTACGGGGGGAATCCACCGAGGAGATCGTCGTACGAATCCCACTGGAGAGTGCGGCGCGTTTTGCCCGCGGCGATGAGCACCGCATTGTGATCTCGGCAGGAGTCAACGACGCCGGCCGTGGCGTCCCGCCGGCACATTCGGCGGCCGCCTTGGACTTCGGCCTCGGGTCTACTGACGTACCGGCGCTCGTCGTCGGCCCACCGCCGCTCGGCGACGCCGCGCTGACCGCTCGGATCGCCATGGTCGATCAAGCCTTCGCCGGTGTCTGCGCTCGCCGCGGTGTCCCCTACATCTCCACCTACGAGCGGCTGCTCCGACGCCCCACCTGGCGGCGCGCCAGGGCCGACGACGGGATCCACCCCGACCGGTCCGGCTATGTCATGCTCGCCCGGCTCGTGCTGGACGGCGGCTGGTTCTCCTGGCTTGGCCTGCCGTCTACGAAGCCGCCGATCCAGCAGAGCCGCACGAAGTGAGCAGTTTCGACCGCCACCCGGTCCGCCGGGTCGAACGCGATCCGGCGGCAACGGCACCTGACGGCCTGTGGCCTTTTAGCTTGCCCGTTGTCCGGCAACTCCTCACGGAGGGCCTCGATCTGGCGCCGGTGACCGTTCTCGTTGGTGAGAACGGCAGCGGCAAATCCACGATTGTCGAGGCCGTCGCGCTGGCCTACGGGCTCTCCGCCGAAGGCGGCTCGATATATGCACAGCACTCAACCCGCACCACCGAGTCACCGCTGCACGACTCGCTACGCCTCTCCCGTGGGATCCCCGCCGGGCGGTGGGGCTTCTTCTTGCGCGCCGAGTGGAGCCGGCCCGTCAGACGGTCAGCACGACCTTGCCGAAGACCTCACCGCGCTCCAGTGCAGCGAAGCCGTCGCGCGCATCACTCAGCGGCAGGACACGATCGATCACCGGGCGCACCCCGGTGTGTTCGCAGAAGGCGATCAGCCGACGTAACTCGTCTCGGGTACCCATCGTTGAGCCCAGCACCCGCAGCTGTAGGAAGTAGATCCGCGGCAGTTCGGTTTCGGCCGTTCGCCCGGATGTCGCCCCGGACACCACGACCGTCCCACCGGGCCGGACCGCACGCAGCGAGTGTCGCCAGGTGGCCTCGCCGACGGTTTCCATGACCGCGTCCACGCGCTCGGGCAGCCGGGAGCCGGATTCGAACACCTGGTCCGCGCCCAGTTCCAGCGCCCTGGACGCCTTGTCGGGCTTACGCGAGGTGGCCCACACCCGCACCCCTGCCGCCGCACCAAGGGAGATCAGCGCCGTCGCCACTCCGCCACCGGCCCCTTGCACCAGCACCGTCGATCCAGGGGTCACCTTGGCCTGGGTGAAAAGCATCCGATATGCGGTCAACCACGCCGTGGGCAGGCAAGCCGCCTCCTCGAAGGACAGGGCGGCCGGTTTGGGCACCAGGTTGCGTCGCGGGACCGCAACCCGCTCGGCGAGGGTGCCCTGGTACCGCTCGGACAGCAGCGATCGGGATGGGTCGAGGGTCTCGTCGCCGAGCCAGGTGGGATCCGAGATAACGGCATGCACGATGACCTCGTTGCCGTCCTCGTCGACCCCGGCAGCGTCACAGCCGAGGGTCATCGGAAGCTGCTCTTCACGCAGCCCCACCCCCCGCAGGGTCCAGATGTCGTGGTGGTTGATGGTCGCGGCACGGACGGTGACGGTCGTCCAACCGTCGGGGACTTCGGGATCCGGACGCTCACCGAGGGCGAGCCCGGCCAAAGGGTCGTCGGCGTCGAAGCTGTCGGCGTAGGCAGCGAACATAGCCGCGACGATACCGTTGCCGGACCGCACCGTCGCGAGCCCAGCGGTTGCGTCGTCACGGCGCCGACGGCAATTGCAGCAGCCCCCATCGCGGACGGGGCCAGACCCGGCCCAACACGATGGCGACGACATCTTCTTCGGGTATCGCGCCAACGAGCCAGGAGTCCACGCCTTCGCCCGGATTGTCACGCTCCACCCACCATCCATCATGATCCCGGCGCGTCACGCGCTTGACGGACACCCCGCCGCGACCGGGCAGCCGGACGACGGCAAGCTGGCCCAACCGCGGTACGCCGCCGTACCAGACCAACAATCGGTCACCTTCACGGAGCGTGGGTTCCATCGAGCGACCGCGTACGACGGCGAACCCGTACCTGCCCACCTCGACCCTCCACTGTCTACAACCACCATTCGGAGTAGTGTCACGTGAGTACGTCGATGACTACACGGAGGGACACCAGGATGCTCACGCGTCTGTTCGCGCGCACCATCGAGGTCACCGCCCACTGCGACCTGCCCTGCGGCGTGTACGACCCAGCGCAGGCCCGGATCGAGGCCCAGTCGGTCAAGGCCATCTGCGAGAAGTACAACGACAGCGACGACGAGGAGTTCCGGACCCGCGCGCTCATGATCAAGGAGCAGCGCGCCGAACTGGTCAAGCACCACCTGTGGGTTCTGTGGACGGACTACTTCAAGCCGCCGCACTTCGAGAAGTACCCCCAGCTGCACCAGCTGTTCAACGAGGCCACCAAGCTGGCCGGCGGCGGTGGCGGCGCGAAGGCGTCGACAGACGTCGGAGTCGCCGACCAGTTGTTGGCGAAGATCGACGAGATTGCCGACATCTTCTGGGAGACCAAGAAGTCCTGACGCACTGCCCTCGCCGATCATGCAAAAGTGGTGCGACACGCCGGAAGCCCAGGTGTAAGAACAACGTTGGGCACGGCGTGGATGGCGTGTGTCGCACCGCTTTTGCGTGATCGGCGAGCAAGGTGGAAGGAGAGCCGTGACGGACGACCATTCGAACGATCACGTCGAACTGCGCGTGCCCGCGACCGGGGCTTACCTGGCGGTGCTGCGCACGGCCGCGGCCGGTTTGGCCGCGCGGCTCGACTTCACCCTCGATGACATCGAAGATTTGCGGATCGCGGTGGACGAAGCATGCGCGCTACTGCTGCCGATCGCCACTGACGGCGCTCAGCTGACGTGCCGCTTCGAACTCCAAGGCGCGGTTCTCAAGGTGGCCGTATCCGTACCGTCGAACGCCGACGCACCCCCCGAGCCGGGTAGCTTCGCCTGGACCGTGCTGAGTGCACTTGCCGAGGACGTCGAGGCAATCCGCGATAACGGCGTGATCACTCTCAAGCTGAGCAAGGGACGGGCGGTTGCGCCCGAGTGAACGGCCAAGCGTGAACGAGGTTGCTGGAGGGGTCGACCGCGAGGAAAGCCGGGAGTTGCTCAGGCGTCTCGCTGACTTCACCGACGATGATCCGCGCCGGCAGGACGCCCGTGATCGGCTTGTCACGCTGCATCTACCGCTCGTCGAACACCTAGCGAAGCGTTTCCGCAACCGCGGTGAGCCGTACGACGACCTGGTGCAGGTCGCGACGATCGGTCTGATCAAGGCGATCGACCGGTACGACCCGGCCCGAGGCGTCGAGTTCTCCACGTACGCGACACCGACCATCGTCGGCGAGATCAAGCGTTGGTTCCGTGACAAGGGCTGGGCCGTGCGGGTGCCGCGTCGGTTGCAGGAGCTCCGGCTGTCGATTAGCAATGCGACGGCGTCCCTCACTCAAGAGCTCGGCCGCTCCCCGACTGTCGCAGAGCTCGCGGGCAAAATAGGCGTTTCCGAAGACGAGGTGCTCGAGGGCCTGGAGTCGGCGACTGCGTACAGCACGTTGTCCCTCGATGCACCGGACGGCTCCGAAGGCGAGGGCCCAGCCGTCCTGGACAACATCGGCCAGGAGGACGACGCCTTGATCGACGTGGAGAACAGGGAGTCGCTCAAACCCCTGCTCTCCCGGCTTAACGACCGGGAGCGGCGCATTCTCATGCTGCGGTTCTTCGCCGGCATGACCCAGTCACAAATCGCCGAGGACGTAGGCATCTCCCAAATGCATGTGTCGCGCTTGCTCGCACGGACGCTGACCAAGCTGCGGCAGGGAATGCTGGACGACTAGCCGGCCCCGGTCACGACAGGTCACGCCCGAACGCCGCTCGGGCCGGCGCGCTGAACAACGTCAGCAGAACGGTGGCGGCGGCGGCGACGACCAGCACGACCCCGACCCAGAAGCCGGCCTTGACCATTTCGTAGGCGATGCCGAGGGCGATCAACTGCACTACCACCGCAGCTCCATACGCCCAGCCCCGGCGCGATCGCAGTCCAAGAGCAATCAACCCGACGAGCAACCCGCAAAGCAGCAGGTAGACGGCCGAACCCTCGAAGACTTGCTCGTTGCTCGGCGTCTCGCTGGCCCTTCGTATCAACAGCCAGCCACTGAATCCCAGCAAGGCGAGCGCTTCGACCAGGACAACCGCGGTGGCAGCCCGCACCGGCCGTGGCGAGCGGTCGGTTTCGGCGGGCACGCAAAGAAGGGTAGACCAGCCGGGTTACGCTGGCGGCCATGCGGGCACTGGTCGTGGTCAATCACAAGGCGACGACGACCACGCCCCGCACCCTGGACGTGATGCTGTCGGCATTGCGGCATGACCTCAAACTGGAGATCGCCGAGACGGACCATCGCGGGCATGCGATCGAACTGGGCCGAGCGGCCCACGCCGACGGCGTTGACCTTGTGCTCGCGCTGGGTGGCGACGGCACGATCAACGAAGTCGTCAACGGTCTGCTCGGCGATCCGAACGGCCCGCCCGTACCCAAGCTCGCCATCGTCCCCGGCGGCAGCACGAACGTATTAGCACGCAATCTCGGAATCCCGTCGGATCCGATCGAAGCGACCGGCCTGCTGCTCGACGCGGTGCGATCCGGCCGGAGTCGCCCGCTTGGATTGGGGCGACTCGACGATCGGTGGTTCACCTTCTGTGCGGGCGCCGGCTTCGACGCCGACGTCGTGCGCGAGGTCGAGAAGCGACGGGCAGCGGGCAAGGAGTCGACCACCATGCTGTACGCCCGGATGGCCGCGCGCCGGTTCTTCGCACAGCACGGCCGCCGGCACGGCACGATGACTTTGGAGCGGCCAGGTTCGGCGCCCGTCGCCGGGCTCGTACTGACGATAGTTACCAACACCGCGCCCTGGACGTATTTGGGCAAGCGTCCAGTCAATCCCACGCCGGAGGCGAGCTTTGACAAAGGGCTCGACCTGTTCGCGCTCACCAAGCTCACACTTCCGCGCACCCTCCGGCACATGGCGGAGATCACACTCTCTTCACGGCGTGGCGCTCGGGGCGGCGACGTGCTCGTCCTGCACGATCAGACTGAGATGGTTCTGCGGGCCGAGCACCCTGTGCCCGTCCAAGTTGACGGCGACTACCTCGGCGAGCGGACGCTCTTGACGCTGCGATCGGAGCCTCACGCGCTCGATGTCGTGTGCTAAATGACCGCTTCGTGGGCAATTGTCGTGGCGCTGTGACGCAGATGACACCAAGTTTGGCGAGACGAGCACTGCAAGGCTCTTGTACTGCGCTCGCAGGTTTGTCACCCTTGTACGTGCCGCAGGGTTCGGGTTGACCCGTGCCTGGCGGTCGAGTGTGTGACCACTTCCCCTTGGCGTAGATGTTGGGTGAGGTGTGAGCTAACTCGTGAACGATTTCACGTGATGCCATGCGTGCGTGGGACGGACTCAGCCCGTCCGGCGCCGTTACTCGTACAAGGAGCTGTGAGACTCATGGACTGGCGCCACCGTGCCGCCTGCCGTGACGAGGACCCGGAGCTGTTCTTCCCGATTGGCACAACCGGGCCTGCGTTGCTGCAGATCGAAGAGGCAAAGGCGGTCTGCCGTCGGTGTGATGTCCGCGAGCAGTGCCTGCAGTGGGCGCTGGAGACCGGGCAGGACGCCGGCGTATGGGGTGGCCTGTCCGAAGACGAACGTCGGGCGCTCAAGCGCCGCCGGGCTCGCGCACGCGCTCGCGCGTACTAATTCCGCTCTTCGCTCTGTCCACTTCGCTCTGAGCTTCTTCGCTCTGCTCTTCGGTCTGCGCTGCTCTAGACGTTCCACACGCGTTGATCATGGGCCGATCGTGGTAAGACGTGCCGGTTAACCATGATTAGCCCATGATCAACGCGAGGAGAGGGGCGGGCAGCCTCAGAGGGCGGGCAGATCGAGCACTACGCGCGTGCCGCCGGTCGGCCTCGGCGTGATCTCCAGCGAGCCGGCGAGCTCACCGACGACGAGCGTCCGGACGATCTGCAGCCCGAGGCGGCCGGAGGCGTCTAGATCGAACCCTGCGGGCAGCCCACGTCCGTCGTCCTCGACCACGACGCGCAGCCGTCCGGCCAGCCGGTCGACGGTCAACTCGACGTGACCCTCATTTCCGCCGAGGCCATGTTCAACCGCGTTCTGCAGCACCTCGGTGAGCGCCATCGCCAGCGGCGTCGCGACTCCTGCCGCGAGCACCCCGAATTCGCCCGACCGGTGGACCTTCACCAGCGGCTCGGCCGTTGAGACCTCGGCCACCATGTTCAGCAGGCGGTCTGCAACGTCGTCGAAGTCCATCGTGTCGTCGACGGTCTGGGCGAGGGTCTCGTGCACGATGGCGATCGTCCCGACCCGGCGAACCGCCTCTTCGAGCGCCGCCCGACCCTCGGGCACGTGCAATCGCCTGGCCTGCAGTCGCAACAACGCGGCCACTGTCTGCAAGTTGTTCTTCACCCGGTGGTGAATCTCCCGGATGGTGGCGTCCTTGGTCACCAACTCGCGCTCGCGGCGGCGCACCTCGGTGACGTCTCGGCACAAGACGATCGCCCCGACGTGCACACCACCTGGCTGCAGCGGGATGGCTCGTAAGGCCAGGGAGGTGCCGTTCGCCTCGATCTCGGTCCGGCGGTGCGCACGCCCCCCGACGACCACCTCGAACGCCTCGTCGACGGCGCCGGGACGCGGCGCTAGCTCGGCCACGACCCCGCCGAGATCGCGGCCGACCAGATCGGCGGTGAGGCCCAGCCTCCGGAAACACGACATCGCATTCGGGCTCGCATACGTGGCCGTCCCGGACTCGTCGAGCCGGACGAGCCCGTCGCCGACCCGTGGGGCGCCGCGCCGGCCCATGTCAGTGCCCGGTTGCGGGAATCGCCCCTCCGCGATCAGCCGCGCCAGTTGCGAGGCACACTCCAGGTAGGCCAGTTCGAGCCGGCTGGGGGTTCGTGCCGCGACCAGGTTGGTGTTGCGGGCGATCACGGCGATCACCCGGTCCCGCTTGACAGGGATGGTTTCCACCCGGACCGGCACGTCGTCCCACCACTCGGGGTCGCCCTCCCTGCGGATGGCCCCCTCGTCGTAGGCCTGATCCACCATCGGACGCCGTCCCCGCTCCAGGTACGTGCCCACGAGGTCTTCCACGTATGCCGTGGGCCCGGTCGTAGGCCGCATCTGCGCAGCGGCCCAGTACCTCGTGCCGTCCCGGTCGGGCACCCATAGAACGAGGTCGGCAAAGGACAAATCGGCCAGCAGCTGCCAGTCGGCCACCAGCGCGTGCAGCCATTCGAGGTCAGCCTCGGTCAGGTCCGTGTGGGACCGGACGACGGTGTTCAACGACGGCACAGCGATGAGCCTAGGACACCCACCCGGGGGGCCCAAGGCGATGAGAACTCATGCGAAGATGCTCCGGTGCGGAAGTCCTATTGGGAGCGCGTCGTCGCCGACGGGTACCGCGTTCCGCACGGCGCGGCGCTGAATGACCTAACGACCGAACTTGTCAGCATGCTCGGCGACGAAGATCCGCACGTCCGCGATACGGCCTGCTCGATCCTGACCACGTGGACCGACGAGGGCGTGTACGACGATCTGCTCCCTGGGCTCGGTGACGGCCTGCTGCACGGCCTCCGGGCAGAGTTGGGTGAGGATGGCACATCCAGTGTGCTGCGACGCTCGCTGTCCGCGATGGCGCTGGCCCGAGTCGTCCGGCGCGACAACGCGGTTCAGGTGTTGCCCGCTATGTCGGTACTGACCTGGGCCGATCGGTCGGTCACCTGGCTCCTCGGCGAGCGAGACCTGCGGGGCTGGGAGCCCGGCATGGGGTGGGTGCAGGCCATCTCCCACGGCGCTGACCTGATCGGCGCATTCGCGGCGTCACGTTACTTCAACCGCGACGAGCTCAACGTCCTGCTCGACGTGATCGCCGAACGGCTGCTCACCGACACCGATTACCGCCTGGTGTCTGGCGAGTGCGACCGCCTCGCGCACGCCACGATGTCGATGCTCCACCGGAACCTGATCACCGTCGACGCACTGGAAAGCTGGCTGGAGCGGCTCGCCAAGGCATGGGCCGGCCCATTGAACCCGGGCGAGCGTGAGAACGCCGTGCGGGCGAATTGCGTCGGCTACGCGCGAGCCTTGCACCTACAACTGCTTCTCGGCGTCACGGGCACGCCGACTCAGGAGATCATGGGTTCGCCCGGCGCCACACCAACCTGCCGGCCCGACCTACTGATCGCCCTGCAGGGCGCGCTGCGCACGAGTGCACCCGGCATCTTCCGGCAGCAACCGTCCGCAACCCCCTCCCGCGCTCACTGACGTTCGATCACGTTCAGCAGGCCGACGGGTGCCGTACCAGGCGCATGCGGGTGGTACAGCACCGACACGCCTGCTGGGCCGCCCACCTACGGCGGATCGCGGACGAACGCCGTGCGGATGACGCGCAGGAACCGATAGGCTGAGTCGGTGGATACTTCCCTTCGCAACGACCTCATGGAGGGTCATGCCGGCGAGCACGCCTGCGCTGTGTTCGCCAACCACGGCATCGAGACCATGTGGACGTTGTCAGGGGCGCATGTCTTCCCGCTCTACGACGCCGCCACCAGGGCCGATCCGCCAATGCGGCTTATCGATGTCCGGCACGAGCAGACCGCGGTGTTCGGCGCTGAAGCGACCGCGAAGCTGACCCGCCGCCCCGGCCTGGCGGTCGTTACTGCCGGCCCAGGGGTCACCAACGCCGTGAGCGGTATCGCGCAGGCCTACTTCAACGGTGTCCCGCTGCTGACCGTCGGAGGCCGAGCGCCCCAGTTTCGGTGGGGAACCGGTGCCCTGCAAGAGCTCGACCACCCGCCGATCCTGGCGCCCATCACAAAGCTGTCGACCACCGCACGCACCGCCGCCGAGGTCGCCCGCGTGATGGACGAGGCGCTGCGAGCCGCCGAGGCGTCACACCGGGGCCCGGTGTTCGTCGACGTCCCGATGGATGAACTGTACAGCCGAGCCGAGATCGCCATTCCTCAACCCGCACCGCGCGCGGTGATAGCGCCCGATCCGGATGACCTCATCCGAGTAGCCGCGTTGCTGGCCGACGCCGAACGTCCCGTCCTCGTCCTGGGGTCGGACGTCTGGATCGACGGTGCAGAAGAAGCGGCCGTCCGATTTGCCGAAGAGACGGGCGTGCCGGTGATAACGAACGGCATGGGACGCGGCGTGTTGCCGAGAGGCCACCGGCTGCTCGTAACCCGCGCGCGGTCGCACGCGTTCAACAGCGCCGACCTCGTGCTAGTTGCGGGCACACCGCTGGATTTCCGGCTCGGCTTCGGCGTGTTCGGCGGAAAGTCACAGCCACCGGCGCGGGTAGTGCACTTTACGGACGCACCCAGCCAGCTTGCCCAGCATGTCGATCTCGCCGGCTCGGCCGCGGGTGATCTCACCCTGGTGTTCGACGGTGTTCTGGCTGCGATGCAGCAAGAGCTACGACGGCCGGCCGTCGAGCCGTGGCTTGAAACACTTCGAGCGGTGGTGTCGTCTGCAGTGGAGCGGGACGCTCCGCTGCTGGGCGCCGAGCGTGATCCCATCCATCCGGCCCGGATCTACGGAGAACTGCTGCCGCTGCTCGATGACGACGCTGTCATCATCGGCGACGGCGGCGACTTCGTCTCATGGGCGGGCAAGTTCATCGAGCCGGGACGCCCGGGCTGCTGGCTCGACCCGGGCCCGTACGGCTGCCTCGGTGCCGGCGCGGGCGCCGCCGCCGCAGCGCGGATCGCCCGCCCGTCGAGCCAGGTCGTTCTGCTCTATGGCGACGGCGCAGCCGGGCTTTCCCTGCTGGACGTGGACACGCTGGTGCGGCACCAGCTACCGGTCGTCATGATCGTCGGCAATAACGGTGGCTGGGGCCTGGAGAAGCACCCCATGCGGTTCCTATACGGCTACGACGTTGCGGCCGACCTGCGGCCCGAGACCGGATACGACACCATCGTGCGTGCCCTCGGCGGCGCTGGTGAGGCGGTGACCCGGCCGGACGAAATCGGTCCCGCCCTGCGCCGCGCCTTCGACGCGGGAGTCCCCTACCTGGTGAACGTGGTATGTGACCCTGAGATCGCATATCCGCGCTCCACCACAGGCGTCTAGCGCACGTCAGCGGTTCACCGAGCAGAAGGCCGACCTGTAGGCCTGCGGCGTGGTGCCCAGCCGGCGGGTGAAATGGTGCCGGAGCGCGGCTGCTGCGCCGAACCCGCACTTGGCCGCCACCGCGTCGATGGTGTCATTGCCGTCTTCGAGCAGTCGCTGAGCGGCCGCCAATCGCTGCGCCACCAGCCAGTCGTACGGCGTCGCTCCGGTTTCCGCCCGAAAGCGCCGCGCGAACGTCCGCGGCGACATGTTGGCGATCCGGGCCAGCGAATCCACGCTTAGTTCCTCGCCCAGATGGGCCTTCATATAGTCGATGACACCGGCCATCGTCGGGGTGTGTGCCGGCCGGATCGGCGCCTCGACAAACTGCGCCTGCCCGCCGTCACGATGTGGAGGCACGACCATGCGGCGTGCGATGGCGGCCGCCACGGATGCACCGTAGGTCTTGCGCCAGATATGCAGGCAGGCGTCGACTCCGGCAGCGGTTCCAGCGCTGGTGATGATCGGGTCCTCGTCGACGTACAGGACGTCGGGATCCACCTTCGCCTCCGGGTACCGGGCGGCGAGCTCATCGGCGAAGAGCCAGTGCGTCGTGCACCGCCGGCCGTCCAGCAGACCGGCCGCGGCCAAAACGAAGGCTCCAGAACAAACCGACAGCACCCGAGCGCCCCGGTCGACGGCGGCCCCAAGTGCCTCCAATGCGGCTTCGGCGTATAACCCGTCACGCGGCATGGCCGGGACGGCCACGAGATCAGCTTCGCCGAGCCGGTCAAGCCCGTGCTCGACAGTGACGGTGAACCCCATCGAGGTCGCGATGGGCCCTGGCGATACTCCGCACACTGCGAAGTCGAGCGACGGCAAGCCGTCACTCGACCGGTCGACGCCGAACGCCTCGCACAGCACGCCGAGCTCGAAGGGCGTGACACCGTCCATGGCTAGCACGGCGACATTTCGGAGCATGGCAGGATACTGCCACAACCAGTGGCAGGATACTGACGAATGTGGGTTGCTCTGCCACATGGTCAGCCGTGCTCGCCGGCGGCCGGTACGCCACCAATCAATGACAGAACCGGGCGATACGCTCGCTGACGTGAGCGAGAAAGGGTCCGGATTCACAGTCAGGCCAGTGCGTCACCATGAGCTCACCACCGTTGGTTCCATCACTGTCGCCGCGTACCGAGCGGCCGGCATGGCCAATGGCGAATACGTCACCCTGCTGCGCGATGCCGCCGCCCGGGCCGCGGACGCCGAACTTCTTGTCGCGGTCGACGGTGACGATGTGGTGCTCGGTTCAGTTGCCTTCTGCCCCACGGGCAGCTCCTGGCGTGAGATCGCCCGAGCCGACGAGGGAGAGTTTCGCATGCTCGCCGTTGATCCTCGGGCTCAGGGCACAGGCGTGGGGCAGGCACTGATCGAGGCATGCCTCGATCGCACTCGTGAGCTCGGTTTGCGCGGCCTCGCGTTGTCCACGCCACGCGCCAATGGGCGCGCGCACCGGCTGTACGAGCGGCTCGGCTTTCGCCGCGACGCATCCCGCGACTGGTCGCCAATCCCCGGTGTAGATCTGTTGGTCTATGAGTTTCGGCTGAGTTGAACAGCCTCCGGCGTGGATTCGTCCCACCTAACATGGAACGGGTAGCCAACTCGCTGTAGGTGATGATGAATATCACGCGCCGAGCGCTCGCCGCGGTCCTCGGCGGCGGGGTGGTACTGGCGGGCACGGTTGCGTTGACCGCAGCACTTGACAGCGGCAATCCGCCCGGACAGCCGCCAGCGAAACTGGTTGGCAGCCCCACCGAGCGACCGCAACCGGGCCCCTACCCCGATCCGCGTCCCGTTCCCGGCTCTGCGCTTCTGCGGCCGAACTTGCAAAGCTTGCCGCCCGAAGACATCCATATCGAGATCGCAGATGGCCAGCGCCGGCTCCGGTTCACGTCTGTCATCGCCAACACCGGACGCGGTCCGGTCGAGACCGACCCGGATGGGCTGCTGCCGTGTCCAGCCGGCCAACGCCACGCATCTCAGGTGCTCTACTTCGACGCGGACGGCGACGGCCGGTTCGAGCGATCCACCGACACGACAACCCTTTCCCGCCCGGCAGGCTGCATGCTCGATCACGACGGGCACGACCACTGGCATTTCGACGCGGCAGCGAGGTACGCGCTCACCGCTGCCGGCAGCGGGCAACCGGTCGCCGAGGCCGAAAAGGTCAGTTTCTGCTGGCGCGACAACCGCGAGGTGGCTGCAGAGGTACAGCCACGCCCTGACCAGCATTACGGCGACTGTTCGCACGACAATGTCCAAGGCATCACGCCGGGCTGGGCGGATGTCTACACCGAGCGGCTGGACGATCAGCATCTCGACCTCCCCGCGGACCTTGCCGACGGCGTCTACTGCTTGTGGAATGAGGCCGATCCACTAGGTCTACTGCTGGAAAGGGACGAGTCGGATAACGCCGGGGTCACCGCGATCGAGATCACCGGGACGGAGGTCGCAGCAGTAGCCGCGGACGGGTGCCCATAGCTACGACAGACGAGATGCGCCCACTCCGGCCCGACACGTGATCACGGATTACCAGTGGACCGGGCCAGGAACCGAGCGCGGTCGACGACAACCCGGGTGATTCGCCCATGGGCGGCGATCTTGCCGTCCTTGTGCAACGCCACCACAGTGAACTGCACCAACCGACCGTCGACAGCGGTGATCTCAGCGCGAACGGTCACCGTAACGCCTACCGCGCTCGGAGCGACGTGTTCAAGGTCTATCCGAGTGCCCACGCTGGTGGCGCCATCGGCGAGAACACCGTCCAGGGCGGCCACAGACGCCGCCTCCAGCCATGCCAGCAGGCGCGGGGTAGCCAATACCGGGACGTCTCCAGAACCGACCGCAGCGGCCGTATCAGCCTCGCCCACGACATGCGACTGCTCTGCCGCGAGGCCCGGCCGCGGCGAACTCACGACAGGACCACCAGGATGTCCCCCTCCTGCACCACATCGCCCGGCCCGACCTTGACCTCGGCCACGGTGCCACCGCCTTCACAGAGCACCGGGATCTCCATCTTCATCGACTCGAGTATCAGCAACGTCGTACCGGGTTCGACCACGTCACCGGCCGCCACGGACAAGGACAGGACATTCGCCACCATCTCGGCACAAACCTGTTCGGCCACGTGAGCATCTCCTCCGGGTCAGGGTCCACGCGATCGTCATTCCATCACGCGCCGGCCATACCCATGCGAGGAACCCACGACATCCGTGGCGTGGCGGCTGGGCCGGACCCCGGCTTACCGATCACGATAGAGACATGACCCTCGTACTCCTGGCCGTCGTGGCGGGAGTCGTGGCCGGTTACGCCCGAGGAGGTGGGCTGGCCCGCCTTGCCACCCTCCGGCCACGCCGCAACCGACTTCTGGTGACCGCGGTCGGACTGCATGCGATGGGGGTATTCGGCGGCTGGTGGTGGGAGCCACTGCTCCCCGTCCTGGTCGGGCTGTCGTGGGGGGTTCTCGCGTACTACGCGTGGGTCAACCGGGCGATCCACGGCGCCGCCCTAGTTGCCGCAGGCCTGGCCGCCAACGCCGTGGTGATGTTGAGCAACGGCGGCATGCCGGTGTCAGAGCACGCTGCGGCACGGGCCGGCGCAGATGCGGCCGTCATTCTGGCTACGGGTGAGCACGAGCCGATGGGATCAAGCACCAAACTTCCGTGGCTCGGCAAGGTGGTGCCGGTGGCATTCCCGCCGCGTCCCGAAGTCGTCACCCCGGGAGACGTATCGCTCGCGGCCGGCTTCGCCGTCCTGCTCGGAATGGGCTTGACCGGTCGCCGTGACCCGGGCCGCCGATTCGGAACCGGGCAGCCGGCCGAGCATGACGACAGTGACGGGCCCGCGACGTCC
Source organism: Jiangellaceae bacterium (assembly GCA_036374175.1). Classification (GTDB taxonomy): domain Bacteria; phylum Actinomycetota; class Actinomycetes; order Jiangellales; family Jiangellaceae; genus JASLBX01. The sequence goes on along the minus strand of DASUUH010000067.1, from coordinate 16,638 downwards.
CGTCACCTCCTCGACGACGACGGCGACGACCATGAGATAATGGACGCTGAGGCGGAGCCGCAGCGCTCCGCTGTTGTATGAGTCGAGAAGGAGCACCACGACCATGGGAAAGCGAGCCCGCAAGCGCAAGGCCCGCAAGGGTAAGGCCGCCAACCACGGCAAGCGTCCCAACGCCTGACCGCGGCGGCCCGCTCAGTACTCGGTGACTTGGACCCGGATCTGCCGGATTCGGGCCAGCACCCGTTGCTTCAGCTCGTCGGGTGCGTGCTCGCAACCGCACGACCGGGCCACCATGGTACGGATGGCGCGCTCTAGGTCAACCTTTTCGAAGCAGGGGCCACACTCGTCGAGGTGCTCCTCGATGGTGGCGTACGCGCTTGCCTCGTCGCCCATCTCGTGGTCGAGGTACAGGTAGACCCGCTCGATGATCTCCGAACAGTCGACGTCGTGCGGTTCGCCGCAGCTCATCAGCTGGCCTCCTTCGCCACGGCTGGTATGAGCCCGCGGTCGCGGGCGTAATCCTCCAACAGCTCCCGAAGCTGGCGCCGCCCGCGGTGTAGCCGCGACATGACGGTACCGATCGGTGTGCCCATGATGTCGGCGATTTCCTTGTAAGGGAAGCCTTCGACGTCGGCCAGGTACACCGCGATCCGGAACTCCTCCGGGATCTGCTGCAGCGCCTCCTTCACGTCGGCGTCCGGCAGGTGCGCCAACGCCTGCGCTTCGGCGGACTGCAGGCCGGTCGAGGTGTGGGCTTCGGCCCGCGCCATCTGCCAGTCCTCGACGTCTTCAGCGGCGCTCTGCTGTGGTTCGCGCTGCCTCTTGCGGTACGAGTTGATGAACGTGTTGGTCAGGATCCGGTACAGCCACGCCTTGAGGTTCGTTCCCTCCTTGAACTGGTGGAACGAACCGAACGCCTTCGCGAACGTCTCCTGAACCAAATCCTCGGCGTCCGCAGCATTGCGGGTCATGCGCAAGGCAGCGGAGTACAGCTGGTCGAGGTACGGCAGCGCGTCGCGCTCGAAGCGCGCCGTCCGCTCCTCCAGACTCTCCTGCTGCTGTGTCATCCCTGGCGATGCTATCTGCGCCGGTTCCCCGCCCGGCACCCACTCCGCCCAATGAGACGAATCGGTCCGGGCTGGTTCGAGGCATACGGACGCAGAACTACTCACGGCCTCGTCAACGCAGTGGCACACCCAACGCATTCCCGAACCACGCCGCGACCGCTGTGACCACCAGTTTCAGCGCCGCTGCCTGGTCGTGAGATTTCGGTACAGCCATCCCGTGGTCGGCGTCGGGCACTGCCACGAGCTCGTACGACCCGGGCGCGAACTCGGCGGGACGGCCGAAGGAGTCACGTTCGCCCTGCACAACCAGCGTCGGAACGCCCGACCCGGCAAGTTCGTCGAACCGCGAGCGCTCGGGCCGGCCCGGCAGGTGCAGGGGGAAGGCCAGGCACACAACGCCGGCGGCCCCGAGATGGAGAGCCGTCCGGCAAGCCACCCGTGCTCCCGAGCTCCGGCCGCCCAGCACCAGCGGCCCGGACACCTTGATGGCCGGCACGGCGGCGAGCCAGCCCGCATCGAGGAGCGCGGGGCGCGGGGCCACGCGCCGGCCGGCGACCCGCCACGGCTGCTCCAGCCGGACGACGGCGACGCCGGCTGGAGGCAACTCACGAGCCAGCACCTTGAGGTCGCGCGCGTGTGCACCGCCGCCGGCCCCGTGGCCCAGCACGAGCGTCGCCAGCGGGTCAGCGGCAGCGTCAATGAGCAGCCGGGCATCGCCGAGTGGGGTCGGGACCAGTCGTTGCTCCACGCACCCGACGGTAGCGCCTGCGCTGTGCCGTCCCCCGCGTTCCGTTCGATCACGTTCGGCAGCCGTAGCGACGTAGCTACATGCATGCAGACCTGTAGCTACGTCGCGCCGTCTGCCGAACGTGATCGATCGGAAAGGGTTAGTTCAGGCGGGTGATCCGGCCCTCGCCGCCCTCCGGGTAGTCCGCAGCGGTGATGAGCCCGCCCAGGTCCTCGACGATGTACCCGGCCAGCGCCTGCTGGTATGTGACGCCGACCGTCGTGAACGGCAGCCCGCGGAACGGGTACTGGTCGCCGCCGCGTGCACTGAAGTCGTTCGTTGCCACGGCAATACCGGGCCCCGGGACGACCTGTCCGTTCTCGACGATCACGGTGCCGTCGTCGAGGACGATCGACTGCACGCGCGAACCCGCCACCAGCACGATCCCGTCGTCGTTGACGACCTGAGCGGTGCCACTGGTGTCGTACGTGAACCGGAATCCACTGACCTGGCCGAACCGGCCATCAGCGAGGGGCGCCCGGGAGACAAGGTTCTCGACGATCTCCTTGAATTGTGTCCGCGGTACGTCCGGCACCACCGAGACGAAGTTCGGGAACGGCGCGATCGCGAACGTGTCCAGCTCAGTGATCGGACCCGCGGGGATCAGAGAGTTGTTGCGGATGCCACCGCCGTTCTGGATCGCCACGTCCGGTGGCGACACCCCGAACGCGGCCGCGTTGTCGGTGCCGGCGTCGTACAAGGCGTCGGCCACCAGGTTGCCGAGGTTGGTCTCTTCGGTGCGAACACCCGGATCACGCCGGCCCTCCAGGGCGACCTCGGACTGGGCGATCACGTTCTCCGCGAGGTCCGCGATGTACCGGTTCACCGGGTCGACCACGTTGGCCTGGATCCAGCTGTCCGCTTCGACGGCATCCGGGGCCACGCCCGACACCCGTACTGGCCCGCTCATGTCGTCGGTGCTGAGCACATTGCCCTGCCGGTCGAAGTTGACCACCAGCCGGCCCACGTACTTGTAGTCACCGGCGGTCGTGACGATCGGCACGTCCGCGCCGTCGGCGTTGGACGCGAAGAGCGGATACGTCAGTGGCTGCCCCGTTGCAGGGTCAGTCGCCCGCACATCGCCGGGCACCAGCAGGTCGTCGTCGTTGGCCAACAGCTCGTCACCACCACCGGCGATGGCCACGTCAACTCCGCTCAGCATCGGAATGAGCTCAAGGTCCTCGTTGATGTTCTGCAGGTGGCTGATCAGGACGATCTTGTTGACGCGCGCCGCTGTCAGTTCGTCGACCTGATCCTGGACGAGCCCAGCGACATCTTCAAGCACCTTGACGTTGCGCGGGCTGGAGATAGCGCGCAGCAGCGGAGTAGTGGCACCCACGACACCGATCCGCTCACCGCGCTCGCGCACGACGGTGCTCGCGACGATCGTCCCGTCGTCGGCGAGCGCCGCCAGTCGCGGTTCGTCGCTGACGTCGAGGTTGGCCGATACGAACGGAGGCCGGTCGGCGCCGAAGCTCTCGATGAAGTCGGCGAGGACGTCGGGCCCGAAGTCGAACTCGTGGTTGCCGATGGCCATGGCGTCATAGCCGATCCGGCTGAGCGCGAGCGAGTCGTAGAACGGCACGCCCTTGTCGAGGCTGGCCTGCCACTCCGGACCGGCGAGGAAGTTGTCGCCGGACGAAAGGAGAATGACCCCGCGCCGGCCAGCCTGACCTGCCGCGGGCTTTCCGGTGGTCGCCTCGCCTCTCAGCTCGTCGACGAGCGTGGCGAATCTGGCCACACCACCGAAGTCAGGCTGCCCAGGTGCCCCGGTCAGCCGGGACTCACCATCGTTGTTGTGCAGAATCGTCAATGTGAAGGCCGGCCGGTCTGGCGGCGCTCCCTGCGCTGCGACCGTGCTTGTTACGGCCAGAGGTACCACCAGTACGGCAGCCGCGATCGTGCCGGCAACCGCACGGCGGCGAACTGTGTTGATGAGCGACATCGCTCTCCTCCACCCCCGTGTTGGATTTGACAACAGTCGACTCTACGACTTCGGGCGTGGAACTACATGTCCGGCACCCGTTTACGCAGTGGCCGGGCGGTGACCGGCGCCCTACCGCTCCATTGGCAGACCGGGACGTAGAAGCCCGGCTCGAGCAGCCAGACCGCGGGTGCTTGTTGTTCAGGCGAACGAGTCGTCGGGCGGCAGCGTGCGAAGCCGGCGGGCGCGTCGGGCCCGGTCCGCCAGTTCCGCGTCCGGCGGGTAACCGACCTCTTCGAGGGTCAGCCCATATGGAGGGACGACCGTGACTGCCGAGTCGCGGACGCCGGCCGCCAGCACTCGGGCCGGCCAGTCGATAGGGCGCCGCCCGTCGCCAACGGCGAGCAACGCACCCACCATGGCCCGGACGTGATTGTGGCAGAACGCGTCGGCTTGGACGATCGCGACGGCGAGACCGCGTTCGGCGCGGTCCCAATGCAGCGTCATCAGGTTTCGGACCGCCGTTGCGCCTTCGCGCGCGCGGCAGAACGCGGCGAAGTCGTGCTCGCCCAGCAGGCCTGCAGCCGCTGCGTTCATGGCGGCCAGATCGAGGCGGCGAGAGTGCCAGAGGACGTACGTACGGCGCAGTGGATCGACGCCCCACGGAGAATCTGCGACGCGGTACGCGTAGCGTCGCCAGGCAGCCGAGAATCGCGCATCGAAGCCGGGTGGCGCCGTCCCCGCCGAGAGCACCCGCACGTCTGCGGGCAGAACTCCGGCGAGCCGGCGGACGAGCGCTTCGCCCGGCTGGCGGTCGGATCGTCCCGGCGTCACGCGCCAGGCCGGTTCAGGGACGTCGACGTGGCACACCTGCCCGCGAGCGTGGACACCCGCGTCCGTGCGCCCGGCCACGGTCAAGCCGGGCGGTTCAATGCGTAGCACGGTGCCAAGGGCCGCCTCGAGCACACCTTGAACGGTTCGGCGGCCCGGCTGCACGGCCCAGCCGGAGAATTCCGTGCCGTCGTAGGCCACGGACAGCCGCAGGCGCACAACGTCACCCACACCGTCCACGTGATCACCGGCACTTTCCGGGTTATCCAGCCGGAAGGTGCCGATGATCACGGGATCGGGCGGTGTCAGGCCTTGTCGGCCTCGGAGGAGTCAGCTGCCTCGTCGGCGTCGGCGTCGGCGGACTCCTCGGCAGCAGCCTCGGGCTCGGCCGGCGTGCTGTCAGCAGCACTCGCCTCGGCGGTGTCACCGGTGTCGGCTTCGGCAGCCTCAACCGACTCGGCAGCCGGTGCCGCCTTCTTCGCCGGAGTGGTCTTCTTCGCCGCGCGGCGGGTCGCGGCTTCAGCCTCGGCCACGGCCTGCTCGGCGAGCGGCTCGACCAGCTCGATGACGGCCATCGGCGCGGCGTCGCCCTTGCGCGGGCCAAGCTTCACGATCCGGGTGTAGCCGCCCCTGCGGTTCTCGTACCGCGGGCCGATCTCGGTGAACAGCACGTGCACGATCTCCTTATCGCGGATCGTGCGCGCCACCTGCCGGCGAGCGTGCAGGTCGCCGCGCTTGGCCTTGGTGATCAGCCGCTCGGCCACCGGGCGCAACCGTCGGGCGCGGGCCTCGGTCGTGGTGATCCGGCCGTGCTCGAACAGCGACGTGGCGAGGTTCGCCAGCATCGCCCGCTGGTGTGCCGGCGAGCCTCCCAGCCGGGGGCCCTTGGTCGGGGTGGGCATGTCTTGATCTCCTCGTCTTCGTTACGAGAGCTTCCCGGCGACTGCCAGGCCGGCCAGCCTGGTCACCGCCGGAAGTTGCTCTCCTAACGTGATCATTTCTTAGTACTGCTCGTCTTCGGCGAAGGACTGGTCGTCGTCGCCGTAGCTGTCAACGGCCGCAGCGGGGTCGAAGCCAGGCACACCGTCCTTGAGGGTCAGCCCCATCGTGGCCAGCTTCGCCTTGACCTCGTCGATCGACTTCTGGCCGAAGTTGCGGATGTCGAGCAAGTCGGCCTCGCTGCGGGAGATCAGCTCACCCACCGCGTGGATGCCCTCACGCTTGAGGCAGTTGTACGACCGGACAGTCAGCTGCAGGTCCTCGATCGGCAGCGCCATGTCCGCAGCGAGCTGCGCGTCGACCGGGGACGGGCCGATCTCGATGCCCTCGGCTTCGACGTTCAGCTCGCGGGCCAGGCCGAACAGCTCGACCAGGGTCGTACCCGCCGAAGCCATCGCGTCCCGCGGACGGGTAGACGGCTTGGTCTCGACGTCGACGATGAGCTTGTCGAAGTCGGTCCGGCCCTCGACTCGGGTCGCCTCGACCTTGTAGGTGACCTTGAGCACCGGCGAGTAGATAGAGTCCACCGGGATCCGGCCGATCTCGGCGTCCTGCTGCTTGTTCTGGGCGGCGGAAACGTAACCTCGGCCGCGCTCGACGGTCAGCTCCATCTCGAGCTTGCCCTTGCCGTTCAGGGTGGCGATGTGCAGCTCGGGGTTGTGCACCTCGACGCCGGCCGGCGGTGCGATGTCGGCCGCGGTGACCTCACCAGGGCCTTGCTTGCGCAGGTACATCACGACCGGCTCGTCGTGCTCGGAGGAGACGACAAGTTCCTTAAGGTTCAAGATGACGTCGGTGACGTCCTCCTTGACCCCAGGGATGGTGCTGAACTCGTGCAGGACGCCATCGATCCGGATCGACGTGATGGCCGCGCCAGGGATCGATGAGAGCAGGGTGCGGCGCATCGAGTTACCGAGGGTGTACCCGAAGCCCGGCTCGAGCGGGTCGATGACGAACCGCGACCGGGTGTCGTTGACGGTCTCCTCGGAGATGGTGGGTCGCTGTGTAATGAGCACGGTGCTGTCCTTCCCGCGACGCCCGCTATATGACTGTCGCGATACCTGCGGGGCTGCGCCCCGCATCCCCCACCGTGGTCGCCCAACGGCGGAGAACCCGTATGTGTGGTCGGGGCCTGGCCCCGCGGTGTTCAGTTGTCCGACCGATGTGCCGCGCGAGGAGCGCAACCGCGGCCGGGGTTATGCGGGAGGCGGGAGCCTCCCACATGGCTACTTCGAGTAGAGCTCGACGATGAGCTGTTCCTGGACCGGCGTGTCGATCTGCTGGCGGCTCGGAAGCTGGTGGACCAGGATCCGCATGTCGCCGGGAATGACCTCCAGCCACGCCGGCACCGGACGCTCGCCCTGCGTCTCGCGTGCAATGAGGAACGGCGTCGTGTCCTTGGACTTGGGCCGGACCTCGATGATGTCGTGCGGCGTCACCCGGTACGACGGAACGTTGACCTTGCGGCCGTTGACCAGGAAGTGGCCGTGCACCACGAGCTGGCGCGCGTGGCGCCGGGTGCGGGCGAAACCGGCCCGGTATACGACGTTGTCCAGGCGCGACTCGAGGATCTGCAGCAGCGCCTCGCCGGTCTTGCCCTTGGTCTTGTTGGCTTCTTCGTAGTAGCGGCGGAACTGCTTCTCCAGCACGCCATAGGTGTACCGGGCCTTCTGCTTCTCGTGCAGCTGGGTGCGGTACTCGCTCTCCTTCTGGCGGCCGCGGCCATGCTCGCCAGGCGGGTACGGACGCCGCTCGTACGACTTGTCGCCTCCGACAAGATCGACGCCGAGCCGGCGCGACTTCTTGGTGATTGGACCGGTGTAACGGGCCATGGTTGGACGTCTCCTACTTCAAAGTTCTGGTGGGCGGCGGGAATCACACGCGGCGGCGCTTCGGCGGACGGCAACCGTTGTGCGCCTGCGGCGTCACGTCCTGGATCGAGCCCACTTCGAGGCCCACGGCCTGCAGTGAGCGGATCGCGGTCTCCCGGCCCGAACCCGGGCCCTTGACGAAGACGTCGACCTTGCGCATGCCGTGCTCCTGCGCACGGCGCGCGGCGGCCTCGGCAGCCATCTGCGCGGCGTACGGGGTGGACTTCCGGGAACCCTTGAATCCGACCTGACCCGCGCTGGCCCACGAGATCACGTTCCCCTGCGGGTCGGTGATCGAGACGATGGTGTTGTTGAACGTGCTCTTGATGTGCGCGACGCCATGAGCGACGTTCTTCTTCTCCTTGCGCCGGACCTTACCGGTCTGGCGACCCCTGGCTGGTGGCATAGTCTGCGTTGCTCCTCGTGTACGTGTTCAGCGCGGCTTACTTGCCGGCCTTCTTCTTGCCGGCGACGGTCTTCTTCGGGCCCTTGCGGGTGCGGGCATTCGTGTGGGTGCGCTGACCACGGACTGGGAGGCCGCGGCGGTGCCGGATGCCTTGGTAGCTGCCGATCTCGACCTTGCGGCGAATGTCCGCCTGGACCTCGCGACGCAGGTCGCCTTCGGTCTGGTAGTTGGCGTCGATCCAGTCGCGGAGCTGGACCAGCTCCTCGTCCCCGAGATCGCGGACGCGCATGTCCGGGCTGATGCCGGTCTGCTTCAGCGTCTCGAGGGCGCGGCTGCGGCCGATGCCGAAGATGTACGTGAGGGCGACCTCGAGGCGCTTGTCGCGCGGGAGGTCGACTCCGACGAGTCGTGCCATGCGGGCTTTTACTCCTTGCTGTTGTGCGGAGGTGTCTGGCGCACCGCGTCCCATCTGCATCTGCCCGCCGATGGGCCCCGGCCTCCGCCCGGGGGACGCCCGCTGCCGATGTGCTCGGCAGGGTTGCTGGTGCGTTGCCTATGTAGTTATCAGCCCTGCCGCTGCTTGTGCCGCAGGTTCTCGCAAATGACCATCACACGACCGTGCCGGCGGATGACCTTGCACTTGTCGCAGATGGGCTTGACGCTGGGCTTGACCTTCATCAGATCCTCGGGGGTCCGTGGGGGCGGAGCCCCCGCGTGAACGTTTACTTGTAGCGGTAGACGATCCGACCGCGGGTCAGGTCGTACGGGCTGAGCTCCACCACGACCCGGTCCTCGGGGAGGATTCGGATGTAGTTCTGGCGCATCTTGCCCGAGATGTGGGCGAGCACCTTGTGACCGTTGGACAACTCGACCCGAAACATGGCGTTCGGGAGAGCCTCGACCACGGTGCCCTCGATCTCGATGACCCCGTCCTTCTTCGGCATAGCCTCCGCACTTCGTTGATCGGACAGTTCTACCGGTGCCGTACTGCGGGCGTGCACTCGCGCACACCTGCCACCCTGCCAGCGGTCGAGGGATGGACGTACGGACACGCGAAAGTGCGGCCACAACAGGCCGACATGGCAGTTTACGTCATCCGAGGCGGCGAAGGCCAATCCGGGCAGCTAACGGTGCGGCCGGGCACCCCGGCGGTAGGCAAGCTCCCCGGACAGCAGCACGATTCCCCACGGGCCGGCGACCCACAACGGCCACGGGTACTGCGCGCTTTGCTGGGCGATGCTCAGGATCGTCCACACGATGACATTTATGCCCACCGCGAGACCCCAGAACCACCAGGAGGCGTTGAGTGAGACGCGGGCAGCGCGGCGAGCCCTCCGGCGCATGGGGCTCTCCGGTGCGGGCGGCGCGCTGATCGGCTGCTGACGGGCCCTGGCAAGCGCTCCTTGGGCCCGGGCCAGCGGCAGATCGGATACGAGCCGGTCGAGCTCCTGGTACGTGCGGGCCGTGTAGGTGGAGTCCAACCTTTCGACCATCTCGTCCTGGGTGAGCCGACCTTCGGCGTGGGCGTCACGCAGGACTCCCGCGATTCGGTCGCGGTCTTCGTCCGATGCGCGCATTTGAGACGGCTGGACCATGCCTTCCAGTATTACTCGCCAGTTGCCGGCCATGCCATCAGGGAGTTCCCCCACGTACCCCTGACTCCCCCGGACGTCGTGGACCGGGCGACAAACCGGCGATCAGGTGGCAATGGCGGGGGTCGGGACGCCCAACTCGGCGAGCCGTGCCGCACCACCATCGAGCGCGGTCAACACCCATGGTCCGTCGGCCGTCACAGCGACGCTGTGCTCAAAGTGCGCCGACCACGATCCGTCGGCGGTCTTCACCGTCCAGCCGTCCTCGAGCAGTACGGTGTCCGCCGTCCCAAGATTGATCATCGGCTCGACGGCCAGGACGAGGCCGGGCACCAGCCGCGGGCCGCGCTGGCGCGTTCGATAGTTCAGCACGTGCGGGTCCTGGTGCATCTCGGTGCCGATGCCATGCCCACCGAACTCCGCAACAATGCCGTATGAACCCGCCTCGCGTACGTGTCGCTCCACGGCCGTGCCGATGTCACGCAGCCGACCGCCCGCCTGCATCGCACTGATGCCGGCCCACAACGCGTCCTCGCCGGTGCGCACCAGGGCAGCGGCCTCGGGCGGCACATCACCCACCGGCACGGTGACCGCGGCATCGCCGTGCCAGCCCTCGACGATGGCCCCGCAATCGATCGACACCACATCGCCCGTCTTTATCGGGCGGTCTCCCGGTATGCCGTGCACGACCTCATCGTTCACCGATACGCACAGCGTGGCAGGGAATCCGTGGTAGCCCAGGAACGACGGCACTCCCCCACGGGACCGGATCTCGGTCTCGGCCAAGGTGTCGAGGTCTCGGGGCGTCACGCCCGGCGCTACCGCCGCCCGCACCGCGGCAAGCGTCTCGGCCACCACAAGACCGGCCGTCCGCATCTTGGCGACCTCGGCCGGCGTCTTGATCTGGATCACTCGTCGTCGGCGCCCAGTGCGGCTGCAATCCGGTCGGCGACCTCGTCGATCGTGCCCATACCGTCGACCTGGACGAGCAGTCCCCGCTCGCGGTAGATAGCCGTCAGTGGCGCAGTCTGCTGGGCGTAGAGGTCCTGCCGGTACCGGATGACATCCTCGCTGTCGTCCTCGCGGCCTTCATCGCCCGCCCGCGCGAGCAGGCGCTGTACGACCGCCTCGACGTCCACGACCATCTCAATGACCCGGTCGAGACCAACACCTTGCTCAGCCAGCACCGAGTCGAGGAATTCGACCTGCGCAACGGTGCGCGGGTACCCGTCGAGCAGGAATCCGTCGGCCGTGCCGGCTTCGTTGAGGCGTTCGCGCACCATCCGGTTGGTGAGCTCGTCCGGCACATACTTGCCGGCCTGCATGTACCGCTCCGCTTGCTGGCCGAGCGGCGTCCCTTCGGCGACGTTGGCCCGGAAGATGTCACCGGTCGAGATCGCCGGCATGTTGAAGCGTTTGGCCACGATCGCCGCCTGGGTTCCCTTGCCGGATCCGGGCGGCCCCATGATCAGCAGCCGCATTACCGGAGGAACCCTTCGTAGTTGCGCTGCTGCAGCTGACCTTCGATCTGCTGAATGGTGTTCAGTCCGACACCGACCATGATCAGGATCGACGTGCCACCGAACGGGAAGTTCTGATCGGCGTTGACCAGCGCTACCGCAATGAGCGGAATCATCGCGACCACGCCGAGGTAGAGGGCCCCGGCAGAGGTGAGCCTGGAGAGCACGTAGTTGAGGTACTCGGCCGTCGGCCGGCCGGCCCGGATTCCGGGGATGAACCCTCCGTACCGCTTCATGTTGTCCGCGATCTCGACGGGGTTGAAGGTGATCGAGACGTAGAAGAAGGTGAAGAAGATGATCAGCAGAAGGAACGACAGCATGTAGATCGGATGGCTACCGGTCACGAAGTAGCGCTGGATCCACGTGGACCATCCGGCGGTCTGGTTGAACTGGCTGGCCAGCAATGGCACATACAGCAACGAGGACGCGAAGATCACCGGAATGACACCTGCCTGGTTGATCTTCAGTGGGATGTAGGTCGACGACCCGCCGTACATCCGGCGGCCGACCATCCGCTTGGCGTACTGGACGGGAATCCGCCGCTGCGACATCTCGACGAATACCACGAGCACCACAACGACGAGCCCGATCACGGCAACGATGGTGAACGTGGTCCAACCTTGCTGCTGCTGGATTCGCCAAAGCGAAGCCGGGAAGGTGGCGATGATCTGGGTGAAGATGAGCAGCGACATGCCGTTGCCGACCCCGCGTTCGGTGATGAGCTCACCGAGCCACATGATCACAGCGGTGCCGGCGGTCATCGTGATCACCATGATGAGGATCGTCGACACGTCGTCGTCGACCAGCAGCGATGTCTCTACGCCGAGAAGCGCACCGGTGCGGGCCATCGACACGATGGTCGTCGACTGCAGGATGGCCAAGCCGATGGTGAGGTAGCGGGTGTACTGAGTGATCTTCGTCTGCCCGGCTTGCCCCTCCTTGTGGAGCATTTCCAGGCGCGGGATGACCACGCGCAACAGCTGCATGATGATGCTCGCCGTGATGTACGGCATGATGCCGAGGGCGAAGACCGCTAGCTGTAGGAGCGCACCGCCGGTGAACATGTTGAGCATGCCGTACACGCCGCTGCTCTGGACATTCTCGAGCTGCAAGCTCACGGCCTCGACGTCCACGCCCGGCGTCGGCAGCTGGGATCCGAACCGGAACACGACCAGAATGGCGAGCGTGAAAAGGATCTTCCGTCGCAGGTCAGGCGTCTTGAACGCCTGAATGAACGGGGTGAGCACTTCTACGGCCTCCTGCGCGCCTGGCTAAGCGTCAGCGCGGTGATACTTACGTCGTGACCGGACTCGGTCGCGACGCCCCGACGATAACAGTCCCTCACGGAGTACAACGAAACACATCCCCCGCCCGTTTCAACCACTGCTGTCGTTCGATCACGTTCGGCAGTCGTACCGACGTAGCTACAGGTCTGCATGCCTGTAGGTAGGTCGCGCCGCCTGCCGAACGTGATCGAACGACATCTGGCATGGCTACAGCTCGGTGGCAGAGCCGCCGGCCGCGACGATCTTCTCCTTGGCCGAGCTGGAGAAAGCGTGCGCCTTCACCTGCACGGCGACCGAAATCTCGCCGGAACCCAACACCTTGACCGGGGCGCCCGAGCGAACCGCGCCCTTGGCTACCAGGTCATCAACCGTTACCTCGCCACCGTCCGGATACAAGCCGGCCAGCCGGTCCAGGTTCACGACCTGGTACTCGACGCGGAACGGGTTCTTGAAGCCCTTCAGCTTGGGCAGGCGCATGTGCACCGGCATCTGGCCGCCCTCGAAGCTGGCGGGAATCTGATTGCGGGCCTTGCTGCCCTTCATTCCCCGACCGGCGGTTTTGCCGCGGGCACCGGCCTCGCCCCTGCCGACCCTCGTCTTCGGGGTCTTCGCGCCGGGCGCGGGACGCAGGTGGTGCGGCTTGAGTGGTGCGTCACCCATGCTTATTCGACCTCCTCGACAGCGACCAGGTGGGTCACTGCCCTGACCATGCCGCGGATCTCGGGACGGTCCTCCTTGACGACCTCGTCGCCGATGCGCTTGAGCCCCAACGACCGCAGAGTGTCGCGCTGGGTGGAAGTGCCGCCGATACCGCTCTTGACCTGGCGAACCTTGATCTGGCCCGCCTTCTTCTGCTTCGCCGGGCTCATGCGCCGGACTCCACTCGGGCCCGCAGCAGCGCAGCCGGTGCCACGTCCTCAAGCGGCAGACCGCGACGAGCCGCCACCTGCTCCGGACGCTCGAGGCTCCTGAGGGCCTCGACCGTTGCGTGCACGATGTTGATCGCATTCGACGAGCCGAGCGACTTGCTCAGCACGTCATGGATGCCCGCGCACTCCAGGACGGCGCGCACCGGGCCGCCGGCGATGACACCGGTACCGGGCGAGGCCGGGCGGAGCAACACGACGCCCGCAGCCTTTTCACCCTGAACGGGGTGCGGGATCGTGCCACCGATGCGCGGCACCTTGAAGAACTTCTTCTTGGCTTCCTCGACGCCCTTGGCGATCGCCGCGGGCACCTCCTTGGCCTTGCCGTAACCCACACCGACCGTGCCGTCACCGTCACCAACGACGACTAGGGCGGTGAAGCTGAAACGACGTCCACCTTGGACGACCTTGGCGACCCGGTTGATGGCGACGACGCGCTCGATGTACGCGGTCTTCTCCGCGCTGTCACCGCGACGGCTGTCGCGGCGGTCGCGGCGCTCGCCACCGGCACCGCCACCGCGGCGCTGTGGTCCAGCCATGATTCCCTCTCTCTCGCGTACTCGTACGTCAGACCGTCAGGCCGCCCTCACGGGCACCGTCGGCTACTGCGGCAACTCGGCCGTGGTAGCGGTTGCCCGCGCGATCAAAGACGACTGACTCGACTCCGATTTTTTTGGCCCGCTCGGCGATCAGCTCGCCGACCTTGCGCGCCTTGGCCGTCTTGTCTCCCTCGGCACCGCGCAGCGCCGCCTCCATGCTGGAGGCAGATACCAGCGTGCGACCTGTGGTGTCGTCCACCACCTGGGCCACCATGTGGCGCAGCGACCGGGTGACTACCAGGCGCGGCCGGTCGGCCGTCCCGGAGACCTTCTTGCGGACCCGCAGGTGCCGGCGACCGCGGGCGCCGGCCTTGCCGCCCTGGCCGCGCCGCGTGTTAATCGCGATGCCCATGTCTTACTTACCAGCCTTTCCGACCTTGCGCCGGACCTGCTCGCCCGCGTAGCGGATGCCCTTGCCCTTGTACGGCTCGGGCTTGCGCAGCTTCCGGATGTTCGCCGCCACCTCGCCGACCTTCTGCTTGTCGATTCCCGACACCGCGAACTTCGTCGGCGACTCGACCGCAAAGCTGATGCCGTCCGGCGGCACGATCACCACTGGGTGGCTGAACCCGAGCGCGAACTCCAGGTTCGAACCCCTCGCCTGAACCCGGTAACCGACGCCGACGATCTCGAGCTTCTTCTCGTAGCCCTGGGTCACGCCTGTGACCATGTTCGCGACGAGCGTGCGCGACAACCCGTGCAGTGCCCGGCTCTCTCGCTCGTCGTTGGGGCGAGTGACCTGCAACGAACCGTCATCGTTACGTTCGAGGCCGATCGACTCCGGCAGCGTGTGAAAGAGCTCGCCCTTCGGCCCCTTGACGGTGACCGTCGAGCCCTCGATGTTGACCTCGACACCACTGGGGACGGGGATCGGGAGCTTGCCGATGCGCGACATACTTCGTTCTCCTTCCGTCACCAGACGTAGGCGAGGACTTCCCCGCCCACACCCTGCTTGGTCGCAGCCTTGTCGGTCAGCAGGCCGTGCGACGTGGAGATGATCGCCACACCGAGCCCGCCGAGCACCTTCGGCATGTTGGTGGCCTTCGCGTAGACCCGCAGCCCAGGCTTGCTCACCCGGCGAAGGCCGGCAATGGAGCGCTCGCGGCTTGGGCCGTACTTCAGCGTCAGCACCAAGGTCTTGCCTACGGTGTCCTCGGTGTCCTGAACGGTCCAGTCCGCGATGTAGCCCTCTTGCTTGAGGATCTCCGCGATATGCGTCTTGATCTTGCTGTGCGGCATCACCACGGTGTCGTGGTACGCCGAGTTCGCGTTGCGCAGACGAGTCAGCATGTCTGCGATCGGGTCGGTCATGGTCATGGGTTAGGTAGCCGCTTTCCCGCCGCGGTTTCCGGTTGTTTCCGGACCTGCGGCGATCGGGGTTGTCACCAGCTGGATTTGGTCACGCCGGGCAGTTCGCCGCGGTGCGCCATCTCCCGCAGGCAGATTCGGCACAGGCCGAACTTTCGGTACACCGAGTGCGGACGCCCGCACCGCTGGCACCGCGTGTAGGCGCGAACCGCGAACTTCGGCTTCTGCTTCTGCTTGTGGATCAGAGCCTTCTTCGCCACGTCAGTTCTCCATCATTTCGGTCGCGTTTCTCGGCTCGCTCGCTCCAGGGACAAATGGTCGGCTGCTCTCGTGAAACTGCCGCTGGCCACTCCGCTCGCTCACCTCGTCACTGCTCCTTGAACGGGAAGCCCAGGTGCTTGAGCAGCGCCCGGCCCTCGTCGTCGTTGCTGGCCGTCGTCACGACCGTGATGTCCATGCCACGGACCCGGTCGATCTTGTCCTGGTCGATCTCGTGGAACATCGACTGCTCGTTGAGGCCGAACGTGTAGTTGCCCTTGCCGTCGAACTGCTTCGGCGACAGGCCACGGAAGTCACGAATCCGGGGCAGCGCGATGGCCGTCAACCGGTCGAGGAACTCCCACATCCGGTCGCCGCGGAGCGTTACGTGCGCCCCGATCGGCATGCCCTCACGCAGCTTGAACTGCGCGATGGACTTGCGCGCCTTGGTGACGGCCGGCTTCTGGCCGGTGATCACCGCGAGATCGCGAACGGCGCCCTCGATGAGCTTCGCGTCGCGGGCTGCATCACCGACACCCATGTTGACCACGACTTTCGTGACCGTAGGCACCTGCATGATGTTGGCCCATCCGAACTCGTTGCGCAGCGCGGGGATGATCTCCTCGCGGTAGCGCTTCTTGAGCCTCGGCGGCATCGTCGTCTCAGTTGCTGTGCTCATCAGATGTCCTTACCGGTGCGCTTGGCGAACCGGACCTTGTTGCCGTCGTCGTCGCTGCGGTACCCGACCCGGGTGCCGACCGTCTTGCCGTCGACCTCGACCGCCAACATCACGTTGCTGACGTGGATCGGCGCTTCCTGGTGCACGATCCCGCCGGCTTGGGAGCCACGGGCGGTCTGAACCGGCTTGGTGTGCTTGGTGATCCGGTTGACCCCCTCGACCAGCACCTTGTCCTGCCTGGGGTAGGCCGCGATCACCTTGCCGACCACACCCTTGTCCTTGCCGGCGACGACCACCACGGTGTCGCCCTTCTTAATACGCATGGCTTACAGCACCTCCGGAGCAAGCGAGATGATGCGCATGAACCTCTTGTCGCGCAGCTCGCGGCCGACCGGGCTGAAGATGCGGGTTCCCCGCGGGTCGCCGTCGTCCTTGAGCAGCACAGCGGCGTTCTCGTCGAACTTGATGTAGGAGCCGTCCGGGCGGCGCCGCTCCTTGGCGGTCCGCACGATGACGGCCTTGACGACCTCGCCCTTCTTGGCGCTGCCACCAGGGATGGCGTCCTTGACGGTCGCCACGATGACA
>DASUUH010000066.1:0-5630 GCA_036374175.1 Jiangellaceae bacterium | reverse complement strand
CACCACGCGGTCGCCGGGTTCGGCGTCCCACCACGCGTTGGCGGCAGCCCTGCCGTCCTGCGTCGCGTGACCGGTGATCACGACGAATCCCTCGGCTGCGCCCGGCTCAGCGCCGTCCTTCCACCAGCCAACGGTGTCGAGGTCACCCGGGATCTGCAGGGCGGCCGCCTCGTCAGCTCCAACGCTGACCACAGGGGAACGCTCGCCGGCGAACTCCATCGCGATCGGCGCTCCCAGCGGCTCGGACTCGTGATTCGCCTCTCGCGCTGTGGCCTTGGTCTCGCTGGACGAGCCTTCGCCGTCGCCGGTCGAGCTTTCGCCCTCACCGGTGGGGCTTTCGGTCGGGCCGGTGTCGCCCGCACTGGTCGGGCTGTCCGCCGGGATCGGCTGACCGACGTCCGGCGGGCTACCGGTCTCGCCGCTGCACCCGGCGGCCACCGCCACGGCGAGGGCCGTGGCGGCCAGCGCGAATGGGCGCAGGCAGCGGTAAGTCGTTGTCTTGGCAGGCACGGGACGTATCGGTACCCGTAGCCCTTGGCACGAAACTTCTGAACGATCGAACTGCGTCATTCACCGACGAATTGACGATCTGTAGCCGGCTTCTCCACGGCGGAGAACTTGGGCCGCTGTCGCTGTGGCCCGTACCCTGGAGAGGTCAGTCGACGGCCATTCGGGGGTTTGGTTTGCCGGAGCGTCTGCCAGGGTGGCCAGTTCTTACCACTCTGGCGCTGCTTGCGCTCTTCGTGGTCGTCGGCGGCATATGGGCGCCGCCGGATTCGACCGGAAAGTTAGGACGGGTGTTTGCCTCTCAACCTGGAGGGCATTCCGAAGTCGATATGTCTTGCTCGACCGAACCCCGGCTGACCGGTTCGTTCCTGCAGCCCTGGCTAGTGGAGAACTGGACTCCTGAGCAGTGGGATACCGAACTCCAGCATCTGCGGGAGGCCTGCATCTCCGAGGTTGTGCTGCAGTGGACGGTGGATTCCGGCGCCAACACGGCGATCTATCCGTCCGACATCGTGGGCTTCGGACGGACCGAGAGCGACGACGTGCTGGTCCGCGCCCTCGCCGCCGCAGAACGAGCCGGCGTGGACGTCTATGTGGGGTTGCAGGTCAACGAGGAATGGTGGCGGACGTACGCCAATGACCGCACCTGGCTCGGGGCGGAGTCCGAGCTGGCGCAGCGGCTGATCGACGAGATATGGACCAGGTACGGTGCCGCGCGTTCGTTCGCTGGCTGGTACCTGCCCTTCGAGGTGGACAACTGGCACTTCGACGGTCCGGATAGCTGGGACGCGATGGCGGCGTTCTATGCGTCGGTGGGGCAGCGCGCCAAGCACGTCACGCCGAACCTGCCCGTCGTGATATCGCCGTTCTTCAATCCAGCCGGTGGGCTACCACCTGCCGAATGGGCGAAGATGTGGGCAAAGATCCTGCCCACGGCGCCCATCGACGCCATCGCGCTACAGGACGGTGTCGGCGCCGGGCACGCATCGCACGAACATCTCGTGCCGTGGTTCGCCGCGACGGCGGCCGCGATCAAGACCGCCGGCACTGGCACCGAGCTGTGGTCGACCACCGAAACGTTCACACCGGACTTCAATCCGATGGATATCGCCTCGGTGGTCGAGGACATGATCGCCGTACAGCCGTACGTCTCGCGCTACTGGAGCTTCTCGTACGACCACTACCAGAGCCCGCAGCAGGTCGATCCGGCTATTCACCAGATGTACGTCGAATACCTCGTAACCGGACGGTCGGACAGTGAGCGGTCCCGAGCGTGGTGAGTGGCTCAGTTACCGCCAGATCATGCGGCGCCGCAACGCCAGATCGTGAGTCGCCAGAACAAGCGGCTTCCCCGCCGGCTCAGGCGAACCACGCCGTCGGAGATGAGCCGGGCCACGTCGCGTGCGCGCGTGACAACATCCGGCAGCGGGAAGTCGCGGCTGGCCACCGGACGCATATGATCCCCGAACACCCGCTTCGCCGCGGCGAGGACGGCAGGCTCGTCCTGCAGCGTGCCGGTGGGAAGGTAGACGTGTCCTCCAGGCGTCAGGTGATCTCTGATGCCGGCGAGCATCGCCACTGGCAGTTCGGCCCCGGTGGGACCCCCTCCGCGGCCGTCGGGGAACCAGCCGGTCACCTGGGCGATGACGTCGGGTACTCCGCTGATGTCGGCGAGCACGATGTCGGCGCGTACGTCGGATACTGGTTCGAAGAGCGAACCGCAGCGGAATTCGGTGACATCGGCCAGCCCGAGCCGCTGTGCGTTGGTCGTTGCACAGGTGACCGCTAAAGGCGAGATGTCGCACCCGATGACGCGACCGGCACCGAGGCGGGCGGCTGCGAAGCTCAGGACGCCGCACCCGCTTCCGGCGTCGAGCACGGTATCGCCGGGTCGGATCACCATCGCATCGCCGAGAACACGGCTCGTGCTGCTGGGCCTGAACACTCCTGGGGACACCGCCACCGTGAACGGGCCCCCGGCGCCTTTCCAAGTATAGGTTTGATCTTCAGTCACGACACGTCCATCCCTTCGTAGCCCGGTGGTTGGTCACTTCACCGGTGAGCACCACGGGTCCACACTTGCGGCAGTCGTTGATCAACGCCGGGGCTGGAGTATTTGTCAACAAGCCATCGATGGAGACCCGACCGCTTTTGGCGACGGCTCCGGCAGAGCCGGGCCTCGATCTGATCGTGTCATAAGTTTGTCGTGCCCGTCACCAGTTAGAGCCGGCGACCTGTCCACTTCAGCTTTCGCGCCGCACTGCCAGCAGATAGTCGTCGGCGTCGCTGCTCCACTCGAGATCGATCACGCCACCGGCGTCCGCCGCCTTGCAGAACTGTAGGAAGCTGCGGTAGCCGAGTTTCTTCTCGCTGAAGTCCGAACGGACTTTGCGCACTTGGTCCTTCAGACCAGAAAGTGCGACCGGACGGCCGTCGCGGGCCAGGTCGTCGACCACCGCGCGCAGCAGACGGAACGCATCCTCGCGGCTGCCGTGCTCTGGCAGCGAAACCTCTGGATCTCCCTTGGCCGGCCCGGGCGACAACTCGACGACCTCCCGGTCAGCCAGGTGGCGGATCAGTTCGCCGAAGGCGCGGAAGCCGTAGTTGGCTTCGCTGAAGGTCGGGTCCTTGCGCAGCAAGGCACGTTTCAGGCTGGACGCAGTGATCGTGTCGCTCGTGCTGCTCTCCATCCCGGCCACCGTCTGAACCACCAGGATTGCCAGGTCGTCGATGTCACGGGCCGAATCCCCGTCGTCGGCTGCCGGTATCTCGGGCTCAGCCTTCGTCGGCTGCTTCGCGGCCGCGTCCCGACCGGACGCCGCTGCCTGGCGCGCGGTGCGTGGCGGCGGTACGTCGACGCCCTCGAGCCGGTCGTAATACAAGAACTCATCGCAGGCCGGTGGCAACAGTGCGGACGTCGAATGCTCGACCCCCACGCCGATGACCCGCTTGTTGAGCTCACGGAGCTTATGCACCAGTGGGGTGAAGTCGCTGTCACCCGTACAGATCACGAACGTCGAGATGTAGTCCCGCTCGAACGCCATCTCGAGCGCATCGACCGCCATCTTGATGTCAGCGGCGTTCTTGCGGACGACACCCATCCGCTGCGGTATCTCGATGAGTTCCACGTGCGAGCGGGTGAGCATCCGCCGGTCTTCGTCGAAGTATGACCAGTCGGCGTACGCCCTTCGCGCCACAACTCGGCCGCGTTCGGCTAAGGCGACGGCGATCGGGCGGAAATCGAACGTCATGCCGCCGAGGTGATCGCGCGCACCCAACGCCAGGTTTTCGTAGTCGAGGAACAATGCCATCCGATCTTCCTGGTCCATCTGAGTAGCGTACGCGGGGGCACACGGCGACCATCTCTGAGCAGGGACCGCTATGGGGCCTAACGGCCCGCGTAAAGGGGCCGCAATGGCCCTAGACATCCCCAGTGGGCGGGTGCAGGCTCTGCCTATGTATTCAAGCGGGGCGAGCACATGCGGCTTGGTGTCCCGTCACATCTGGGGGTGAATTGCAGTGGCAGATCGTCGCGGAGCATCAGGCCGGCCGTTCAGTCGGCGAACGTTCATCAAGGCAGTTGGCGGATCGGGGGTTGGTTTTGCCCTCTACGTCCGGCTGCCCGGGGGAGGAGTCAAAGCCGTTGCCCAAGTACCCGGCGGGACGCTCGATCCGCTAGGCGTGCCGAAGTACGTAACACCGCTGCTTGTGCCGCCGGCCATGCCACGGGCCGGCAAGGTGAAGGTCAAGGGCGGCAAGAACATCGACTACTACGAGATCGCTGTGCGGCAGTTCCCGCAACAAGTCCTGCCGTCCGGGATGCCCATGACGACGGTTTGGGGCTACGGGCCGAACCCGGCGACCGTGCAGGGCGGGCCGGTGATCTTCAATGCGCCGTCGCTCACCATCGAGGCCAAGTACAACCGTCCAGTACGGATCAAGTGGATCAACGAGCTTGTCGATGCCAACGGTAACTACCTGCCGCATCTGCTGCCGGTCGATCAGACGTTGCACTGGGCCAACCCGCCGGGCGGCGAAGCCGGGCGCGACATGCGGCCGGTTTTCGAATCGACGCCGGAGCCGTACACAGGTCCGGTCCCCATGGTGACGCACCTGCACGGCGCGGTAGGGGTCGGCGACGAAAGCGACGGCTACGCAGAGGCGTGGTTCCTGCCCGCGGCGATCAACATCCCGCCCGACTACGCCACCGAAGGCACCTGGTACGAATTCTTCGCCGCCAAGGCGGCTACAAAGTTCGGCGAAACGTGGGGCTCTGGCTTCGCCACCTTCCAGTACCCGAACCCTGATCGCGCGTCGGCCAACTGGTACCACGACCACGTGCTGGGCATGACCCGGCTCAACGTTTACGCCGGTCCGGCGGGCTTCTACCTGATCAGGGGCGGCCCGGACGACGAGGTGCTGGACAGCCGCTTCGGCACGCCGGCGATCCTGCCTGGTCCCGCACCGGCGATCGGTGATGCGCCTGGCACGACGTACTACGAGATCCCGCTGGCGATCCAGGACCGGTCGTTCAACGAAGACGGATCGTTGTTCTATCCGGACACCCGGGAGTTCTTCGACGAGATCGCCGGACCCTACATCCCTGAGGGTGAGTTCTCGCCGATCTGGAATCCGGAGTTCTTCGGCAACACGATCATCGTGAACGGCAACACCTGGCCGACCCACACCGTCGAGCAGCGCCGTTACCGCTTCCGGGTGCTCAACGGTTGCCAGTCACGGTTCCTCATCCTGGATTTCGCCCAGATCCCCGGCGTCGAAGTCTGGGCGATCGGCAACGAAGGCGGCTTCCTCTCTGCGCCGGTCAACCTCACCGCCACGAACGACAACCAACTGCTGCTGGGCCTGGCCGAACGGGCCGATTTGATCGTTGATTTCACCAACGTGCCACTCGGGGCCCATGTGCTGGCCAATGTCGGGCCGGACGAGCCGTTCGGCGGCGGCGTCCCGGGTGAAGATTTCGATCCGGCGGATTCGGGTACCACCGGGCAAGTCATGCAGTTCGACGTCGTGGCGGCAGTAGCACCGGATCCGACGACTCCACCGCAGTTCCTCCAGCTGCCCGCGCTCGCGCCGTTGCCGGCCGAAGACCACATCCGGCCGCT
>DASUUH010000065.1:0-22586 GCA_036374175.1 Jiangellaceae bacterium | reverse complement strand
GGTGACAACCACATGCGGCCGGAGTTCCTCCAGGCGATGCAGGAGCTCGTGCACCGCAACGACGCGCTGTTCATCATGGACGAGGTCCAAACGGGCGTGGGCACCACCGGCACGGCATGGGCGTACCAACAGCTGGGCCTGTCCCCCGACATCGTCGCGTTCTCCAAGAAGGCGCAGCTCGGCGGCGTCATGGCCGGCGGCCGCCTGGACGAGGTCGCCGACAATGTCTTCGCCGTCTCCGGCCGGATCAATTCAACCTGGGGCGGCGGGCTGGTCGACATGGTCCGATCCCGGCGCGTCCTGGAGATCATCGAGCGCGATGGGCTGATCGAGCAGGCGGGTCCGAAGGGCGACCGGCTGCTGGCGGCGCTCAACAAGATCGCTGAGGCTCACCCGCAGCTGCTCACCAATGTGCGCGGCCGCGGCCTGATGGTCGCCTTCGACCTGCCCGACGGCCAAACTCGTGGTGACGTTCTGGCCCGAC
Organism: Jiangellaceae bacterium; assembly: GCA_036374175.1. Classification (GTDB taxonomy): domain Bacteria; phylum Actinomycetota; class Actinomycetes; order Jiangellales; family Jiangellaceae; genus JASLBX01. Next base: position 22,102 of record DASUUH010000065.1, on the reverse strand, counting down.
TGCGCGACGATGAGCATGTGGTCGCGCTAACGAGTGGTGAGCGGGCGATCCGCTTCCGTCCCGCCCTATCCGTGACCGACGACGAGCTCGCCCAGGCCGCCACGGCGCTCGGTCGCGTGCTCGAAAGCATCGCTTAGGAGGGATACCAACCATGAAACAGATTGCCTCCGTCATCGACGGCAAGCCGGTGCAGGACGGCCAGCGCGTCGTCAGCACCAACCCGGCGAATCTTGACGATGTCGTCGCCGAAGTCATCCAGGGCGACGCCGCAACGTTCGCAGCGGCGGCGGCATCGGCCAAGCGGGCGCAGCAGGCCTGGGCCGACATCCCGGCGCCGGTCCGCGGCCGGGCAATTGCACATATCGGCCGTGTCGTCGAGGAGAACGCCGAGATCTTGGCGCGAATCGTCACGCGCGACATCGGCAAACCGTACGCCGAAGCCCTCGGCGAGGTCCGCGAGATAATCGACACCTGCGACTTCTTCCTCGGCGAGGGACGCCGGCTGTACGGGCAGACCGTCCCCAGCGAGATGCCCGACAAGCAGCTGTTCACGTTCCGGAACCCGGTCGGGACCGTCGCGGTGATCACGGCCGGCAACTTCCCGGTGGCCGTGCCGTCCTGGTACATTGTCCCGGCGCTGCTGGCCGGCAACACCATCGTCTGGAAGCCGGCTGAATATTCGGCTGCTGCGTCCAGTGCCTTCCATGAGTTGTTCGTCCGCGGCGGCGGCCTGCCGGACGGCGTGTTCAACGTGGTGTACGCCGACGGCCCGTCCACCTCCGCCGGGCTGGAGCAGGCGCTGGAAGCCGGGACCGTCGACAAGGTCGGCTTCACCGGTTCGTCCGCCGTGGGCCGGGTGATCGGCGAGCTGACCGGCCGGCACCTGCAGACCGCATGCCTCGAGCTCGGCGGCAAGAACCCGCTGGTTGTCACCCCGAGCGCCGACCTCGACCTGGCCGTGGAGGGCGCGCTGTTCTCCGGATTCGGGACGGCCGGCCAGCGGTGCACGTCGCTCGGAACGGTGATCGTGCACGAGTCGGTGCACGATGACTTCCTGGCCCGGTTCACCAAGGCCGTCGAAGGCGCCGTCGTCGGTGACCCGTCCGGCGAGGTGCTGATGGGCCCGCTGCTGGACCAGAAGTTCGCCGACCGTTACGAGGAGTACCTCGGCTGGGTTCAGCCGCACCACACGGTGTACGGCTCGACCGGGCGGATTACCACCGAGAATCCGCGGTCCGGTTTCGCTGGCGATTTCGCCAACGGCCTCTACTACCACCCGGTGATCGTGGACGGCGTCCGGCCCGGAGATTCGATCTTCGACGAGGAGACGTTCGGGCCGCTCGTGGGCGTCACGACCTACTCCACCCTGGACGAGGCGCTCGAGCTGGCGAACGCACCAGGCTACGGATTGTCGTCGTCTATCTACACCAACGACCCGAAGGAAGCGTTCACCTTCCGGCGGATGATCTCGGCCGGGATGGTCAGCATCAACAACTCGACGTCCGGCGCGGAGGCTCACCTGCCGTTCGGCGGCAATGGCAAGTCCGGCAACGGGTCGCGGCAGTCCGGGATGTGGGTGCTCGACCAGTTCACCCGCTGGCAGTCGATGAACTGGGACTACTCCGGCAGGCTCCAGAAGGCACAGATGGACGTCGCCGAGCTGGAACCGGACCTGGACGTCCGGCTGAGCGAGTGAGCTCGAACCCGCTCGATCAGGCGTTCCGGGTGGCGCTCGCCGGCCTCGACTCCCCGGTTGATCATGGGCGTTTCGTGAAGAAATTGGCGCGGGAACCACGAAGTGCCCATGATCAACGGTTGGGGTTTGGTGACCGTCCGCTGCGACCGGGCAGTTCGCTGACCGTTGGTGCGGCGCTCGAGTTGTTCGACGCGCAGGCGGCGAGCCGGCAGCTGGACTTCGCGGCGCGCCGCCTGCAGGCCGAGGGCCGGGGTTTCTACACCATCGCCTCGGCCGGCCATGAAAGCAACGCGGCCGTCGCGGCGGCGCTCCGGCCTACCGACCCGGCCCTGCTGCACTACCGATCGGGCGGGTTCTACCAGGCCCGTGCGGCCCAAGTGGCGGGCTCGACGCCGCTGCGGGACGTTGTGCAGGGCCTGCTGTGCGCCGCCGACGAGCCGATCGCCGGTGGCCGGCACAAGGTTTTCGGCCACGCCGAGCTTTCGGTGATCCCGCAGACCTCGACCATCGCGTCCCATCTACCTCGAGCCGTAGGGCTGGCCGTGTCGCTGCGCCGAGCGGTGAAGATCGGCGTGGCCCCGGCCTGGCCGGCCGACTCGGTGGTGGTGTGCTCGTTCGGTGATGCGTCCGCGAACCACTCGACGGCGACCGGCGCGATCAATTCGGCGCTGCATACCGCGCACCAGCGGCTCCCGGTGCCGGTGTTGTTCGTCTGCGAGGACAACGGGCTCGGCATCTCGGTCCGCACTCCCGACGGTTGGATCGAGCAGGCGTACGGGTCGCGTCCGGGCCTGCGGTACTTCTCGGCGGACGGTTTCGACGCCGCTGCGACGTACGACACTGCGCAAGCCGCCGCCGAGTACGTCCGGGCCACTCGGCGGCCGGCGTTCCTGCACCTGCGAACCGTCCGGTTCCTGGGCCACGCCGGCAGCGACGCCGAGATCAGCTACCGCACACCGTCACAGATCGAGACCGACTACGCGCGCGACCCGCTGCTGGGCACGGCGACCGCATTGGTCGCGGCCGGCGCGGCCACCCGTGCGGAATTGCTCGAGCGGTACGACGCGGCGGCCGAGGCAGTCGAGAAGACCATCGCCGAGATGACCGACGCGCCGCGCCTGGCGACCGCCGAACGGGTCATCGAGCCACTGGCGCCGAGGCGACCGTCCGCCGTCGCCGACGCGGTGGCAAAACTCGCCACCAATCCCGTGATCATCGGCAGTTTCCGGACTATGCAGCCGGAAAGTGCCGATGATCAGCGGGAGACGCGGTCAAAGGGTGGGCTCACCCTGGCCGCGTCCATCACTGCCGCGCTGGGCGACCTGTTGGCCGCCGACCCCCGCGTGTTGCTGTTCGGTGAGGACGTCGGCCGCAAGGGCGGTGTGTACGGTGCCACCCGCGGCTTGGCCCGTCGGTTCGGCGCCGGCCGGGTCTTCGACACGTTGCTGGACGAGCAGTCGATCCTCGGCCTGGCCCTCGGTGCCGGCCTCGCCGGCCTGCTGCCCGTCCCGGAGATTCAGTATCTGGCCTACCTGCACAACGCCGAAGACCAGTTACGCGGCGAAGCGGCCACGCTGTCGTTCTTCTCCCAGGGCCAGTACCGCAACCCGATGGTCGTGCGTATTGCCGGCCTCGCGTACCAGAAGGGATTCGGCGGCCACTTCCACAACGACAACGGCGTCGGCGTCCTGCGCGACATCCCCGGCCTGGTGATCGCCTGCCCGGCGCGCGGTTCCGACGCGGCCGCCATGCTGCGAACCTGCTGGGCGAGTGCGGCCGTGGACGGCTCCGTGAGCGTCTTTCTCGAGCCTATCGCGCTCTACCACACCCGTGATCTGTTCGAGTCGGACGACGGTGAATGGCTCGACCCGTACCCGCCGCCGGACACCTGGGCGACGGACCACGTACCGATCGGCAAAGCCCGCACGTACGGCCACGGCACCGACGTAACGCTCGTGACGTTCGGCAATGGCGTGCGGATGAGCCTGCGGGTCGCCCGCCGGCTGGCCGCCCAGGGCATCGAGGCTCGAGTCGTCGATATGCGGTGGCTCGCTCCCCTGCCGGTCGAGGACATCGTCCGCGAGGCCGGTGCCACCGGCCGCACCCTCGTGGTCGACGAGACCCGACAGTCCGGCGGGGTGTCCGAAGGTGTGCTGGCCGCGCTCGTCGACGCCGGATACTCCGGCGCGATGGGCAGGGTCACCAGCCGGGATAGTTTTGTTCCACTCGGCCCGGCAGCCCACGCCGTGTTGCTGGGCGAGGATGAGATCGAAGAGGCGGCCGTCCGTCTCGTGCGAGGAGAACACCAATGACCGCTCCACTGGAGCTGCTGAGCATCGACCACCTGCTCACCGACGAGGAGCAGGCCATCCAGGAAACCGTCGGGCGGTTCACCGCCGACCAGGTCCGCCCGCATATCGCCGAGTGGTACGAGACCGGCGAGATCCCGATCGAACTGGCCCGTGAGGCCGGCAAGCTCGGCCTGCTCGGCATGCACTTGACCGGTTACGGCTGCGCCGGGACCAACGCCGTGTCGTACGGGCTGGCCTGCATGGAACTCGAGGCGGCGGACTCCGGTGTGCGGAGCCTGGTCTCGGTGCAGGGCTCGCTGGCGATGTTCGCGATCTGGAAGTTCGGCTCCGAGGAGCAGAAGCAGCGCTGGCTGCCCGGCATGGCCGCCGGCGAGCTGATCGGCTGCTTCGGCCTCACCGAGCCGGATTTCGGGTCTAACCCGGCCGGCATGCGCACCCGTGCGCGGCGGGACGGCGACGAGTGGGTGCTCGACGGCACCAAGATGTGGATCACCAACGGGTCGGTCGCCGACGTCGCCGTGGTGTGGGCGCGGACGGACGACGGCATCCGCGGGTTCATCGTCCCGACCGACACGCCCGGGTTCTCGGCGCCCAAGATCGGCGGCAAGTTGTCGCTGCGAGCCTCGATCACCAGCGAGCTCGTCCTCGAGGGCGTCCGGTTGCCGGCCGACGCGGTGCTGCCCGACGCGTCAGGCCTGCGCGGACCGCTGTCGTGCCTGAACGAGGCGCGGTTCGGCATTATCTTCGGTGCGTTGGGTGCGGCTCGTGACTGCCTCGATGCCGCGATCGCGTACGCCGCCGAACGGGAGGTGTTCGACCGGCCGCTGGCCTCGTTCCAGCTCACCCAGGCAAAGCTCGCCGACATGGCCCTCGAGCTGCAGAAGGGCTTCCTGCTCGCACTACACCTAGGCCGGCTCAAGGACGAGGGCAAACTCCGTCCGGAGCAGGTCAGCCTCGGCAAGCTCAACAACGTTCGCGAGGCCATCGAGATAGCCCGCACCTGCCGGACCATCCTGGGCGCGAACGGCATCACCCTCGAGTACCCGGTCATGCGGCACGCCAACAACCTCGAGTCGGTTCTGACCTACGAGGGGACGTCCGAGGTCCACCAGCTCGTCATCGGCCAGGCGCTGACCGGCCACTCCGCCTTCAGCTGACCCCATCGCAGGTTGGCGGGCGCTAGCGGGCCGCTGGGACCGCGTCCTCGACCCGGTCCGGAACCGCGACGGCGGGACGCCGGCTTCGACTTTCGTGCAGCGCCAGCACGGTCACCGCGACGAGCAGGATGACGAAGCCGACCCACTGGTTCCACACCAGGTTGCGCCCGAGCGACAACCCAACGGCCGCCGCCGTCAACGGGAACGCCAGCTCCGCGAACGTCGCGCGAGACGCCGGGGTGTGCCGCAAACCCCGGTAGTACAGGCTGAGGGCGAGCAACCCGACGATCAACGCGAGCGCGACGACGTACGGCACGCCTCGCCACGGCATGGTGTAGGAATCACCGCGCACGCCGACGACCACGATCATGGTCGCGAAGCCGAAGAAGAACCTCAGCGCGGTGATGTGGGTGGCCGACAACTCCGCACCGACGAGGCGGCCAAGCACGGTACCCGACGCCCACAACGTGGCCGCACCTAACGCCAGCAGCGCCGCCTCTGCGCTCTTAACGGTCACGTCGAACGGCTGGGGGAAGGCCAGGAACCAGGCGGCTGCCAGCGCGGGAATCGCGAACAGCCAGAACTTCGGCCGGACCCGCTCGGCCAGGATGCTGGCGGCAAGCAGCACGGCGATCAGCGGTTGGAGCTTTTGCAGAGCCACCGGCGTGATCAGGTCGGGCTCGCCGTCGATCGTGAATCCGGTCGCGATCGCCGCCGTGAACAGCGTCGTCGCCAGCGCGGACGCCCCGGCCCCGATCAGCACAACGGCGACTCTGGTACGGACTGACGACCCCCACCAGGCCCGCACCGCTCCGACCAGCCAGGGCAGCATGCACAGCACCAGGACCAGGTGTTCGAAAAAGACGATGGTGGAGGCGGAAACGCCCATCTCGTTGGTGAGTGGGTCTCGCATCAGGGCCGATGTGCCCCAGAGTGCGGCCGCCAGCGCGACCATCCACGTGCGGTCTGATCTCACTGGGTTCGAAGTCTCGAGCACGATCACCGGAACCTATCAGGCCGCGTCTGCATTCCCGGCCGGGACGTACGTCCGGCACCAGCGGCGCACCTCGGCGAAATACTGCTCCCGCGCCTGCTTGCTCGACAGCGAAAGATCGTGCATGCCGCCCTCGATTCGGACGATGGTGACCAGCCGTCCAAGCCGGGAACCACGGGCCACGATGTCATCGACGTTGAGCAGCAGATCGGCACGCATGAACTCGTCAGTCCACTTGGTTGAGCGGATGCTCCTGGTCGAACACGCGACGAGCACCGGACACGGCACATTCAGGCCCTTGGCGACTTCGGTGTGGGCTCGCCTTATCGCGCGGCCGAATGCGGCCATAGCGGGAAAGCCACCCACCGGTTTCCACTTCAGGTCGTACTCCCATTCACCTTTGTAGTTGCGGTGCAGGCTGTGGCCCTGGTGGACCGAAATCTTCATCGGCAGCACCATGCGTTGACGCCGTGCCCCCACCAGCTCGATGCTGCGGCCCACGAGTTCGGTTCGTTCCAACCACGGTCCGTTGTGCGCGAACCACGGGCTGTTCAGCACGAGGGCGTCCACGGCACCGGCGGCGCCCTTGCGGTTCAGCCAAAGTGAGGTCACCAGGCCGCCCATGGAGTGTGCATTCACGACGACTACGTCGTGGCCGTCCTCCTCGCGGATGATGCGAACCGCTTCGTCGAGCTCTTCCTCGAAGTCGGCCACGTCTGTGCAGTACGCCGGAGTCTGGTGCGGACGGATGGACCGGCCGTACTTGCGCAGGTCCAGAGCGTAGAAGTGGTATCCCTGGTCGACCCAGAACTGGGCCACATGGTCGTGAAAGAAGTAGTCGATATATCCGTGCACGTAGAGGACGGCCCGGCCCGTGGGTGCCGACGCACGCCGGCTGACCAGTGTTGCGACAACGTCGCCCTCCTCGTCGGGCGTGAGCTGGATGTCACGGACCTCATAGGGCGGGCCGAGTACGGGATCGGTCGTCAACGGCGGGACCTTTCGTGGATTGGCGCCGTCAGCGGGACGGCGGGCGAGCCTCGTACGGCGTCGAGAGCACGATCGTGGTGTGGGTGGAGACGCTGGCCTTGGTGCGGATGCGGGTCAGCAGATCTTCCAGCTCACCAGGCGTGCCGACTCGGACCTTCAGGATGTAGCTCTCCTCACCGGCAACCGAATGGCAGGCTTCGATCTCGGGGTAGTCGGCCAGCCGATCCGGCGCGTCGTCAGGCTGGCTCGGGTCCATCGGCTTTATTGAAATGAAGGCCGTCAGCGGCAAGCCGATGGCGTCGTAGTCGAGCACGGCGGAGTATCCCCGGATCGCCCCACGCTCCTCGAGCCGCCGGACCCGCTGATGCACGGCCGAGGTGGACAGGCCAGTGGCCTTGCCCAGGTCTGTGTAGCTCATCCGGCCGTCGCGCGACAGCAGGTTGACGATCTGCCGGTCGATCTCCTCCACGAGCAGCACCTTAGTCGGGGCGGCAGTCCAAATGACAGGATGACGCCCGTGGACATCGCCAAGGCGCAGTCGCTGTTCAAGCCGGTACCGGGGTTTCTGAACACCGCAACCTACGGATTGCCGCCGCAGCCGGCCTGGGATGCCATGCAAGCGGCGCTGGACGGCTGGCGGGTCGGCCGGGCCGACTGGGAACCCTGGGGCGAGTCGACCGAACGGTCCCGGGAGGCGTTCGCCCGGTTGACCGGAGTATCCCCCACCGACATCACCACGGGCGCCCAGGTGTCCCAACTACTCGCGCCGATCGCGGCGGCCCTGCCGGACGGAGCTCGGGTGGTCGCACCGGAGGAGGAGTTCACCTCGAACCTGTTCCCGTGGATGGTGCAGGCCTCCCGCGGCGTTGACGTACGGACAGTACCCGCCCGCGAACTGCCCGAAGCGATCGACGAGCGGACGGACCTCGTCGCGTTCAGCGTGGTGCAGTCGGCGACGGGCGAGGTGGCCGACATCGACGCGATCACCGCAGCGGCCAGCGCCGTGGGAGCGTTGACGATCGCCGACGCCACCCAGGCCTGCGGCTGGTTCCCTGTCGATGCCGGCCGGTTCGATGCGCTGGTCTGCGGTGCCTACAAATGGCTGCTGTCGCCACGTGGCACCGCCTTTTTGTTCACCCGGCCCGACCTGCGGGCCCGGCTGCGGCCCGACCAGGCCAACTGGTGGGCCGGGTCTGATCCGCACGCCTCGTACTACGGCCCGCCGCTGCGGCTTGCCTCGGATGCGCGAGCGTTCGACATCTCGCCGGCGTGGTTCAGCTGGGTGGGCACTGCACCGGCGATCGAGCTCATCGAACAGATCGGGATAGCCGCGATCCACGCGCACGATCTTGGCCTGGCCAACCGCTTCCGGGCCGGCCTCGGCCTTGCGGACGGCAACTCGGCGATCGTGTCAGTGGACGTCCCCGGCGCCCAGCAGCGGCTGGCCGCTGCGGGCGTGCGGGCAGCTGTCAGGGGCGGGCGGGTACGCGCGTCGTTCCACATCTACACGACCGAAGCCGACGTCGACCTCGCTGTCTCCGCGCTGACCGACTAGAGCACCACGAGTTCACGAGGCCGCAGGTTAAGGCGCTCGGCGCCGTCCGGCGTCAAGACCACGATGTCTTCAATTCGGGCGCCGTACCGGCCCGGGATGTAGAACCCCGGCTCAATGGAGAACGCCATGCCGGGTTCGAGGACGGCGGTGTTACCGGCCACGATGTACGGCTCCTCGTGCGTTTCCAGGCCGATACCGTGACCGGTCCGGTGCACGAAGTACTCACCCAGGCCCGCCTCGTCCAGGATGGTGCGGGCGACCGCGTCCACCGACTCGGCCGTGACACCCGGCCGGGCGTACTCACACGCGGCGACCTGGGCGGCTAGCAGGGCGCTGTATGCCTCGGCGTACTCCGCCGGTGGCTCCCCTACCGCGTAGGTGCGGGTCTCGTCCGAGCAGTAACCGGCCTCGGTGGTACCACCGATGTCGACGACGACCGTGTCCCCCGCCTCGATCACCCGGTCGCTTGTCTCGTGGTGCGGGCTCGCGCCGTTCGGGCCTGACGCGACGATCACGAAGTCGGCCCTGGCATGGCCCTCGGCAACAATGGCATCGGCGATGTCGCGGCCGATCTCCCGCTCGGTGCGTCCCGGCCGGAGCAGTTCGGGCATCCTGGCGTGGACCCGGTCGATGGCTGCCCCGGCCGCACGCAGGGCCGCCACCTCGTCAGCGGACTTGCGCTGACGCAGGTCGCTCAGCACGTGGCCGGCAAGGACCTGCTCGGCAGCCGGCATTTCCGCGCGAAACCGCAACACCTTCTCGGCCCACATCCGGTCGTCGAGCGCCACAGTCCGAGCTCGCGGCAACAAACCGGCCACCAGCGCCACCGGGTCGACCGTCTCGGGCCAGTCCACGATGTTGACGGCAGCACCAACGCCGGACGCCTCAGCCGCCGGCCGCTCCAGCTTGGGCACCACCAGCGTGACCGGCCCGCTCGCCGGCACGACGAGACAGGTGAGCCGCTCCAGCGGCATCGCGGCGTAGCCGGTCAGGTAACGCAAGTCGGGCCCGGGGGTGAGCAGCATGGCGTCGAATCCGGCAGCAGCCGCGGCCTGCTGGGCTAGAACGAGGCGCTCGGTCGTCGACATGTGCGCGAGACTAGCGCCCATGGACGACGCCTCCGGCGGCAGGCTGATGCTGCTCGACACCGCCTCGCTGTACTTCCGTGCCTTCTACGGTGTCCCGGACTCGATCACCGCTCCGGACGGCACGCCGGTCAACGCGGTGCGCGGGCTTCTCGACTTCATCGCTCACCTGATCACCGTGAGGTCACCTGATCGTCTGGTGGCCTGCCTGGACGCCGACTGGCGGCCGTCCTTCCGCGTGGCGCTGCTGCCCTCCTACAAGGAGCACCGGCTCGCCAATCCCGCCACCGGCGCGGAAGACGTCCCGGCCGCTCTCGAGGCCCAGGTGCCGGTCATCATCGACGTGCTCACTGCGCTCGGGCTGGCGCACGTCGGTGTGCCGGGGTTCGAGGCCGACGACGTGATCGGAACGCTCGCCACCCGTGACCACGGCCCGGTCGACATCGTCACCGGTGACCGCGATCTGTTCCAGCTGGCTGACGACTCGCACGGGGTACGGATCCTCTACACGGCGCGCGGTGTCGGCCGGCACGAGGTGGTCGACGAGGCGGCGGTCACGGCCAAGTACGGCATCCCTGGCCGGGCGTACGCCGACTTCGCAATCTTGCGGGGCGATCCCAGCGACGGCCTGCCCGGAGTGAAGGGTGTCGGCGGCAAGACCGCGGCGACGTTGATCAGCCGGTTCGGCAGCATCGAAGGCGTGCTCGATGCGCTCGACGACCCGGCGGCCGAGATGTCACCCACCATCCGCCACCAGCTCACCACAGCGGTCGACTACCTCAAAGTGGCCCCCGACGTGGTCCGCGTGCGAACCGACGTCCCCCTCCCCGAGCTTGACGACGCACTCCCCCGCGAACCCCGCGACCCGGAAGCGCTGGTCGCCCTCGCCGAACGGTGGGACTTGGACAGTCCACTCAATCGGGTACTTAACGCCCTGGCCCGCTGATCGTCCGTCCATGATCCAAGAACCGTTCATCCCGGCTACCCGGGATGGATCTTCAGTTGATCATGCCATGGTGGCGTAGGCCACGACGCCCCGGTTGAGCGCGCCCATCGCCAGCTTTGCGGTTTCACGCAGCGGTGTGTCACCAGCGGCTTCGGCAACCTGGTCGAGCAGGTCCAGCAACTGCCGCACAGCCCGGACGAAGTCCCCAGCCGTTAGGTCGCCGTCCAGCAGCACAGGCTCCAGGCGGTGGCCGCTGGCCCACCGCCACGCCGCCTGTGCGAACCCGAGATCCGGCTCGCGGAGGAAATCAAGGGCGTGATCGGACTCCAGTTCCTTGAGATCTCCCCACAACCGCACCATTTCGCCCAGCACGCCGCGCACCTTCCCCGGCGGCATGGCCGGCGGTGAGACGTCGTCCGGCTGGCGAGATTCGTAGGTGAGCGCCGAGACGCACGCGGCCAGCTCGGCGGGGTCCAAGCCATCCCATAAACCGTCGCGCAGCGACTCCGCGGCCACCAGGTCGAGTTCGGTGTAAATGCGTCCGAGCCGACGCCCTGCGGGTGTCACCTCGTCTCCGCGCAGATAATTCAAGTCCTGCAGCAGAGCGCAGACGCGGTCGAACTGCCGGGCGACCGTGTTAGTCCGCGACTCCACCCGACGCTTGAGCTTCTCGGTGTCGCGGGCCAGCCGCAGCCACCGCTCCGCCCAGCGGGCGTGCTCCTCGCGGTCGGCACAGCCGTGGCACGGGTGTGCGCGCATCTCCCGGCGCAGTTGGAGCAGTCGCTCATCGTCCGCCGCGGCACGAGGACCGCCTCGCCGATGCGCCGATCGCACGCGATCACCGTCCGGCACCTTGGCTCTGAGCGCGGCCGCCAGATCGCGGCGTGACGCCGGCACTTTCGGGTTGAACGACCGTGGAATGCGCAGGCGGGCCAGTGGCTCGACTGCCACGGGGAAGTCGGTGAGCGAGAGCCGCCGCACCTGCCGGGACTCGGTCAACACGGTCGGGCGTGGACCGTCTCCGCTCCGGCCGCCCGGCATGCCGGGATCGAGCACGACGGCCAGGCCGGCGAACTTGCCCGACGGCACCCGGACGACATCACCGGGCCGCAGCTTTTCCAGCGACTCGACCGTCGCCGCCTTGCGCAAGGCGGTACCTTGTCGTGCGAGTTCGGCCTCCCGGTCGGCGATCGCTCGCCGCAGCATGGCGTACTCCTCGAAGTCGCCCAGGTGGCACGTCATGGCCTCGTAATAGCCGGCCATCGCCTCTTCGTGTTTGCGGACCTGCTGGGCCAACCCGACGACCGCCCGGTCAGCCTGGAACTGGGCGAACGAGGACTCCAGCAGCTCACGCGCCGCGGCCCGCCCCACCTGCCGGACCAGGTTGACGGCCATGTTGTACGACGGGCGGAACGACGACCGCAGGGGGTACGTACGGGTGGACGCCAGCCCCGCAACGCCCATCGGATCGAACTGCGGCTGCCACAGCACCACAGCGTGGCCTTCCACGTCGATCCCCCTACGGCCGGCGCGTCCGGTGAGCTGGGTGTACTCGGCCGGCGTGACTTCGGCGTGAGTCTCGCCGTTCCACTTCACCAGCCGCTCCAGCACCACAGACCGGGCCGGCATGTTGATCCCGAGCGCCAGCGTCTCGGTCGCGAAGACCGCCCGGACGAGGCCACGCACGAACAACTCCTCGACGACTTCTTTGAACGTCGGCAGCATGCCCGCGTGGTGCGCCGCGACGCCGCGCTCGAGTCCGTCCAGCCAATCGTGGTACCCCAGGACGCGCCGGTCGTCATCGGAGATCTCTGCACACCGCTGCTCGACGATCGCGCGGATCTGGTCCGCCGCCTCGTGCGTGGTCAGGCGCAGGCCGGCGGACAGGCATTGCATGACCGCCGCGTCGCAGCCGGCCCGGCTGAACACGAAGGTGATGGCCGGCAACAGCCCCTCGCGCTCGAGCCGTTCCAGCACCTGGACCCGCCCCGGCGTGTACGCCCCGCCGTTGCGCCGGGGACGGTGCCCGCCGCGCGGCGGACGGCCCCGGCCGCCACGAACGGGACGGCCGTCATCTGAGTACCGCAGCAGCTGTGGGTTGACCCGGCGCCGGCCGTCGCCGGTCCCCTCGACGAACAGGTCGAACAGCCGCGGGCCGACCATCACGTGCTGCCACAACGGCACTGGCCGACTTTCCTCGACGACTACATCGGTATCGCCGCGTACCGTGGAGAGCCAATCGCCGAACTCTTCGGCGTTGGACACGGTCGCCGACAGCGACACGACAGTGACCGATTCGGGCAGGTGGATGATCACTTCTTCCCACACGGCGCCACGAAAGCGGTCCGCCAGGTAGTGCACCTCATCCATCACGACGTACCCGAGGCCCGCCAGCGTGGTCGAACCGGCGTACAGCATGTTGCGCAACACCTCGGTCGTCATCACGATGACCGGCGCCTCGCTGTTGATGCTGTTGTCGCCGGTGAGCAGGCCGATATTGGCGGCTCCGTGCCGGGCGACCAGGTCGTGGTACTTCTGGTTGGACAACGCCTTGATGGGCGTGGTGTAGAAACACTTGCGGCCCTGCTCGAGGGCGAGGTGCACAGCGAACTCGCCCACCACCGTCTTGCCGGAGCCGGTCGGGGCCGCCACCAGAACGCCCTGTCCGGACTCCACCGACTCGCAGGCCCGCACCTGGAACTCGTCCAGCGTGAACTCATAGCCGCTGGCGAACCGGCCCAGCGCACTCGCCCGTTCGGCCTGGCGTCGCCGCGAGGCCGCGTACCGCTCCGCGGGCGTGCTCATACCGCCACGCTACCGGCCCAGCCGGCTGATCACGCAAGGAGTGGGATGATCAAGACGGTGGGGCGGGGACGAACACCCGGAGTGCGGCCGGCACCGCCTCGAACGTCTGCGGCAGCGGGCCGAGCCGCTCCCCGTCAACGTAGGCGGTGATCGAATCCGCCTCGACATGTACCCGCCGTGCTCGGCGGACCTCGACGTACGGCAGCCGGACGTGTGCGCCGGAGTACACCTTGGGAAAGACCATCAGCAGCCGAATCTTCGAGATCGGCTTGACCACCATCACATCGAGCAGCTCGTCGTCGAGCTCTGCATCCGGTGTCACCTTCATGCCACCGCCGTAGCTCGGTGCATTGCCGATCGTGACGAGCATCGCGTCAGTGGACCACTCTTCGTCGTCCAGCTCCATCCGGTAGCGGATGGGCCGGAACACTCCCAACTCGGCGAGCATCGCGATGTTGTAGCGCATGCGGCCGCGGGGCCAGCGCATCCGGTTCGCCCGGTCGTTGACCCGCGCGTCGAAGCCGGCCGCCACGACGCAGCCGAACCACGTCCCGCCCGCCCGGCCGAGATCGATCTTGCGCTCATGGGCTGCGGCGACCACGTCGGCGGCGCCCTCCGCGTCTGCCAGCGGAATACCCAGCGCCCTGGCGAAGTCGTTGCCGCTGCCGGCAGGAATCACGCCGAATGGCACGTCGCTGCCACCGGCGGCCTGCAGCCCGAGATGGATCATCCCGTCGCCACCTACGACGACGAGGCCGGCTGCACCGCCCTCGACAGCTTGACGAGCCAGCTCGCGGCTCTCTTCAACATCGCGGCCGACCAACTCACGGACCGCAAGCCCGGCGCTGCGCAGCCGCGCCGCCGCGGCCTTTCCGGCGCGAGCACCTTTGCCCCCGCCGGACGTCGGGTTGATGAGCAGCGCGATTTCACCGTCCACGCCCGAACACTAGCGCCCCGCCGGCACCGCCCGTCACCCCGCTGCCGGTCGATCACGTTCAGCATGCGCAAGCCTGCCGTACCAGGCGCATGCGCGTGGTACGGCGCCGTTGTGCCTAGTGAAGTTGCTGCTTAGCGGAGTAGAGCGGCGTCAGGTGATGTCGTCGTCGATGCGCCCGAGCTTGTCGAGCTGCTCCACGGGGGTGGCCTCATCCTCTGAGAGCGCCATGCCGGCGAGCCGGTCGCGACGGCGGTCCATGATGCGGCACACGACGACGGCCGCTTCGAACAGCAGCCACATGGGGGTCGCCAGCATGATCAAGGTGAACGGGTCACCAGTCGGTGTGGCCACGGCGCCGAAGGCGAAGATGCCAACGATGACCCATCGCCGGGCCGACGACAACGTATCGTGCCGGAGCACCCCCACCGCGTTCAGCAGCACGACGAAGATCGGCAGCAGGAAGCCTATTCCGAAGACCAGGACGATACGGATGACGAACGACAGATACTCCGTAAACGGAATCAAGTTGTCGATCAGGTCCGTCGGGGTGAAGCCGAGCAGGAACTCCCAGGCCCGCGGCATGATCCACAGGGCGACAGCGACTCCGGCACCGAACATCGGCGCAGCAGCGCCGATCACGGCGGCGGCCCAGCGACGCTCGTTGCGATAAAGGGCGGGTGTGATGAACGCCCACAGCTGGTAGATCCAGACCGGCGCTGCGAGGACCACTCCGGTCATCATCGCGATTCGCAGCGGCACGAAGAGCGGGTCGGTCGGGCTGGTGTACGTCGCCCGGGTCGCCTCGGCGCCGGTGCGGTCGGCCGCTTCGTACATCGACTCGAGGAGAAAGTCGATGATCTGATTCCTGAAGACGAAGCCGATGATGCCGAACAGGACAACGGCCAGCGCGGCCTTGACCAGCCGCGACCTTAGCTCGCGCAGGTGTTCCCCAAGGGTCATCCGCCCTTCGGGATCCTTCTTCGGGCCAGACCCCTTACCGCGACGGCCGAGCATGGTCGCCACGACCCCGCCGCCCCCTATCAGGCGTCGCGGTTGGACGACTCACCCGGCCGCTCGGCAGGTTCGGCCTGCTGGGCGGGCTCGGCAGCGCGCGGTGGCTCGGCCGCCTGCTCGGCGGTGCCTGCGCCGACCTGGGGGGTGGACTTCTTGTCGTCCTCCATCATCCCCTTGGTCTCCGCACGGAAGATCCGCAGCGAGCTACCGAGTCCGCGAGCCAGTTCGGGCAGCCGCCGGGCGCCGAACAGCAGCACAATGAGCGCAGCGACGATCAGCAGCTGCCAGGGTCCGATGTTGCCCATGGTGTGACCTCTTCCTCGTAGGGCCTGACCTCAATGGTATGTCCGGCACGCCGTGATGCCCTAAGCGGCCGAGCGCGCTCACTTGCGGGGCGATCCTACGGCCTGTTCGACGTCGCTGGACAGCCCGCCCACTTCGTGGCCGAGTCGGGCCAGTTTTCGCCACAGTGTCACAACAGACTGAACGACCAACGCGACCGCTCCGATGAACAGCAACGCGGCAAGGACCCACAGGACGATCGCAGCAGTCGACATCAGGATCAAGCCACCTTCGATCCATTCACCTCAAGTGCCGCCTTCGCCTCGGCCGCTACCTCGGCCGCCAGGTCGGCCGGCTCCACTACGCGGCCGGTACCGCCCAGCCGGAGCACCAGGCGGCGCAGCCACCGGCGGTCGGCGACGCGCAGCCTGATCGTCAGCCCGCCGTCCTCACGTTCGGTGACCGACTCGC
The DNA here is from genome assembly GCA_036374175.1 of Jiangellaceae bacterium. Classification (GTDB taxonomy): domain Bacteria; phylum Actinomycetota; class Actinomycetes; order Jiangellales; family Jiangellaceae; genus JASLBX01. Next base: position 5,858 of record DASUUH010000065.1, on the reverse strand, counting down.
ACGGGTAATACTCCGCGACCCACCGACCGGTCGGGGTGACGGCGAGCGTCACGAGTTCGTCGTCCGGCGACGGCTGGAAGATGCCGGCGCTGAGGTCGCGGGATCGAGCCTGCGGCGGCACGGACGCCGGCACGTCCAGGATCGAGATCGCCGCCACCCGGTCCAGCCGGAACAGCCGCTCGGCCTCCGCGCGGCGGCACCAGCCCTCCAGGTATAGCCGCCCGTCGGCGAGCGCCAGCCGCATCGGGTCGACGTCGCGCTCGGTGGTCTCATCTCGTCCCGGCACCCAGTACGACAGATGCAAACGGCGCTTTTCGTCCAGCGCTCGCCGCACGACCGCCGCCACCTCGGCCACCGAGTCGCCGTCCACCTCGACCCGCACGGCGGTGGCCCGTTCTGCGGCCGAACCCGCCGCCTGCTCCAGCTTCGCGATCGCCCGGTCGATGGCCCCCCGGTCGTACGAGCCGGGCATCGCCGCCAGCGTCCGCAACGCCACGACCAGGGCGAGGGCCTCGTCGGTGCCCAACTTCAACGGCCTAGCCAAGTAGTCGGCGTTCGACACGCTAATGACGCCCTCGCCCTCGACGGCGTCCATGTCGACCTCGATGTAGTCGCCCATGGCGAGCCCGGGCAGCCCGGAGAACCACAGCACGTTGAGATCGCGCATGATCTGACGCTCGCTGACGCCGAACAACTCGGCCACGTCAGACACCCGGGCGTTCGGGTGCGACAGCAAATATGGCAGCAGCGACAGTAGCCGTGCGACCTGCTGCTGCGCTCCGCTGGTTCGCTGACTCACGCCGCAGCCTCCACGACGGCCCGCAGGCGCTCGATGACCCGCTTGCGGACGTCTTCGGGCTCGACAGCCACCACGTCAGCGCCATATCCGGCGATCTCCTCGGCCAGTACGCCGCGGTCCGAATACGGCACGCTCAGCTCGTCCCAGCCGTCCGTACCGACACGGACACCCGTCGCCCGCCGGCGCAGGCCGTAGCCGCTGCCGTGCCGGACTCGGACCCGCGCACTGGCTGTCTGCCGCGGTGGAGTCAGCGCGCCCGCGGCCTCACGCACCTGCTCGGTCGGGGGGACCTCGTACGAGCCTGGCGCTCCGGCGCGTTCCACCTCGCCGACGATCCGCGACAGCCGGAACAGGCGCGGGCCGTTGCGGGCCAGATCATGCCCCACGACGTACCAGCGACCGTGCCAGGACATGACGCTCCAGGGCTGCAGCGTGCGCTGCATGGCGCCGCCGGTCGGGTTCTTGCGGTACGAGAATGTCACCGGCCTCCGGTCACGCACGGCCTCCCACATCGGCCAGAACGCTGGCTCCTCGACGGCAAGGCGCGGTTCGATGGCCGCCAGCGCAGCGGTGTCGGTGTCGACGCCGGCCGCTCGTAGCTTGAGCACCGCGCGGCTGGTCGCCTCGGCCAGACTGGCGTGCTGCCACACCCGCGCGGCCAAGCCGATCACCGCGGCTTCGTCGGGTTCCAGGCTTATCTCCGGCAACTCGAACTCCTGCCGGCGGATCCGGTAGCCGGGCTCCTCGTCGCCGAACGGGTCGAACGATCCGGTCTCGATGGGGATGCCGAGCTCGCGAAGCTCCTCTTTGTCGCGCTCGAACATGCGCTCAAAGGCCTCGGGAGACTGGTCACCGTAACCGCCGACGACCTGCCGGATGCGGCTCTTCGGCACGTAGCCGCGGGATACCAGCAGGCAGATGACAAGGTTCATCAGCCGTTCGCTCTTGGCCTGGTTCACCGCCAGTCCCCTTCCCCTCCACACGAGAGGCTAGCCGAGTCACTAGCCTCGGGGCGTGGTCCGATGGCGTAGTGGTGTCGTGGTGTCGGTCGGCCGGACGTGGGCCGGCGCATGCGAACTGACTGTGACGGTGGACGGCGGCGGCGATCCGATCGCTGCCCTAGCCTACCCGGCTCTGGTCGGCGAGCCGCGGGCCGGCGACCGGGTCCTGCTCAATACCGGCGCGCTGGCCTTGGGGCTAGGGACAGGCGGTTACGCGCTGGTCGTGGCCTTGCCAGACCGGCTGCCGGACGATCCGCCACCCGGGCCGGGGCACCTCGTGAAAGCGCGGTACACGCCGTTGCAGACCACGGTCCTCGGGGTGGACGAGCAGGACTCCCCGCACCACGAGCTGCTCCGTGATGCCGACTCGCTGGGCGGCATGCCGGTCGTCACCGCTGACCTGCACTCCGCGCTGCCGGCCGTGCTGGCCGGTGTGCGGGACGCTGCACCACATGCCCGGTCCGTTTACGTCATGACCGACGGCGGGGCGCTGCCGTTGTGGTTCAGCCGCACCGTCTCAGCCCTGCGGGACGCCGGCTGGCTGGCGGGCAGTGTGACGGTCGGCCAGGCCTTCGGCGGGGACGCCGAGGCGGTCACGCTCCACACGGGGCTGCTGGCCGCCCGGCACGTGCTCGGGGCCGATCTGGCCGTCGTCACCCAGGGGCCCGGCAACCTCGGCACCGGTACCCGGTGGGGATTCTCCGGCGTGGCCTGCGGTGAAGCCGTCAACGCGGCGTCGGTGTTGGACGGACGTGCGGTGGCATCATTGCGGATCAGTGCCGCCGACTCCCGCGAGCGGCACCGGGGCGTGTCGCACCACAGCCTGACGGCCTACGGCCAGGTTGCCCTCGCTGCGGCCGACGTCGTCGTCCCCGACCTCCCCGGACCGTTCGGCGACACAGTCCGTGACCAGGCGGCGACGCTCGCCCGGCACCAGATCGTCACCGTCCCGGTGGACGGATTGCTGGACGCGCTGCGGGCAGCGCCGGTGAGGCTGTCCACCATGGGCCGCGGACTCGACGAGGACACCGAGTACTTCCTCGCCGCCGCCGCTGCCGGCCGGCACGCCGCCACCCTTATTCCGTTCGATCACGTTCGGCAGGCGTAGCGACGTAGCTACAGGGCTGCATGCATGTAGGTACGTCGGGCCGTCTGCCGAACGTGATCGAACGACAATCGGGCCTATCGGACGTCGAGCAGGTCGACCACGAAGATGAGCGTCTCGCCGGGGGCGATCACCTGGCCCGCGCCCCGGTCGCCATAACCGAGGTGTGGCGGGATCACCAGGCGGCGCCGGCCGCCGACCTTCATCCCCTGCACCCCCTGATCCCATCCGGCGATGACCTTGCCGCCACCGAGCGGGAACGCGAACGGCGTGCCGCGGTTCCACGAGGCGTCGAACTCCTCGCCGGTCGAGTATGCGACGCCGACATAGTGCACGACCGCCGTGGCGCCGGCCGTCGCCTCTGCCCCGTCGCCCACCGTGATGTCCTCGGCGACCAGATCGTCTGGCGGTGGGAAATCCGGAAAGTCGATCTCCGGCCGCTGCAGCGTCACCTCAGTAGCTTCCCACGACGTCGACAACGATCGCGATCGGTTCACCGTCGGGGGACTCTTCGGTCACGTTGTCCTCCGGCGCGATACGCACCAGGACCCGCGAGCCTTCGTTCTGTCCGTCCAGCGCCTCGGCCAGGCCCGGGATCTGCTGAATATTGATGACCGTCACCGAACCTTCGGTCCACGACGAGTACCCGCTCTCGCCGGTCGCGTACGAGACCTCCAGCGCCTTGACCACGAGGTTCTCGCTGAGTTCCTCGCCGTCGCCGGCCACGAGCAGATCGGTCGTCGACTCCGACACCGGTTCGGCCGAGTCCGGGAACTCGACAACCGGCTCGTCAGCGCCTTCGCCGGTCACGGTCGGCATGTCGCCGGGCAGATCGGAAACCGGCTCGCCGGAGATCTGGGAGTTGACGTTGTACGCGTCGATGATGTCGACGACGAACACGAGGGTGTCCTCGGCGAGGTCGTGGCCCTCCTGGCCGCCGTAGCCCTGCTCCGGCGGGATCGACAGCAGCACCCGCGAGCCGACCTGCTGGCCGACCAGGCCCTCGTCCCAGCCCGGGATGAGCTGGCCGACGCCGACGTAAAATCCGACAGGCTCGCCTCGGTCGTACGAATTGTCGAAGATGTACGGCTGCGGATCGCCACCGGAATCCTCGGCGCTGTCGTCGGCCTCGGTTTCCTCAGCCGGCGACTCGGTGGGCTCGGTGCCGTCCTCGGGGGCGGCATCGGCCGGGTCCTCGGTGGGTATGTCAGCTGGATCACGGGGTTCCCACGTCTGGCCGAGATAATTGACGACCAGGAAGTCGCCGGATGCCACATCGGCACCGTCGCCCTCGGAGAGGACCTGGATGACGAGCTCTGCGGACGGGTCATCGGACGGCACAGTTATCTCGGGCTTATCGCCGAAATCTCCGGACGCGCCGAGCTCGCCATCGCCATTGCCGTTGCCGGAGTCCGAGGCGCAGGCGCTGAGCGTCACGGCAGTTCCGAGCACGGCGATGAATAGGGCTGGGAATCTACGCACGAGGGAGGTGTCCTAACAAAGAAGTGGGAGTACACGCAGCAGCCACCCTAGCTCGGGTTGCTGAGAGCCGAATGAGAAGGTTACATGCTCGCGATGAGCTTCTCGACACGCTCGTCGACCGAACGGAACGGATCTTTGCACAGCACCGTGCGTTGTGCCTGGTCATTGAGCTTGAGGTGCACCCAGTCCACCGTGAAGTCGCGCCGGCGCTCCTGAGCCCGCCGGATGAACTCGCCGCGTAGTCGGGCCCGAGTCGTCTGGGGCGGAACGGACTTCGCAGCGAAGATCGCCACGTCGTGGCAGACCCGTTCGACGGCACCACGCCGTTCCAGCAGGTAGTACAGCCCCCGGCGGCGGTGGATGTCGTGGTAGGCGAGATCGAGCTGGGCGATCCGCGGGTGGGTCAACGACATGTTGTGCTTCTGGCGATACCGCTCGATCAGGCGCAGCTTGGTGACCCAGTCGATCTCGCGCTCTACCAGCGAGAGGTCGCCGGAGTCGATCGCCTTGATGGTGCGCTCCCAGAGGTCGAGGACGCGCTTGACCACCGGTGTGGCCAACTTGCGCCGATCGACGAAGTCGCGGGCCTTCGAGTAGTACTCCTCCTGAATCTCCAGCGCCGACGCTTCACGGCCGCTGGCCAGCCGGACCTTGCGGCGACCGGTGATGTCGTGGCTTATCTCCCGGATCGCCCGGATCGGATTCTCAAGCGATAGATCACGGAGCCCGGCACCGGCCTCGATCATCCGCAGCACCAGGTCCGTCGTGCCGACCTTGAGCAGCGTCGTGCACTCGTTCATGTTGGAGTCGCCGACGATGACGTGCAGCCGGCGGTACCGCTCGGCGTCGGCGTGCGGTTCGTCGCGGGTGTTGATGATCGGCCGGCTGCGAGTGGTAGCGCTGGAGACGCCCTCCCAGATGTGCTCAGCCCGCTGGCTGACCGCGAAGACTGCGCCGCGCGGGGTCTGCAGCACCTTGCCGGCGCCGCAGATGATCTGGCGGGTGACGAGGAACGGAATCAGCACATCGGCCAGCCGGGAGAATTCGCCGTGCCGGCTCACGAGATAGTTCTCGTGGCAGCCGTACGAGTTGCCGGCCGAGTCGGTGTTGTTCTTGAACAGGTAGACGACGCCCCGGATGCCCTCCTCCCGCAGCCGCTGCTCGGCGCTGGAGAGGAGGCTCTCGAGGATGCGCTCGCCGGCCTTGTCGTGGGCGACGAGGTCCTCGATCGAGTCGCACTCGGGGGTGGCGTACTCGGGGTGGCTGCCGACGTCGAGGTAGAGCCGGGCGCCGTTCTCCAGGAAGACGTTGCTGCTCCGTCCCCACGACACCACCCGCCGGAACAGGTAGCGGGCCACCTCGTCGGGGCTGAGCCGGCGCTGGCCGCGGAGCGTGCACGTCACCCCGTACTCGTTCTCGAGCCCGAAGATCCGTCGCTCCATATCGCGCCAAGCTACCGTTGGACTCGATG
>DASUUH010000064.1:0-38971 GCA_036374175.1 Jiangellaceae bacterium | reverse complement strand
AGGTAGACCAGCGGGGTGTCGCCGGCCAGCCGCCGCTCGAGAATCGGGAAGTCCTTGCGGATCAGCTCAACGTCCAGTGCTGGACCGCTCTGGCCTGGCACTACGTTCACCTCCTCGGCGTGTCGTCGGCCCCGCTCTTGCATGATCGGCGGGAGTGGGTGGGTCAGGCCTTCGCGCCGGTGTAGCTGACGTAACCGTCGGCCTCGAGCTTGTCGGCCAGCTCCGGGCCGCCTTCCTCGGCGATGCGGCCACCGACGAACACGTGCACGAAGTCCGGCTTGATGTAGCGCAGGATGCGCGTGTAGTGCGTGATCAGCAGGACGCCCTTCTCCTCGCGGGCCGCGAACCGGTTGACGCCCTCGGAGACGACACGCAACGCGTCGATGTCGAGCCCCGAGTCGGTCTCGTCGAGGATGGCGACCTTCGGGTCCAGCAGCTCGAGCTGGAGGATCTCGTGGCGCTTCTTCTCGCCGCCGGAGAACCCGGTGTTCAGGTCGCGCTCGGCGAACTTCTCGTCCATGGCCAGGTGGCTCATCGCCTCCTTGACGTCCTTGACCCAAGTCCGCAGCTTCGGCGCCTCGCCGTCGACGGCCGTCTTCGCGCTGCGAAGGAAGTTCGACACCGAGACGCCCGGGACCTCGACCGGGTACTGCATGGCGAGGAACAGCCCGGCCCGGGCCCGCTCGTCGACCGTCATGGCCAGAACGTCCTCGCCGCCGAGGGTCACCGACCCGCGCGTCACGGTGTACTTCGGGTGCCCGGCGATCGAGTAGGCGAGGGTGGACTTGCCGGACCCGTTCGGGCCCATGATCGCGTGAATCTCCCCGGCCCGCACTGCCAGGTCGACGCCGCACAGGATCTCCACCGGGCCGGTATCGGTCTCGACCGACACGTGCAGATCGCGGATTTCAAGAGTGGTCATCGGTAGTGCTGCCTCATTCTTCTCGTCAGGTCAGTGGGCTCAGGGTTCGGCGCGTTCGAGCTCGCGCTCGATGGCGTCGGTGAAGCGATCGTTGAGCTCCGGCACGCCGATCCTGCCGACCAGCGCGGCGAAGAAGCCACGAACGACCAGTCGCCTGGCCACGTCCGCCGGAATCCCGCGCGACTGCAGGTAGAACAGCTGCTCGTCGTCGAACCGGCCGGTGGCGCTGGCGTGACCGGCACCCTCGATCTCGCCGGTCAAGATCTCCAGGTTCGGCACCGAGTCCGCCCGGGCCCCTTCGGTGAGCACCAGGTTGCGGTTCAGCTCATACGTCTGGATCCCGAGCGCCTCGGGCCGGATGAGCACGTCACCGATCCATACCGCGTGTGCCTTCTCGCCCTGTAGCGCGCCCTTGTATTCGACGTTGCTTTTCGCGCGGGGCGTGTTGTGGTCGACGAAGAGCCGGTTCTCGATGTGCTGGCCTGCATCGGCGAAGTACATCCCGAGTAGGTCGGCTTCGCCACCCGGACCGGCGTAGTCGAGCGAGGTGTAGGTGCGGACCAGGTCACCGCCGAACGTCACGATGACGTGCCGGACCGTCGCGTCGCGGCCCACCCGCACGTGATGGTGCGACAGGTGCGTGGCGTCGTCGGCCCAGTCCTGCAGGCTCACCACCACGAGCCTCGCGCCGTCGCCGGTAACGATCTCGACGTTGTCGTTGAAGGTCGCAGAGCCCCCGTACTCGATGACCACGACCGCCGTGCTGTACGGCTCGGCGGTGATGACGACATGGCCGGCGGCGGCCTTCTCGGCGGATAGGCCACGCAGCCGTACGTAGGTGGGCCGCTCAGCGGCTCCTTCAGCCGGCACTGTCAGTGCCAGCACCTTGTCCGCTGCCGCCCAGGCCCGCGCGGACGGCCGGTCGATAGGCACGTAACCGGACGAACCCCTGGCGACCGCGAACTGCGGGTCGTCCGAGGTGAGCGTTTCGACGCGGACCACAGGATCGGCATCGACCGTCACCTCGTAGTCGTGGCCGTCCAGGGCCGCGTCGTCGTGCAGGCTGCGCAGGCGGGCCATGGGTGTGAACCGCCACTCCTCCTCGCGGCCGCGCGGCACCGGGTGGGCGTCGACGTCGAAGGACGCGAACTTGTGCAGCGAGCTGCCGCCGTGGCCGTTGGCGGCAACGCCGGCGCCGTGCGAGTGCTCGGCCAGGCCGTGCTGAGCCTTCATCTGCTTCTCTTCTGTGGTGGATGCAAAGGGCGTCGTCAAGGCTCAGCCCACCGCGCCTTCCATCTGCAGCTCGATCAGCCGGTTGAGCTCGAGGGCGTACTCCATCGGGAGCTCGCGAGCGATCGGCTCGACGAACCCGCGGACGATCATGGCCATCGCCTCGTCCTCGTTCAGCCCGCGGCTCATCAGGTAGAACAGCTGGTCCTCGCTGACCTTGGAGACGGTCGCTTCGTGGCCCATCGACACGTCGTCGTTGCGCACGTCGACGTACGGGTAGGTGTCCGACCGCGAGATCGTGTCGATCAGCAGCGCGTCGCATTTCACCGTGCTGGCGCTGTGCGTTGCGCGCGGCATGACCTGGACCAGGCCGCGGTACGACGTACGCCCGCCGGCCCGCGCCACCGACTTGGACACGATCGTCGAGGACGTGTGCGGCGCCATGTGAACCATCTTGGCGCCGGCGTCCTGATGCTGACCCTCACCCGCGAATGCCACCGACAGGGTCTCGCCCTTGGCGTGCTCGCCCATCAGCCAGATGGCCGGGTACTTCATCGTGATCTTCGATCCGATGTTGCCGTCGATCCATTCCATGGTGGCGCCCTCGGCCGCAGTGGCTCGCTTGGTCACCAGGTTGTACACGTTGTTCGACCAGTTCTGGATGGTCGTGTACCGGGCGCGAGCGTTCTTCTTGACGATGATCTCGACGACCGCGCTGTGCAGCGAGTCCGACGAGTAGATCGGCGCGGTACAGCCCTCGACGTAGTGCACGTACGCACCCTCGTCGACGATGATCAGCGTCCGCTCGAACTGGCCCATGTTCTCGGTGTTGATCCGGAAGTAGGCCTGCAGCGGGATGTCGACGTGGACACCGGGAGGCACGTAGATGAAGCTTCCACCGGACCACACCGCGGTGTTCAGGGCGGAGAACTTGTTGTCTCCGGCCGGGATCACCGTGGCGAAGTACTCCTTGAACAGCTCGGGGTACTCGCGCAGGCCGGTGTCGGTGTCGAGGAAGACGACACCCTGCTCCTCGAGGTCTTCACGGATCTTGTGGTACACCACTTCGGACTCATACTGAGCCGCGACACCCGCGATCAACCGCTGCTTCTCGGCCTCGGGGATGCCCAGCTTGTCGTAGGTGTTCTTGATGTCCGCGGGCAGCTCGTCCCAGGTCGTCGCCTGCTTCTCGGTGGAGCGGACGAAGTACTTGATGTTGTCGAAGTCAATGGTCGACAGGTCGGCGCCCCACGTCGGCAGTGGCTTCTTGTTGAACAGCCGCAGCGCCTTGAGGCGAGTCTCGAGCATCCAATCAGGCTCATTCTTCAACGCCGAGATCTCGCGGACGACCTCTTCGGACAGGCCACGTCGTGCGATGGCTCCGGCGGCGTCACTGTCCGCCCAGCCATACTCGTAGCGGCCCAAGCCTTCCAGCTCGGGATGAGCGGTGGTGGTCATTAAGAGATCCTCTCCGCGTCGTTGTCGGTCATATTCAGTGGGGTGCTGGCCGGTCCGCGCGGACCGGTCTTCCCCTGAACTCGGGGAATGTGGGTGGTACAGACGCCGTCGCCGTGCGCGATGGTCGCCAGCCGCTGGACGTGCGTGCCCAGCAACCGGGCGAACGCCTCGGTCTCGGCCTCACACAACTGAGGGAACTGCTCGGCCACGTGTGCCACCGGACAGTGGTGCTGGCACAGTTGCTCGCCGGGTGCGACGGGCGAGGACTGAGCCGATGCAGCATATCCGTCCGAGGTCAGCACGCTGGCGAGCACCTGTGCGCGCTCGTCGGGCGTGGCGGCTTCGATGACCGGGCGATACCGCTCCTCCAGTGCGGCGACCCGCTGCCTGGCGAAATCGGCCACCAGCTTCTCTCCGCCGGTACTGGCCAGGAAGTGCAGCGCACTGACGGCGAGATCGTCGTAAGCCTGCTCGAAAGCGTCGCGCCCTGCTTCGGTGAGCGCGAACACCTTCGCCGGTCGGCCCCTGCCGCGATGTCCGTAGACGCGCGGCTCGCGGGCCTCGATCATGCCGTCGGCGAGCAGGGTGTCCAGATGCCGCCGCACCGCCGCCGGGGTGAGGCCCAGACGATCGGCCAGCGCTGCGGCCGTGGATGGTCCGTTCTCAAGAATCGATCGCGCGACCCGCTCGCGGGTGCCGGCATGCGGATCGCCGACGTCGCGAGCCGTCGCCCGCTCCGCCGTGATGTCCCGCACGTTTTTCACAACACCATCGTGGTCTATTTCCATCCCGGAGACAAGTGCGCCCGGGTGGCGTGTGTCACTCAGGTCACCCTTACTCGCGCCGCCGGCTGCGTCGCTACAGCCCCGGCGTGCCAGACTTACCAGCCGTGGAAGGTTCCCCCGCCGTTGAGGTCTCGTCGCTGGTCAAGCGATACGGCGGGCCGGCCGGCGGGATTGTCGCCGTAAACCGGTTGAGCTTCACCGCCGAACGGGCGGCGATCACGGCGTTGCTCGGACCTAACGGTGCCGGTAAGACGACAACTGTCGAGTGCTGCGAGGGTTACCGCCGCGCGGACAGCGGAGCCGTTCGGGTACTCGGTCGCGATCCGTGGCAAGACGGCCTGGCACTGCGCCCTCGGGTCGGTGTCATGCTCCAGGAGGGCGCCGGTCTCTACCCCGCGGCCCGGCCCGGCGAACTGCTGCGGCACCTGGCCCGCTTACACGCCCATCCGCTGGACGTCGGCCTGCTGATCGACCGGCTCGGGCTCGGCGGAACGTTGCGGACCCCGATCAGGCGGTTGTCCGGGGGGCAGCGCCAGCGGGTGGCCCTGGCGGCCGCCCTGGTCGGCCGCCCGGAGCTGGTGTTCCTGGACGAGCCGACCGCGGGCCTCGACCCGCAGGCCCGCCGGGCCACGTGGGAACTCATGGAACAACTCCGCAGCGACGGAGTCTCGATCATCCTGACGACCCACCTCATGGACGAGGTGGAGCGGCTCGCCGACTACGTGGTCATCGTCGACCAGGGCCGGCTGGTGGCCGAGGGATCGCCCTCGTCACTCACGGCCGACGGTGCGGAGGGCATTGTGCAGTTCGACGGCCCGCCCGGGCTTGACGTCGCTTCGCTCGCTGCGGGGTTGCCCGGCTCAGTGCGGGTGACCGAAGTCAGCGGCGGACGTTACATAGTCGACGGCGAGATCACTCCTGACCTGCTCGCCGCGTTGACCGCGTGGTGCGCCGCCCGTGGCGTGCTGGCTCAGGGCCTGCAGGTGGGGCGGCGCACGCTAGAGGACGTGTTTCTCGAGCTGACCGGCAAGGAGCTGCGGTGACGACGCCGGCCCCGGCTCCCGGCGCCGCGCCGCTGCCGCGAATGCTGCTGGCGCAGACGGTGTTCGAGACCCGCCTCCTGCTGCGCAACGGTGAGCAGCTGTTGCTCACCGTGATCATTCCCGTGGTCCTCCTGGGCTTGCTCGCCGCAGTCCCAGTCCTGGACCCGGCGCCGGTTCGTAAGATCGACTTTTTGGTGCCGGGCATCCTGGCGCTGGCCGTCATGTCCACCGCATTCACCTCGCTAGCCATCGCAACCGGGTACGAGCGGCGCTACGGAGTTCTCAAGCGGCTCGCCGTCTCGCCGCTGCCGCGCTGGGGCCTTCTCATGGCCAAGGCCGGAACGGTGCTGGCGGTCCTGGCGATCCAGGTCGTACTCGTCGGCGGGCTGGGGCTGGTGCTGGGCTGGCAGCCGCACGGATCGCCGTTCGCGGTGGCCGGCCTGTTGGTCGCCGGGACGTTCGCCTTCGGCGGGCTGGCCATGCTTATCGCCGGAACGCTTCGCGCCGAGGCCACCCTGGCCGCTGCGAATCTGATCTATCTGTTGCTCCTCGGGCTTGGTGGCATATTCGTCCCGCTCGATAGGTTCCCGCACGGTATTCGGCCGGTCCTCGAGGCCACACCGACCGGTGCACTTGCGCGTGGCTTGCGAGACGTACTGGTCGACGGCGCTGGGATGCCGTGGGCACCATTGGCCATCCTCGGCGCCTGGGCTGTGCTCGGTTTTGCCGCAGCCGCGCGCTGGTTCCGCTGGGAGTAGACCTACCATGGCTGGCGTGACCACGGCAGAAACCCGCACGCCAGTCCCCCGACCCTCGAGAGTGGTGGCGCGAGTGCCGTTGCCGTCCGAGCGGGTCATCCGCGGACTGGCGATCGCGTCGCTTGCTTCGCAGGTCGGGATCGTCGTCACGGGCGGCGCCGTTCGGCTGACCGGTTCGGGTCTGGGTTGCCCGGAGTGGCCGCAATGCACGCCCAGCTCCCTGCTGGCGACGCCTGAGATGGGAATCCGCGGAGCCGTGGAGTTAGGCAACCGCACGCTCACGTTCGTCCTCGGTGTCATCGCCGCGCTCATGTTGGCTGCCGTGTGGCGGACGCTGCGCTCCGATCGACCTCGCCGTGACCTTGTGGTGCCGTCGGTGGTACTGCTGCTCGGTATCCCGGCGCAAGCGGTCATCGGCGGGATGACGGTGTGGTCGGGGCTCAATCCGTGGGTGGTCATGCTGCACTTCATGTGCTCGGCCGCCCTCATCGGAGTCGCCACCGTCCTGGTCCGCCGCGCGCAGCGGCCGCTTGGTGTCGTCCCCCCTCGGGTTGATTCGCCCTGGCTGAGCCGGCTGGCACTGATCACCGTGGCGGCGGCCTACCTGGTGGTCTACCTGGGCACCATCGTCACGGGCAGCGGTCCGCACGCTGGGGACCCTAACTCGCCGCGGACCGGCTTCGACGTGGCCAGCGTGTCGCAGATTCACGCGCACGCCGTCGCGCTGCTGGTAGGGCTCACCATCGGCCTGTACGCCGCGGCCCGCGCGCTCGGCTCACCCGGCCGACTGGCGGCGGCCGCAAGCGTTCTGTTCATTGTCGAGTTGGGCCAGAGCCTGATCGGCGCCGTCCAGTACATCCTTGAACTGCCCGAGGTCCTCGTCGGCTTGCACATGCTCGGTGCCGCCCTGCTGATCGCCGCGGCAGTCGATGCCTGGCTCGCCTCCCGCTGGCTGCCCGTGGCTCGACCGGCCTGACGGCGAGTCGTACGGAGGATGGCCAGCGCCACCCTCCGTACGATGCGAGCCGTTACCTACGAGCCGGAGCCGAATGCCGTTCCCTTGAACGGGAACGAGGTCATTGCAGTCTGCGGGTTGAGGTGATCGAACCGCTTAGCGCCGGCAACGGCGGCGTCGCTCAGCTTCCATACGATGAGCCCCCGCGTGATGTCGGACTCATAGATATGGCCGTTGTACCAGTAGGTCGACCAGTCGCCACCGAGTTCGATGCCGGCCGGGTTGTCCGGGTTGACCAACGGTGCCGGATCGGCGAAGGCGATCTCCTTCGCGTTCGTCGGGTCGGTGAAGTCGACGACGCTTATCCCGGCCTGGTAATTGCCCGAGACAAGGATGTAGCGCTTGTCGGTCGGCACGATGTTGTAGTTGTGGATCGTGCAGTTCTCCTGGAGCGTCTGATCACGCGGCAAGACGAACTGCCCGACTTGCTCACCGGTCTCAACATCGAAGAAGAAGTACGACTTCATGTCGTCGGTCTGGACGGTCGTCGGGGTGACCTGGGTCCCCGTCGCTGTGCAACGGGCTCCGCCGCCTCCGCCGGGCTCCCAGCCGAAGACCAGGTACTTGCCGTCCCAGGTGAACGCGGCGGAATGGCCGCTGAAGAACGGGACGAAGTAGAGAAGTTGCGGGTTGTCCAGCGAGCCGCCGCTGGGGCCGCCGAGGCTGAACATCCGGAATCCGCCTCCACCGGAACACGCGGCTCTCAATACGTCTCCGAGGATGACGGCCCAGTCGTGGCATCCGCCGCCCGTCGCGAAGGCGCCGACGTAGCTTGCGGCAGCGGGATCGTCGAGGGGTACCTCGATCATGTCGAACCCGCCTGGGGCGGAGTTGTTGTAGACCAGCAGCCTGTTGTTCTCCAGATCAGGCACCAGCGTCGCAGTGTGGGAGCCGGTCGGAGTGTCGACGAACGCGACCACATCGGGATTCAGCGGATCGCTGATGTCGATGACATGAACGCCCTCCTCGCCGGGCGCCATGGGCCAGTCTCCGCATTGGGATCCACTGGCCGGCGTCGGTGAGTTCCAGGAGCGGATGATCAGGTTTTCCCAAATGATCACATCGCCCTGGTTCCCCTGGCTGTTGAACCGGCTGGCGCACTCCTCCCAATTGATGATCTCTCGCGGGTTTGCCGGTGAAGAGATGTCAATGAGCCGGAAACCTGCGTATGACCCCTGGACCGCCAAGTCGCCCCAGAACGCGAGGTCGGAGTTGAACGATCCTGCCCCCGGCTCGGCATTGGCCAGCGGAATGATCCTTGGCGAGTAGCCAAGCGGATGCATGTTCTGCGAGTACGTGAACGTACTCACGACGTCATCGAGCGGCGTTGCCACCGCCGTTTGCGGCGCCATGAGGACACCGAGCCCCACAAGCACGGCGACGCCCTTAGATGATGTTCGCATTTGCCCAACCTCCCATGACCTCGTGTTCCCCCCGACCCGGCGAGGCGTGGAGTTCTGCGATGGCAGAAGCCCACTTCGCGGGGTGAAGCTTCCGTTTCAACAGAGATCGATGGAGTGCCGGGTCCGCTCCTGGACGAACGCCAGTGTGATCTGCACCACAGGTGGTGTCAAGGGTGGTTGCGCCTTACAGTTGCGCTCCTGCCGGGCTTGCGGTCCTCGGACTGCCGACTTGCCTCGCGCATTTGCATCACCGGTGTCGCTGCCACTGCAGCACTTGGTGTCGCTGCCACTGCAGCACTTGGTGTCGCTGCAGCGAACGCGCTTATCCGTCCGTCACGGGCGGTGCTGCAGATGTGCAGGCAGGTCGCCAGCCACCCGAAACAGCACCCGCTGGACAGTTCAGTGCCCTCGGCCCGCTTCGACTGGGCCGAGGGCACTGGAGGAGGTGCCTAGGAGTGGTTCACCAACCGGCGAGCCAGCAAGATCCCACTGCCGGCAGCGGCCAAGCCGAGGCCGATGAGCGCGGCGGTGACGCCGGTGCCAGTGTCTGGCAACTGGCCGGCGGGAACGGACGTCGGCACGGTGGCGGGCTTGCGCGGCTCGTCAAGGTCCGGCTTCTTTGGCTCCTCGGTGTCGAGGCACTCGAAGAAGTCGATGAAGATGGCAACCAAGCCTGGCAGCAGCGCCTCGAGACCCGCTTCCAGTTCCGCTTCACTGATCTGTTCCATATCGAACTTGGTGAACAGATCTTCGATGTCGTAGATCAACTGGTCGAACTCGACGTCGTCAAGGTGCGCGGTGAGATCGAAGAACGCTTCATCAAACTCCGCCGAACACTTCGCAAGCAGCGCTTCGTCGATGCCGTCGGCGGCCGACGCCGTACCGGCGAAGCCGAGGAACGCTAGCACCGACATGACGGCGACCGCTAGCACACGCTTCATCCTGGATTGCTCCCTTCACCCTTAGATCGCGAGCCGTACTCTATCGGGACTAATAAGGCGCTGAACAAAACGTCACCAAACCGTGACCGATGCCGTTATGCAGAGTCACGCCCGGGCGCGACTCCAGGTCATATCACCAGGACTGGATCATCGTCTCCCAGTACCGCCGGCCGGTCGCGAGCTGGCGGCCCAGTTCGGGGCTCATCCGGTCGCGTAACTCCACCGATGCGAGCTTGGCGACGAGCTCGGCTTCGTCCTGGTGGACCACAAGGCCGGCCCACGCGCGGTCGGGCGCGACCACAACAAACCTGGCGCCGCCCTCCCCGAGCGGGGTCACGTAACCGGGTATCGGCTGGCGGCGCGAGACCCCGTGCGCCTCGGCGAACCGGCGGACCCGCTGGGCGTGGCGTACCACCCGCAACGGAACCGCACCGGCCGGGAACCGGGCATACAGCCCGGGCAGCGCCGCGACAAGCGCGATCGCCGACACCACGGCGAGCAACGGGACGCCGATGAGGACGGCAGCAGCGAGCCCGAGCCCGCCCGCGGGTCCGACTAACAGCCCCCACGGCGGGCTAGGCAGGGTCACACCGTCTGGCGCGTCCAGGCCCCGGTCGGCGAATCGCCAGACGACAGCGTCCGCGATCACCACGCCGAGCCCAATGATCAGAAGCGCACCCACCGGTTCAGGGTCGCCACCGGCAATCGCCCACACCACCGTCCCACCCAGTATGACCAGGCCTACGATGCCGAGAACACGATCACCCATGATCAACCCAGCAGTAGCACGTCCGCTGCCACCGCCACGAACACGACCGTCAAGTAGGTGATCGAACCGTGGAACAGGCGCATCGCCTTGAGGTTCGCGGCCGTGGCGTCACGCCGGGCACGGGCATAGAGGCGGTATGCCTCGGTCAGGAACCACACTCCGGCGAGTGCGGCGAGCACACCGTACAGCCAGTCGAGATCGGCGACCGGAAGCAACACGAAGGACGTGGCCACCATCGCCCACGAGTACGCGACGATCTGGGCGGCCACCCGCGAGGCGGACGCCACAACAGGCAGCATCGGCACGCCGACCTGCTCGTAGTCGTCCCGATACCGCATGGCGAGCGGCCAGTAGTGCGGAGGCGTCCAGAAGAACACGATCAAGAAGAGCAGGACCGGCGGCCACGCGAGCGATCCGGTGACTGCGGCCCAGCCGATGAGCGTGGGCAGGCAACCCGCGACCCCGCCCCACACGATGTTCTGGGCCGTCCGCCGCTTGAGCACAACCGTGTAGATCAAGACGTAGAACAGGTTGGCGGCCAACGTAAGGGCTGCTGCCAGCGGGTTGACGAATACCAGCATCACACCGATGGCGACCACGAGTAGTGCGGCCGCAAAGACGGCGCCTGCTCGCGGTGAGATGAGACCTGTCGCAACCGGACGCCGCCGCGTCCGGCGCATGTGCACGTCGATATCGCGCTCGAGTACCTGGTTGAACGCGTGCGCGCTGCCGGCGGCGAGAGTGCCGCCGGCGAGTGTCATCAAGACCAGCCACGGCGGCGGAATCCCCCGTTGGGCGAGCACCATCGCCGGCAGCGTGGTCACCAGCAAAAGCTCGATGACACGCAGCTTCATCAGCGAGGCATAGGCACTGACCAGGACGCGTAACGGTGGACGGGTCCGCTGAGTCGCGTCGGCCACCGGGCGAGCAGTCTTGACGGTGGCCACTTGCTACCTCACGGCTGAAGGCTTATCGCGGCCATCGCGGCGCGCGGACGACGGGACCGAGTCTAACCCTGCCCCCATCGGCGCGCCGCAGCACCTCACCGACGCTGCCGTGAGCGCGTGGGGAATGGCAGCACCGATAGGCTCGTTGCGCGATTGTGACCTCGCCGCCGAGGCCGGTCCGTGAAGCCCATGCCGCGTGAGAGGAGCCCGACGCCGGTGAGCGCCGACACCACCACCCTCGACTGGACCGATCTGGACCGAAGGGCGGTCGACACGGTCCGAGTCCTTGCGATGGATGCCGTGGAAAAGGTCGGCAACGGCCATCCCGGCACCGCGATGAGCCTGGCACCCGCGGCCTACCTGCTCTTCCAGCGGCACCTCCGCCACGATCCAGCAGACCCGCAATGGCTCGGGCGCGACCGCTTCGTCCTGTCGGCCGGGCACTCCAGCCTGACGCTGTACCTCCAGCTGTACCTGTCCGGATACCCGATGACCCTGGATGACATCAAGTCACTCCGCACCTGGGGATCGCGGACTCCAGGTCACCCCGAGAACCACCTTACGACGGGGGTCGAGACCACCACCGGCCCGCTCGGCCAGGGAGTCGGCAACGCGGTCGGGATGGCCATGGCCGCTCGCCGCACCCGCGGCCTGCTCGACCCGGACGCCGCGCCGGGGACCAGCCCGTTCGACCACACCATCTGTGTGATCGCGTCAGACGGCGACCTGCAAGAAGGTTTGTCGGGTGAGGCGTCCTCGTTGGCGGGCACCCAGCGGCTAGGCAACCTGATCGTCATCTGGGACGACAACCAGATCTCCATCGAGGACGACACGAGCGTTGCGTTCACTGAGGACGTCACCGCGCGGTACGCCGCGTACGGCTGGCACACCCAGACGGTCGACTGGCGCGGGCACGGCGGCCCGTACCACGAGGACGTCCACGAACTCCATGCGGCGATCGAGAACGCCAAGGCGACCCCCGACCGGCCGAGCTTCATCGCGCTGCGCACGATCATCGGCTGGCCGGCACCCAACAAGCAGGACACCGGCGCCATCCACGGTGCCAAGCTCGGCGCGGACGAGGTGGCCGCCACCAAGCGCATCCTGGGTGTCGACCCCGAGGCCCGGTTCCAGGTCGACGACGACGTCCGCGACCACGCGCTAGAAGTCCGCGAACGGGGGGCGAAGGCTCGACAGGAGTGGGACGACACCTTCACCGCCTGGCAGTCCGCCAACCCTGATCGGGCCGCCCTGCTTCAACGGCTCCGCAGCCGGCGGTTGCCGGACGGCTGGGCCGATGTCATCCCGTCCTTCGAGCCAGGCAAGGACGTCGCCACCCGAAAGGCGTCCGGTGAGGTGCTCACCGCCCTGGCTCCGGTACTCCCTGAACTATGGGGCGGCTCGGCCGACCTGGCCGGCAGTAACAACACCACGCCGAAGGGCGAGCCCAGCTTTTTCCCGCCCGAGCGATCCAGCAAAGAGTTCGCCGGCGACTGGTACGGGCGGGTGCTGCACTTCGGTGTACGCGAACACGCCATGGGTTCGGTGCTCAACGGCATCGCGCTGTACGGGCTGACCCTGCCCTACGGCGGCACCTTCCTGGTCTTCAGCGATTACATGCGACCTGCGGTCCGGCTGGCCGCGCTCATGCAACTACCCGTCACGTACGTCTGGACGCACGACTCCATCGGCCTCGGCGAGGACGGGCCTACCCACCAGCCGGTCGAGCATCTTGCCGCCCTGCGGGCGATACCGGGCCTGGACGTCGTCCGGCCGGCCGATGCCAACGAGACCGCCGTCGCCTGGCGCACCATCCTGGCGCACCACACCTCCGGCGACCCGAGGCCGGCCGGCCTGTGCCTGACCCGGCAGAACGTACCCACGTTCCCTCGGGGTACCGACGGGTTCGCCGACGCCGACGGCGTGGCTCGCGGCGCCTACGTCCTGATCGACACGCCGAGCGGCGGCGAACCGGACGTCATCCTGATCGGGACAGGCTCTGAGGTGCAGCTTGCAGTGACCGCTCGGGAGCAGTTGGCCGCGGAGGGGATTCAGGCGCGGGTGGTGTCGATGCCGTGCCGCGAGTGGTTCGATGCCCAGGACGCCGGGTACCGCGACAGTGTGCTCCCGGCAGACGTCCGGGCTCGCGTCTCGGTCGAGGCGGCCGTGGCGCAGGGCTGGCACGAGATCGTCGGAGATGCCGGACGCAGCGTCAGCCTGGAGCACTTCGGAGCGTCGGCCGACTACGAAACGTTGTTCCGCGAGTTCGGTATCACCGCGGACGCTGTCGTCGCCGCCGCCAAAGAATCCATGACCGCCGCGAACTGATCGAAAGGACCTGTTATGTCCAAAGCGCTTCGCGCGCTGTCCGCTCAAGGCGTCGCCATCTGGCTTGACGACCTGTCGCGTGACCGCATCCAGACCGGCAACCTGCAGTCGCTGGTCGACGAGAAGCAGGTCGTCGGTGTTACGACCAATCCCACGATCTTCCAGACCGCCATCTCCAAGAGCAGCCTGTACGACGACCACATTCAGGCCTCAGCGCAGGCCGGTGAGGACGCCGAAGCAGCGGTCCGCCGCTTGACCACCGACGATGTCCGCTCTGCGTGCGACCTGCTGGCGCCGGTGGCCGCCCGTACGGTGATCGACGGCAGGGTGTCGATCGAGGTCGACCCGCGGCTCGCGCACCAGACCGAGGCCACCGTCGCGCAGGCCTATGACCTCTGGACCACGGTCGACCGGCCGAACCTGTTCGTCAAGATCCCGGCCACCCGGGCGGGGCTGCCGGCCATCACCGCGGCCATCGCGGATGGCATCAGCGTCAATGTCACGCTGATCTTCGCCATTGACCGCTACCGCCAAGTAATGGACGCGTACATGGCCGGGCTTGAGCAGCGGCTCGACGCCGGCAAGCCGCTGGCCGGGATCGAGTCGGTCGCGTCGTTCTTCGTCAGCCGGGTCGACTCCGAAGTCGACAAGCGCCTCGAGAACATCGGCACGGACGACGCGCTCGCCCTGCGCGGCATGGCCGCTATCGCCAACGCCCGCCTAGCCTACGCCGCCTTCGAGGAGGTCGTCGCCACCGAGCGGTGGCAGCGGCTCGAAGAGGCCGGCGCCGCCCGGCAGCGTCCCCTGTGGGCCTCGACGTCGGTGAAGAATCCCGATTACCCGGACACCATGTACGTGACCGAGCTGGTGGCACCGGGAACGGTCAACACCATGCCGGAGAACACCCTCGACGCCGTAGCAGATCATGGGGATATCACCGGCGACACGGTGACTACCAACTACGACCACGCCCGACGGACCATGGCCGCACTCGCGAGTGTGGGCATCGACATGGACGACGTCACTCAGGTGCTGGAGGACGAGGGCGTGGACAAGTTCGCCACCAGCTGGAACGACCTGCTGAGCTCGGTCGACGCCAAGCTCGAGGCGGTGTGATGACCACCCTCGTCGAGTTCGACGCCACCGCCGACGCCGCAGTCAAGCAACTCGTCGCCGATCGCGTAGCGTCCCGGATCGCCGGACGCGACGCCGGCCTGTGGGGACCAGCCGCTCAGGAGGAGGCCGCAATCCGGCTCGGCTGGACCGGCACGTACGAAACGTCCCGGCCGCTGTTGGCTGAAGTCGAGGCCCTACAGGCCGAACTGCGCGCTGAGGGCCTCGATCACATCGTGCTGTGCGGCATGGGTGGCTCTTCGCTGGCCCCGGAGGTGATCACGCAGACCGCCGGCGTCGAGCTCGCCGTCCTTGATACCACTGATCCCGTCGCGATCCAGCGAGCGCTGGCCGACCGGCTGCAGCACACCGTGGTCGTCGTTTCCAGCAAGTCCGGCACCACGGTCGAGACCGACAGCCAGCGCCGCGCGTTCGAGGCCGCCTTCCGGTCGGCGGGCATCGAACCGGCGTCCCGGATCGTCGTCGTCACCGACCAGGGCTCGGCCCTGGCGCACCACGCCACCGAGTCTGGGTACCGGCGGGTGTTCGTTGCCGACTCCACCGTGGGCGGACGTTATTCCGCCTTAACCGCATTCGGGCTGGTTCCAAGTGCCCTCGCTGGGGCGGACATCGCGGCCCTGCTGGACGATGCCGCCGCCGTCGCGCCGCTGCTGGAGGCCGACACGCCGGACAATCCGGCTCTGAGACTGGGCGCGGCACTGGGCTCAGGCCCGGCGGACAAGGTCGCCATCGACGCGTCCGCGTCGGGCATCGTCGGGTTCGCCGACTGGGCCGAGCAACTGATCGCAGAATCCACCGGTAAGGAAGGCAAGGGCATCCTGCCCATCGTCGCAGGCCCGGACGACCCTGAGATCCGCTGGCCGGCGCCCGACGTGCTGCCCGTCCGGGTGGTGGGTGAAGCGCTCGGTGCGCAGTTCCTGCTCTGGGAGTACGCCACTGCCGTGGCCGGACGACTGCTCGGCATCAACCCGTTCGACCAGCCCGACGTCGAGAGCGCGAAAAAGGCGGCCCGCGGCCTCCTCGACGCACAGCCTGAGCCCGAGCCGGCCGCCTTTGTCGACGGCGCCGTCGAGGTTCGCGGCTCGGCCGGGCTGCTCGACGGAGTGGACAGCCTGTCCGGCGCACTCGAGGCGCTGCTCGGGCGACTGGACGAGCGCGGGTACCTGGCCGTGGTGGCGTACCTGGACCGCGAGGGCGACGACGCCGCGCTGGCCGAGATCAGGCGTCCGCTGGCGATGCGCACCGAGCGACCGGTGACGTTCGGGTGGGGGCCGCGCTTCCTACATTCGACCGGGCAGTACCACAAGGGTGGGCCACCGGTCGGAGTATTCCTGCAGGTCACTGGTGCCGCGGACAGTGACGTCGACGTCCCGGACCGGCCCTTCACGTTCGGCCAGCTGATCACCGCGCAGGCGGCCGGCGACGCCCAGGTGCTGGCCGAGCAAGGCCGCCCGGTCCTGCGGCTGCACCTCACCGACCGCGCGGCCGGCATCCGCCAGCTACGGGAGGCCGCAGGCGGCGCCGGCTAGGCGCGGTTCAGGTGTTCTTATACGACGACGAGGACTTCTGGACCTTGCTCACCGACTTGCGGGGCTTGCCCACGCCGATGATCGCGGCGACGACCCGCTGCTTCTGACCCGTGCCCGAGCATCGATGGCACGGCCGGAACGTCGACGTGAACAGAGTGCCCGCGTGCTTGCCCTTGCCGTCGCAGGCCTCGCACTTGACGTAGGGATGGAGCAACGCCGAACCGATGTACACAACGCCGGCTGCACCAATCAGCAGTATGAGTTCCATCAGAGAGCTCCCCTACTCTCGACGCCTCGACGGTAGTAGGTCCTGCGCGCGTTTTTGGGAATCAAGGACATCTGCGGCGTGTCGTATACGAGGAAGAGTCCATCCCCATGTCGTTGATCCGGATCAGTGGTTATGACCAAAACGATGCACGACCTGCTCGGTAGGCTGATCCTGCAGCACTGGCCCGGCACCCCTTCGACGAAGGAGCCACCCGTTCGTGCCTAACACCACGAGACCGCGCAACCCGCTACGGGATCCCCGGGACAAGCGGCTCCCGCGCATCGCCGGGCCATGCAGCTTGATCATCTTCGGCGTCACTGGTGACCTGGCCCGCAAGAAGCTGATGCCGGCGGTGTACGACCTGGCCAACCGCGGCCTGCTGCCACCGGGCTTCTCCCTGGTCGGTTTCGCCCGCCGCGACTGGGTCACGCAGGATTTCGGCAAGCAGGTACGTGATGCAGTGCGCGACAACGCCCGCACCCCGTTCCGCGAGGCGACCTGGCAGCAACTCGCCCAAGGTTTCCGGTTCGTGCCTGGCGACTTCCAGGACGACGACGCGTTCGACACCCTCGAAAAGACCATCCGGGAGTTGGACGAGGCCCAGGGCACGGGTGGCAACCACGCGTTTTACCTGTCGATTCCGCCGAAGTTCTTCGACGTGGTGGTCAAGCAGCTCGCCCGTTCGGGGCTCGCCGAACCCGAGGGCGAGGAGCAGTGGCGCCGGGTTGTCATTGAAAAGCCGTTCGGGCACGACCTGATCAGCGCACGCCAGTTGAACGACGTCGTCGAAGCGATCTTTCCACCCGACGCGGTGTTCCGGATCGACCACTACCTGGGCAAAGAAACCGTCCAGAACATCATGGCGTTGCGGTTCGCCAACCAGCTGTTCGAGCCGATCTGGAACTCCAACTACGTCGACCACGTGCAGATCACGATGGCCGAGGACATCGGCATCGAGGGCCGGGCCGGTTACTACGACGGTATCGGCGCCGCCCGCGACGTCATCCAGAACCACCTCCTGCAACTGCTCGCGCTTGTGGCCATGGAGGAACCCGTCTCCTTCGACGCCGGAGCGCTGCGTGCCGAGAAGGAGAAAGTCTTGTCGGCCGTCCGGATCCCGGCCGACCTCGATCGGCACACCGCCCGCGGCCAGTACACCGGCGGCTGGGCCGGCGGGATCAAGGTTCCTGGATATCTCGAGGAGGACGGCATATCGCCGGACTCCCGCACCGAGACCTTCGCCGCCATCCGGCTCGACATCCAGACCCGGCGCTGGGCGGGCGTCCCGTTCTACCTGCGGACCGGCAAGCGGCTGGGCCGGCGGGTCACCGAGGTCGCCGTCGTGTTCAAGCGGGCGCCGCATCTGCCGTTCGAGGCCACCGCCACCGAAGAACTCGGTGAGAACGCCCTGGTGGTGCGGGTACAGCCGGACGAAGGAGTCACGATCAGGTTCGGATCCAAGGTGCCGGGTACGGCTATGGAGGTGCGGGACGTCACGATGGACTTCGGGTACGGCCACTCGTTTACCGAAGCCAGCCCTGAGGCGTACGAGCGGTTGATCCTAGACGTGTTGCTCGGCGATCCACCGTTGTTCCCGCGCCAGGAGGAGGTCGAGTTGTCCTGGCAAATTCTCGACCCGATCGTCGAGTACTGGGCCAAGAACGGCAAGCCCGAAGCCTACGCGTCGGGAAGCTGGGGTCCGGCCAGCGCGGAACAGATGCTTGCACGCGACAGACGTAACTGGAGGCGGCCGTGATCGTAGACATGCCGTCCACGACGGCGAACGACGTGGCCAAGCGGCTGGTCGAGCTCCGCGAGCGCCACGGAGCCATCGCGCTCGGACGGGTGCTCACCCTCGTGCTTGTCGTCGACGAAGGGCATGCCGAGCCCGCGATCGAGGCCGCCAACCAGGCCAGCTATGAGCATCCCTGCCGGACCATCGCCGTGGTCCGTGAGACCTCCCGCGGATCGGCCCGGCTGGACGCCCAGGTCCGGGTGGGCGGCGATGCTGGTGCGAGTGAGGTCGTGGTGCTGCGTACGTTCGGCGCGCTGACCGGCCATGCCGAATCGCTCGTCATGCCGCTGCTGCTGCCGGACAACCCGCTCGTGGTGTGGTGGCCGGGCGAGTCCCCACCGGTGCCCGCAGAAGACCCCGTAGGCGGCATCGCCCAGCGGCGGATCACCGACGCCGCCGCGTGCAAGCGGCCGTCCGCGGCCCTCGCCGACCGGGCCGCCACGTACCGTCCTGGCGACACGGACCTGTCCTGGACCCGGCTCACGTTGTGGCGGGCGCTGCTCGCAGCGGCGCTCGACCAGCCGCCCCACGAGCCGGTGACGAGCGCGCGGGTCGTGGGCGGCTCGGCCAGCCCGAGCGCCGACCTGCTCGCCGGCTGGCTGGCCCTAACTCTCGACTGCCCGGTCACGCGGGTCAAGGCCAGCGGGGTTGATGCCATGCACAGCGTCCGGCTCGAACGCGAATCCGGGCCGATCACCATCAACCGGCCGGGCGAAGACCTGGCCATCCTCAGCTCCCCCGACCGCGTCGACCGCCGGGTGGCGCTGCCCCGGAGGTCGGCGGCGGAGTGCCTGGCCGAGGAGCTGCGCCGGCTCGATCCGGATGATATCTACGGTGAGGTCTTGACGACGGGCTTGGAACGGCTCCGCAAAACCGGACGTATCAGCCGCACCAAAGTGAAGGCAGGCTCGTGACCCCTCCGATCGTGGTAATCCACCGTGACCCAGACGTGTTGGCCGGCGCCGTGGCCGCTCGGCTTATCACCCGACTCGTCGACGTGCAGACCGCACGCGGCGCCGCATCGCTCGTACTAACCGGCGGCCGGATCGCCGAGAACATATTCTCAGCGATCGCCGACTCCCCCGCTCGCGCCGCCATCGATTGGTCCAAGCTCGACGTTTGGTGGGGCGACGAACGTTTCCTGCCGTCCGGTGATACGGAGCGCAACGAGACCCAAGCGCGCAAGGCGCTGCTGGACCACGTGCCGGTCAACCCCGACCGGGTACATCCCATGCCCGCTGCGGACGACGACCTGCAACCCGAAGCCGCTGCCGAGCAGTATGCGGCCGAGTTGGCTCGCGCATCGCGGCCGGAACATCACGGCGCGGTCCCGATGTTCGACGTGTTGCTGCTCGGCGTCGGGCCGGACGCACATATCGCGTCGCTGTTTCCCGAGGAGCCGGCGCTGTACGACGAACGAACCGTGGTGGCCGTGCGCGGGGCGCCGAAGCCGCCACCGACCCGGATCTCGCTGACGTTGCCGGCCATCCGCTCCGCCGCGGAGGTCTGGTTCGTGGTGTCCGGTGACGACAAGGCCGGAGCCGTCCGGATGGCGTTGTCCGGCGCCGGCGAGGTCCAGGTTCCGGCCGCGGGCGCGCGAGGGCGGCAGCGCACGCTGTGGCTGCTCGACCGGGCCGCGGCATCGCAGCTGCCGCCCGGTCTCGAGCGGATCGCCTCCCCCTGACGTCGTTCGATCAAACGTCAGCAAGGTGGTCGGGTCAGGAGCCGCGGACTCTGCGCAGCTCGCGGAGCGCCTCTTCGAGTAGGGCCGCGCCGTCAGCGTCGCTGCGCCGTTCCTTCACGTACGCCAGATGGGTCTTGTACGGCTCGTTGCGCGGGATGGGCGGCGGATTCTCGCGGTCCTGGCTGGCCGGTAGCCCGCAGCGTGGACAGTCCCACATTTCGGGGACGGCGGCATCCGCAGCGAAGCTCGGCATGGTCTCGTGCCCCTCGCCGCAGTAGAACGCGACGTATTTACGGGGAGCGGACTCGCCGCGTTCGGCCTCTCCCATGGGACCAGCGCCCACCCGGCTGCCCCGGATGGCATTGCCATTTGCCACAGGTCGTACTCCCTATCGCGGTGATGGACCGATTAGAAGCCGATCAACCCCAGACCGATGATGCTGGCCCCCCAGACGATGCCGATGGCGACGGTCAAGCGATCGAGGTTCCGCTCGGCAACTGTCGACCCCCCCAAGGACGACGACATTCCCCCACCGAACATGTCGGACAGGCCACCGCCTTTGCCCTTGTGCAACAGCACGAGCAGAATGAGCACCAGGCTGGTGATGATCAGCAAGATCGAGAACAGAAGCTTCACGGTACTGCTTAATCCTTCCGGTCGGCCGGGGTAGCCGGCACGGGCAGAGCCAAGCCTACGCCGAACCTGGCGGTGGATGGAAACGACCCTCCCACCGGCGCTTCTCGGTGCGGCGCCGCCATCCACACCTAGGCGTCCAGGGCCCGGTTATCCACAACTTCGGCGACGACGTGTGATCGCGCAGCCGATTCCGACCAGGCTCATCGGCTATGAGCATCAAGCTGACCAAACTCCCCCAGGATGTCGTGGATCTGCTCGTGCGTAACTACGGGCTGATCACCACCGCGGAGGCGCGGCAGGCCGGTGTGCATGTGGGACGGCTCCGTCGGTTGGTCGATGCCGGTCTGCTGACTCAGTTCTCTCACGGCTGCTACGTCGATGCAGCTCGGATCAAGCGGTTGGACGACTGGGCGCTGCATAGGGAGAAAGCCCGGGCGTTCGCCATCTCCTGCGGCTCCGACGCCTACCTGGTCGGCTGGTCGTCCGCCGTTTGCTGGCGACTGCCTACCGTGGGTCTGCCGCCTGCATTGCCGACCGTCGTTCGCCCCAGCGCGCCCGGCCGTGGCCCTTCACGCACCGCGTACGGACGAATTCTCGTCGCCGAACTATCGCCGGAGCATCTGTACGGGTCAAACCGGTACGGGCTGATGAGCCAATCCTGGACGGCCGTCGACCTGGCCCGGCGGGCCCCGTTACACCATGCTCTTGTGGTCGCGGACCACGTGGCGCGCAATGGTGGAGATCTATCGGCGGTCGCCGGCTGCATGGCGGGCTGGCCGGCCGCACACCGGTCTCGCTGGGTGGCCGAGCACGCCGACCCGAACTCAGAGAGCCCGCTCGAAACACTCGGCCGGTTCACGTGCATTGAATTCGATCTACCGATGCCGGTCTCCAATGCCTGGGTCGGTCGCGACGGTCCCGAACGGCGGGTGGACGGCCTGTGGCCATACCATCGGGCCGCGAGTGAGGCCGATGGCGCCATCAAGTACAACAACCGAAGTGATGCGGCCGAGATCGTTCGGGCGCAGAACGAACGCGAGTTCTGGCTGCGGCGCCTTGGGCTCGACTTCGTTCGGTACTCGGCGCCCGACGTTTACGGCGACCGGACAGCGCTGGCTGGGAGGTTCTCCGCATTATTGCGGGACAACCCTGCTGGCGAGCCGATCCGGTGGTGGAAAGACGTGCCCGGTGTAGGGCCGGTCGAGCCCAAGGACGAGGACTGGCCGTCACCGGAACCACTTCGGCTGGTGCTACCGGCTGGCTGGCGCCACGGTTTGGAGGACGACATGTGGTCAGACGGCGACGTCAATAACCCTGATGCTGGTTGATGATCAAACTCGCAGCAAATCACCTGATTCGCCTTGATCACGAGAGTTTGATCATCGACCAGCAGTTCGATCATCGTCGCTGAGCTGGACAAAGCGGGCCAACGGGGTTAATTGGCAACTCCGCTGAGCCCTCCCACCGCGATCAGCGCGGCAGGTGCCGGTGGTAACGGCAGATCGACGAGAACTCATCCGCGTCGAGGCTTGCCCCACCGACCAACGCGCCGTCGACATCCGCCTGGTCCATGATCGGCGCGATGTTGGCCGCCTTGACCGAGCCGCCGTACAGGATCCGCACCCGGTCCGCCAGCTCCGGGGAGTAGAGCTCGGCCAGCCGCCCTCGGATGGCCGAGCACACCTCCTGGGCGTCCTCGGGCGTGGCAACCTCGCCGGTCCCGATGGCCCACACCGGCTCGTAGGCGATCACCACGTCTTTGGCCTGTTCGGCTCCCACGTCGGCGACTGCCGCATCGAGCTGGGCAAGGGTGTATTCCACGTGGTTGCCGTGCTGGCGTACGTCGAGCCCCTCGCCTATGCACAGGATCGGCACCAGCCCGTGCCGGAACGCCGCCTTCACCTTCGCCGCCACGAGCGCGTCGTCCTCGGCGTGGTACTGCCGCCGCTCCGAGTGCCCCACGATCACGTAGGTGCAACCGAGCTTGGCCAGCATCGCGCCGGAGATATCACCGGTGTAGGCGCCGGAGTCGTGCACGGACAGGTCCTGCGCACCGTAGCTGAGCGCTAACTTGTCGCCGTCGGTCAGTGTCTGCACCGATCTGATGTCGGTGTACGGCGGTAGCACGGCCACCTCGACCTTCTCCAGATCCGTCTCGTCCAGCGTGAAGGCCAGCTTCTGAACCAGCGCGATGGCCTCGAGGTGGTTGAGATTCATCTTCCAGTTGCCGGCCATCAGCGGCCGGCGGGCGGGCTGTGCCACTACTCCTCCAGTACGGCCAGGCCGGGCAGCGTCTTGCCTTCGAGCAGTTCAAGGCTCGCCCCGCCGCCGGTCGAGATGTGCGTGAACGCCGATTCGTCCAGGCCCAGTTGGCGCACCGCTGCGGCGGAGTCGCCGCCGCCCACCACGGTGAGCCCGTCCACCTCGGCGATGGCGCCCGCGACCTCGCGCGTACCCGCGGCGAAGGGAGCAACCTCGAACACGCCCATCGGCCCGTTCCAGACGACGGTCTTGGCGTCGGCCAGCTTGCGACGGAACAACTCGATCGTCTGGGGGCCGATGTCCAGGCCCTTCATGTCCGCCGGAATAGCCGACGCCGCGACCACAGAGGTCTGAGCGTCCTCGGCGATATCGGCCGCTACCACGATGTCCACCGGCAGCTCGAGCTCCACCCCGACCCGGTCTGCCCGGTCGAGGAACCCGCGAACGGTGTCGAGCTGATCGGCCTCCAGCAGCGACCCGCCGACCTCGTAACCCTGGGCCTTGAGGAAGGTGAAGCACATGCCGCCGCCGATCAGCAGCCGATCAACTTTGCCCAGCAAGTTGTCGATCACGCCCAGCTTGTCCGACACCTTCGAGCCGCCGAGCACGACGACGTAGGGCCGGTCCGGCTCACCGAGCACCTTCGCGAACGCCTCGACCTCTGCTAGCACCAGACCGCCCGCGGCATGCGGTAGCCGCTGCGCGACGTCGTAGACGCTGGCCTGCTTGCGGTGTACCACGCCGAACCCGTCCGAGACGTAGACGTCGGCCAGCTCAGCAAGCTCGTCGGCGAACGCACCCCGCTCGGCGTCGTCCTTGGACGTCTCGCGAGCGTCGAACCGCAGGTTCTCGAGCACCGCGATGCCGCCCTCGGGCAGGCTGTCGACCGTCTCGCGCGCACTGGCCCCGACCGTGTCCTCGGCAAACCGGACCTCGCGGCCTGGCAGCAGCTCGGCCAGCCGCTG
The DNA here is from genome assembly GCA_036374175.1 of Jiangellaceae bacterium. Classification (GTDB taxonomy): domain Bacteria; phylum Actinomycetota; class Actinomycetes; order Jiangellales; family Jiangellaceae; genus JASLBX01. The sequence goes on along the minus strand of DASUUH010000064.1, from coordinate 15,099 downwards.
ATAGACCGGCCGCAGCGAGTACTTCGGGTCTGGCTGGCCCTTCGGCCGGCCCAGGTGGGCCGTGACGATGACCCGAGCCCCCGCATCGGCCAGCCGCTCCAAAGTCGCCAGGCTGGCCTTGATGCGGCCTTCGTCGGTGACGCGGTCGCTGTCCAGTGGCACGTTGAGGTCCGAGCGGACCAGTACCCGCTTACCGCGCAGGTCTCCCAGATTGTCGATCGTCCGCATCACAGGGAGGAGCCGACGTACCGGACCAGGTCGACGAGACGGTTCGAGTAACCCCACTCGTTGTCGTACCAGCCGACGATCTTCACCTGGTTGCCGATGGCGCGGGTCAGGCCTGAGTCGAAGATGCAGGACGCCGGGTCGGTGACGATGTCGCTGGAAACGATCTCGTCCTCGGTGTACCGCAGGATGCCCTTCAGTTCGCCGTCCGCGGCCGCCTGGAAGGCCGAGTTGACCTCGTCGACGGTGACCTCGCGGGCCAGGGTGACGGTCAAGTCGGTGGCGGAGCCGTTTGGGGTCGGCACCCGCACGGCGAAGCCGTCCAGCTTGCCCTTGAGCTCAGGCAATACCAGGCCGATCGCCTTGGCCGCTCCCGTGGTGGTCGGGACAATGTTGATCGCGGCGGCACGGGCCCGGCGGAGATCCTTGTGCGGGCCGTCCTGCAGGTTCTGATCCTGGGTATAGGCGTGGATCGTGGTCATCAGGCCGCGCTCGATGCCGAACGTGTCGTTGAGCACCTTGGCCATCGGGGCCAGGCAGTTCGTGGTGCACGACGCGTTCGAGATGATCGTGTGCTTGGCTGGATCGTAGTTGGTCAGGTTGACGCCTGGAACAACGGTGATGTCCTCGTTCTTGGCCGGAGCCGAGATGATGACCTTCTGCGCGCCCGCCTCGATGTGCGCCTTGGCCTTCTCCGCGTCCGTGAACAGGCCAGTGGACTCCAGGACGACGTCGACGCCCCAGTCCTTCCACGGCAGATCGGCCGGATTACGCTCGGCAACCGCCTTGAGAGTGGCGTCGCCGACCCGAATGCCGTCGTCGGTCGCTGCGACATCGGCCGGCAGCCGGCCCAGGATGCTGTCGTATTTCAGCAGGTGGGCGAACATCGCCGGATTGCCGAGGTCGTTGAACCCGACAACCTCGATGTCGCTGCCGCCCTGGTCGAGAAGTGCCCGGTAGAAGTTGCGGCCGATCCGGCCGAACCCGTTGATGCCAACACGGATGGTCATGCGGAATCAGACTCCTCACTCATGGGGTTCGGCGGTATTTCCCACCCCATCGTGGTGACCCGCCAACCCAACACACTATCGCCGTTTCAGGGGTGTTACATGCCCCCGGTCCGGGTTTCTACGCCGCTGCTCCCGTCCACTTGGCGTTGATCACGGGCCGTTCGTGGTTGCGCGGCGGCAAGTACCACGAAACGCCCATGATCAACGCAGACAAGGGGCGCCGGGGCTACGCGAGCATGTCCGGTGTCAGCTCGTCTTCGGTGCCCGGGATACCTTCCTCGGACGCCCGGCGATCGGCCATCGCCAGCAGCCGGCGGATGCGACCGGCGATGGCGTCCTTCGTCATCGGCGGGTCGGCCAACGCCCCCAGTTCCTCGAGGCTGGCCTGCTTGTGCTCCAGGCGCAGCAAGCCGGCGGCCCGGAGATGATCTGGCACGTCGTCACCGAGGATTTCGAGCGCTCGCTGGACGCGGGCCCCAGCGGCCACCGCGGCCCGAGCCGACCGGCGCAGGTTGGCGTCGTCGAAGTTGGCGAGCCGGTTGGCGGTGGCCTTGACCTCGCGCCGCATCCGGCGCTCCTCCCACGCAAGCACGCTGTCGTGCGCTCCGAGGCGGATGAGCAGTGCACCGATCGCATCGCCGTCGCGGATCACCACTCGATCCACCCCGCGGACGTCTCGTGCCTTGGCCGAGATCTTCAGCCGCCGTGCGGCGCCGACGAGCGCCAACGCGGCCTCCGGCCCCGGGCAGGTGACCTCGATCGCGGACGAACGGCCCGGCTCGGTCAGTGACCCGTGGGCCAGGAAGGCACCCCGCCACGCGGCCTCGGCATCACACGCAGCGCCCGAGACGACGTGCGGAGGGAGCCCACGGATCGGCCGGCCATTGCCGTCGATCAATCCAGTCTGGCGGGCCAGGGCCTCGCCGTCGCGCGCGACCCGAACCAGGTAGTGGCTGGTCTTACGGAGCCCGCCCGGCGAGACGACGCCCAGCTCGCTCGTGTGTCCGAACACTTCGGCGATGTCACGCCGAAGCCGCCGCGCGGCCACCCCGGTGTCGAGTTCGGCCTCGACGACGATGCGGCCGTTGACGATGTGCAGGGCACCCCCGAACCTGAGCATCGAGGCCACCTCCGCCTTGCGGCAGCACGGCTTGGTGACTTCGAGGCGGGCCAGCTCATCCTTGACGGAAGCAGTCATGGCCATGCGTTGATACTGCCATGTCCGAAGGCCTCCGCGTACGCCTGGGCGAGCCGCTCCGGGTGATGTCTCGGCGTCCCGTCTGCCATCGCCACGTCGCTGATCAGCAACCGGGCTCCCAACTCAGCGGCGACCCGGCGGAGCAACGAGGAGTCCGGCACCGAGCCGCGGTCCGCGACGACGACGTCGATCTGCAGGTCGGGGGCGTAGGTGGCCAGCACCTCAAGGTGCATCTCGGGCGTGAACCCCTCCGTCTCGCCACCCTCAGCGGACAGGTTGAGCGCCACGATCTTGCGAGCCGGGCTGGCAATCACCGCCCGCCGCAACTCCGGCACCAGCAGGTGTGGGATGACGCTGCTGAACCATGATCCCGGACCGAACACCAGGTACTCGGCATCGGCGATGGCTTCCAGCGCCTCCGGGCACGCCGGCGGGTTCTCCGGGAGCAGCCGGACGGTAACCACGTGGCCGGTGGTCGCCACCGCATGCTGACCGTGGACGGTCGTGACCTCGCGCCCGCCATCCGAATCGCGCGGCCCGGCAACGAGCGCCTCGATGTCGAGCGGAACCGCGCACATCGGCAACACCCTGCCCTGCGCGCCGAGCAGCCTGCCCACCCAGTCGAGTCCCTGAACCCAGTGGCCGAGTTCGGTTCCGTCGCGATCACCGATGCCGCCGAGCATCTCCCACAATGCAACGATCAGCAGGTTGCCCGCCGAGTGGTTGTGCAACTCGCCACTGCTCTGGAAGCGGTGCTGCAACACGCGGGCCCACGTCCGTCCCCACTCATCGTCGCCGCAGAGCGCCGCCAACGCCATCCGCAGATCACCGGGCGGCAGGACGCCGAGTTCCCGGCGCAACCGCCCACTCGATCCACCGTCGTCGGCGACGGTGACGACCGCGGTCAGCCGGCCACTGATCCGGCGCAGAGCCGACAGCGACGCGGCCAACCCGTGACCGCCTCCGAACGCCACCACCTTCGGCCCGGCAAGCCGCGCCATGCCATCCACGACTCGATCATTCCCTGCCTAGATCACGGTGGACCACCAGAGTCTCGACGCCGAAGTCGCGCAGCCGCGCAGCGAGTGCCTCCCCCATCGCGACGCTGCGGTGTTTGCCACCGGTGCAGCCGACGCCGACGGTGACGAACCGCTTGCCTTCGCGAAGGTAACCGTCGAAAACCGAACCCAGCAGTGCGGCGTACCGGTCGAGGAACTCCGCGGCGCCGGGCTGGGACAGGACGTAATCGCGCACGGCTGCCTGCTGCCCCGTCAGCGGCCGCAGGTCCGGGACCCAGTGCGGGTTGGGCAGAAAGCGCATGTCGGCCACGAGGTCGGCGTCGACCGGCAGACCGTACTTGTAACCGAACGAGACGATGATCGCGCGGAGCGGCTTCTTCTGCTCGCCGAACGCCGTGCGGATCCGCGCCGCGAACTCGTGCACGTTGAGCAGCGAGGTGTCGATGACCAGATCCGCGCCCGCGCGCAACTCCGCAAGCAGGCCGCGCTCGCGGTCGATCGCCTCGACGACCCGGCCTTCGCCCTGGAGCGGGTGCGGGCGCCGGGCCGACTCGAACCTGCGGACCAGTGCCTCGTCGCTGGCCTCCAGGAACAGCACGCTGGGGCGGATCCCGCGGCCCTTGAGCTCGCTCAGTGCTCCTTGCAGCTCGTCGAAGAAGACCCCGCCCCGTACGTCCACGACAACCGCCAGCCGACGCGGGTCGGCCCGCTCAGCCACCGTATCGATCAAGTCCATCAGCAGCGTTGGCGGCAGGTTGTCGACCACGAACCAGCCGAGGTCGTCGAGCGTAGAGGTCGTGGCCGACTTGCCGGCTCCGGACATGCCGGTCACCAGCAGCAGCTCAGTCGAGGCGGTCACGAGGAGAGGATCTCACCAGTAGTGGCGTTGATGGCCGGCGCGGTGTCGCGCTCGGCGAGCGCCTGAACCACGGCGCGAGCCAACTGCGGCCCGATGCCGGGGACGGCTGCGATCTCGTCGTCGGTAGCGGCGCGCAGCTTTTTGACCGAGCCGAAGTGGTTGAGCAGTGCCTTGCGCCGGGCCGGCCCGAGCCCTGGCACACCGTCGAGCAGGCTGTCGATCATGGACTTGGACCGGCGTTGCCGGTGGTATGTGATCGCGAACCGGTGAGCTTCGTCGCGCACTCGCTGGAGCAGGTACAGCCCCTCGCTGCTGCGAGCCATGATCACGGGATAGTCCTGCTCGGGCAGCCAGACCTCCTCAAGCCGCTTGGCCAGGCCCACCACTGGAATGTCGGCGACGCCAGCCTCGTCCATGGCCTGACGGGCCGCGTTGACCTGCGGTTTGCCGCCGTCGACCACAACGAGCCCGGGCGCATAGGCGAATTTGCGCGGGCGGCCGGTGTCGGGATCAATCGGGCCGGCGGCGTCCTCGGGCGCGTGTTCGTCGGCCAGCCGCCGGAATCGGCGGATCAGGACCTCGCGGATCGCGGCCACGTCGTCCTGCCCGTCCAGCCCGCGGATGGCGAACCGGCGGTACTCGGACTTGCGGGGCAGCCCGTCCTCGAGCACGACCATGGATGCGACGACGTCGCTGCCCTGCAAGTTGGACACGTCGTAGCACTCGATCCGCAGCGGGCCTTCCTCCAGGCCTAGTGCTTCCTGGATCTCCTCCAGGGCCCGGCTGCGAGTGGTCAGGTCGCTGGCTCGTTTGGTCTTGTGCAACTTGAGCGCCTGCTCTGCGTTGCGGGTGACGGTTTCGAGTAGCGCCCGTTTGTCGCCGCGCCGCGGGACGCGGATTTCAACTCTTGCGTGGCGCACGTCGGCGAGCAGGTCACGAAGTGCCGCGGATTCGTCCGGATCTTCCGGAAGGGCTGGGACGAGAACCTCCCGCGGGATACCTTCGCCGCCCTCGCCGTAAAGCTGGAGCAGGAACCGCTCGACCAACTCGCCGGTGGGAGCGTCCTCGGCCTTGTCGGCGACCCAGCCTCGTTGGCCGCGCACTCTGCCACCCCTCACGTAGAAGATCTGGACGGCCACCTCGAGCCGGTCCTCTGCGACGGCGATCACGTCGGCATCAGTGCCATCGCCGAGGACGACGGCGTTCTTTTCCATCGCCCGGCGCAGCGCTGCGATGTCGTCACGCAGCCGGGCTGCTCGCTCGAAGTCGAGCTCGGCGGCCGCGCCTTTCATCTCCTTCTCCAGCCGCCTGATGTAGGTGGCCGTCTGCCCCTCCAGGAACGCCACCATGTCCTCGACTATCGCGCGGTGGTGCTCGGCGTCGACCCGATCGACGCACGGGGCCACACATTTGCCGATGTAACCGAGCAGGCAGGGCCGGCCGCTGCTGCGGGCCCGCTGGAACACGCCCTTCGAGCAACTGCGCATCGGGAAGACCCGCAGCAGCTGATCCAGCGTCTCGCGGATGGCCCAGGCGTGCGCGTACGGGCCGAAGTAGCGCACGCCGCGTTTCTTCGCACCGCGCATCACCATGGCCCGCGGGTACTCCTCGTCGAGCGTGATGGCCAGGTACGGATATGACTTGTCGTCGCGGTAGCGGACGTTGAACCGGGGATCGAACTCCTTGATCCACGAGTACTCCAGCTGGAGCGCCTCGACTTCGGTGCGTACGACGGTCCACTCGACCTTGGCTGCCGACGTGACCATGGCCAGAGTGCGCGGATGCAGCGCGGAGAGGTCGGCGAAGTACGAGTTCAGCCGTGAGCGCAGGCTTTTCGCCTTGCCGACGTAGATGACGCGGCCGGACGGATCGCTGAACCGGTAGACACCTGGCTCGTCCGGAACCGAGCCCGGTGCCGGCCGGTAGGTGGACGGGTCTGGCACGCCTTAACCCTAATCGGCGACGGCGACAATCCATTTCCGGTTTAAGTCACGCGCGGACGATCTGGTCGCCCTCGAGACTGACGGCGACCTCTGGCAACGGCTGCGTCGCCGGCCCGTTCTCGACGGCACCGTCTTCGATGGAGAACCGGCTGCCGTGGCAATCGCACTGGATCTGACCCCCGTCGACGCGGGCGACGGTGCAGCCCTGGTGGGTGCAGGTCGAGGAGAAGCCCATGAACTCGCCTTCTTCGGGCTGCGTGACCACCACACCGTCGTCGGCGAGGATCACTCCGCCACCGACCGGAACGTCGGACGCCGCAACAAGCGCGGCTGTGTCACCATCCTGATCATCGTCAGAGCCGGCATCGGTCGGTTCGTCAGTGACGTCGCCGGTGCCGGTGTCATCCGTCGCAGTAGCGGCCGGATTTCCGCCATTGCCATCATCGTCGCCACCGCATGCCGCGAGCACCCCCGCGATGCTCGCCGCACCGGCGCCGAGCAGCACCGTGCGGCGCTCCAGTTCGGGCTGAATCATTATCTTCTTCACTGCCATAGTTTCGTCCTTTCGGTGGATCGTCGAATCTCCACTGGACGCACGATGGCGCGACCCGAACGGTTCAGCCGGCGCCCACCGGTACCCCGAGAATCCTGCGGAGAAAGGCGCCGGTGTACGACGCCTCGTTCGCCGCGACATCCTCCGGAGTGCCGGCGGCGACGACGGTTCCGCCGCCGGTACCGCCCTCCGGTCCCATGTCGATGATCCAGTCCGCGGTCTTGATGACGTCGAGGTTGTGTTCGATGACGACCACGGTGTTGCCCTTGTCGACCAGATTCTGCAGGACGCCGATCAGCTTGCGAATGTCTTCGAAGTGCAGACCTGTCGTCGGCTCGTCGAGTACATACAGCGTGCGACCGGTACCCCGTTTCTGCAGCTCCGACGACAGCTTTACCCGCTGAGCCTCGCCGCCGGACAGGGTCGGCGCGGGCTGCCCGAGTCGCACGTAGCCCAGGCCGACGTCGACCAGCGTGCGCAGGTGCCGCGAGATCCGGTCGATCGGCTCGAAGAACTCCAGCGCCTCCTCGATCGGCATTTCGAGGACTTCGGAGATGGTCTTGCCTTTGTAGTGCACCTCGAGGGTCTCGCGGTTGTACCGCGCGCCATGGCACACCTCGCACGGCACATACACGTCCGGCAAGAAGTTCATCTCGATCTTGATCGTGCCGTCGCCGCTGCAAGCCTCGCAACGTCCGCCCTTGACGTTGAAGGAGAACCGGCCGGGCTGGTAACCCCGGATCTTGGCCTCCTGAGTCTCGGCGAACAGCTTGCGGACATGGTCGAACACGCCCGTGTACGTCGCCGGGTTGCTTCGCGGCGTGCGGCCGATCGGCGACTGGTCGACGTGCACGACTTTGTCGACCAACTCGCTGCCGTCGATGCGCCGGTGCCGCCCCGGAATCGCTCTGGCGCTGTAGATCTGCCTCGCCAGCGCGGTGTAGAGGATGTCGTTGACCAGCGTGGACTTTCCCGAGCCGCTGACGCCGGTGACGGCCACGAAGCAGCCCAGCGGGAAGGTGACGGTGACGTCGCGCAGGTTGTGCTCGCGCGCGCCGATAACGGTCAGCGCGCGGCTCTTCGTGACGGGGCGGCGCACTTCGGGGATCGGAATGCTCCGGCGGCCGGACAGGTAGGCCCCGGTGATCGAACCCTCATGGGCGATGAGCTTCTCGACCGGCCCGGAAACCACGATCTGGCCGCCGTGTTCGCCGGCGCCCGGACCGATGTCGACCACCCAGTCAGCGGTACGGATGGTGTCTTCGTCATGCTCGACCACGATCAGCGTGTTGCCGAGGTCGCGCAACCGCACCAGGGTCTCGATGAGTCGCCGGTTGTCGCGCTGGTGGAGCCCGATCGAAGGTTCGTCGAGCACGTAGAGAACGCCGACCAGTCCGGAGCCGATCTGCGTCGCCAGCCGGATCCGCTGCGCCTCGCCGCCGGCCAGTGTCGCCGCCGCACGGTCGAGCGTCAGGTAGTCCAAACCTACGTCGACCAAGAACCGCAGCCGCTCGTTGACCTCCTTGAGCACCCGGGCAGCGATCTGGCGCTCGCGGTCGGACAGGTCGAGCTCGCGGAGGAAGACGGCGCAGTCACCGATCGGCATCGCCGCCACCTCGGCGATGCTCTTGCTTCCGACTGTGACGGCCAGGCTCACCGGCTTGAGCCGGCTGCCGCCACACGCCTCACACGGCACCTCGCGCATGAAACCTTCGAAGCGTTCGCGGCTGGCGTCGGACTCGGCTTCGGCGTGCCGCCGCTGCACCCAGGGGATCACTCCCTCGTACGTGGTGTAGTACGAGCGCTCCCGCCCGTACCGGTTGCGGTAGCGGACGTGCACCTGCCCGTCGTAACCGCGCAGCAGCGCACTGCGGGCCTTGGCCGGCAGCCGCTCGAACGCGACGTCGGTCGGGAATCCGATGGTCTCGGCCAGCGCGGTGATCAAGCGGCCGAAGTATTCAGACGTCGTGCCGGCCGACCACGGGGCGAGTGCGCCATCGTCCAGGCTCCGGCTGGGGTCGGGCACCACGAGCTCGGGATCGACCTGCATCTTGGTGCCGAGCCCGGTGCACTGCGGGCACGCCCCGAACGGCGAGTTGAACGAGAACGACCGAGGCTCGAGTTCTTCAAACGACAGATCGTCGTACGGGCAGTACAGGTGCTCGGAGAAGACCCGCTCTCGGTGTGGGTCATCGTCGGCCAGATCGACGAACTCGAGTATGACCATGCCGCCGGACAGACGCAGCGCCGTCTCAACCGAGTCGGTGAGCCGGCGCTTGGCGGATTCCTTGACCGTCAGCCGGTCGACCACCACTTCGATGGTGTGTTTCTCCTGCTTCTTGAGCTTGGGCGGCTCGGTGAGCTGGTGGACCACACCGTCGACCCGGACGCGGGAGTACCCCTGGGAACGGAGCGTGCGGAACAGGTCGGCGTACTCGCCCTTGCGTTCGCGCACGACCGGGGCGAGCACTTGAAATCGAGAGCCCTCCTCGAGCCGCAGCACCTGGTCGACGATGGACTGCGGAGTCTGGCGGCCGATCGGCCGGCCGCACTCCGGACAGTGCGGACGCCCGGCCCGGGCGTACAGGAGCCGCAAGTAGTCGTAGACCTCGGTGATGGTGCCGACCGTGGAGCGGGGGTTGCGCGACGTCGATTTCTGGTCGATCGAGACCGCCGGTGACAAGCCCTCGATGAAATCGACGTCGGGCTTGTCCATCTGACCGAGGAACTGCCGCGCGTAGGCCGACAACGACTCGACGTACCGACGCTGCCCTTCGGCGAAGATGGTGTCGAACGCCAGGCTCGACTTGCCGGAGCCGGACAGCCCGGTGAACACGATGAGCGAGTCGCGGGGCAGGTCAAGCGAGACGTCCTTGAGGTTGTGCTCGCGGGCGCCTTTGATGATCAAGCTGTGCGCGGACTCGTCGGCCATGGCTTCCAGTTCAGTCGGACGTGCACTCACGGCATGGTAAATGGCTGGTCTGACAACCTTGGTGCTCGGAGACAAAACAACGGTTAGGTTCTGAAGCATGCCCGAGGTCGACACCAATCTCCCCATCGACCAGTCTGAGACCCCCGAAACCGTAGGGCCGGTCACTGCGGCCACGCTGCGACTGATCCACACCGCGGAACAACTCGACGACGACGCCCTTCGCCTGCCGAGCCTATGTCCCGGCTGGACCCGAGCCCACGTGCTCGCGCACATCGCCCGCAATGCGGACGCCTTGACGAACCTGCTCACCTGGGCGAGCACCGGTATCGAGACGCCCATGTACGAATCGGCCGAGGCCCGCACCGCGGCGATCGAGGCTGGGGCGGCACGATCGCTGGCCGAGTTGCTTGCGGGAATCCGGGAGTCGGCGTCCCGGTTCGGGTCGGCCATCGCGGCCGTTCCGGACGAAGGCTGGGAATTCGAGGTTCGCACCGGCCCCGCGGCCAACGGTTCGGCCGTGCCGGCTCGAAGGGTCGTCTGGCTGCGGCTTCGCGAGGTGGAAATGCACCACGTCGACCTGGCCGCGGGTTATTCGCCACCGGACTGGCCGGCGCAGTTCGTGGACCGAGCGTTACGTGAGTCGCTCCGCGCCCTCACCCGCCGCGATGACGTGCCGCCGTTCACTGCGGTGGTCGACGGCAAGCCCGAACGGGTGAGCGGCGGCGGAAGTTCGGTGGTGCGTGGCTCGGCTCCTGCGGTACTGGCGTGGTTCACCGGCCGCTCAACCGGCGATGACCTGGACGTCGAACCCCTGGGCGCGCTACCGGTCATCCCGGCCGGCGCGTGGCTGTGATCTATAAGTACGTTCCCATGTCTTCGACCAAGCCCGAATCGACGGCGTAGAGCCACGTGACGGCAGTACCCACCAACAGCAAGAAGCCGACGAGCGCAGTTGCGCCACCGACCACCCTGACCCAGGTCGCGGCGTCGTGCCGAAACGCCTGGCGAACCGCACCTAGCCCCAGCCCGGTGGCAACGCCCGCGGCAATGAGGAGGGGCAGGAAGACCCATGCAATGCTGATCTGCATCGGGATGAAGTAGAAGTTCGCCAGGAACTTCGTGAACGGCAGGCCCAACACCGACATCACCAGGGCGCCGGCGCCGCCGACGGCCAGGACATCGGCCCGGACAAGCTCGCCCCACCAGTGCCGGCTGCCGACCGGCACGTCCGGTAGCCCGCTGATCTCGGCGTCGTCGAGGTCACTGCCCAGCTCGAGAGGTTCCAGCGACTCCGCAGGTTCGTCCTGCCCGGCCTGGTCGCGGCTGCGCTTGGGACCCATCGTGAACAGTTCCATTGGCCGAGACACTACCCAAGTCGCGGCCGCAGCAAAATGCCGTCAAGGCGTGGTCTGTCCGGCCTTTCTGGCGTCCCGCCGGCTCTTCCACAGGCTGGCTACCGTCGTGATCACCAACGTGCCGACGATGACGGCGAGCGACACCAGGATCGGGATGTCCGGGACACCTTCGATGGGCTCGCCATTGTTGATGAAGTGCAGTTCGTTCTCGTGCAGCGCGTGTAACACGAGCTTGACGCCGATGAACCCCAGAATGATCGCAAGGCCGGCCTGCAGGTACACCAGCCGGTCGAGCAGACCGCCGAGCAGGAAGTAGAGCTGACGCAGGCCCATCAGGGCGAACACGTTGGCCGTGAAGACGATGAACGCCTCCTGGGTAAGCCCGAAGATCGCCGGGATGGAGTCGACAGCGAACAGCACGTCGGCGGAGGCGATCGCGAGGAACACGATCACCATCGGCGTGAACATTCGCTTGCCGTTGACTGTGGTCCGGAGTTTGACCCCCTCGTAGTTCTCGCTCATCGGCAGCACGCGCCGCGCCCGGCGGATGAACGCGTTCTCGTAGGTCTCTTCGTGGGGGTGGTGCTCGGCTTCCTGCTTCGCCAGCTTGATCGCCGTGTAGATGAGGAACAGGCCGAAGATGTAGAACACCCACGAGAAGGCGTTGATCGCCGCGACACCTACGACGATGAAGATGCCGCGCAGCACGATCGCGAGCAGGATGCCGAACATCAGCACGGACTGCTGATACTTCCGAGGCACCCGGAACTGGGTCATGATCAGCACGAACACGAACAGGTTGTCCACGCTCAGGCTGTACTCGGTAATCCACCCGGCATAAAACTCGCCCGCTGCTTGCGGGCTCGCCACGAAGATCATGATCACACCGAACAGCAGCGCGAGGCTGATATAGAAGGTCACCCACGCGCTGGCTTCCTTCAAGGACGGCTCATGGGGCCGGCGGGTGACGAGGAACAGGTCGGCCGCCAGGAGCAAAGAGAGAACGACGAACGTCGCAATCTCGAACCACACAGGCAGGTTCAGCACAAACAATCCTCTCCGGTCATATACCGCCCAGCGGCGGCGGCACCGTCAACCGGAGGTCTCTTCCGCCATCGTGCGGCCGGCCTCCCCGGGTGCAACACCGTGATGACGAGAAGGCCGCGAAGGAATACTCCCCTCCACGTGCCAACCCATCTTCTCATGCCCGTCGGTGGGTGACTTAATCAGCAGCACACCCGCTCACTCGAGTGGCTGATCGTTCTCGCGGATGATCAGCCACCGTCGTCCGGCATTCAGCACAAAGCACGCCCCTCCTAGACTCAGCCCTGGACGTCCGGTGGAAGCATGGGTGAGTTCGGCTCCCAGTCGCAGCCTGCACCTCGGTGACCGCGCGCCGCCAGGCACTCGCAATGATCGAAGTGCTGATCGATGATCAAACTCGCGCCAAACGGCGCATTCTGGCTCGATCGCGCAAGTTTGATCATCTAGGCGCATTTTCGTCATTGTGTCCGGCGCTTTCAGACGGACCCACTCGCCGACGGACTGATGCAGCGTGTCCTCAGCCTTCCGCGGCGGGACGGAGTCGCTTGGGCAGTTTGGCCACCACCGCGTCGTACGATGCGTCGATCGCTTCGATGATCTCGTCGGCCGGGATGGACCCGCCGATCCGCAGGGTGTTCCAGCCGGACCGGCCGATGTAGGCCATAACCGAAGCGTCCTCGGGGTACCGGTGAAGCCACTCGTCAGCCTCGTCGCGATTGCGGCCACACTTCAGGCCGACCGATCCACTGTCGGAGCCGAAGAAGGCGAAGATCTTGTCGCTCACCTTGGCGACGACGTCGCCATCCCACGGCTCGTCGCGCCAGGCGCCCGGTTTGGCCAAGCAGTACGCGAGGATTTGGTCGTCGGTCATTTCACGCCGGCGTCGTGCATGGCGCGGAGTTCCTTCTTCAGCTCGGCGATCTCGTCACGGAGCCGGGCGGCCAGCTCGAACTGCAACTCCGCGGCGGCATTGTGCATCTGGTCGCTGAGCTGCTGGATCAGCTGCGCGAGGTCGGCGGCCGGCATGCCGGCCAGCTGGGCAGCGTGAGCTCCGACCTCGGACCGGCTCCTCATGCCCGGAACCGGCGCCTTGCCGCGGCTGACCGCACGTCCCGAACCTCCGATCAGCTGGTCGGTGTCGGCGTCCTCACGCGCGAGCATCTCGGTGATGTCGCCGATCCGCTTGCGCAAGGGCGTGGGGTCGATGCCGTGCTCGGCGTTGTAGGCGATCTGCTTCTGCCGGCGGCGGTTCGTCTCGTCGATCGCATCGCGCATCGACGGTGTGATCGTGTCGGCGTACATGTGCACCTGGCCGGACACGTTACGGGCAGCACGTCCGATGGTCTGGATGAGCGAGGTGCCCGAGCGCAGGAAGCCCTCCTTGTCGGCGTCCAGGATAGACACCAAGGACACCTCGGGCAGGTCCAGGCCCTCACGCAGCAGGTTGATGCCGACCAGCACGTCGAAATCACCCTTGCGCAGCTCACGGAGCAGCTCGACCCGCCGCAGCGTGTCGACCTCGCTGTGCAGATAGCGCACGGCCACACCGTGTTCGAGCAGGTAGTCGGTGAGGTCCTCGGACATCTTCTTGGTGAGTGTGGTGACCAGAACCCGCTCGTTGCGCTCGGTTCGCGCGCGGATCTCGCCGATCAGGTCGTCGATCTGTCCCCTGGTCGGCTTGACTACGATCTCGGGGTCGACCAGTCCGGTCGGCCGGATGATCTGCTCCACGACTCCGTCGGACTTGCCCAGCTCGTACGGGCCGGGCGTGGCCGACAGGTAGACCGTCTGGCCGATGCGATCCAGGAACTCTTCCCACCGCAGCGGGCGGTTGTCCATCGCGCTGGGCAGCCGGAAGCCGTGGTCGACCAGCGTGCGCTTGCGGCTCATGTCGCCCTCGTACATGCTGCCGATCTGCGGGACGGTCACGTGAGACTCGTCGATGACCAGCAGGAAATCCTCGGGGAAATAGTCGAGCAGGCAGTTCGGAGCCGAGCCCGGGGCTCGCCCGTCGATGTGCCGCGAGTAGTTCTCGATGCCCGAGCAGAAGCCGACCTGCCGCATCATCTCAATGTCGTAGGACGTGCGCATACGCAGGCGCTGGGCCTCGAGCAGCTTGTTCTGCCGCTCCAGCTCGGCCAGCCGCTCCTCCAGCTCGGCCTCGATGCCACGGATGGCACGCTCCATCCGCTCCGGACCGGCCACGTAGTGCGACGCCGCCCCGATGTACGTTTCGTCTTCCTCGTCGAGCACCTCACCGGTGAGCGGGTGCAGCGTCATGATCCGCTCGATCTCGTCGCCGAAGAACTCGACCCGGACGGCGAGCTCCTGGTACATCGGGATCACTTCGAGCGTGTCGCCGCGCACCCGGAACGTGCCGCGGGTGAAGTTCTGGTCGTTGCGGGCGTACTGCATGTGCACGAGCGAACGCAGCAGTGCGTCGCGGTCGCGCTCTGCACCCACCTTCAGGTGCAGCGAGCGGGCCAGGTACTCGTCAGCCGAACCCAGGCCGTAGATGCACGACACGGTTGCGACCACCACCACGTCGCGCCGGGTGAGCAGGCTCATGGTGGCTGAGTGCCGCAGCCGCTCGACGTCCTCGTTGACCGAGGAGTCCTTCTCGATGTACGTGTCGGTCTGCGGGACGTACGCCTCAGGCTGGAAGTAGTCGTAGTAGCTGACGAAGTACTCGACGGCGTTGTTGGGGAGCAACTCGCGGAACTCGTTGGCCAGCTGCGCGGCCAGGGTCTTGTTGGGCGCCATGACCAGGGTCGGTCGCTGGACCTGCTCGACGAGCCACGCGGTCGTGGCCGACTTGCCGGTGCCCGTGGCACCGAGCAGGACGGTGTCCCGCTCACCCGCCCTGACCCGACGGGCCAGCTCGGCGATCGCGGCCGGCTGGTCACCCGCGGGCTGGAAGTCGGAGACGACCTCGAAGGGGGCGACGCGGCGCTGGAGCTC
>DASUUH010000063.1:0-19260 GCA_036374175.1 Jiangellaceae bacterium | reverse complement strand
CACCCGTAGCAGCCCCGCTGGTACGACGGGCACAGCGCGCCGCAGCCGGTGTGCGTCACGGGACCGAGGCACGGCGTGCCGTGCGCCACCATCACGCACACGTTGCCCGCCCGCTTGCAGTCCAGGCAGACGCTATGGCTCCGGACGCCCGGGCGCCGGCCGTGCAGGAATGCGGTCAGCACCTCCAGCAACTGGCCCTTGTCGATCGGGCAACCGCGCAGCTCGAAGTCGACCCGGACGTGGTCGGCGATGCCGGTGGATTGCTCGAGGGTGGCGATGTACTGCGGCTGGGCGTATACGAGCGAGCGGAACTCGTCCACGTCGCCGAAGTTGCGCAGCGCCTGGATGCCCCCGACGTCGCGCAGGCGCCTATCGTGACCAGGAACCGAGACTGCTCTCGGACCCGGCGGATGCGTTCGGCGTCCTCCGGAGTCGTGACCGAGCCTTCGACCAACGACACGTCGTACGGGCCCGCCCCGGTGCCGCTGCTGGCCTCGAGGAAGTGGGCGATCTCCACCTCGCCCGCGATGTCGAGCAACTCGTCCTCACAATCGAGCAGGGTCAACTGACACCCGTCGCAGGAGGCGAACTTCCACACCGCCAACCGGGGCTTGGCCATCACACCTCCCGAACCGCGATAAACCGGCGGACGCGCTCGTACCGGAAGATCGGCCCGTCCCGGCAAACGAACTCCGGGCCGAACTGGCAGTGACCGCAGTGCCCGATCGCACACTTCATGTTGCGCTCCATCGACACCAGGATGCGCTCCGCCGGGACCCCCCGGGCGAGCAGCGCCTCGGCCGTGAACCGCATCATCACCTCCGGCCCGCAGACCAGGGCCGTCGCGTTCGACGGGTCGAACGGCGCGTCCGGAATCAGCTCCGGAACCACACCGACCGGCCCCGCCCAGCCCGGCTCAGCGTGATCGACCGTCACCGCCACGTGCAGCCTGGGGTCGTCGGCCAGCGCCCGCAGCTCGTCGAGGAACAGCAGATCATCCGGAGACCTGGCACCGACGAGAACGCTGATCCGCCCGTCGCGGTCCCGGTCGGCGACCAGACCGCGGATCGCCGGCCGCAGCGGTGCGACCCCGAGACCGCCTGCAACCACCACGACGTCGCGGCCCTGCGCGGCGGGCAGCGCCCAGTCCGATCCGAACGGGCCCCGGACGCCGAGCACCTCGCCGGGCTCGGCGGCGCACAGCGCCCGCGTGACCGCACCGACCTCACGGATCGTCTGCAGCACCCGGCCGTCCTGCCGGCCGCTGATCGAGATCGGCACCTCGCCCACGCCGAAGGCGTAGAGCATGGTGAACTGCCCGGGCGCGAAACCGAGTGGCGGGCCGCCGACCGGCTCCAGCGCGAGTGTCACCACGCCCCGCATCTCAGGCCACCGGGCCGCGACCCGGAACGGCCGCGGCACCATGGGGGCCAGCGCTTCAGCCGGTGCGGACATCCGAGTACAGGTCCAGCAGCCGGACCCGGGCGGACTGCATGCGTTGCGCCAGCACTCCAGCAAAGCTTTTCATCAACTCGTAGCCCAGCCGCGGATCGTCGTCCGCCTTCTGCCGCAGGCAGGCGGCGTCGAACCCGACGGCACGCACCGGCTCGGAGGCCCGGGCGTCGAACTGCCACCGGTACGGCGGGAAGATCCAGGAGATCCCGACGACCCCGCCGGTCTCCACGGTGTCGATCACCAACGAGCCGCGTCCGGGTGCCTCGATCTCCAACGCCACGCGGCCGGCGCGCACCAGGTAGAAGCGGTCGGCCTGCTGGCCTTGCCGGAACAGGAAGCCACCCGCGTCGAAGTGCTCGTTGCGGCCGCAGCCCGCGATCAGCGCGAGGTCGGCAGGGCCGAGGGCGCCGAAGAACTCGTATTCGGCGAGCAACTGCTCCAGCGACGTCGATTCCATCGGCTCAACCCCCGTCACTCTCGCGGATTGCTTGGAGCTCCTCGGTGATGTCAATGCCCACCGGGCACCAAGTGATGCAGCGACCGCAGCCGACACACCCCGACGTGTCGAACTGGTCGATCCAGGTGGCCAGCTTGTGAGTCATCCACTGCCGGTACCGCGACCGGTTAGACGACCGTACGTGCCCACCGCCCATCTCGCTGTGGTCGAGGGTGAAGCACGAATCCCAGACCCGTGATCGCTCGGCGTACTGGCCAGTGAGATCGGTGGCGTCCTCGACCGTGCTACAGAAGCAGGTCGGGCAGACCATCGTGCAGTTCGTACAAGACAGGCACCGGGACGCGACCTCGTCCCACCGCGGGTGCTCGTAATTCCGGTACAGCAGGTCCTTGATCCCGTCGGTGTCCATGTGCCGGCCCATGCGGGCTGCCGTCGACGCCACCACCGCGTCGGCCGCCTCCCGGTCCGCCGTCCGGGCGTCCTGTGACGGCAACCCGGCCAGCACCTCCGCACCCTGCTCCGTCCCGACCTCGACCACGAACCGGTGCCCGTCGCCGTCCAGCACCTCGGTGAGGGCCAGGTCGAACCCACCCTCGGCCCGCGGGCCGGTGCCCATGGACACGCAGAAGCACGTCCCCGCCGGCTCACCGCAATTCACCGCCACGATGAACGCGTTCTTCCGGCGTGTCGCGTACGTCGGGTCCTGGGCACCCCGCTGAAGGAACACCCGGTCCTGGATGGCGACGGCGTGCAGGTCGCACGCGCGGGCGGCCAGGAACGCCAGCCGCGGCGCCTCCTCCTCCTGGGAGGCGTCGCGCATCTCCAGCTCACCGTCGCCAGTCCGCCGAACCCGCATCAGCAGCGTCTGCGGCGGAAACAAGAACTGCTTCCAGGAGTGCGGGCCGACCGCGTAACCGAACAACGCCTCGTCGTCGCGCCGGCGGAGGCGATAAGTACCACCGTCCTGCTCGTCGGTCCAACCCCGAGGAAGATCGGCGATCGAGGAGATCTCGTCATACCCAATGGCCCCATCGCGGATCGTGGGGCCAATCACTCGGTACGAACGATCGTGCAGGGCCCGCACCAGGGCTTCCAAGCCGTCCAGGTCCAGCAGGCGACTACTACCCGTGGAGACCGCTGCCCCAGCCATCGCTCCAGTCTGCCCGCGGTGGCCGGCAAGCGCCAGCAGAACTCCGCGAGCTGACCGCGGATATCACTGATCTTGGTTCAGTACTTCTTTGGCCCATTGCCACGCTGCGACGACGGCGGGGAAGCCGCGGGTGGTGAGGGCGAGCAGGATGACGTGTTCGACCTCTGCGGTGGAGGCGCCGGCGGCGAGCGCTTTGCGTACGTTGGACCGGACGGCGCCTTCAGCGAGGCTGCCGGCGGCGATGCCGAGTTTGATCAGCCGCGTTGTGCGCTCGTCGAGCGGCCCTGCCTCGTCGACCGCTGCGGCGAGGTGGTCTTGGGCGGTGGCGATGTCGGGAAACCGTCGCCGGAAGTCCAGGTAGATGTCCGGAAGATGTTCGGTCATGGTTGCCGCACCTTGGTTACGCGGGTTCGAGGCGGACGTGGGAGTCGTAGAAGCTGACGCTACCGCCGATGGGGTCGAACATGCAGGTGTTCTTGATCACCGGGTCGGTCCACATGGCGGCGTTGGCGTGGATTCCCGCCCGTCGGCGCCGTTCACCCTTGACGGTGGTGCCGTCGATGGTGACGTCGTTGGCTCCGGTGGCCCAGTGGCCGAAGCCGAGGGCGAAACTCACCACACCTGGCCGCAGGGTCTGGGTCGCGACCAGTTTGCCGATCATCGGGTGGGACTGGTCCGGCCCGATGTCCCACTCGCCGGATTGGTTGGTGGCGCTGACCACCCGGACCTGCTGGCCGTCCTGAAGTCCGAGCCGGTCGAGGTCGGCCGGGTTGATGAGGATTCCGTTCTCTGGCAGCAGGGCGGACAGCCAGGGGTCCGCGATGGTGCGGCTCTTGGTCTGGGAGATGACCCGATGGGTGATCAGGGCCAGGTCGTAGCCGTCGCGGTAAGCATCGGGTTCGACACCGGTGTAGTCCTGGATCGGCACGTACGTGGCGAGTCCGGGATACTTTTGGCCGGTGCCGGCATGAACGGTCTTGGCGGTCTTCTCCTGATAGAGGTTGAGCAGCTTGCCGTAGGGGTGCGCCACTCGGTCACCGTCGTAGCCGTCGGCATGGTCTTCGAACCGGCCGCCGCGGTTGAGTACGTAGACGACCTTGCGCCACAGGTCGGGACCGACCGTGGCCTCCCACCGGGCTGGGTCGAACACGCTGGCCGGCAGGTGTGTCCGCGCGTTCAGGAACAGCTCCAGCTCGCGGTCGTCGGCGTCCGGGACGGCCTGGCTGCCATCGGGCGTCTCTCCGAAGGCCAGGTTGGCGACCTGGCGCAGATAGAGCTCGTCGGGGTGGGTGAGGTGGCGGCCTGGGCCGAAGGCGTCGTCACCGAAGCCAGGTAGTTCGAGTTGCTCGGCCAGGCCGAGGAGCATGGTCTCGAGGCTGATCGGGTAGGTCTGACCGTAGACCTCGCATTCCTCGGGGATGGGCGCGATGACCGGTTGGCGCACCGGCTGGACCTTGTTAGCGATGTTCGGGTGGCTGCCCTGGAATTCCCAGCGTTCGAGGTAGCTCAGGTCGGGGAAGATGTAGTCGGCGTACATGGATGTTGAGCCGATGATGATGTCCGAGGCCACGAACAGCGGGAGCCGGTCGACGTCGGCGAGGATCTCGACGGTGGTGTGGCCGGCCGGCAGGGCGTAGGTGGGTGCGCCCATGTACAGGAACAGCGCCTTGATCGGGTACGGATACTCGTCGGCGATGGACGGGATGATCTCCTCGTAGATGTCGCTGGACAGCGGGTACCAGTTGCGTTTGGCCGGGTAGCCGTCGAACAGCGTGGTCTTTTCGTAGTCGAGGCCGTGGCGGATGGAGCTGATGCCGAACGATGCCACCTTGCCGGCCAGGCTGGTGACGTCGAACAGTTCGCCCTTGCCCTTGCCCTTGGTGTCGTAGGTCGACGCTGCGATCATGCCGCCCTTGGCGTCGTAGTTGCCGAGCAGCATGTTGACCGTCATCCAGCCCAGCACGTTGTAGAAGCCGTTGGTGTGTTGGGCGACACCGCGGTGGATGTCCACCGCGGCCGCCTTGCCGTGACTGGTGAGCTCGCGGGCGATCTCGACCACCTGATCCTCGGTGATCCCGGCCAGCTCGGCCCACTCGGCAACAGTGCGTTGCCGGGCCTCCTCGAGCAGGAGCTGCAGACCGCTCTTGACAGCCGTGCCGTCGGGGAGGGTCGTGTCGATCAGCAGGTCTCCGACAACGGGGGTGGCCTCGTCGTTGACGTCGACGGCGGTGGGCACCCCGTCGACCAGGGCCACAAAGAACTTCTCTTCGTACTCCTTGTCCTCTCCGGTGGCCGGGTCGGTGTAGGGGCGGGTCTCCGCCGGCTTGAGCGGAGCGCCGTCGATGATCACATCAGCGGCACGCACTAACGGCCCAGTCTTGCCGTCGGTGATGGCCACCAGCAGGCTGGCATTGGTCCAGGAACTCTCACCCCGGGCGTGCGCGGCCGCCGGGTTGGCGCAGGACAAGAAGTCCGAATCAAACCTGCCCTCTTCCAGCATCCAGCGGATGAACCCCATCGCCAGCGCGCCGTCGCTGCCCGGCGTGACCGGCAACCACCGCCAAGCCTTGCTGGCCAACTTGCTGAACCGGGGGTCGGCGACCGCGATCCTGGTCTTGCCCTCGACCAGGTTGGTGGTCAGGCGCACCGTGCGGTTGGGTGGGCCGTAGTTGGCCTCGAACAGGTTCGCGCCGACGAACAGGATGAACTCACTGTTCTCGGTGTCGGCCTGCCAGTAGAACTTCTTCCCGTCAGTGAATTTCCCACCGATGTACTGCTCGCTGATGGCCTTGCAGGTGAAATAGAGCGAGCCCTGGCACACCGTGGTGTGACCGTGGGCGTTGACGGTCCCGAAAGCCTCCGCGAACCGCTTGTACAGGTCGCCGCGGCCGTCCTTGAGCCGTCCCCATGCCACCACGACCTGGTTGTTCCGCGGCCCCATGTCGGGGTGGTCTGGATCGATGAGCGTGTCCAGATGCGCGGCGTGGGCGCGCTTGAACTCGGCGACCAGGTTCGCCTTGGCGGTCGGATCTGGCTCGTCCCAGATGGCCTTGACGTCGGAGGCCATCGCCTCGGCCACGGCAGGATCGCGCAACGCCAACAGGGTGCGCAGCCCGTCTACTTCCCGGTTCTCTTCGCCAGGCACGTCGGCGAACAACCGTCCCCCGGTGGTGATCTCGTCGATCGCCTGCTCGAACGGAATGGAGATCCATTGGTTCTCACCACGCTCACCGGCTCGCTTGAGGACCTTGCGCAGGCGGTACGGGTCGTAAGCGGTCTGCAGTCCGGACTGTCCCTTCGGACACAGCGAGCCGTCAACAGGCGCCGCGTCGTCGACCGCGGTCCCGAAGGGCAGGTGCGGGAGCATAGTCCACGGGCTGTACGGGTTGCCGTCGATCTTGGTGACCACACCGTTCTCGATCTTGGCGCGGATACCGCATCCGGTGTTGCACTGCAGGCAGCTGGAAAGGATGTGGTGGTCGGCCAGCGCTAGGTCGTAGCGCGAGTCCGGCCGGTTGCTGGATAGGATCGCGTTCTCCCCGGTCGAGGCCTCCGCGGGCGACCCGAAGTGCGTGGGTAACCACGCACCCAGCAACGCGCCACCGGCGAGCAGGCCGCGCCGCGACAGGCCAGCGGTCATGTCCGCCTCAAGCTGCGTGCCGGGCGCGGGCTTTGCGGCAGGCGTGGTTTCACGGCGCATTGGTCCGCTCCTTCCGGGAGATACGGGACTCGACCACCGTGCTCACCCGGAGCCCGGCGAACAGAATCGCCATCCCCAACGCCAGGATGAACAAGGCGACGAGATACTCCATGAGCGTCGCGTTGTAGATGTAGTCCAGCCGGGGGTGGAAGTACGCCTCCTGCAGGCCCTCGATCTCGCCCACAGCCTGGCCAGGCACCAGCAGATTCAGCCGGCTACTCAGGAACGCCACAGCGACGAGTGCCGCGGCAACGACCCACAGACTGGGCCTGCGGGACACCAGCAAGGCCACCGCGACGACGCCCCCAAGAGCGACGTGGACCAGCCAGAACACCCACCAGTACGGGCCGGTCAGCACCAGCGACACCGCGGGCGCGTCGGACTGCGGATTCCACAGCGCGATGGAGAACTCGGCGAACTCGAGGAAGAAATAGACCCCGATACCGGCCAGCACGATCCACCGCAGTAATCCGATTGCTGCCGGAGTCTCGTCACTCGGTCCCCCGCCCGCCGCAGCGGTGTCGGCCACCACACCGCGCACCAGCATCAGCGTGGCGGCACCCGCAGTCAACGCGGACACCAGCATCAAGATCGGCAGCAGCGCGGTGTGCCAGTACGGTTTGGCGTCGACCACGCCGAAGAACGCGCCGCTCTGGCTGGGCACCATGACCGCCAGCAGCAGGCCCAGCACCAGCACCGGCCGGAGCCAGCCCCGGTCGGGCCGGTAGCTGAGCCACCACACGACCGCACAAACTCCGAGCAGTGCGACGTAGGTCCAGGAGTTGAACGCCAGCATGCTGGTGAATGAGGGGATCACGAACATCTGCCACGCCCGTTCCATGCGGCCAAGGTCCAATCCCACCGCCAGCAACGCTGGAAGAATCGCGGCGGCGGCCAACACAGCTGCGATGCGCAGAGTCCGTGGAGTTCGGAACCCGGGCACACGGAACAGGTAGCCGGCGGCCGACACGGCGAAGGCGCCGGCGCCGATACCCACGCCGTGGAAGTAGATGGCAATCCACAGCCCCCACGGGACGTACGAGCCGTAACCGGCCGGCAAGTGGCCGCCGACCAACCGCCAGACCAGCCCTACCGATCCCGCGATGACGCTGACCAGGAACACGACCCACAGCGCCTTACGCCACGGCACAAACGGCGGCCTCCGCCCCGTGGGTCTGGGGGGCGCCTGGGTGGGTGTCGCGGTCATCGAGCAGCCCCCTTTTCAGACGATGTAGTAGACGCGCGGACGGGTGCCCTTGTGCGGCAACAGCGTCTGCACGTTGTTCTTCGAGATCAGCTCACTCACCAGGCTGTCCGGGTCGTTTGCGTCACCCATGTACGTCGCCCGTCCGATGCAGGAGGTCACGCACGCGGGAAGCTGACCGACCTCCAGCCGGTGCAGGCAGAAGTGGCACTTGCGGGCGTTGCCCTCCGGCGACTGGTGATCCTCGCGGGTCCAGGCCTTGCCGTACTCGTGGCTCGGCTCGTCCATCCACGGCGCCTGCGGACCGAACACCACGGTCTCGGTCTCATCGGCTCCCTCAGCCACCTCGGCGACGTAAGACTCGCCGAAGTCACTGGTCCGGGCGCCGTACGGGCACGCGGTCAGGCAGGCACGGCAGCCGATGCACTTGTCGTAGTCGATCGCCACCACACCGTCGGGGCGCTTCCACGTTGCCGCGACCGGGCACACCGGCACGCACGGCGGCTCATCGCACTGCATGCAGGGGCGCGGGGTGAACCGCAGTTGCACATTCGGGAACTCACCGAACTCCTCAGTCACCACCGGGCGGTACACCACACCCGGCGGCAGCTTGTTCTCCGCCACACAGGCGATCGTGCACGCGTGGCAGCCGACACACTTGCGGGTGTCGATCACCATGATCCAACTGCGTTCCTCGACCGGCTTGGCCATCGCCTTCACCAGATCCCGCTGCATACGCAGCAAGACATCCTCGCCGGGCTCGGCAGGCACGTTATCCAGGACGTTCAGATCCCGGACCGTCTCCTCCCCCGTCGGATCAGGCGAGGCCGACGCACGACGCGAGGTGCCAACCGCAATCCCGGCGGCAGCCACCGTGCCACCCACTAAGGCGGCCGTCCGCACCACCTCGCGCCGGCTGAAACTACGCTCAGACCCGGTCGGCTCTGGTTGCCGAACATCGTCGTCATCGACCGATGTGCGCATCACGCCGCCTCCCCGCACCGAAGATGCAGACATGCCCTAGCGCAGCAGGCCGAACGGCGGCTCGGCAGAGTCGAACGTCCTGGCTATTAGTGGACCGAAGGCTCCAGCCTCATCAGCCATCGCCGATCTAAGTCCGATTTGGCCTTGCGAATTGGACCCGAGCGCGGCCGGGTTCTCGCTAGCCCAGGCCGAAATGATTGTGCAAATGGTCACCGGAGGCAGTCAGGCCTTGACGTGGCGCGCCTGGCCGGCCCGGGCGGCGACCCAGGCCTGAGCGGCGAGCTGGAGCGCATCCCACGGACTGCCGAGCGGCGGGGTGTAGGACAGGTCCAGGTCGTTGAGCTCGTCGACTCTTAGGTCGTGCTGGCAGGCGGTGGCGATGATGTCGATCCGCTTGGCGATCTCGGCGCCGAGGCGCCCCACAAGCTGAGCACCGAGCAGACGCCCGGTATCTACATCGCCGGTGATGTGCATCTGGATCGGTGTGGCACCCGGGTAGTAGCGCTTGTGATCATCGGCGGTCACGGCCACAGTGAGCGGGTGGTATCCGGCGGAGGTTGCCGCCTGGTCACGCAGGCCGGTGGCAGTGATCACCGCTTCGAAGGCCCGTACGACCTGGGTGCCGACGATTCCGGTGAACATCCGGTCGCCGCCGACCGCGTTCTCTCCGGCGACACGGCCCTGCTTGTGCGCGGTCGTTCCCAGCGGCATATAGGTCGGCTCGGCCAGCATGGCGTGGTGGGTGTGGACGCAATCACCGGCGGCCAACACGTCCGGCAGTGTGGTGCGCATCCGCGGGTCCACCGCGATGGCACCGGCTGCGCCAAGTTGCGCACCCGCTCGTTCGGCGAGCCCGACTGACGGTGTGACACCGCCAGCGACCAACACGAGATCAGCAACACAGTCCGGGCCACCGCCATTCGTGATCACGATCTTGTCGCCGTCACGGGCCATCTCTTCCACCGTGACGCCGCAGTTGACCTCGACGCCGTGCCGCTCCAACTCGGTCTGCACATGCGCGGCCAGCTCCGGGTCGAGAGTTCGCGGCAGCACCTGCTCGTACGCCTCAAGCACGATCAGCTGCCGGCCGCGGGCGGTCAGGGCCTCGGCCACCTCCATGCCGATGTAGCCGGCCCCGATGACGGCCACGCGCTTGCAATCGGACTGTTCAAGGAACCGACGTAGGGCAAAGGTGTCATCCATGGTGTGCAGTACATGCACGCCATCAGTCGGGCCTAGCTCGGAAAGGCCGGTGATCGGTGGCAGCATCGGCTCGGCACCGGTGGCGATCACCAACCGGTCATATCCCAACCGGTTAGTCCCATGGGCCGTCATGGTCGCCACCGTTTTGTCCTCCGGGGCGATGGCCACCGCGCGTTCGTTCAGGCGCAGCTCGACCCCGGTGGCTTCGATCTGGTCGATCGTGCGGTGCGCCAGATCGCGCCAATCCGGCACCTCGCCGGACAGGAAGTACGGGATTCCACAGATGGAGAAGTTGGGATAGCCGTCGGCGACCAGCATCGTCACCTCGGATGCCGGATCGCACTCGCGGGCCCGCAGCGCGGCGCTGATCCCAGCGTCGCTACCACCGATCACCAGGATCTTCGCCGACATGAGTCAAAACTCCTCGCTCGAATTGCCACCTGCCACGGTAGTCAGCCCCGGCGGCCAGCGAACTCATGTCGCCGACCCGAGTCCCTTGCCGAAGCGGGCTCTGCGCCTATCGTGTGCTCGACTGCCATGCTCGTCGGCGGACGCCGGCCGCCGGTGTGTCAGCCCGGTTCAGAGTCGGAGGTGCCGGCGACGGCTTGCATAGTGCCGTGTATTTCGCACGCAGTGGCGAGTGTGTTGTAGACGGTGCCGAACTTGCGCAGGTTGGCGTGAGTGAGCTCGACCCTCCGTGGTGGCTCGTCGGTGGTGACCCGTAGCGTGTAGGTGATCTCCACGAACTTTGGTGGGCTGTCTTGGCGCCGGGCAACCACCTCGACGTGCGCGTCGTCGTATTGGAAACCGAGTAGGTCGCCAGCCCGCGCGAGGTTCTTCAGCAGACACGCAGCAAGCGCGGCGGCCAACAGTTGTGCCGGGCCGGGCAGCCCGGACGGTTCCTGGCCCCAGCCAGCGTCGAGCTTGATCTGCGTGTCGGCAGCCCTGACCGCGGCCCCACGGCCGGGTCTCGCGTGCGCGCTGATCCGGTACTCGGTCGACGCGCCACCTGCTATGCCGACGGCGTCGGCGTTCTGGGACGCGGTCATGGCCCTCATACCCCGGCAAGCAGTTCGCGGATCTCTGCGGCGGTGGGCACTCGCCCGGAGAGCACGACCCTGTCGTCGATCACGAGCGCGGGCGTGGACATCACGCCGTACCCGACGATCGTGGGAAAGTCGGTGACCTTCTCCACAGTCGCGTCGAGATCCAGCTGGCCTATCGCGTCGCGGGTGGCTCGCTCGAGGTTGACACAGTTCCGGCAACCGGGGCCCAACACCTTCACTATCATGACGTTTCCCTTCGGACTGTTGATCAGGTGAGCAGGACGTTGAACAGATAACCCACGCCGACGATCGATATGCCGACCACGGCGAGGTAGACACCGAGCAGTTGGATTTTGAGCACACGGCGCAGCAGGATCATCTCCGGCAGCGATAGCGCGACGACCGCCATCATGAAGGCGAGCAAGGTGCCCATCGGCAGGCCCTTGTCGTACAACGCCACGACCAGCGGCAAGATCCCGGCGACGTTGGAATACAGCGGGATGCCGATCGCGACGGCGACCAGCACACCGAATACGCCCGCCGAGCCGGCGTAGCGGGTGAAGAAGTCTTCTGGCGCCCATCCGTGGATCACGGCGCCGACCCCGATGCCCGCCAGCAGGTAGGGCCAGATCTTGCCGATGACGGTGGCGACCTCTTCGATCCCCATCTGGACGCGCTGGTTGAAACTCAGCCCAGCAGTCGACTCGACGGTCTGCCCGCCGAGCTTGGTCTCGAAGACGAACTGCTCAACCCAGCGCTCGACACCCAGCCGTCCCAGCACCCAGCCGCCGACCACGGCGATCACCAGGCCGGCTCCGATGTAGACCGCGGTGATCTTGACTCCGAACAGACTTAGCAGCAGACCGACGGCAACCGCATCGACCAACGGGCTGGCGATAAGGAAGCTGAGCGTGACTCCAATCGGCACCCCAGCGGCGACGAACCCGATGAACGCGGGCACCGCGCTGCAGGAGCAGAACGGCGTGGCTACGCCCAGCCCGGCCGCCATGACGTTGCCTACACCCTCACGGCGCCCACCGAGCAACGCCCGGGTGCGTTCGATGCTCATGTAGGACCGCAGGACGGTGATCACAAAGATGATGCCGGTCAGCAGCAGCGCAATTTTGATGATGTCGTAGAAGAAGAAGTGCAGTGTCTCGGTCAGCCGGCCTTCCGGCGCCATCCCCAACAGGTCGTAGAAGATCAGGTCCCACAGCCACCCGTTCACCCAGTAGGCCACGACCCACACCCCGGCGGCGCCGGCCAGCGCGAGCCATCGGCCACGGGTGGAGACCGGCAGCCGCTCGATGACACTCATTTCCGCTCTCGGTCCGGCACGGGCAGCGCCTCGGTCAGCCTCACGAACGCGCCGTCGGCCAGCCGGTAGTCGACCCAGCGGCCCCGTCGGCTGGTGGTAACCAGCCCTGCTTCGCGCAGCACCTTCAGGTGATAGCTGAGCAGGTTGAGCGCCACCGGCACCTCAACCTGAAGATCACACACACAGGCCTGGCCAGCGGACAACCGCCGCAGCACCGTCCACCGGACCGGATCCGCCACCGCGCCCAGCAACGACAGCGCAGACTCCCTGCTGGGCGAGGGCGAACCCGCAAACAGTTCAATGCCCTTTGAAGCAATCACAATTGAAAACTAAGGCGGATGGAGTGACCAGCTTCAGGGCCGTTGGGCCCGCCGAACAGGTCCCAACGACCCCGAACAGGCCGCTTCCGGCCACTGCATGCGTACTCGCACTCGCCCTGGTCACCCTCGGTGGCAACTGCCCACGACGGAGGTGGGTACCGGGCGTGCCGGTAACCTCGTGGCATGGCTCACCAGTTCAGATGTCCATCTTGTGGTGAGGACGACGATCTGTACGGCCGTCCCGTGGACGGGACGATCATGCTCAGTTGTGGCCGGTGTGGTCACGAGTGGCCGAGGGACGACACCCCACGGTGCGCCACGTGCGGCGGCACCGACCTGTCCACGGTGTCCCGGTCGGTGGTGGCGGGCGGGCGCGCCACGGTGGTCTCGATCGTCGGCCGGCAGGATGTTCCTGCCTGCGCGGTGTGCGACCGCGAAGCTGTCGAGAAGTACATCGCAAAGGGCCAAAGTCTGCCTCCGGACTACATCACCGCGGCCTCGCAGCCGCGCACGTGACCCTGCAACATGTCTGTCGGGGACTGGGGCTCGGAGCTGACGGCGTGGCGGCGGCGGGTGCGAGGATGCCTGCTCGGCGGAGCGCTCGGTGATGCGCTGGGTGCGCCGTTCGAAGGCCGTCCGGTCGTGGCTCCGGACGAACTGCGGGCATGGGTCGACTCCGACCGACCGTTGCGATGGACCGATGACACGGCGCTGCAGGTTGCGCTCGCCGACTACCTCGCCGGCCTGGCGGACCGGATCCGGTCAAGGTCGCGGGATTGATCGGATCCGGAATCGCCGCCCACGAGGCGGCGCCGGCAGCCGTCGCGGCGTACTTGCACTGCCCGTCCGATCCGGTCGCAGCGATCAGCTTCGCCGTGGCGATGGGCGGCGACACCGATACCGTCGCAGCCATGGCCGGCTCACTTGCTGGCGCCGCGTCCGGCGAGGGTTCACTCCCCGAGCGCCTACTCCGACGGTTGGAGCAGCGCGAGCGACTCACACACGTAGCTGACGCCCTCGCGGACCGCACCTACTCCTGGCGCATCACGTGAAGGCTCCGGTGGATTGCCGGAGGAGCCTGGCCACAATGCGAAAACGCGTTACGGCGCTGGTCTGCTGACCACCAGAAAGCCCCTGACATCGAGCTTGGAGGCAGAAATCTCATTCAAAGCGTCAATGATCTTCTTCTCTTCATACCGCAGGTGCGACTCGAGTATGGCGGCAAGGCCTTCGAGCTCATGGTGGGTCTGGCGGATCTGAATGGAATCACGGGTGTCGGTAGAACCGAACGTGTCAATGAGTTCGTTGAGCCGGCGGAGGATCTCGGCGATGAACCGGTGGTCCCGCTCAAGCTCCTCCAGCAGGGGTCGGAGTTTGGGTGATTTTCGCGCCAACGCTGGAAATACCGAGCGATCTTCGCCGCTGTGGTGCCGCTCCAACGCCGAACAGAACGCCATGCAGTGATTTGTTAGCTCACGAGGCGGTGGGCCGGTCCCCTGGGAGTGGGCCGCGAAATCAGCGCGGACCTGGTCAAGTGTGTCAAGCAGCCAGATGTGCACCTGGACCATCTGGTTACCGAGCGCTGTGACCCGGTCTTCTGACGTATTCGATGTCGCCATATAGTGGCGACCACACTAGCCGATGTCGCCGGCTGATTGTCAGGAGAGTTTGCGGCCGAGGAGTGCTTGGCCCGCTCGGTGCGTTGCCGGTCCTGCAATCAACGGTGGTGCTCGCGTAGCCGGGGTGGGTGGACGAACACAGCTACGGCGGCGATCAATAGCGGGAGTGGAAGGCTGGCCCACAGCACAGCCGTGTATCCGCCGGTGGCGCTGTGGGCGGCGGCGTAGAGCAGGGGCCCGAATGCGGTCGATGCGACGGACAGGGCGGCGACCGTGCCGCGGATCGAGCCGATGTGGCGGGTGCCGAAGTATCGGGGGAAGGTAGCCGCTTCGAGAGCGCGCATGCTGCCTCCGGCGGCCCCGATCAGGGCGCCGAACAGCACGGCGGACAGCCCCGGTGTGACCTGGGTGGCCCAGGCCAGCCCGCCGGCCAGCGACGCCATGGCAGCGATGATCAGCCAGCGGTGGCGGACCCGGTCGGCCAGCATTCCGGTGGCCAGCGTTGCGGCCAGCGCGGCGACGGTTTGCGGGATGAAGTTGGCCGCCGCCTGGGCCGTGCTGAGCCCGCGTTCTCCAAGCAGGCTGATCTGGTGGAAGTTGACCGCGGTGCCCAGCAGCCCGCAGGCGGCGACACCGCCGGTGACGACCCAGAAGAACGGGTGCCGCATCGCCTCGCCGCGCCGGACTCCCCAGTTCGCCGCGGCGCGCGCAGCGGCGGTGTCGCTGGGCACGCTGCCGTCGGGCCACTGCCCGAGACTGGCCGGACGGTCGCGCATTCCCGCCAGCGCGATGGGGATAACGACGAGCCACACGGCGAGCCCAAGGATCAACCAGGCCACCCGCCAGTCGTACTGGGCGATCAGCATCTCAGCGAGTAGCGGTGTCATCGAGATGCCCACCGCACCGACGGCGCTGACGATGCCGACTGCGGTGCCTCGGCGGCGGTCGAACCACAAAGCTGCCGCCGTCGTAGCGGTCAGAGTCAGCGCGCCCTGGCCGGCCATCCGGATGCCGACGAACCCTGCTGTCAGCCCGACGATGCTTGACACGGTGGCCAAGGCGATCAGTACCGCGCCGAACGCGGCACCGATGACGGCCATGGTGCGGCGGACGCCGTACCGGTCGAGCGCGCGGCCGATCCATGGCAGGGCCAGTGCGCCGGTGAGCGTGCCGATCAGGTAGGCGGTGGACACCGCGGAACGGGAGATGCCGAGGTCGCGGATCAGCGGGTCGACGAACAGCGACACCCCGGCGGTCTGGCCGGGGCCGGTCGCGGCGACTGCGAGGCTGGCGTAGGCGACGATGCGCCAGCCGTAGAAACCATCGGGCGTCTTGGCGTTC
This sequence comes from Jiangellaceae bacterium, assembly GCA_036374175.1. Taxonomy (GTDB): domain Bacteria; phylum Actinomycetota; class Actinomycetes; order Jiangellales; family Jiangellaceae; genus JASLBX01. The sequence goes on along the minus strand of DASUUH010000063.1, from coordinate 3,463 downwards.
GATGGGCGTGGTCGGGACAGGACAGTGGTCACCACGAAGTGGTTCTTCCTTCGGTGTTGTGTGGATTGGGTGGCCGGCTCGGAGTGTTCACTGCTCGGCGTCGGCGACGAGCGGCTCGAGGCTGATCTCTGGGTGGTTGCGGCGCACAGAGTCCAGCCGCCACCGGTCGGTGAACAATGCCAGCAGGGCGCCGTCGGCCCGTTCGGCCACCTCGCACCCCCGCTCGGCGTCCAGGACACGGACGTACCCGGGCAAGGTGACTCGAGCTAACAAGTACGGCAGGTGTTCGAGTGCGATGGCCGCGCCGAACTCGCGGGCCATCCGATGGGCCGCCACCTCGAACTGCAGCGGCCCGACCGCGGCCAGAATGGGCGCGGCGTCACCGCGCAGGTTCGAGCGGAGGACCTGCACGACACCTTCCTGCTCCAGCTGCTCGATGCCGCGACGGAACTGCTTGCCCTTGCTGGTGTCGGTAGCGCGGCCTACCGCGAAATGCTCGGGCGCGAACGACGGGATCGGAGGGAACACCACGGCGGCTCCGTCGGCGTGCAGGGTGTCACCCGGACGCAGCGCCGACGCGTTGACGAGCCCGACGATGTCGCCCGGGTAGGCGACCTCGACGGTCTCGCGGTCGCGCCCGAACATCGCCTGGGCGTACTTGGTCGCGAAGGCCCGCCCGGTGCCGGCGTGCGTGAGGACAGATCCGCGCTCGAACTTGCCCGAGCACACCCGCACGAATGCGACCCTGTCGCGGTGCGCGGGGTCCATGCCGGCCTGCACCTTGAACACCAGCCCAGCGAACGGCTCGTCCAGGTCGCGCTCGCCGCCGTCAACGTCTGGCCGGGCCGACGGCGCCGGGGCAAGCTCGGCCAGCGCTTCCAGCAGGTGCCGCACCCCGATATTCGCCACCGCGGCACCGAACAGCAGCGGTGTCGTCCGGCCGGCCAGGAACGATTCTGGATCGAGCGGATCGAGCAGCCCCGCCTCCTCCACCGCGGCCTGCCACTCGTCGCCATGCTCCCGCTCTGCCTCGGCGGCCGTCAACGTCCGCTCCTCGGAGATCCGCGCGCCGCCGGGGGCGCGTTCGAACACGCTCATCGAACCGCCGCGTACGTCGAGGAATCCGGCGAAGTGGCCGGCCTCCCCCACCGGCCAGGTCAACGGCGTCGGCCGCAACCCGATGCGCGACTCCAGCTCGTCGCACAGCTCCAGGGCATGCTTGCCCGGGCGGTCCCACTTGTTGATAAACGTGATCACCGGGATGCCGCGGTGCCGGCACACGTCGAACAGCTTGAGTGTCTGCGGCTCCAACCCGGCCGCCGCATCAAGCAGCATCACCGCGCAATCCACCGCCGACAGGACGCGGTAGGTGTCCTCGGAGAAATCCGCGTGACCTGGCGTGTCAAGCAGGTTCACGACGAGGTCGCGGTACTCGAACTGCAACGCGGCGCTGGTGATCGAGATACCGCGGGCACGTTCCATCTCCATCCAGTCCGACACCACGCCCTTACGACCGGCCTTGCCGTGCACCGCCCCGGCCTCGGCAATCACCCGCGCGTGCAGCGCCAGCGCCTCGGTCAAGGTCGACTTGCCCGCGTCAGGATGGCTGATAACGGCGAACGTGCGGCGGCGGGCCGCCTCGGTGAGCACCTCGCTGGCGGCCATCGTGGCTGTGCTCATCTGGTCTGCGTCCCCAACTGCCGCTGCCGGGCGATCTCGATGCGCAGGTCCGCGGCGAACGCCTCGGCCGTCTCGAGCTGCTCCCGTAACGCCGCACACCGCTGCTCAGCCGCCGCCCGATAGGCGGCAAGCCGGTCGATCAAGGCCTCACGTGCCGATTCACCACCGGCCGACGCGTCCAGCTCGTCAAGCGCCGACAGCAGGTCCCGCATCTCCTCAAGACTGAACCCCAGCGGCTTCATCCGCTTCACCAGGTTCAACCGGGCCACATCCGGCTCGGTGTACAGGCGAAAACCGCCCTGGGTTCGCGATGACGGGCGAACCAGACCCACCTCCTCGTAGTACCGGATCGTGCGCAGCGACAGACCGGTACGGTCGGCCACCTCACCGATCTGCATGTGCTGCAACGACACGAATCGACACCTCGAAGACACCAAGGGGCAACGGCCTAACGGGAGACAAGTCTACCGTGTCGTCACAGTTCTTCGGCCATCAACGAGCCGCCTCACGTAACGTACCCACGTCCGGGCAACTCTCACGTAAGGGTAGAGTACTCCACGGAGCGTACGCGGAATGTGTACGCCTGTGGGGAGGGAACTCACACCGCGACATACACCGTGTTGGACGACTCCCCACCGGTGTACGGATTGGCGAACGTCACAACGTGGGCTTGCACTGTGTCGAAGACCTGCTCAAGCACAGCGGTGAAGTCGGCGTACGGTGGATCGTCGGACCACAGCGCGAACACGCCCCCGGGACATAGCCAGCGCGCGAGCCGTCTCAGGCCCTCGGGAGTGTAGAAGTTGGTGTGAGTTGGGTGCAGCACGTGTCGGGGTGTGTGGTCGATGTCCACGAGGATCGCGTGAAAGCGGCGGCCGGGCGCCGCTGGGTCGAGACCGGTGTCGAGGTTCAGCATCGCGAAGAAGTCCCCGCGCACCAGCCGGGTCCGGGAGTCAGACGCTAGCTCTGCAGTGTCAGGCAGCAGCTGCTGCTCGTGCCACTCGATCACCGGGCTGAGCGCTTCGACCACGATGAGCGAGCGCACCCGCGGATCATCCAGGACTGTGCGCGCGGTGTAGCCGAGGCCGAGCCCTCCGACGACCACGTCCAAGCTGTCTCCGGCCAGCTCGGCGAGCCCGAGCCGTGCGAGCTCGACCTCGCCGGTGGTGAACAGACTGGACATCAGAAACTCCTCGTCCAGCTTGACTTCGAACACCTCCGTCTCGAGGAACGGATCCACCCTGCGGCGCAGGCTGATGGTCCCCATATCGGTGTGGCTCCACGCCAACTCTTGGAAGCGGGCTCTCACCGCGCGTTCCACCTCAGGGGGTTCGGGCTCTGGGGCCTAGTCCAGCTGCGCATTGATCGCCGCACCGTCCCGAGCGTCAACCTCGCCTTGCTTCTCGAATAGACGCTCACACTGCAACTCTACCGTTACGTAAGATTGTAATGGCTGGTGGCGCCGCCAGGCACGCCCCAGGTCCGGCGCCCCCAGTGGCCGACCTCGAATCTGTAGTTGCCACCCGTCGCCGCGAATGGAAAGTACCGTCCGTCATGACGTGGCACGAGATCGTGAACGACACGGTCGGCGGAATCCCGGTGGCGATCACCTACTGCCCGCTGTGTAACTCGGGTGTCGGCCTCGATCGGCGGGTCGGTGACAAGGTACTGGATTTCGGCACGTCCGGGCGGTTGTACGCCAGCAACCTGGTCATGTACGACCGGCAGACCGAATCGTTGTGGCCGCAGCTGACCGGCCAGGCCGCCGTTGGTGTGATGACCG
>DASUUH010000062.1:0-100743 GCA_036374175.1 Jiangellaceae bacterium | reverse complement strand
GTTCGGCAGGGTTGTCGACGTAGCTACATGGCTGCATGCATGTAGCTACGTCGCGCCGCCTGCCGAACGTGATCGAACGGAACCTAGCCGAAGGGGACCGACGGGATGTAGGGAGCCGGCGGGCGCATGTGCCGCAGTGCCAGGTAGGCGTCCGGCTCCACCCGCAGCCCTGCGGCGAGCCCGACATCCACGGCCCACTCCTGGTCGGACGTCAGGCTGCGGACCAACACCTCCGCACCCGGTTCGGTGCGGGCCAGCGCCGCCCACAGCAGCCGCTGGCCGACGGCCCGGCTGGTAGCGGCCAGCAACGCTACCCGAGACTTTTCGACGAGCGCATACCCACGTCCGGTCAGCATGTCGCATACAACTAGCTGCCCGTTGTCGCGCAACAGACCGAGGTCCGGCCGGTGGGTCGCACCTCGAACCTGCCGGTCGACGGAGTCGACGAACTCCAGATCGCCGTCCGTCCCCGTCCGGACACCGTCGACGATCGGCAGCGACGAGCGGTCCACCAGGCCGGTGAGCTGCATCGTCGGATGCAGGGTGAACCCCGCGAGGCGGTATCGGCGGACGACCCGCGGGTCTGGAGTGCTGCAGATGAAACCCCGCAGGCACCCCGCGCCGTATGCGATCGCGGCCTCGAGCAGGGCTTTGCCCGCGCCACGTCCTTGGAAGGAAGGGTCGACGGCGTAGGTCGACAGCACCCACAGCAGGTCGCGCCGGACCGCGGCGGCCACACCCACGACTGCCCCGTCGTCGTCACAGACCCAGCTGCCGCCCGGATCCACGTCGAGCAGGTGTTGCAGGCGTGCGCTCCAGCGGTCGCGCTGCTCGGGTGAACGCTCGTGCGAACCGACTGCGCCGAACGCCACGGCGGTCAGGCGCTCTGCGGCCCCGACGTCGTCTGGTCGCATCGGGCGAATCCGCATACGGCACACTCTGCCTCATGCGCATCCTGGTGGCACCGGACAAGTTCGCGGGCACTCTCACCGCCGTCCAGGCCGCGGATGCCATCGCCGAAGGCTGGCGCCGGCAAGCGCCCGCCGACGAGGTGACGACGGTTCCCATGGCCGATGGCGGCCCGGGCTTCCTCGACGTCTTGCACGCCTCGCTGGGCGGCGAACTTAACGCGGTGACGGTACGCGGCCCGCTCGGCGCGTCGGTGCCGGCCGCGTTCCTCGCCGTCGACGGCACGGCGTACATCGAATCGGCCCAGGCCTGCGGGTTGGACCTGCTCCCGCACCGTGAGCGGCGGCCCGCGGCCGGAGTGACCGAAGGCGCGTCGACGTACGGCGTCGGCCAGCTTGTCGAGGCGGCGATCGAGGCCGGTGCGCAGCGGATCGTCGTCGGCCTCGGTGGGAGCGGCACGAACGACGGCGGCGCCGGGCTGCTGGCCGCTCTCGGGGCGACCAGCCAGCCCGAAGGTGCGCTGACCGCCGGCCCTTCCGGCCTGGCCGAAATCACGAGCGTGGACGTGGAGCCGGCCCTGCGGCGGGTGGCCGACGTCGACGTGGTGGCGGCGACCGACGTGGACAACCCGCTGCTGGGCCTGCGTGGCGCCACGAATGTGTTCGGGCCACAGAAGGGCATCGCCGCCGAGCGATTGATCGAGGTCGACGGTGCTCTGACGACCTTCGCGCACCTGGCGGGCCGCTCGTACGCGGATGAACCGGGCGCAGGAGCCGCGGGCGGGCTCGGATACGCCCTGCTGCTGCTCGGCGGCCGCCGAGAGCCCGGTTTCGGGACGGTCGCCGGCGCGGTGCGGCTCGCCGAGCAGGTGAGCGCCGCTGACCTCGTCGTGACCGGCGAGGGAAAGCTCGATTGGCAGTCCATGAGCGGCAAGGTCGTATCCGGGCTGGCGGCCCTGGCCGGGCAGGCCATGCGGCCCTGCGTGGCGCTGGCCGGCGATGTGCAGGTCGGTACGCGCGAGCTACGCGCGAACGGCATCGAGGCCGCGTACTCGCTCGTGGAGATGGTTGGCACCGACCGGGCCTTCGCCGAACCCGCCGCAAGTTTGTCCGACATGGCCGCGCGAGTGGCGAGGACGTGGAGCAGGGCCTAGTCGTGTGTAACTATGGGTAGAGACGTCGGAATGCCAGGCACGTCCCGCGCGTTCGACGGATAAGACCGCACCTTGAGACGAGGGCAGGAGCGATATGACTGTTCAGGACCAGGCAACCAGCGACCAGGTGGCCCGCGCCGTTTTGCTGACCGACGAGGCGTCGGCCAAGGTCAAGAGCCTGCTTGACCAGGAGGGTCGGGACGACCTCGCACTGCGCATCGCGGTGCAGCCGGGTGGCTGCTCGGGGCTGCGGTACCAGCTGTTCTTCGACGAGCGGTCGCTGGACGGCGACATCGTCGAGGACTTCGGCGGTGTCAACGTGGTCGTTGATCGGATGAGCGCCCCGTACCTGACCGGCGCCACCATCGACTTCGTCGACACGATTGAGCGCCAGGGTTTCACCATCGACAACCCGAACGCGTCGGGGTCGTGCGCCTGCGGCGACTCGTTCCACTGATGGGCCGCCACTGCTGATTCGACGGCACGGTCATACACTCGGCGACCGTGAACATCGCCGTCACCGGGTCCATCGCGACCGACCACCTCATGACGTTCAAGGGGCGGTTCGCCGACTCACTCGTCGTTGACCAGTTGGACAAGTTGTCGCTGTCGTTTCTCGCCGAGGACCTGGCGATTCACCGCGGCGGGATTGCTGCCAACATCTGCTTCGGCATGGCCAACCTAGGCCTCGCGCCGGTGCTGGTGGGTGCGGTGGGGGAGGACTTCGTCGACTACCGGTCCTGGCTGGAGCGGCATGGCGTGGACTGCGACAGCGTCCATGTTTCTGAGGTTCGGCACACCGCCCGCTTCGTGTGCACGACCGACGAAGATCACGCTCAGATCGCCACGTTCTACGCGGGGGCTATGACCGAGGCGCGCGAGATCGAGCTGCGGCCGATCGCCGATCGGCTGGGCGGCCTCGACCTGGTGATGATCAGCCCCAACGATCCCGAGGCCATGCTGCGGCACACCGACGAATGCCGGGTGCGGTCGTACGCGTTCGCTGCCGATCCGTCGCAGCAGCTCGCGTGGATGGACGGCGCGTCGATCCGCCACCTGGTCGACGGCGCGTCGTACCTGTTCAGCAACGAATACGAGGCGGCCTTGCTGCAGCAGAAGACCGGCTGGGGTTCCGACGAGGTGCTCGATCGGGTCGGCGTGCGGATCACGACGCTCGGCAAGGAGGGGTCGGTGATCGAGCAGGCCGGGGAACCCCCGGTGCGGGTGCCGGCAGCCGGTGAACCGCGGGCGGTGGATCCGACAGGTGTGGGCGATGCGTATCGCGCCGGGTTCCTCGCCGCACTCGCGTGGGGGCTGCACCTTGAGCGGGCCGCCCAGGTTGGCTCGCTGCTCGCGACCTACGTGCTTGAGAACGTCGGGACGCAGGAGTACGAGCTCGGGCGGTCCGACGTAGTCGACCGCTGCGCCAGGACCTACGGCGAGGACGCGGCTGCGGACATCGCGCCGCACGTCAAGACCTTGCGTCCCTGATCAGCGGGAGCGGCGCACGAGGTACGTCGGGGCACCATCGACGGGTTCGCCGGTCCCGAGGTAGAGGTGCCCGCGCAACCGGCACCAGGCGGGTATGTCCGTTGCCGCGGCAGGGTCGTCGGCCATCACGGCCACAAGGCCGCTGGGCGCGACGTCGGCGATCCGCTTCGCGAGCTCGATCACCGGCAGCGGGCAGCGCATGGAACGGCAGTCCAGCGTCAGGTCCGGACTTGGCAATTCGGTCATAAGCCGTCAACTCCTGCCGAAGCTCGCAACCGGCGCACGACGTCTGGAAGGACGTGGAGGAAGCGGGCGACGTCTTCCTCGGTGGTCGTCCGGCTGAGAGATACCCGGATGTTTCCGTGTGTGAGCACCCCCATCGCCTCCAGGACATGGCTCGGGGTCAGTGTGCTGGCCGTACACGACGAACCGCTGGACACCGCGAATCCCTCCCGGTCGAGCTCGGTCAACAGTGCCTCGCCGTCCACGTAGAGGCAGGAGAAGGTGACGATATGGGGCAGCCGCCGGGTCGGGTGGCCTACCACCTCCACGTCGGAGACCAGCTCGGGAATGCGGGCGCGAATCCAGTCGACCAGCGGGGTATGGACGCCGTTGAGCTCTTGCGCCTCGGCGAGCCGGGCGCGCAACGCCGCCGCGGCCGCGATGGCGCCCGGCACGTTCTCGAACCCTGGCACCCGGCCGGCGCCGCGCTCGTCTTCGGGCCAAGGCGGGCGCCAACGTGTCCGGCGCCGGACCGCAAGCACACCCACGCCCGGCGGTCCGCCCCACTTGTGCGCGCTGGCGGCCAGCACCGACCAGCCGTCTGGCACGGCCAGCCGGCCGACGGTCTGGGCCGCATCCACGATCAGCGGGACGTCTCGCTCAGCGCACAGCATGGCTACTTCGGCGACCGGCTGCACCGAGCCGACCTCGTGGTTGGCCGCTTGCAGGCAGGCCAGGGCGGTGTCGGGACGGAGGGACGCGGCAAACACCACCGGGTCCACCAGCCCGGTCCGATCGACAGGAACCCGGTCGACTTCGGCGGACGGGACGCTCGCCGCCGCGTGCAACACGCTGGAGTGTTCGACCGCGGATACCACCACGTGCCGGCCGGTGCGGGTGCGTGCGGCGATCGTCCCGAGCACGGCGAGGTGCACCGCCTGAGTGCCGCTTGCGGTAAACGACACCTCGTCCGGGCGGGCACCGATGGCGGCGGCGACAATCTCGCGTGCGTTGTCGAGCAGCAATCGCGCTCGCCGTGCCGAGCCGTACAGCCGGGCTGGATCGGCCCAGCCAGTGTCATACGCCTCGCGCAAGATCTCCCGAGCCGCGGGGTGCAGCGGCTCGGTGGAGGCGGCGTCGAGGTAGCCGCGCAGACTATTAGCCACGCCACGCACGTTAATGGCCCACCTTCCTGGGTGCCCGCTCGCGGCAGCCGCTAATGTTGCCACCGCAGGACGAACTTGTCTTTCGCGGCCGTGCCGGCGACCGGTGCGCGCCGCGAGAAATCTGCGTGAAGGGGCGCTGCGAGTTGAGTCGAAACGGCACCGTGCGCTCGGTGCGTCGGAAGGTCACCGTCGGGGCCACTCTGGCCGCCGCCGCGGTCGCCTTGAGCGGGTGCTCGAGCGATGCGGCCGACCAGTGGCGCCGCGCCGGGCTGCCCGAACCGGCCACGGAAGAGACACCGCTGATCGGCGACCTGTGGGTCGGAACCTGGATCGCCGCGCTGGGCGTCGGCCTGCTGGTCTGGGGGCTGATTCTGTTCGCCTCCGTGGCATACCGCCGGCGAAACGACGATCTGCCGCGGCAGACGCGGTTCAACATGCCCATCGAGTTCCTCTACACGGTGGCTCCGTTCGCGGTCATCGCGTCCCTGTTCTACTGGACCGTCCAGAACCAAGACGAGATCGTCGATGTATCCGGCGAGCCGGACATCACCATCAGCGTCATCGGCCAGCAGTGGTCGTGGACGTTCAACTACGTCGACGGCGACGTCCACGACATCGGCACCACGACCGAGCGCCCCACCCTGGTGTTGCCGGTCGATCAGACGGTGCGATTCGAGCTCGATTCGCCCGACGTGATCCACTCTTTCTGGATCCCGCAGTTCTACATGAAGATGGACGTCATCCCCGGCAAGACGAATACCTTCCAGGTCACGCCGAACCGCGAGGGGCACTACGCGGGCAAGTGTGCTGAGCTGTGCGGGGTCTACCACTCGCGGATGCTGTTCGACGTCGAAGTGGTCTCTACGGATGAGTACGAAGCACACTTGCAGGAGCTTCGCGACCGCGGCCAGACCGGGCTGATCCCGGCGCCACTGCGCGGTGCGTACTCGCAACCGTTCGAGCCCGAGGGGAGCGACTCGTGACGACGTACCTAGAGCGCACTGAAGCGCCGACGCCAGAGCCGGCGCGGCGCCCGCACCGCAAGGGCAACATCGTCGTCCGGTGGATGAGCTCGACGGACCACAAAGTCATCGGCTACCTGTACCTGGCCACGTCGTTCGGGTTCTTCCTCGTCGCGGGGCTGATGGCGGTCCTGATCCGGATGCAGCTGTGGCAGCCCGGCGGCGGCGTCGTCAGCGACCATATGTACAACCAGCTGTTCACCATGCATGGCACGGTGATGCTGCTGATGTTCGCGACGCCGCTGTTCATCGGCTTCGCCAACGTCATCGTGCCGTTGCAGATCGGTGCGCCGGACGTCGCCTTCCCGCGCCTGAACATGTTCAGCTACTACCTGTTCCTGTTCGGCGGGCTGATGATCATGGCCGGGTTCCTCACCCCGGGCGGGGCGGCCGATTTCGGCTGGTTCGCCTATGCGCCGCTGAACAACGACCTGTACAGCCCCGCCCTCGGCGGCGACCTGTGGGTCATGGGGCTGGCGTTGTCCGGCTTCGGGACGATCTTCGGTGCGGTGAACTTCATCACCACCATCATTTGCATGCGTGCACCGGGTATGACCATGTTCCGGATGCCGATCTTCACTTGGAACATCCTGGTGACGGCCATCCTGGTGCTGATCGCGTTCCCGCTGCTCGCCGCTGCGCTGTTCGCGCTGTTCGCAGACCGCAACTTCGGCACCCACGTCTTCGACCCCTCCGGTGGCGGGCCGATCCTGTGGCAGCACCTGTTCTGGTTCTTCGGGCACCCCGAGGTCTACATCATCGCGCTGCCGTTCTTCGGCATCATCACCGAAGTGATCCCGGTGTTCAGCCGCAAGCCGCTGTTCGGCTACAAGGGCCTGATCTACGCGACACTGGCGATCGGCGCGCTGTCCGTCGCGGTGTGGGCACACCACATGTACGTCACCGGATCGGTCAACCTCCCGTTCTTCGCGTTCATGACGATGCTGATCGCCATCCCGACCGGCGTGAAGTTCTTCACCTGGATCGGCACCATGTGGCGCGGGTCGCTGTCGTTCGAGCCACCCATGCTGTTCGCCATCGGATTCCTGGTCACGTTCCTGTTCGGCGGGCTCACCGGCGTCGTGCTGGCGTCTCCACCGCTGGACTTCCAGGTGTCGGACTCGTACTTCGTCGTGGCGCACTTCCACTACGTGGTCTTCGGCACCGTGGTGTTCGCGATGTTCGCCGGGTTCTACTTCTGGTGGCCCAAGATGACCGGGCGGATGCTCGACAACCGGCTCGGCAAGATCCACTTCTGGATGTTGTTCATCGGATTCCACACCACGTTCCTCGTCCAGCACTGGCTGGGTGTCGAGGGCATGCCGCGGCGCTACTCGTCCTACCTGCCCGAGGACGGGTTCACCGCCCTCAACCAGCTCTCGACCGTCGGCGCGTTCGTCCTCGCCGTGTCGACGCTGCCGTTCCTATGGAACGTCTGGAAGACCCGGTTAACACCCAAGGTGGCCGTCGACGATCCGTGGGGCTGGGGCGGTTCGCTGGAGTGGGCGACGTCCTGTCCGCCGCCGCGGCACAACTTCACCTCGATCCCGCGGATCCGTAGCGAGCGGCCGGCATTCGACCTGAAGTACCCGGAAGTCGCCGCGGTCAGCCAGGTGCCCAGCGGCCAGTTCCAGGAAAAGATCATCGCTCCTGACGTGGAGGGCCGCCCGTGAAGGTCGAAGGTCTAGTATTCGTCGTCGTGTCGGTCTTCTTTTTGATCGTCACGCCGATCTACTGGTTCATGTCCGAAGATCCCACCGGCACGACGGCACTCACGCTGACCTTCGCGCTCGGGGCGCTGGTTTCGTTCTACCTGCTGACGACATCACGCAAGGTTCACCCCCGGCCCGAAGACAAGCACGACGGTGAGATCGAAGAGCTTGCCGGCGAGTACGGATTCTTCAGCCCGTACTCCTGGTGGCCGCTGGCGTGTGCGGCATCGGCCGCGGTTGTGTTCTCGGGGTTGGTCTTCGGCTGGTGGCTGTTCCTGATCGGCGCCGGCATGGCCGTGATCGCCGTCAACGGCATGGTCTACGAGTACTACCGCGGCGAACACGCCCACTAGATCAGCGGGTGGGCGCTAGCGGCCGGACTGGGAGAAGTGCATCCAGTCCTTACTCGAGTTCCAGTTGCCGCCCCATCGCCAGCCAATGCTCGCGAACGCGGTGGTTACCACGTCGCCGGATCTGATCATGCCCGAGGCGTCGCGGGTTCGGTCCAGGTAAGCCGACGCGAGCTCGGGTATCACCGCATCGCCCCGGTGGTACGGGTTGTGGAACGGGTTGACGTCCACGGCTAGCCCGTACGCGTGCTGCGACCAGGCAGCTCCACCGGTCGACGGCCGGCAGACGAAAGCCGAGGTGTTGTTGCCGTCGCCGGTCGGCGGTGCGTTGAGCTCGGGCGCGGCGACGACCCGCATCTCCTCAATGGGGAACCGAGCGTCGTACAGCCGGCTGAACACCTCGACCACGTCGCCGGCGACGGACGAGTGCACGATCAGCTCGCCCAGGTGAGGCTGGTTATCGAAGCCCCAGAACGTCAGCGTGAGATATCGCAGATCTGCCAGTGAAACCGGGCAGTCCGACGACCACGTCGAGCGGGCCACGACGTCGTCCGGCACCGGCTCGACGGTGGCTTGGAAGGCGTCGGGGGCGGGGCGTGCCTCGGGCGGGGGCAGGCGGCGATCGACAAGCTCAGGCGGGGTGGGCTGGATCTCACCCAGCCCGTCCGGCCGCAACGGAAGCACGCGGCTGCCGAGCCAAGCCGGCCGCCCCTGCTGGACGGCCGGCTCGGCCGGCGCGATCATAGTGGGCGCGCGGGTGGGGGAGGGATTGTTCGTTGGTTCGGCGTCGGACGGCACCGAACCGGGTCTGGCCGTAGTGGTAGCGACGCTGGCCGGCGCCGCTGCCGGATTGCCGGTGCCACAGCCGGCCAGGACGGCTGCCGCGGCCCCGACCGCCACAGATCGCAGCAGCCCGGCCCGCACGCTGCTGGACATTACCGGCCTCATGGTTCCGGGATCGGCTCGGACAGGCACTCTCCGCTGAGCTCTGCATCGCGGCGACCGGGCTCCCGGCGGGCCGGTCGGCGGTCGCGCAGCGTGGCAAGCACAGAGCCGGCCAGAATAAGCGCGAAGCCCACCATGATCGAGATGGTCAGGCTCTCGCCGAGCACCAGCACGCCGAGCACGATGGCGACGGCCGGGTTGACGTACGTGATGACGGTCGCCCGGGCCGGCCCGACCTCGGCCACGAGGGCGAAGAACAGCAGGAATGCCAGCGCGGTGCAGATCAGAGCGAGGGCCAGGACCGAAAGCCAGGCCTCGGCAGACGGCGGCTGGGCCGGACGCTGGGCCAGCCCGACAGGGAGGTATCCGATAGCGGTCAGGCCGATCGACGCGGCCACCACACCCAGCGCCGGCAGGTGAGACAGGTAACGGGCCAGCAGAAGGGGTCCGAGGGCATACGCCACGGCGACGCCTGCGACGGCCAGCAGTGCGCCCACGTTGGCCGTTCCCACGTCGAAACCGACCAGCAAGGCGACACCAGCGAAGCCGACGAGCAGCCCGGCGACCCGGCGGCGTTCGACGTTTTCGTGGCCGGTGATCCACACCAGCAGCGCACCGACGAGCGGGACGGCGGCAACCAGCAGCCCGGTGAGCGAACTTGAGAGGGTCTGCTCGGCGTAGCCGAGGAGAACCCACGGGATGCAGATCTCGATGACGGTGTAGACCAGCAGGGGCCGCCAGTATGGCAGCAGCGGGCGTAGCTGGCCCTTGGCGGCGGCGATGGGGACCAGGATGACCGCTGCGATCGCCGTGCGCCCCAGCACCAGCGCAGCCGGAGAGAAATCCTCCACCGCGACCTTGATCAGAAGGTATGGGATACCCCAGATCACTCCCATGGCCAGGAACAGCGCCCACCCACGTCGCGACACTCGTGACCCCCGCTCGTGATTTCCCTACCGACGACGACACGTTATCCCGGCACTCCGACAACGAGCCGGGCGCGAGGGTTCCCCGCCCCTACCCAGACCTGTCGGCTCGGGCCGCGCGGGGAAGACCTCACGCTGTCATCACTCGGCGTGCGGGCCGGTTGCGATCTCGCGCTCCTTGCCCGGCTCACCCGCTCCGTGCCCGTCGTGTTGGGCCATCTCGAGTTCGTCGCGGGTCGGCTTGGGGATGACGTCGCCGAAGTAGAACTTCGACAGTCGCGAGCGCACCCCCGCCGAGCGGCGGCGTGGCGCCGGGATACCGTACTCGTCGGTTTCCGGCCCGAGGTCGAACGGCACCTGGCGCTGATGCGCGGTGAGCTGGTACGCCGTCGCGTCCGCAAGGGGTGCGTGGGCCTCCGCGAACTCCCCTTCCGGACTGACGACGATGACACCGGACTCCGCGCCGTGCAGCACCCGGTCCCGGTCGCGCCGCTGCAGGCCCAGGCAGATGCGCTTGGTCACCCAGAACATCAGCGGTGGCAGCAGAATCACGGCGGCCTGCATGAACCGGGTGATCCACATGACCGGCACGTCGAAGATGGTGGCGACGAAGTCGTTGCCGCCAGAGATCCACAGCAACATGTAGAACGTGATGAACGCGACGCCGACGCCGGTGCGCACGGGCTGGTTGCGCGGCCGGTCCAGCACGTGGTGCTCGCGCTTGTCGCCGGTGACCCACTGCTCGATCCACGGGTACAGGATCAAGGGCGTCAGGATGATGCCGGGCAGCAGCACGGACGGGACGAGCACGTTGAGGCTTATCGGGAAGCCGGCGATATAGAACTCCCAGCTCGGCATGATTCGCAGCGCGCCGTCCAGGAATCCGACATACCAGTCCGGCTGGGTGCCGGCCGACACGACCGATGGGTCGTACGGTCCGAAGAGCCAGATCGGAAGGATCTGGATCGTCGCGGACATCAGGACGATGACGCCGAACACGACGAAGAAGAACCCGCCCGCCTTGGCGGTGTAGATCGGGAACAGCGGGTACCCGACGACGTTCTGATTGCTCTTGCCGGCCCCGCCCCAGTGGGTGTGTTTCTGGTACCAGATCAGGATGAGGTGGATCGTCACCAGAGCCAGGATCAGCCCCGGCACGAGCAAGATGTGAAGGACGTACAACCTGGAGATCGCGTCGTCGCCAGGGAATTCACCCCCGAAGATGAACGAGGACAGGTACGTTCCGACGATCGGGATCGCCAGCATGCCGCCCTCGATGATCCTCATGCCGGTTCCGGACACCAGGTCGTCGGGCAGCGAGTAACCAGTGAAGCCGTTGGTGATGCCGAGAACCAGCATCAACACCCCGATGACCCAGTTGATCTCACGCGGCTTGCGGAATGCTCCGGTGAAGAAGATGCGCAGCATGTGCACGGACATCGCGGCGACGAAGATGATCGCACCCCAGTGGTGGATCTGCCGCATCAGCAGCCCGCCGCGCACCTCGAAGGACAACTCGAGCGTGGATGCGAACGCCTCAGACATGCCGACGTCGCGCAGCGGCGCGTACGCGCCGTCGTACATGATGTGCGCCATCGACGGCTTGAACCAGAGGGTGAGGAACACGCCAGACAACAGGATGACGATGAAGCTGTAGAGCGCGATCTCGCCAAGCAGGAACGACCAGTGGTCAGGGAAGGCCTTGCGGATGTTCCGCTTCAGCCAGTTGTTGGTCGTTACCCGGTCGTCGACCCAGCTCACGAGCTTGCCGGCGCCGTTGACCACTGCGCTCATGTGTTCATCTCCCAGAAACTCGGGCCGACGGGATCGACGAAGTCACTCTGCGCGATGAGGTAACCCTCGTCGTCGACGGCCAGCGGCAACTGCGGCAATGGGCGATTCGCGGGACCGAAGATGGCTTCGCCACTATTGGCAAGGTCGAACGTCGACTGATGGCACGGGCACAGCATGTGGTGCGTGTCTCGCTCGTACAAGGTGATCGGGCAGCCGACGTGGGTGCAGATCTTCGAATAGCAGACGATCCCGTCCACGTGCCAGTTCTCGCGGCCTTCTTCGACGCGGAACTCGCCGGGCTGCATGCGGATCAAGAACACTGACGCCTTGCCCCGCTCGTTCGGCCGGGCCGGGCCGTGGTCGGGAAGGTCCTGATACGTTTCCGGCATCGCGACGACCAGCGAGCCGACCTGCATGTCGGACGGCCGGATCGGAGTGAAGCTGCGGTCCTTGACCACCCGCACGCCGGTATCCCACACGGTGTTCTTCTTGACCCCGCCCGGAGCGGGTCCGAGGTCGCGCAGCAGGATGACCGCCGGCAGCGGCAGCAGCAGCATGGCGCCGATCAGACTGTTGCGGATCAGCTTGCGCCGGCCGAACCCGCTCTCCTCTGCGCCGACCTCGAAGTCGGCCAATGCGGCCGCCCGTGTCTCGTCGTTGCTGCGCAGTTCGTGGCGCTCGTGGACGACTTGGTGGCTTGTCATGAGCTTGCGAGCCCAGTGGATCGCGCCGATGCCGATCAGCAGCAGGGCGCCGCCGAGGGTCAATCCCAGGGCCAGGTTGGAGTCGCGCACGGCTCCGACGTCGACCCCTCCCTCGTCGGCTGCGATCGGGAACACCACGTAGGCCACCAGGAACGCGACGGTGAGCACTGCGGCCAGCCCGAACATGCCCGCCACCTGGCGTTCGGCACGCCGCGCCGCCCGCTCATCCAGATCGGTGAGCCGCGGCGGCGACTCCGGCAGGCCGGGGTCGCCGATCGGATCGCCGGCCCGTTCGCGGCGCTCAAGTTCGGTGCCCGCTTCGGTCGTGTAGTCGGACATCTCGTCGTCCCTCGATATGGTCATGACCGCTTCGCCCCGAGCCACACGGCGGCGCCGATCAGCGATCCGATTCCGATGAGCCAGCCCCACAGGCCCTCGGACACCGGGCCGATCCGGCCGATGCCCGCACCACCGGGATTCGGCTCGTCCTCGATGTGCTTGAGGAAGGCGATGATGTCGCGCTTCTGGTCCGGGGTGATCGTGGTGTCGTTGAACACCGGCATCGACTGCGGTCCGGTGAGCATGGCCTCGTACATGTGCTTCGGCTCTACACCTGCCAGCGGCGGGGCGTATTTGCCGTACGACAAGGCGCCGCCCTGGCCAGTGGCGTTGTGGCACTGGGCGCAGTTGGTGCGGAACAGTTCGCCCCCGCGCGCGACGTTGCCGCGCTGGGGGTCGACGGCGGCCGCACCCGGGATCTCGGGGCCGGGGGCGAAGGACGCGACGTACGCGGCCAGTGCGTCGATCTCATCCTGGGTGTATTGGACCTCCTTGCGGGGAAGCTGAGCACCCGGCGGGCCGGCCGGCATCCGCCCCGTGCCGACCTGGAAGTCGACGGCGGCTGCGCCCACTCCTACCAGTGACGGCCCGAGCACCGTGCCATCGTCACGACTCTGGCCCTCGCCGTTAAGACCGTGGCAGCTCGAGCACCCGATCGCGAACAGCTTGCGGCCCTCGTCGATCTGCGTCGATGTGCTGGCCTGTACGTCGGCCTGGCTGGCTGGGGCGAACGCTGCGTACAGCCCCCCGAAGAGCAGCAAGGCGACGAACAGGACGACGGCGGCCGCCAACGGATGGCGCCGGCGGGCGGAGATCGCAGTCACAGCGCTCCTCGTCATTGAACCGCGTAGATGGTCAGGAACAGCCCGATCCAAACCACGTCGACGAAGTGCCAGTAGTACGACACGACGATGGCGCTGGTGGCCTGTTCGTGGGTGAACCGGCGGGCCATGAACGTCCTGCCCAGGACGAGCAGGAACGCCATCAAACCGCCGGTGACGTGCAAGGCGTGGAAACCCGTGGCCAGGTAGAAGATGGAGCCGAAGGCATCACTGGACAGCGTGACGCCTTCGTGGATGGCCAGCTCGGCGTACTCGTACACCTGACCCGCCACGAAGACAGCGCCCATGATGAACGTGAGGACGAACCACTCACGCAGGCCCCAGCGGCCGACCTGCAGCAGGCTGCCGGTCCGACCGACCTGGCCGCGCTCCGCTCGCCACACGCCGAACTGGCAGGTGACCGATGAGAGCACCAGGATGGTGGTGTTCGCCGCCGCGAACGGAATGTTCAGCAGCGGGGTGTTAGCGTCCCACACGTCCGGCCGCACCGACCGGATGGTGAAGTAGACAGCGAACAACGCCGCGAAGAACATGAGCTCGCTGGACAGCCAGACGATGGTGCCCACCGCGACCATGTTGGGCCGCTCGGGCGCCGGAGCGGGCGCTGTCGGTACTGCGGATGCCTGAGCCACGTGCGCCATTATGTCGGTAGCCGAACGCGAGTACATCCCGACCCCGGCAACCAGGTCTCGGCGTGTTGGGTAGCCTCTACCGGCACTGCAGGTATCTCGGCCGGCCGGTAAGATCGGACCCCGACCGTAGCCATGACTCGAGGACGCATCCGATGAGCACCGCGACAGCCCCAGAGACGAGAACGGTTCTTGTCTACAGCGACGACCGCACCACGCGGGAGCGTATCCGGTTTGCCATCGGACGGCGCCCGGCGGCCGACGTGCCGAGGGTCGAGTACGTCGAATGCGCCACCGTGCCGGCAGTGCTGAAGGCTCTGCGCGCCGGCGGCATCGATGTCGCGGTCTTCGACGGTGAGGCGGTACCCTACGGCGGTATCGGCCTGGCCCGGCAGGTCAAGGACGAGATTTTCCAGTGTCCCCCGATCCTGGTGATCGTCGGGCGGGCCCAGGACGGCTGGCTTGCGACCTGGTCGAGGGCTGACGCTGTCATTTCACACCCGCTCGACCCGGCTGCGGTGGCCGCTGCCGTCGCAGACTTGCTCCGCCGGCCGCGCCGGCGCGTCCCTGTTGCCTCATGAACCCGCAGAGCTGGCCGCAGGTCCTGACTGCCCTCCTGGAAGGTTCAGATCTGCCGGCCGAGGCCACCGCGTGGGCGATGGGCGAGATCATGGACGGCTCGGCGACATCAGCTCAGATCGCCGCGTTCGTCATTGCGTTACGCGCCAAAGGTGAAACGGTCGACGAGGTTGCCGGGCTGGTCAGGGCCATGTACGAACGCGCGACGCCGATCTCGGTCGAGGGCCCGGCGGTGGACGTGGTCGGCACCGGGGGCGACCGCGCACAGACGGTGAACATCTCGACGATGGCCGCGATAGTGGCGGCGGGCGCCGGTGCCCGGGTGGTCAAGCACGGCAACCGGGCGGCTTCGTCCGCTTGCGGCGCAGCGGACCTGCTCGAGGAGTTGGGGATCGACCTCGGCCTGCCGCCAGAGCGGGTCGCACAGATCGCCGACGAGGTGGGCATCACCTTCTGCTTCGCAGCGCTGTTCCACCCGGCTCTCCGCCACGCCGGCGCCACTCGCAAGGAACTCGGGATCCCGACCACGTTCAACTTCCTCGGTCCGCTCGCCAACCCGGCGCGGCCGTCGGCGCTGGCCGTTGGCGTGTCCGACGGCCGGATGGCGGGCATCATCGCCGGCGTGCTCGCCGGGCGCGGGGTGTCGGCTCTGGTATTCCGTGGCGACGACGGGCTCGACGAACTGACCACGACGACGACGTCCAGGGTGTGGGTCGTGCGTGGGGGAGAAGCGCGCGAGGAGCGGCTCGACCCTGCTCGCCTCGGCATTCCGCCGGCCGCGACGGACGCGCTGCGGGGCGGTGACGCGGCATATAACGCGGACGTGGCCCGGCGGTTCTTGGCCGGCGAGACAGGGCCGGTGCGCGACGCTGTGTTGCTCAACGCGGCGGCCGCCCTTGTTGCCTACGACGGCCTCGATGACGGCGACGACAAACCATTGACCGAGCAGATCGGGGCGGCGTACGGGCGCGCTCAAGAGGCGGTCGACTCGGGGGAAGCAGCGGCTGTGCTGGACCGCTGGATCGCCGCCTGCTGAACCAGCCGCGCCGTACCGGTGCCCCGCCGTTTCGCCGGCGGAGGTCCGGTGGCAGCTCGGCCGATGGCCAGGTTTCCCGGGCGCCCCTGCGCGCCTGAGGGAACTCCTAGAGCCGGGTCACCTTCGGGTTCGGCAGTGCGATACGCCGCACCTCCGAACCGAAGGCGACATGCACAACTGTGTCGCTCTCCAGGAGGATGACACGGCCGACGCCGTGCCGATCGTGCGTGATCCGGTCGTCGATGTTGAACTTCTCGACTGGTTGTTCTTTCGACGCCTTGAACGGGCTAGCCGGCAGGACGGGCCGGCGTGCCATCGAACGTGCACTCATGAACCCCCATGTTGCTCCTCGTTTCGGAGATGTAGGTAACAAATCACCAACAACTTTGCCCCGAATACATCCAAAATGATCGTCAGCGGACAACGGATACTGGGCTGGTGCCCGCTCCAGATCCCGCTTAAGTGGGCCTCTACCAGCTGACTTACCCCGAATTAGAGGCGGCGGCGAAGGCGGCGAAAATCCCGGTCGCGGTCCGACCGGTGGTCCTGTCCACTCCACCTCACCGAAGTTGAGGGGTGGTGGTGGTCAGTCGGTGTCGTCGAGACCGAGTGCGAACGCGGCCTCGAGATCGTGACTGGAGAAGGCACGGAAGGCGATGTGGGTCTCGGTGCCGAGAACACCGGGCACCTTGTTCAGCCGGTCGGCCACGACCTCGGCGATCTGCTCATGTTGGCGCACGCGGATCATGGCGATCAGATCTATCTCACCGGTGACCGAATAGACCTCGCTGACGCCGTCGAGCGCGGCGATCTGCTCGGCGACCTCGGGTATTCGGGCGACCTCTGCCTGCACGAAGACGATGGCGGTGATCACGGGCGTCCTTCCTCCTGTCGAACCAGCCCGAGCCTACGCCTGGCTGGGTGCCGGCCGACGTGGGCGACAAGCCGGTGTGCGGCGCCGGGACGCTTCTGCGGACGGTCGGTTCACGCGCGGGGGCGGAGGGAGCGGCGGTCGTCGAACGGCCGGGCCGCGCCGGGAGCCTCGCCCACCGCGTCGACGAGATCCATGAACGACCACGCGCTGCGCACCGGCAGGGTCCAGCTGCCGGCGACCTCGACCAGCCGGGTGCCGGGCTGCTCCAGCCAGCGCAGGACGCATTCGGTCTCCTCAGCGGTGGCGGCGGGCAGAGGCGCGGGCGCGGGTGTAACCGTTTCGGCCGTGCTCAACAGCGCATCGAGGTAGGGGCGGGGGTGCGCGCCCGGCGGTGAGGTTCCCGCGGCCGCGAGCCGGCCGCACCGGACGACGTGCATCTCCCAGCCGCCCTGCTCGAGCCGGTGAGCGGCGGCGAGCTCAGGGACAGCGGCGAGGGCGGCCATTCGCTGGCTGCGGGCGGCGGCACGGACGAACGCTGCCAGCCGATTGCGGTGGACCGCGGCGTCCTCATAGCGCTGGGCGGCCGCGAGCCGCTCGATCCGGCCCAGCAGCCGTGAGACCAGCTCGCCGGCATCGGCCGTGAAGGCTTCGCGGACCTCGGCGGCGTGCTGGCCGTACTGCTCGACGGTCTCGCCCCCGGCACACGGCGCGCCGCACCTGCCCAGCTCCGCCAGCACACAGGCCGAGCGACTGCGTTTGGGGGAGAGGCGCTCGGTGCACTGCCGGATGGGGATCGCCTCGTGCACGGCGGTCATGGCGGCTTCGGCCGTGCGTCGTGATCCGAAAGGTCCAAGGTACGCCGCGCCGTCGTCGCGAACGTCGCGCACCATGGACAGTCGCGGGAACGGCTCAACGGTGAGCTTGAGCCAACTCGCCCGTTCCGGAAATCGGGACCGGCGGTTGTAGCGCGGCTTGCGCTCGGCGATCAGGCGAAGCTCACGGACCTCGGCCTCGAGAGCCGTCGCGCACTCGATTCCGGTGACCGTTTCGGCGATCGAAATCATCTCGGTCATCCGGGAGCGGGTCTCGGACGCGGTGAAGTACGTGCGGACCCGCCGACGCATATTTGTGCTCTTGCCGACGTAGAGCGCATGCCCTTGACCGTCGGTGAAGATATAGACGCCGGGCGCGGGTGGAAGGTGCTCGGCGAGGTGGCGCTTGCTGCGCTGAGCCGGCGTGACCGTGCTCTGCCAGAGCACAAGCTCCTCGACGGTCTGCACCCCGACGTTGCCCAGCCGCTCGAGCAGCCCGTGCAGGACGTCGACCGTCGCCCGGGCGTCCTCCAGAGCCCGGTGAGTGGGGGTGGTGGACGCGTGGAACAACCGCGCCAGCGTCGACAGCTTGCAGTCGCGGGCCTCGTCGCGGGCGAGCACTCGCCGGGCGAGCCGGGCGGTGTCGAGCACCTCGAACCGCGGCCAGGGCCGGCCGGTGCGTTCGCAGGCGGCCTTGAGGAACCCGACGTCGAAGGGCGCGTTGTGGGCGACGAGGGTGGCCCCGCGCGCGAACTCCAGAAACGCCGGGAGAACCGACTCCAGCCGCGGCGCGGAGGCCACCATTGCGTCGGTGATGCCGGTGAGCACGGCCACAAACGGCGGGATGGCCATCGACGGGCGTACGAGAGTCTGGAACTCGCCGAGCACCTCGCCGCCTTGCACCTTGACGGCGCCGAACTCGGTGATGTCGGCCGTGGCCGGTGCGCCACCAGTCGTTTCAAGATCGACGACCACGAACGTCGTTGCGACGAGAGGCACGCCCAACTCGTCGATCGTGCCTTGAACGACTGTGGTCGTCATGGTTGGAACGGTAGGGACCGACACTGACAAGGTGGTGGCGGCGCGCTGGTCGGCACCTCCTCTAACCTGACTAGGTCGATGAAGTGGAGGACACCCGTGGCCATATCGATGCCGACCGCGACGACCCGCTGGCGTTGCGCGCAGTGTGGCAACCTCACTCGCTTCGACGTGGTGCGATCTGTCCGGGTGCGGGAATACGTCCACTTCACCTTGGCCGGTGAGCCGCGGGTGGAGGAGTCGGAGACGCTCGGTGAGGTCGTAGAGCAGGTCCGCTGCCGCTGGTGCGGCAGCGAGCGAGACATCGAGGTGGTGCGTCGGGTGGATGCCGACGAGTCGGCGCGCGTCGCCGCGGAGGACGTTGAGCCGGCGTGACGACCCTTCCGGAGCCGGTCCGGGCACGGGTCGTGGCGCTGGCGGCCGACGTGCTCGGTTCAATGCGTGCCGATGAGATACCGGCGGCGCTGCGACCGGTCGCCAGGTTCGCCGCAGCCAAGCGCGCGCGGCTCGGAGCCAGCGCGATCGCGGCCGGGCTGGAAACCGATCCTGCTTTCCGGTCTCGTGTGTTCGAGGCGGCGTCGGCCGCGATGCCGGGCCTTGCGGACGCCCTCGAAGACGGCGCCCCGCCGGCCGCCGCGGATCCGGTCGACATCGCGGTCATCGCGTACCTGCAGCG
This sequence comes from Jiangellaceae bacterium, assembly GCA_036374175.1. Taxonomy (GTDB): domain Bacteria; phylum Actinomycetota; class Actinomycetes; order Jiangellales; family Jiangellaceae; genus JASLBX01. The sequence continues at coordinate 81,524 of DASUUH010000062.1, read as the reverse complement.
GCCGCTCGGCTGGGAGGCGGTGGTGAAGGACGCCGGGGAGACCACGAACCGAGCCGAGATCGAGGCCAGGGCCGCTCGTGAGTCGGCGGCCGCCGTCCGCCTTCGAGAACAGCTCGCCGCGGCGCGGGCGTCGGCTCGGGAAGCCCGGGACAGGTACAAGGGCGAGATCGACCGGCTCAAGGCCGAGAACACCGCGTTACGGCGGCGGCTCGGCGAAGCACGCGAGCGGGCCGCCGCTGCGAGAGGAGCGGAACAGGCGGCGGAGTCCGACCTCAGTGATGCCGTCGGGCAGGCCGAGGCGGCCCGAGCGGCGGCCGAAGCCGAGGCGCGGCGGTTGCGCGCCAAACTGAGCGAGGCTGAGACAGCTCTGGAGAACCTCAAGCGAGCGGGCCGGGAAGGTCGAGGCCTGGAGACGGCGCGGCTCGGCCTGTTGCTGGACACCCTTACCGAAGCCGCAGCGGGCCTTCGGCGAGAACTGGCGTTGCCGGCGACCTCCGTGCGGCCGGCGGACACTGTTGCAGCCAGTGGTCCGGCCGGAGCGGATATGCCCGCGCATGGCCGGGCCCGCTCGTCGGATGATCCTGCGTACCTTTCGGACCTGCTGGCGATACCGAGGGTTCACCTGGTCGTGGACGGCTACAACGTGACCAAGACCGCGTGGCCGGCGATGCCTCTGGAGGCGCAACGGAACCGGCTCATACAGGCGCTCGGTGCGCTGGCCGCCCGCACCAAAGCCGAGGTCACCTGCGTGTTCGACGGTGCAGACGTGTCCGTCCCACCGCCGGTGGGCCCGGCCGCAGGCGTGAGAGTGAGATTCAGCCCGAAGGGCGAAACCGCTGACGAGCTGATCCGTCGGCTGGTGCAGGCTGAGCCGGAGGGACGGGCCGTGGTGGTCGCCTCCTCCGACCGCGAGGTCGCCGATGGCGTTCGCCGTCCGGGGGTGCGGCCCGTGCCGGCAGTCGCGCTCGTCAGGCTGATCGGCGGCTAGCAGCGGTGGCCTGTCAGACCCGGCCCCTACCGTGACGTCCAGATAGCGGTCGGCAAGGGCGGCCGCCTGACGGAGGTGAGGCAGCGCGATGCTCATCGACTGCGACGCATGTGAAGTTCGTGGCCTGGCCTGTTCTGACTGCGTGGTTTCGGTCCTGCTCGGGGTCCCCGACGAGGGCCCAGAGCTGACAGAACCCGAACAGGCGGCGATCGGCGCGCTGGCGAATGCCGGGCTGGTTCCGCCGTTGCGGCTTGCCGTGGCGCGCCGGCGAAAGGACGGCGAACCCACCCAATCCAACCGGCGAGGCCACTTGCCCCGAGCGCGGTCGGCTAGTTAGTCTGCCCGAGGCGCCTGCTCCCCCCTGCCGGCCGACCGGCCGACGAGCAGGCCGCCACGTATGAGGAAAGGACAGGCGTGCCCGAGCTGCCCGGCCGGACCACGAGCCAACCTGACCCCACTCACATCCGACGCGTCGGACGCTCGCGCCGCTTCATCGTGGTGCTGTGCACCGCGGCGGTCACGTCTATCGGCGGAATCACGTCGGCCCAAGTGGGCTTTGCCGATCCCGATCTCACTCTTGAAGAGGTCAAAGAGAAGGTCGATGAGCTGCACCACGAAGCGGAGGTCGCCGCTGAGCGGTACCACTTGGCCACCGATGAACTCGACGACATCGAGCTCCGGTTGGCCAAGGCCGAGGAGAACGTCGCGCGACAGGAAGCTCGGCTCAAGGAGCTGACCACTGAGATCGGGGATTTCGCCGCCGCGACGTATCGGTCGGGCGGTATCGACCCCACTATGCAGATGCTGCTCGCCGACGACCCCGACACGTACTTGGCGCAGGCGGCTGTGATCGATGCCTACACCCGCCAGCAGGGTGAGCAACTCCAGCAGGTGGCGGCGCAGCGCCAGCGACTCGAGCAGGACACCCTGCTTTACGACGAGGAACTGGCCCGCTTGGAGGCGGTCCAGGATCAACTGGCCGAAGAGAAGGCCGTTGCCGAAGACCTGCTGGCAGAGGCGCAGCGGCTGCTCGACTCGCTCAAAGCCGAAGAACGCGCGCGTCTGGAGGCTGAGCGGCGGGAGGCCGAGGAGGCCGCGCTGGCCGCCCGTGAACAGGCCGCCGAGCAAGAAAGCCGCAGCACTGAGCGCGAGCAGTCGTCCGAGCCGCCACCGGCCTCGGGCAAGGGCCAGGTTGCGCTCGACTTCGCGCTGGCCCAGCTCGGCGATCCGTACGTGTGGGGTGGAACCGGCCCTGATGGTTGGGACTGCTCCGGGCTGACCCAGGCCGCGTGGGCAGCCGCTGGCGTCTCGCTGCCGCGCTCGTCATACCAGCAGATCGGGGTGGGCACCCGGGTGTCGTGGGACAATCTGCGTCCGGGCGACCTGCTGTTCTTCTACAGCCCGATCAGCCACGTAGGCATCTACGCGGGCAACGGCCAGATGGTGCACGCGGTTAAGCCCGGCACTCCGGTCAGCATGGTCAGCCTCGACGGGTACTACCGGTCCAACTTCAGCGGCGCGACGCGACCGGGCGGCTGATCACCCCGGCTAGTATCGTCGGGTGAGGACCAGTGGCGCCGCGACGTGGATCGTCGCCGCGATTCTGCTGGTCGGGTTTCTGGTGGTCGTCGTCGCGGCCACGCCCTGGCAGCCGTTCCCCGATGCCGGCGTCGAGCTGATTCCCGCCGACCCGGACCGAGACTTCACCGCAGCAGAGCAGGCGGCTGCGGAGCAGTACCGCTCCGAGAGCCGGCCGCCCGGCTACCTCAGCCTTGCCACGGGCTTGATCGTCGCGCTCGTGCTCGGGCTGACGCCGCTCGGGTCACGGATCGTGGACCTGGCCGCCCGCCCGCTCGGCGGGGGGTGGATCTGGCAGGTTCTCCTGGGCGGGCTGGCGTTGCTGCTCGTCATGCGGGCGGCGATGCTGCCGTTTTCGGCCTGGGCGGAGACAGTCCGCCGTTCCTACGGCCTCTCGACACGAGACTGGGCCGGCTGGCTGGCCGATGTGGCCCGGTCGTTCGGCCTCCAGGTAGTCGGCACGTTGCTGGCCCTGCTCGCCCTCGTCGCGCTCGCCCGCGCATTCCCACGCTGGTGGTGGGTAGCGGCGGCGGCCGGCGCCGCCGCCTTCGTGGTGGCACTGTCCTTCGTGTACCCACTGGTGATCGAGCCGGTGTTCAACAAGTTCACCCCCATGGACGACGGTGAGTTGCGCACGTCGCTGCTCGAACTTGCACAGGCGGACGGGTTGAACGTCGACGAGGTACTGGTGGCCGACGCGTCTCGGCGGACGACCACGCTGAATGCCTATGTGTCCGGATTCGGTGCGACCCACCGGATCGTCGTGTACGACACGCTGCTGGATCGGGCACCGGACGACGAGATCCGCTCGATCGTCGCGCACGAACTCGGCCACACGGTTGACAACGACGTCCGCAACGGCACCCTGCTGGGCGCACTGGCGGCGGCCGCCGGGGTATGTGTGTTGGCCGGCTTACTGGCGTTGCGTTGGCCGCTTGATCGCGCAGGTGCGACGGGTCCGTCCGATCCGCGCGTGATCGCGCTGGTGCTCGCGATCGTCACGGTCCTCGGGCTGGTCGCTGCGCCGGTGCAGAACCTGGTGAGCCGCCGGGTTGAGACGCGCGCAGACGTGCATTCGCTAGATCTGACCGGCGATGCTGCCACGTTTGTGCAGATGCAGCACAGCCTGGCCGTCACGGCTTATTCCGATCCAGATCCGCCGGCCTGGCTGTTCGCGCTGTTCGCCAGCCACCCGACGCACCCGCAGCGGATCGCCCTGGCCAGGACCTGGGCGAAGCTGCACGGCGAAACCGAACCGGCAGACCTGGTGAAGGGAGAGTAGTGGGCCGCACTCTGGTCGTCACGAACGACTTTCCGACCCGCCGCGGCGGGATCGAGTCGTTCGTCTTCGCGTTGTGCAACCGCCTGCCCGCCGAGGAGGTCGTCGTGTACACCGCGAGCATGGTCGGCGACCGCCAGTTGGATGCCAGGTTGCCTTACCCGGTGATCCGGGATCCCGCCTCGACTCTGCTGCCCACGCCGGCCGTTCGGCGGAGAGTCGCGCAAGTCTTCGTCGACAGCGGCTGCGACTCGGTGCTTTTCGGCGCGGCAGCGCCGCTCGGCGCACTGGCCCGCCCACTGCGCTCGCTGGGTGCCCGGCGCATCGTGGGCCTCACTCACGGCCACGAGACCTGGTGGGCCAAGGTGCCCGTCGCCAGGAGCGCGCTCAACTCCATCGGCGAGGCGTGCGACGTGCTGACGTACGTGTCGGAGTTCTGCCGGCGGCGCATCACCCCTGCGTTGTCACCCGCGGCCAGTGAGCGGATGGTGCGGCTCGCACCCGGTGTGGACAGCTCCACATTCAGTCCCGGCCAGGGTGGAGCGCAGATCCGCGCCCGGCTGGGGATCGACTCCGGCCGTCCGGTCCTGCTGTCGGTGTCGCGGTTCATCGCCCGCAAGGGCCAGGATGCGTTGATCCGGGCGATGCCGCAGATCATCGCCGCGGTCCCGGACGCGCTGCTGCTGCTGGTCGGCGACGGGCCGTACCGGCGGCGGCTGGAACGACTTGTGCGCGACAACGGAGTGAGCGCGTCGGTTATGTTCGCCGGCGCCGTGCCGTGGTCGGATGCCCCGGCGTGGTTCGACGCCGGTGACGTATTCGCGATGCCCTGCCGGACCCGCCTGGGTGGGCTGGAACCGGAGGCACTGGGCATCGTGTTCCTAGAGGCGCAGGCATCGGGCTGCCCGGTACTGGTGGGCGACAGCGGGGGAGCGCCCGAGACGGTTCTGGACGGCGAGACCGGTTACGTGGTGGACGCTCGGGACCCCGCTGCCATCGCGAAGCGGGCGGCGGAGTTGCTGGAAGACCCTGGGCTCGTCCGTGTACTGGGCGACAAGGCGAGAGCCTGGGTTCAGGAAGAGTGGAGCTGGGAGCATTCGGTCGCGACACTGCGCCGGCTACTCGGGTGAGGGTCGCTACGGCCCGCCTAAACCTTCGGTGATCTCATGGGTGAGGAACCAGGTCGCCAGCGCCACCACGGCAGCCACGGTCAGAATTACGAGTGCGTACTCGAACATCCTGGCCCGCCGTGGTCGGGGGTCAGGTGGTCCGGGCGTCCGCATCGCGGCAACCTCCCTCGGTGGCCCTGCGCAAACGATTCGGTACTCAATTGGGGCACGGCGCAATGGAGGTCCGCTCTGGATGCATGCCCGTTCCAAAGCTGTCAGGTCGGATACTTCGAGTCGATCCGGCGTACGGGCAATACGTCATCACCCGAACGGCCCATTCTCGCTGGGGGCCTGGGTCACTCGCGATCTGTGTCGTCAAGCAAGCCGGCCCGCACCGCCGCCATGATCGCCTGCGCCCGATTGGCCGCACCGAGCTTGTCGTACAGCTTGGACACGTGAGTTTTGGTCGTTGACTCGCTGATGTAGAGCTTGCCTGCGATGCTGGCCACGCCGAGCCCCTCGGCGAGCAGGTCGAGAACCTCACGCTCGCGCCTGGTCAGCTGCGGGCCGGTCGGGTTGAGCCGGCGATGCATGGCGGCCGCGAGATCATCGGCCACGAAAGAAGTGGGCTTGGCCGCAGCGTGGCGGGCGGCGGCGACCACGTCGTCGCTCGGAGCGCTCTTCGGGACGAACGCCGACGCTCCAGCGTCCAGCGCCGCGAACAACTGGTCGTCGCCCGCGTACATGGTCAAGACGACCAGACCGACGTCCGAGCGGGCCTGCCGGAGCTTCTCGGCGAGTTCGAGACCGTTGCCGTCGGGCAGCCGAACGTCGATCACGCAGACGTCAGGGCGAAGGGTGTTTGCGAGCTTCGTGGCCTCGGCGAGGGTTCCGGCCTCGCCGACTACGGTGAAGTCCGCATCACGCTCGAAAGCCCGCCGGAGGCCCTGGCGGATCAGCTCGTGGTCGTCGACCAGCAGCACTGTTGCCGGCACGGTTACCTCTTTCCCTCGTCGACGCCGAGAGACACATCTACGACGGTACCTCCCGCAGGACGATTCTCGATCAGCAAAGTGGCGCCGACGCGCCGGGCGCGTTCGGCCATGATGTCCAGCCCGTAGCGATCCCGCGGGCGAACACCAAGCCCGACGCCGTCATCGGCCACCTGCACCCGGGCCGCCGGCGGGTTGACCGATACGGTGACCCACAGGTTGCGCGCCTTAGCGTGGTTGCGGACATTGGTGATCGCCTCCTGCCCGATCCGCAGCAACTCGGCCTCCACTTCCGGGCGCAGCCGCTCCTGCGATTCTTCGTGCACCAGGTGGACGGTGAGCCCGCTTTGTGAGCCGACCTCTCGGGCGTATCCGGCGAGGGCCGTGCCAATCCCGACGTCGGCTGGAACATCACTGCGCAAATCGAAGATGGAGTGGCGCAGATCAGACAGGACGCGCGTGACCTCCTTGCGGAGTGTGCTGGCGAGCGAGCGAAGTTCGGCATCCTGCGCCCGGGCCTGCAAGTCGTCGATGAGATAGCCGAGTGAAGCGAGCTCCTGGGCTATCCCGTCGTGAATCTCGCGGGCCAGCCGCCGCCGCTCTTCCCGGGTGGCGATCTCGCGCACCTCGTCGAAAAGCAGGGCGGTCTCGAGCCTGAGCGCCCCGTCGTCGGTGGAGCGGGCGAGCGTGGCCAGTTCCGCCGCCGGCACCGGCGTAGCGACGTCGGCGACGACCACTCCGATCGTCCGGCTTCCCACCCGCAGCGGAATCACCAGGCGGTGTTCACGGCGACCGACGGTCGCGTTCGCCGGCGCCTCGGTCGTCCACGCGTCCATCACCAGCGAGTCCTCCTCCGCCTTGGCGAGCCAGCTGTCGTCGCCACCGCGCCGCGCGAGGGGCAGCAGGATGCCGCCTTCGCGGCGGACGAGCAGGGCGGCCCGGTGGGCGTCGGTCCAGGTGTACACGTCGTCGAGCAAGCCGTCCGCCAGTGCCACCGGGTCGAGGCCACCGGACAGCCGACGCGACAGCACGCGCAGTTCCGACAGCAGTCGGTAGGCGGCGCCGTATCGGGTGACGTCGGCCGGCCGGGTGGCCTGCTGGCGGCGCACCCAGGCGCCAACCGATCCGGTCGCGAAGATCATCGGAACCCACGGAACGAGGCTTACCACCGTCGCGGCGTCGAGCGGACTGGTCGGAATGAGCAGGCCGATCAGGAGGCCCGCCGTACCAGCACCGGTACACAGTGCGGCGCCGCCGACGCTGCCCGCGAGGCCGCCGGCGAAAGCCGGCAGCAGCAGGTACGGCAGGCCGAGATAGGACTCGCGCATGGCTAGCCCGACGATGACCGCAGCGGCGGTCATCTCGGCGGCCGCTTGCAGCCAGGCATGCGGCAGGGTCCGTTGGGCCAGGCCGGCTGTGACCGCCACAAGTGCCAGGGCGACGAGCCACCACGGGTTAGTGACGTCGTCTCGCGCTGCGGCCGTGAGAGCGACTACGAGCGCGAGCATGCCGGGGCGGGCCACGGCGACGGCACGCCAGTGGCGTTCGCCGAGCGGATGCAGTCCCAGGCCGCTCAATTCCCGGATCACCCCCGAACCTAACCGAGAAGCATGCGGGAAAGTCTGCCGCACATCGCCGCCTCGCGCCGATTCGCCAGCGGCTATCGTGTCGCCCGTGGCCCCGGCAGTGGACATCATCGACGAGTCGTTCGTCGTCGCTGATGCCGCCGAACTCGCGCGCAAGTTTGCCGATCCCACGCTCTGGCGGGAGTGGTGGCCCGAGCTCAATCTCACGGTCACTCGCGATCGCGGGATCAAGGGAGTCCAGTGGACGGTCGCTGGTGCGCTGGTCGGATCAGCAGAGATTTGGCTGGAGCCGTGGCGGGACGGAGTGATCGTCCACTGGTTCTTGCGGGCCGACCCGGCGCGCTCGCTGGCCGCCCGGCGGGTACCGCGGCTCCGCGAGTCCTACGTGCGTGGGTACAAGCGTCGGATCCATGCCCTCAAGGACGAGCTCGAGCGGGATCGGGCAGTAGGGACACCGCGTGTGGGCCTGGACCGATAGGGTCGCTTCGCCACCACAGGCTGGCACCCGCTTCCGACGACGCTGGCAATGAGGGACGAACCATGGCCGAGCAAACGACTTCGAGCATCGTCATCGAGGCTCCACCGGCCGAGGTGATGGCGGTCATCGCCGACCTCGAGGCGTATCCCGAATGGACCGCATCGGTCAAGCAGGTCGACATCCTCACGGTGTACGACGACGAGCAGGAGCGCCCGGCCGAGGCGCGGTTCGTCCTGGACGCCGGCGCCATCAAGGACACTTACACGCTGTCGTACGAGTGGGACGACGACACCGAAGTGCGCTGGACCCTGGTCGAAGGCGGGCTGCTCAAGGCGATGGACGGGTCGTATCAGCTCGAGCCGGTCGGCGAGGGCAGCACCGAGGTCACCTACCAGCTCAGCGTCGATGTGGCCATTCCGCTGCTCGGCCTGATGAAGCGCAAGGCCGAGAAGGTGATCATCGACACTGCTCTCAAGGAGCTGAAGAAGCGGGTGGAGGGCTGAGGTGGCGCTTACCGTCGGCGTCGATGTCGGGGGTACGAAGATCGCTGCGGGAGTTGTCGATGACTCCGGAAAGATCCTCGCCCGCACGCGGCGCGACACACCATTCACCGATCCGGCGGCGATTGTCGAGAACGTCGTCGCGGTGACCCAGGAGCTCGCTGCGGGCTATGACATAACCGGTGTCGGCGTGGGATCGGCGGGCTTCGTGGACGCCGGACGCTCGACCGTGTTGTTCGCGCCGAATCTGGCCTGGCGTGACGTCCACGTCCGCGATCAGGTGACTGCCGCGACCGGCCTGCCGTCTGTTGTCGAGAACGACGCGAACGCGGCAGCGTGGGGCGAGTTTCAGTTCGGCGCGGCTGAAGATGTCGACGACATGGTCTGCGTCACAGTCGGCACCGGAATCGGCGGTGGGCTCGTGCTCGACGGTGCTCTCTACCGGGGCGCCCACGGCATCGGGGCAGAGGTCGGCCACATGCGCATCGTGCCTGGTGGGATTCGGTGCGGCTGCGGCAACCTCGGGTGCCTGGAACAGTACGCGAGCGGCAGTGCACTGGTGCGCGAGGCTCGGGCCGCGGCGGTTGAGCATCCTGGTCCCGCCGCCAGACTGCTGGCACTCGCCGGTGGCGACCCGGAGGCGGTCACCGGGCCGATGGTCACGACCGCCGCCGAGGAGGGCGATGAGCTGGCGGTGTCGCTGCTCGCTGAACTCGGGCGGTGGCTTGGCGAGGCGTTGGCCACGTTGACCGCGATCCTCGATCCTGCGGTGTTCGTCATCGGCGGAGGTGTCTCCGAGGCCGGTGCCCTTCTGCTCGACCCGGCACGAGAGGCGTACTCGGCCAACCTCACCGGCAAGGGACACCGTCCCGAAGCGCAGATCCGGGCCGCCACGCTGGGCAATGACGCCGGCATTGTCGGCGCAGCCGATCTCGCCCGCACCTAACCCCACCCCACCTCTCGCGTTGATCACGGACGATTCGTGGTACCGGAGTCGCCGTAACCACGAATCGTCCATGATCAACGCGAGAGGTTAGGCTCGCGAGTTGTGGTCAAGCTGAGAGTGGTCACCTACAACGTCCGGTCGCTGCGAGATGACCGGGCGGCGGTCATCCGGGTGCTGCGCGAGCTCGATGCCGACGTCGTCTGCATCCAGGAGGCTCCCCGGTTCTTCCGGTGGAGATCGAAGTGTGCGGCCCTGGCCCGCGAATCCGGGCTGCTCTATGCCGGGGGCGGGCGCACTGCCAACGGCGTGGCCATGCTCGCCGCCCACCGAGTCGATATGTCCAGTTTGATCGAGTATCGGCTCAGCCGCACGCCGCGACTGATCCGCCGCGGCGTCGTCTCGGCCCGCATCCATAAGGCCGGAGCCTGGTGCACCGTGGCGAGTGTCCACCTGGGGCTTGATGCCGACGAGCGGCCGCGGCATTGGGGCGAGATCGTCGGTCTCGTCGACCGGTACGACTCTCCGGTAACCGTCCTCGCCGGCGACATCAACGAGACCCCTGAGATGCCGACATGGCGTGCCATCGCCGCTGAGTTCACCGACGCGGGCGCGCCCGACAACGCGCCGACGTTCAGCGCCCGCAACCCCCGGCGGCGCATCGACGGCGTGTTCGTGTGCGGGCCGGCCACCGTTCAGTCGCACTGGGTCGTCGACGGGCCCGACGTGGAGGTGGCCAGCGATCACCGCCCGGTGGTCGCCGATCTGGACGTGCCGGTCGCGGCCGAGTTAGCCGCCCACTGATCGGTGCCCCGGCACCAGCTCTAGCGCCAACTGCTCGAGGAACAGGCCGACGTCGGTCACGACGCCGCGGGCCTGGCTCGACCCGCGATCTGCCAGCTTCGTGACCGTCGCCGGGTTGATGTCGACGCACACGAGGGGAATCGAGGCGGGCAGCAGGTTTCCGGTGGCGACCGAGTGCAGCATGGTGGCGACCATGATCGCGAACCCGACCCCCGGCAGCGCGGCGCGCATCGCCCGTTGGCCCTCGATGACGTCGGTGTATACGTCCGGCAACGGACCGTCATCCCGCGGTGAGCCGACGAGCACGAATCCTTTGTTCTCGGTGACCAGCGCGTGCATGACACCACCGGTCACCACGCCCTGCTCGACTGCGGCTCGGATCGAGCCACAGGCCCGGATCCGGTTGATGGCGCGGATGTGGTGCTCGTGGCCGTGTTCGACGCCGCGCCCTTTCGCCAGGTCGACGCCGAGCGACGTTCCGTAGAGGGCGGCCTCGATGTCGTGCGTGGCGATGGCATTGCCGCCGAACAGCACGTCGACGTAGCCGGCGCGAACGAGTTCGACCATCGCCGGGGCGGCACCGGTGTGCACGACGGCGGGCCCGCCGACCCACAGGATGCGCTGGCCGGCCGCCTTCACCGCGCGCATCTGCTCGGCGATCTGGCGGACGAGCAGCGCCTGCGGCTTCTCGGAGGACACCTCGGACTGCATGAACTCGAAGACCTGGCCGGCGGTCGGCCCGGTGGTCGGTGGCTCGACCGGACGCACCCGCACGCCCGAAGCCCCACACACCACCCGATCGCCCGCCTTGACCTCGCTGACCGGAATCGTGCGTACCCGGGTCCGGTCGCCGTCGTCCCAGACAAGCAGTCCGCAGTCCATCTCCGGCTGCTCGACCTTGATCCACTCCGATCCGATCCGCACCACGGTTTCGAGATTCGTGGTCGAGTAGAAATCGTCCGGGAACACGCCGTCCTGCGTGACTTCGCGGACCGTCGCCTGCCCGGGATCCACCAAGTTGGCGCCGTGCGTCTGCAGCCGCATCAGCAGCCGCGCCAGTTCGGTCGAGTCCGTCGCGGTGACGGTGAGCACGGCGTGGGACTCGTCGGCAGCGGCGTGGCCGACGTCGAACCGGTCGATCGTGAACTCGCCGCCGTATTCGGCGATGTCGTCGAGAATCCGCGACAGTTGGCGGGTGTCGATCAGATGTCCGCTCAGCTCCACCGTCTCGCTTGTGCTCACGTACTCCTCCTAGACGACAGCTCCGTCGTCCGGATCGTACGGGTCGTGGCCGCGCATGCGCGCGATGAGGACGACGAATCCGCCGACGAACGCTGCGCCGCACAGTGCTGCCAGCCAGCCGCTCACCGAGCGCCCTAGCAGGACGACGAGGGTGAGGAAGATCGGAACGCCGAGCACACTCGCCCAGGCGCCGCGAGTGATCAAGTCCGTGCTGGGCAGCGGCGGAGGCGTAGGCGGAGTGAAGTGCTCCTCAGGGTTCGGCGCCGGCGGCCGAGCGCCGCCCGCAGGCCCGGAGGACTCAGCAGGGGCGGTTTCGACGGCGTCATCCGAATCGTCGTCGGGCGGGCCGGACAGCTCAGGGTCAACGTTTTCGGCGGCCGGCCACTGGCGGCCACTGTCGTCGGAAGAGGAGTGAAACGACTCGACAAGCTCGGCCCAGACCTGTTCGTCGTCTCGAGACACTGGACACCTCCTCTCCCCTTGCGATGACACCCGCATCGTCGCACGAACGGTTCGATAGTCGGTTAACTGGGCGTCGGCGAGGTAATCTTCGGCCGTGCTGTACTGGTTGCTCAAGCGAGTGCTTCTTGGGCCGATTCTGCTGGCCGTATACCGGCCATGGGTCGAGGGAGCCGAAAATATCCCGCCCAGCGGCCCGGCGATCATCGCCGGCAACCACCTGACCGTCGTCGATTCGCTGTTCATGCCCCTGGTGATCGAGCGCCGGGTCACGTTCCTCGCCAAGAGCGACTACTTCACCGAGCGCGGCGTCAAGGGCTGGTTCAAGCGGTTGTTCTTCGGCGGCACGGGCAACGTCCCCATCGACCGGTCCGGCGGCAAGGCCAGCGAAGCGGCGTTGCGGACCGGCCTGAAGATCCTCGGGCGGGGTGACCTGCTCGGCATCTACCCGGAAGGCACCAGGTCGCCGGACGGCCGGCTGTACCGCGGCCGCACGGGAGTCGCCCGGATGGCGCTCGAAGCCCGAGTCCCGGTGATTCCCATCGCCATGATCGGAACATTCGAGATGCAACCTCCCGGGCGGCTCATCCCGAAGGTGCGGCGGCCGGGTGTCCGATTCGGCAAGAAACTCGACTTCAGCCGTTACTACGGCATGGAATCGGACCGCTATGTGCTGCGCGCGGTCACGGATGAGATCATGTACGCCCTGATGCAGCTGTCCGGCCAGCAGTACATCGACATCTACGCCACGCGGGCCAAGCAGGAGATCGCCGAAGCCAAGAAGCGCGAAAAGAGCTCCTAACGGCCCTACGGGTCTAGGCGTAGCGTCCGTCGGCATAGTGTTCGGGCTCCGGCTCGGCCGGCTGGACGCTGTGGCTCGGGAAGTCCTCCAGGGTGCCGGTCGGGGCCTGGTCCCACTCCTCGAACGTCAGCGGGCTCTGCAGGTAGAGCATGAGGAGTTCGGCGAGCCGGCGCAGCCCGTCCAGGTGCGTGCGCTCATGGCCATGGCTGGACTCCACCCCGAAGCCGAGCAGCGCCGTGCGGCATTCCATGCCGGATTCGATCGCGGGCGCGGCGTCGGAACGGTAGAAGCGGTAGATGTCGCGCCGGTACAGCAGCTCGTTCTCTTCGCAGATCGCTATGAGTCGGCGGGTCAGGTGGTAGTCGAACGGCCCGGTGGAGTCGAGCATCCCGACGTTGACGGTGTCCTCCTGCGACTCCTGGCCCTCAGAGACGACCGCGTTGTCGATCGCGATGAGTTCGGCCACGGTGTCATCCAGGCCATGGGTCGCGCCCATGCCGACCTCTTCGCCGATGGTCACGAGCAGATGTGCGGTAACGCTGAGGGGGACCGATGCGTCGGTGAGCGCCTTGACCGCGGTGAGGCACGCGGCCAGCCCTGCCTTGTCGTCGAGGTGCCGCGACTTGACGAAACCGCTCGGCGTGATCTGTGGTGCGGCGTCGAGTGCGACGAAGTCACCGACCTGAACACCGAGTGCGGCCACGTCCGCGGCACTGGACACCTTCTCGTCGAGCCGGATCTCCACTTGGTGCCAGCCCACGCCCTGGGTGTCGACGGCTCCGCCGAAATTGTGGCCACTCGACATCAAGGGCAGGACGGTGCCGGTGAAGAACTGCGTGAGGTCGTCCGGGAAAACCGTGACGTGTGCGCCCTCGGCAAAGCGGGCGCTGTGCGTGCCGACCGGCACGACCTCGAGCCGTCCGTTGGGCTTGAGGCGCTTGACCATCGCACCGATGGTGTCGGCGTGCACGGCGACTGCGCGGCTGATGTCGCTGCGCTGCCCGGCGAGGGTGGCGCGCAGCACACCGCGGCGGGTAACGCGGACGGGCAGACCCAACGAGTCGAGGTGGTCGCCGATGATCTGCATGACCGCGTCGGTCCGCCCCGACGGGCTGGGCGTGCGCAGCAGCTCTAGCAGGATGTCCTGCAGGTACTCATCATCGATGGCCAACCGCTTCATGCGTCCAACTGTCTCAGACAACAACCGGATCTAGCGGTGTGAGCTGGGTGGCGCCGGTCGCCAGGGGCGAGGGGTGGCGCGTGTCGCGGGGAACAGCAGGTCGACGAAGCGCTCGGCGGTCGGCTGCGGCTCGTGGTTGGCCAACCCCGGACGCTCGTTGGCCTCGATGAACACGTAGTCGGGCCCGGAAACGTCCGGCACGATCAGGTCGATCCCGGTCACCGGTATGTCGAGGGCCTTGCTGGCGGTTACGGCCGCTTGGGCCAAGTCCGGGTGCAGCTCTGCGGTGACGTCGTGGATTGTGCCACCGGTATGCAGATTGGCCGTCCGGCGCACTTGTAGTGTCGCTGCTACGGGCAGCACGTCGTCGAGCTCGTGCCCGGCTGCGCGCACCGTCGCAATGGTGGCCTCGTCGAGCGGGACGGTCGATTCACCACCGGTCGCAGACTCCCTCCGCCGGCTGTGGGCCTTGATCAGGTCGCGCACGCTGTGCCGCCCGGTGCCGATGACCGATGGCGGACGCCTGATGGCGGCGGCGACAACCTTGTGCCCGATCACGACGATGCGCACGTCGTCGCCGTCGACGCACTCTTCGATCAGTACGTCAGGGCAGTAGCTGCGGGCCAACTGGACGGCCTTGGCGAGTTGCTCCGGGTCGGTCACACCCACGCTGACGCCGCGGCCCTGCTCACCGCGGGCGGGCTTGACGACGACCTCGCCGATCTCGTCCAGGAACGCAGCGTCAGCGCTGCCGCCGTTCGCCCGCTGGCCGCGCGGCACCCGCAGCCCGGCGTCCCGCATGATGCGCCGGGTGATCCGCTTGTCGTCGCATCTGCTCATGGCCACCGCCGTGGTCAGCTCCGACAGCGACTCTCGCATGACGACGCGCCGCCCGCCGTGGACCAGCCGCATTTCGCCCCATTCGGGGTCGAGGACTTCGACCCGGATGCCGCGGCGTCGCGCCTCGTCGGCGATGATCCGGGCGTACGGGTTCAGGTCGGCGATGTCCGGCTCCGGCTCGGGCACGAACAGGGGCTCGTTGATGACGTTCTTACGTTTGACGGCGAACACCGGGACCCGCCGGAAGCCGAGTTTCTTGTACAGGCGGATGGCCGGCGTGTTGTCGTGCATCACCGACAGGTCCAGGTGCGACCGGCCCCGTCCGATGTACCGCTCGCACAGCACACGCACCAGCGCCTCGCCGACGCCGGGTGCGGATGACTGCGGATCGACTGCCAGGCACCACAGGCTGGCGCCGCCTTCGGGGTCGCCGAACGCGAGCGTGTGATCGATACCGGTGGTGGTGCCGATCACGTGCCCCGTCCGGCTGTCCTCGGCAACTAGGTAGGTGAAGGTCCGAGTCAGCTGGTTGTCCCACATCAGGTCGGGGTCGGCGGTGACCATGCCGCGCGCTGCGTAGATTCGATTGATTTCGTGGGCGTCGCTCGCCTCGCCGATCGTCCTGACGAGCACGCCCGGAATGAGTTCGCGTCGCGGCCGGTACCTGTGCAGCTCGAGCCGGTAGGTGTAACTCGGGTCGATGAACAACTCGTCCGGGGCGCTGGCGACGAGCACGTGCGGGTCCTTGACGTACATCGCGATGTCGCGCTGCCCGGCTTCTTCCGCGCGAAGCAGCTGCAGGATGTCGTCCGCCCGGTCGAAGGTCTGGGCGAAGATCAGCCGGCCCCAGCCGCACTCCACGGACACGTCGCGCTGCATGCCACGGACGAGGTGGTCGGGCGTATCACGCCAGGCCTGCGTCCACAAGGGACGCTTGCGCTCGCCGGCGACGCGGCGGCGGCGGGGACGGTCGTCAGTCATGTCGAAGGCCCGGCTAGGCGTCGTGAGCAGGACGCTGGGCGGGTCGTGTGGCGCGGTGGATTCATGCGGGCGCAATCTGGTGTTTCTGCAGCCACATCTCCAACAGCGCCAGCTGCCAGAGCCGGTTGCCGCGCAGGGGTGTCAGGTCGGAGTTGGGATCGGCCAGCAACCGGTCGACGTACTCGGCGCGGAATAGGCCGCGCTGGCGCGCCGCGGGGGCGTGCAGGGCGTCCCGTACGCGTTCGAGGTAGGCGCCGTGCAGGAACTTGAGCGCGGGCACTGGGAAGTATCCCTTGGGCCGGTCGATGACCTCGGCAGGGATGACTCGCCGGCCGGCTTCCTTGAGTACCCCCTTACCTCCTTGGGCGAGCTTGAGCTCCGGCGGGCACTGTGCGGCCAACTCGACGAGCTCGTGGTCCAGGAACGGCACGCGCGCCTCCAGGCCCCAGGCCATGGTCATGTTGTCTACCCGCTTGACCGGGTCGTCGACGAGCATGATGTGCGAGTCCAGGCGCAGCGCCGCGTCGACCGCCGTCGCGGCGCCGGGCCGGTTCATGTGCGCCACGACGAACTCATGACTTACGGGCTCGCCGGTCAGATGGTCGGGACGGACGACCTCGGCCAGGCCGGCGTGATCGCGGTCGAAGAACGCGCCAGCGTACACCTGAGCGGCTGCGTCTCGATCTATCCCCAGCAGTGGGGGATACCAGTGGTAGCCACCGAACACCTCGTCCGCGCCCTGGCCCGACTGTACGACCTTGACGTGTTTGCTGACCTCCTGGCTCAGTAGGAAGAAGCCGACAACGTCGTGACTGACCATCGGTTCGCTCATGGCGGCGATGGCATCTTCGAGCGCAGGCAGTGTGCGGGCGGTATCGATCCTGATCTGGTGGTGGTCGGTCTCGAACTCGCGGGCGATGACGTCGGAGTACTTGAACTCATCGCCCTCCTCGCCGCCGACCGCCTCGAAGCCGATGCTGAACGTGTTGAGCCCGGCTTGGCCTTCCTCGGCGAGCAAACCCACAACAAGGCTCGAATCCAGGCCGCCGGACAGCAGCACTCCCACCGGGACGTCGGCCACCAGCCGTCGCCGCACGGCGGTCCGTAGTGAGTCCAGAACCGCGTCCTCCCACTCGCGGGCCGACCACCCCGCCTGCGCGGGATCGCGCTCGTACCGGGCTTCCCAGTAGGTGCGCTCGCGGCTGGAACCGTCCCGTTCGATGATCTTCATCGTCGCCGGGGCGAGTTTGCGGACGCCGTTGAGGATCGTTCGCGGTGCCGGCACCACGGCATGCCAGGACAGGTAGTGGTGCAGCGCCACCGGGTCGATGCTGGTGTCGACCGAGCCGTCACGTCGTCCCGCATGAACGAGTGCAGGCAGGCTGCTGGCGAACCGCAAGCGGCGCGGAGTCTCGGCGAGGTAGAGCGGTTTGATGCCCAGGCGGTCGCGGACCAGCACCAGGCGCCCGGAGTCGCGCTCGTGGATGGCGATCGCGAACATGCCCAGCAGGCGGTCGACGAAGTTCTCGCCCCAATGGTGATACGCCTTGCCGATGACCTCGGTGTCCGACGTCGAGAAGAACCGGTACCCGTGCGCCTGCAGTTCAGCGCGCAACTCGCGGTAGTTGTAGATGCACCCGTTGAACGCCACCGTGAGGCCGAGTTCGCTGTCGACCATCGGCTGGTGGCCGGCGGGTGACAGATCGATGATGGACAGCCGCCGGTGTCCGATGGCGAGTGAGCCGTGGGCGTAGGCGCCGGCGTCGTCGGGCCCCCGCGACACCATCGCGTCGCACATCATTCCCACCGCGCCGAGGTCGGGCGGCGAACCGTCGAAGGTGTACTCGCCGGAGAGTCCGCACATGTGTTTCGACCCTACCCGGTGAGCTTGCTAAGGTCCCAACGCCCCTGACGTCCTGGCGTGGTTAGTCGCCGGCGCCCAACCGCGGTTGTTGCCGCTGCGAAGTACTGCGGCACGATCTTGCTAAGGATTACCTTATGCCGCTTAAATCGGACCGAATTTCAAGATCGAGCCGCAGTTCTTCACGCTGAGCTTGTCGGCTCGTCGATGTTAAGCGGCGGATGGCTGGCCGATCGCGGTGAGCAGGTCTGCGTACCAGCCAGTCGAGGTGTCGAACGGCTTGCCGCCTTTGATCCGGTCGAACTCGATCGCCCGCAGCCGGCCGCCGTTGCCTTCATCGTGCCCGATCACGCCGCCCTCGCCGCGCAGCGCGCACTCGACGGCCAGGTCGGTGCAGCTTTTGATGAGCCGGATGTCGTCCACGTTCGGCGCCGCGGAGCGGCTGAAGTAACCGCTCTTCTGGACGTTCACCTTCTCCGCGCCGAGCTTGTGGGCGAACTGCTTGGCGAACCACGCGCCCGGGTTGACCTTGTCCAGCTTGACGTGGCCGAACGGGTCGCGTGGCACCTCCTCGCCGGCGGCCTCGAGTTGCGCGACGATCTCGCTCACGCCGGCCCCCTCGGAAAGGAAGATATTCACCGCGCCGAGTTCGTCCATGACCGCTCGCAGCCGGTCTGCCTCGGCGTCGAGGTCGTGGTGCGCTTCCGGGATGTACACCGCGTGCACGTCCCACCGCCGCCGGTCGACGCCGAACTCCGGCACCCAGCGCTGAGATTCAAGCCACTCGCGGTACTTGACCGCCGTCGCCGCCGTCAGCCAGCCGCAGTTGCGGCCCATGACCTCGTGGACGACCAGCATGCGGGGATTGGAGGAATGCTCGGCCACGACATTGCGGGCGAAAATGGCGCCCTGCTCGGCGGCGGTCCACGCGCCAAGGCTCTGCCGGATCGGCACCACGTCGTTGTCGATCGTCTTGGGCAGGCCGACGACGGTCAGGTCCCGGTCGTTGCTGGCCAGGTAGTCGGCCAGCGCGCCGGCCATGGTGTTCGTGTCGTCGCCGCCGATAGTGTGCAGGACGTCTACTCCGTCGCGGATGAGCTGTTCGGCGGCGACGTGCAAGGGGTCCTGGCCCTCCTGTACAAGGCCCCGCTTGACGCAGTCCTCGACGTTTGTCAGCTTGACCCGGCTGTTGCCGAGCGGGCTGCCGCCGAACCGGTGCAGGCGGTGCGCCGCGGCCCGGATCTCGGGCGTGACGGTGATCGACTTGCCGGTCAGCAGACCGGCGTACCCGTCGACGTAGCCGATGATCTCGATCTCCGGAGCGATCTCGGTGTACCGCTCGATCAGCCCGCCGACAGCAGAGGACAGGCATGGAGCAAGGCCACCGGCTGTGAGCATCGCGACTTTGCGAACAGGCATGATAGGAGACCCTCCGGCCAAGAAACGTCGAAACAGGTCCGCAGGCACGTCGTCGTGCGCCAGATACGTCCACCCTATCGGTCGGCCAGGCTCGGCAGTGACCGCCTGGCGGTCTCACATCACGAACCGATCACTGTAGTGAGATACCCGGCCGTTATCCTGCTCTGGTGACATCGTCCCCGGACTCCGCGCTGTTCGCTGAGCTGGCCGGCGTCCTGGACGTCCTTCCGGCGGCACAGCGGCCCGAATGGCCGGACTCCGCGGCATTAGATGCGGCGGTCGAAGAACTGCGGACGATGCCGCCCCTGGTGTTCGCCGGCGAATGCGACACGCTCCGTGACCGGTTGGCCGCGGTGTCGCGCGGCGAGGCGTTCATCCTGCAGGGCGGCGATTGCGCCGAGACGTTCGCGGGGGTGACCGCGGTCAACGTCCGCAACAAGCTCAAGACGCTGTTGCAGATGGCGGTCGTGCTGACCTACGCGGCCAGCGTTCCGGTGGTGAAGATCGGCCGGCTGGCCGGCCAGTACGCCAAGCCTCGATCGCGCTACACCGAGACCCGAGGGGACGTCACACTGCCTGCCTACCGGGGTGACGCGGTGAACGGGTTCGCGTTCACCCCTGAGGCCCGCACGCCGGATCCGAGCCGGCTGCTGCGGATGTACAACGCCTCGGCCGCGACGCTGAACCTCACCCGGGCCTTCGTCGGCGGCGGGTACGCCGACCTGCGCCAAGTGCATGCCTGGAACACCGACTTCGTCCTCAGCTCGCCCGCCGGGCTGCGGTACGAACGCCTGGCCGGCCAGATCGACAAGGCGCTGGCCTTCATGAATGCGATCGGCGCCGATCCAGAGCAGTTGCACACCGTCGAGTTGTACTCCAGCCATGAGGCGCTGTTGCTGGACTACGAGCACGCGCTGACCCGGGTCGACTCGCGGACGGGCCGTCCCTACAACGTGTCGGGTCATTTCGTCTGGATCGGCGACCGGACCCGCCAGCTTGACGGCGCACACCTGGAGTTCGTCTCGCGGATCCGCAATCCGATCGGCGTCAAACTCGGGCCGACCACAACTCCGGACGACGTGCTGGCGTTCGCCGAGCGGCTGGACCCGGAGCGTGAACCGGGGCGGTTGACCTTCATCACCCGGATGGGTGCGGGCAAGATCCGCGACCTGCTGCCGCCGCTGATCGAGAAGGCCAGCGCCGCGGGCCTGGTGGCTTCGTGGATCTGCGATCCCATGCACGGCAACACCTACGAGGCGCCGAGCGGCCACAAGACCCGCCGGTTCGACGATGTGATCGACGAGGTGCGCGGCTTTTTTGAAGTGCACCGCGCGCTCGGCACCCACCCCGGCGGTGTCCACGTCGAACTGACCGGCGACGACGTCACTGAGTGTGTGGGGGGTGGCGACCCGATCGCCGAGGACGGGCTGGGGGAGCGGTACGAGACGCTCTGCGACCCCCGGCTCAACCGGACCCAGTCGCTCGAGCTCGCCTTTCTCGTTGCAGAGCTGCTCGAAGCCCGCTGACGTAGCCGTCCGGCCGGCGGGACTCCACTAGGCCAGTCGGTGCCGTACCACCCGCGTGCGCCTGGTACGGCAGGGCTGCGCCTGCTGAACGTGATCGACCGGCAGGGGCTTAGGGTCTGGGCATGGCGATCGACCTGCGTAGCGACACCGTGACCCGCCCCGTCCAGGGCATGCTGGCGGCGATGGCGGCCGCCGAGACCGGTGACGACGTCTACGGCGAGGATCCGACGGTTCGCGCGCTCGAGGAGCGGGTGGCGGGGCTGCTGGGCAAGGAGGCCGGCCTGTTCACGGTCACCGGCTCGCTGGCCAATCTGCTCGGGGTGCGCTCCCACGTGCAGCCCGGCCAGGAGGTGCTGTGCGAGTCGCGCGCCCATATCGTGCGGGCCGAACTGGGTGGTCATGCAACCCTGCACGGTGTCACGACCCGAACGTGGTCACACCCGCGCGGTTATGTCGATCTGGATTCCGTTGCGGACCTGCTGGCGCCGGACGCCGGCCCCTACCTGGTCTCCACCGCCGCTGTTGCGGTGGAGAACACGCACAACTTCGCAGGCGGGACGGTGCAACCGCTGGCCGATCTCAAGGGCCTGTACGACCTGGTGGCCGGCACCGATGTCGGGCTGCATCTCGACGGTGCCCGGTTGTGGAACGCACACGTGGCCACCGGCATCAGCCTGGAGGCGTACGGCAGCTTCTTCGGCACCGTGTCGGTCTGCCTGTCCAAGGGGCTGGGGGCGCCGGTCGGTTCGGTTCTGGTCGGCCGGGCGGATGCGATCGCCGAGGCCAGGCAGTGGCGCAAGCGGCTGGGCGCGGGCTGGCGACAGGCCGGCGTGCTCGCGGCGGCCGGGTTATACGCCCTCGATCACCACATCGAGCGGCTGGCCGACGACCACACGAACGCCCGATCCCTGGCGGCCATGCTCGCCGATGCCGGGGTCGTCGAACCGGACGAGGTCGAGACGAACATCGTGATGATCGACACGTCCGCGACCCATCTCGATGCCGCTCGACTTGTCGAACAGGCCCGTGCCGAAGGTGTGCTGGCCGGAGCCGTGGGACCACAGACCGTGCGGCTTATCACCCATCTCGACGTCAGTGCCGACGACTGCCGCAAGGCCGGCGAGACGCTGGCCCGCCTCCTCACTAACGGGAGCTAGGGAGCGCGGCGCTCGGCGGGTTTGCGGCCGAGCAACGGGGGCAGCCGGCGCACGCTCGAGGCGAGCTCGCGCAGATCGGCCCCGGACAACGCCTGCGCGCCGTCGACCAGCGCTTCCTCCGGGTAGGGGTGGACGTCGACGAGGATGCCGTCCGCGCCGACGCCGATGGCAGCCCGGGCCAAGGGGAGTACGAGTTCGCGCCGGCCGCCGGAGTGGGACGGGTCGACCACGACCGGCAGGTGTGACAGCCCCTGCACGACCGGCACCGCCGAAATGTCGAGGGTGTTGCGGGTTGCCGTCTCGAACGTCCGGATGCCGCGTTCGCACAGGACGATGTCGAGGTTGCCGCGCTGGGCGATGTATTCGGCGGCGGTCAGCCACTCGTCAATGGTCGCCTGCATGCCTCGTTTGAGCAGCACAGGACGCTCGGCCTTGCCTGCGGCTTGCAGCAGCGCGTAGTTGTGCATGTTGCGGGTGCCGATCTGCAGCATGTCGGCGTACGACGCGACGAGCGGGACGTCATGGGCGTCGACCACCTCGGTGACCACGGGGAGTCCGGTCGCTGCGCGCGCCTCGGCCAGAATCCGCAAGCCTTCCTCGCCTAGCCCCTGGAAGGACTGGGGCGACGTCCGCGGCTTGAACGCGCCTCCACGCAACAGGGTCGCGCCCGCGGCCTTGGCCATCTCGGCGGCTTCGAGCGTTTGCTGCAGCGATTCGACCGCACACGGACCGGCGATCAGCGTGAACGTGTCCGGGCCGATCGGCACACATTCCGGCCCGCCGACCATCACGGTGGTTCGACCGGACACGTGGTCGCGCCCGACCAGCTTGTACGGCGAGGAAACGCGGAGAACCTCGGCGACACCAGGCATGGCCCGCAGGTTCAACGCGTGGAACTCCTCAACATCGCCGACCAGCCCGATGATCGTCCGCGTTACCCCACGGCTGACGAACGCGTCGCCGCCGGCCTCGCGAACGCGGGCCACGACTGCGTCGATGTGCACCCCTGCCGTGCCCGGTTTCATGACGACGACCATCGGAACTCCCTCTACTGCGGCACGTGTGACGATACGTCGGGCCTCCACGAATCGGACGCGATATCCGCCACGTAAGACGAATGGTTACGGGCCGGTCACCGGTCCGTTATCGCAGCGATTTGAGCAGCGCGACATCTTCGGCGTGGGCCGCTGGTCCGCCAGGGGTTTCCAGCACCACTGGGAGGCCCCCGACGGCCGGATGAGCGAGAAGTTCTCGGAACGGCTCGAGACCGATCCGGCCGGCGCCGATACGCGCGTGGCGGTCGCGGAACGCGCCGCAGGCATCCATGGAGTCGTTCGCGTGTACGGCGGCCAGCCGACCGGGGCCGGCCACGGTCACCAGCCGGTCCAGGGCGGCCGTCATGCCACCCGGTGCCGCCAGGTCGTGACCGGCCGCGAAGGCGTGGCAGGTGTCCAGGCAGATCTTGGCGCGTGGATGGCGCTCGAGTGCGTCGAGGTACGGCTCGAGGTCGTCGATCCCGGCCGCGAGCGACTGGCCCTGTCCGGCGGTGGGCTCGAGCCACAGGTCTGGCGCGTCGTCCGGCAGCACGTCCAGCATCGGCAGGAGCGCTTCGCGGACCTGCCGCAACCCCGAGTCCCGTCCACCGGAGGCGACAGCCGAGCCGGTGTGCACGACGACACCTTCCGCGCCGACCGCGGCGCCCCGGGAGAAGGCGTGCGCGATGCTCGCGACGGACCGTTCATACGTGAGCGGCGTGGGAGAGCCAAGGTTCACCAGGTAGGCCGAATGGACCATCACCCGCAAGCCGTGCCTTTCCACCCCGGCCCGGAAGGCGGCCTCGGCGGCGCGATCGCCAGGCTGCGTCGCCCAACCCCGCGGATTGCCGAGGAAGATCTGAATCGCCTCGGCACCCATGGCTGCGGCCCGGTCGGGAACGAGGGCAAGCCGCCCCCGGGTGGACAGATGAGTCCCGACGGCGGGCTGTGGGTTCACTGGGGCGAGGCGCGGCTAGCGGACGATCAGCTCGATCTGCTGGTCGGGCTTGATCTCCCGGCCGGCTTGGGGCCGTTGATCGACGACGATCTCCACCGGGAAGATGCCACGACGGCGCTCGATCTTGATGTTGGTGAAGCCCGCCTCGCGAAGGATCCGCTCGGCATCTGCCGCAAGCTGGCCGCGTACGTCTGGCACGAGAAGCCGAGACTCCTGAGCGGCCACGACAAGGGTGATCGTGTCGCCGTTGAATCCCGTGCCGGAGTTCGGCGACTGCGAGATCACGAAACCCGCACGCACGTTGGGGTTCGGTTGCTCCTGCCGCTCGACGTCGAAGCCCGCCTCGCGCAACTCCTTCTCCGCCTGGCCTGCGTCCTGCCCGGTGAAGTCGACGATCTCGATCGGCTCACGGCCCTTGCTGACGTACACCGGTACCTGTTCGCCGGCGCGCAGTTCGCGGCCCGGGTCGACGCCCTGCCCGATGACCACACCTTTGTCGACCTGGTCGTCGTACCGCTCTTCGACCACCGGCACCAGCTTCTGCTCTTCAAGCAGCGTCTCGGCGTCCTCCTGGGTCTTTCCGCGCAGGTCCGGCACGGAGTACCGCTCGGCGCCCGACGAGGTGATCAGCATGATGTACTGGCCCCTGAGCAGCCGCTCGCCGGCTGCCGGTTGGGTACGGACGACGTTGCCGGCCTCGATGACCTCGTGTGGTTCGGTACCGCCCTGCTGAACCCGTAAGCCCTCCTGGTCGGCCAGCTGCGCCGCTTGCTCATAGGTCATGTCGAGCAAGGGCGGGACGGTCACATAACGGCCTTCACCAAGCCACCACGCTCCCGCGGCCACACCGGCTGCCAGCAGCAGCCCGGCCAGCAGCAGCGTCGGGCCGAGCCAGGGGCGCCGCCTGCGGTTCGCCCGCCGGGCGGGTACGTCGGAGCGGCGCTCGCGGCGGGCGTTCGGTGCCGGCTGGCGCCGGAGCGGCGGAAGCGGCCGATCCGGCAATTCTTCTCGCGCCTGAGCGGGCATCACCGTCGTGTGCCATGTCGGGCCGTCGGGCGCTTGGACACCCGGCACGGACATCGCCTCGGTGATGGACACGCCCGCGGCTTCACGAGTCTCGAGACCCTCGATGGCCGGGCCAGCGGTTTGGAGCGCAACGCTGGCGGCCTCGGCGAACTGTGCCGCATCCGCGAACCGCTCGTGCGGCTCGCGTGCAGTGGCCAGGGCCACCAGCTCGTCCACGACGGGCGGGATGCCGGGATCCGATTCCGAGGGCGCCGGCACGTCGTTGTCGATGTGGCTGCGCACGACCACGAAGTCGGTGGGCCCGGTGTGCGGCGGCCGTCCGGTCAACATCTCGTAGAGCATGATGCCGGCGGAGTAGACGTCCGAGCGCGGCGTGGCCGGCTCACCGAGCGCCTGTTCGGGTGAGATGTAGTTGACCGTGCCGAGCAGCAGCCCACGAGTGGCCGTGCCGCCGGCATCGCCCAGTGCCCGGGCCAGGCCGAAGTCCGCAACCTTGATCCGGCCGTTGCCGCCGGCCAGCACGTTCTCGGGCTTGACGTCGCGGTGCACGATGCCGGCCTCGTGCGCTGCACCCAGGGCAGCGAGCACCGGTTGGAGCATCTCCAGGGCGGTCGCGGCTGGCAGCGGACCGCGATCACGCAGGACCTGCCGAAGCGTCGGGCCCTCGACGTACTCCATGGCGAGAAAGACGGTGCCGTCGTCCTCACCCTGGTCGAACACCCCCACCACGTTGGGATGGGACAGCCGGGCCGCCGATCGGGCCTCGGCGATGAACCGCAGGACGAAGTCGTTGTCCGCGGCGAGTTCGGGATGCATCACCTTGAGCGCGACCACGCGGTCCAGCCGGGTGTCGACGGCGCGGTAGACCGTTGCCATCCCGCCGCGGGCCAGCGCCGCCTCGACCCGGTACCGGCCGTCGAGCACGCGGCCGATCGGCGTGTCCGAGACGGAGACATCCACGATCGCACAGTGTACGGCCGCAGCGGGCCGATCAGACACAAAGTGCTATGCGATTCGCGCGGTGGCGGCGGTAACGAGGGCGTCGAGGCTCTTGCGGGACTCCGCCGTGACCGTCGCCGCCGCCAGAGCGCCGCGGGCCCGCTCGACGAGGTTGGCGACCTGCGTTTCAACAGCACGCAGAGCCCCGGTATCGACGATGATCTGGCGCAACGCATCGATGCCGTCGGCGTCAATGTGGTGATCTCCGAGCAGCCGGTCGACGGTCTTCGCGGCGGTGGGGTCGGCCCGTTCGAGGGTGTACGCGATCAGCAGCGTCCGCTTGCCTTCGCGTAGATCGTCCCCTGCCGGCTTGCCGGTGCTGGCCGGGTCGCCGAACACGCCGAGCACGTCATCGCGAAGCTGGAAGGCCTCGCCGAGTGCCAGCCCGTACCGGGCGTACGCGTCCAGCAGATCGGGATCCGCACCAGCCGCGCTGCCGCCGAGCACGAGTGGGCGCTCGACCGAATACCGGGCCGCCTTGTACGACATGACAGTTCGCGCCAACTCCGCCAGCCGGTCCGGCTGGCTGGCACCGGTCGCCTGGGCCACGACGTCGAGATACTGGCCGGCGCCGACCTGCGCGCGCATCTGGTCGAACACGGGACGGGACCGGCGTAGCGCCGCGTCGTCCAGCCCCGACTCGTAGAAGAGCTCGTCGCTCCAGCCGAGCAACAGGTCGCCGAGCAGCACGGCGGCCGCGGCGCCGAACCGGTCCGGGTCGCCGGCCCAGCCTTCGGCCGCATGCCGGGCCGCGAACCGGCGGTGGGCCGAGGGCATGCCCCGGCGGGTGTCGGATCCGTCGATGAGGTCGTCGTGCACCAGCGCAGCGGCCTGGAACAACTCCAGAGCCGCGCCGACCGACACGATGGCCTCGTCGTCGGGACGCCCAGCGCCTCTCCAGGCCCAGTAGCAGAAGGCCGGCCGCAGCCGCTTGCCGGCGCGTAGCAGGTCGGCCGCTGCGTCGACGAGCGGACCTAACTCGGCATGAATCTCGGTGAGGACGGCGTGCTGCTCGTGCAGAAACCGATCGAGCACATCCTGCAAGCGCGGTCGGAGCGCCCGGACGGGGTCGTCAACCAGCGCGCTCACGGGGTCTGAGCCTACTCATGGCGATGCCGGCGTGCCGTGTCCACGTGCCGGAACATTGTTCGCCCGAATAACGAGACATCCATCCCAGCTCGTGGACGCGCCGATACGCTGGCAGGGTGACTCTGGGACTTCCGTCGACCATGCCGGGCGGTGCGACGACCATCAAGGAGCTGCTCGGCGGCGGACGGCGATCGTTCTCGTTCGAGTTCTTCCCGCCGAAGACGCCGAAGGGCGAAGACCTGCTCTGGAGCGCGATCCGCGAGCTGGAATCGCTGCAGCCCACCTTCGTATCGGTCACGTACGGGGCCGGCGGCGGCACCAGGGACAAGACCGTCGAGATCACCGAGCGGATCACCGCCGAAACCACCCTGACCGCCGTGGGGCACCTGACCGCCGTCAACCATTCGGTATCGGAGCTGCGGCACATCATCGGGCGGTACGCCGACGCCGGGATCCGCAACATCCTCGCCTTACGCGGTGATCCGCCCGGCGATCCGCAAGGCCCGTGGACACGGCATCCGCAGGGCCTCGGTTATGCCGACGAGCTGGTCAGCCTGATCAAGGCGGCTGGTGATTTCTGCGTCGGCGTGGCGGCATTCCCGGAGAAACATCCGCGTTCGCCCGACCTGGACACCGACATCCGGTACTTCGTGCACAAGTGCCGGGCGGGAGCCGATTTCGCCGTGACTCAGATGTTCTTCCACGTCGAGGACTATCTTCGGCTGCGCGACCGGGTGGCGGCGGCCGGCTGCGACGTCCCCATCATTCCCGGGGTGATGCCGGTGACGAACGTCCGGCAGATCGAGCGGTTCGCCGTCTTGTCGGGTGCGGCCTTTCCGCCGGATCTGGCCGAGCGGCTCTACGCCGTCGAGGACGACTCCGAAGCGGTCCGCGCGATCGGCATCGAGGTCGCCACCGATCTGTGCGAGCGCCTCATCGCCGAGGACGCACCCGGCTTGCACTTCTACACCCTCAACCGCTCCACGGCGACGCGTGAGATCTACCGCTCATTACACCTGGACGAGCTCGCTCGGGCGTGATCGGCGAGTAAGCGCTCGGGTGTCGCCGACGTCGCGCCGCACGTACTCTTCACAACGTGAGTGACGGGACGGCGCAGGTGATCGGATTGCTGGCGGGCAACCGAACAGTGGTGCTGAGCGGAGCGGGCATCAGTACCGACTCCGGAATCCCCGACTACCGCGGCCCCGGTTCGCCGCGCCGATCGCCGATGACGTATAGCGAGTTCCGCTCGGCCGAGCAAGCCCGCGTGCGGTACTGGGCGCGGAGTTATGTCGGCTGGCCGCAGCTGGCCCAGGCGGTTCCGAACGCCGGCCACCACGCCGTCGCGGCGTTGGAACGGTGCGGCGCGGTGTCCGCAGTGATCACCCAGAACGTCGACGGCCTGCACGGCAAGGCGGGCAGCCGCGAGGTTGTGGAGTTGCACGGGCGGTTGGCGCAGGTGACGTGCCTGGACTGTAGGTCCCGGTACAACCGCGAATGGCACCAGCGACGGCTGGCCGCGCTTAACCCTTCCTTCGACCCTGCTCCGCTCCAGTTGGCGCCGGACGGCGACGTCGACATCGGGTCCGTGGCCGGCTATCGCGTCGCCGCGTGTGTTCGATGTGGGGGAGTGCTGAAGCCGGACGTCGTGTTCTTCGGTGAGGCCGTGCCGCCGGACCGCGTGGCGCGCAGCTTCGAGCTGGTCGATGCGGCCGACGTGCTGCTGGTCGCGGGATCGTCGCTGACCGTGTTGTCGGCTTACCGTTTCGCCCGCCACGCGAATGCGCGGGGGATTCCCGTCGTGATCATCAACCGCGGTCCGACCCGGGCGGATCACCTCGCCACGGTGAAGTTGGACGCCGGGTGCTCCGAGACGCTGAGTGCGGTTGCCGGCGAACTCGCCGGCAGCCCGCTGTCGTGATCAGCGGCTCAGGCGCGGCCGATCAGGTCCGAAACGATCGCCGACGACAACCCGACAAGGGGCAGACCGGGCCCGGGGTACGTCGAGCTGCCCACGTGGAACAGGCCGGCGACAGGGGTCCGGTTGCCCGGCCGGCGTAGCAATTCCCACGCCGTGCCCACGCCGAGGCCCCACGCGGCCCCGCCTGGGACGCCGGTCGCGTGCTCGGCGTCGTGCGGACTCCGGGTGGCGTACCACTGCAGGAACGGCCGCAGGTCAATGCCTCTGACCGCCATGGTCGCCAGCACCTGCTCGGCGTATTCGTTGACGAGCCGCGACGACGACCAGTCGAGTTCGCCGTGGCCGGGAACCACGACCTGGACCGTCACGCCCCGAGCCGTGCTGTCAGGTCGCAGAGCGGGGTCGTCAGGCGCATAGATGTCGATGGCGGGGTCACGCGGCGCGGCGGGGTGCGGGCCGAACACCGCGTCAAGCGCGGCATCGGCGTCCCCCGGCAGTAGTGCAGTGTGTGGCGGGAGGTCAGGCGCTCCCGACAGCGCGAGCAGGAGCGTGAACACCCCTGGCCCGGGCTTTGTGTGCCGCAGCCGGGCGGCCACTCGCTGAGCCGCCCGGGTGCGAACCAATGCGCCGTACAACTGCCGGGCATCCACCGCCGCGATCACCACATCGGCCTTCTCGACGTGGCCGGAACCGAGCTGGACGCCCGTCGCCCGGTTGGAGCTCACGACGATTTCGGTGACGGCGCTGCCGGTCCGGATCTGGCCACCGCGTTCGGTAACCCGCTCGGCGAGTGCTTCGGCGAGCCGGTACATGCCTCCCGCGACTCGCCACCGTCCGAAGGTCTCGATCACGTACGGCAGCGTGGACAGTGCCGCCGGCGCACGGCGCGGGTCGGCGCCGTGGGCGAGGTGTTCGACGGCCCCGGTCAGGCGGGGATCGGCCCGCAGGTCCTCGAGAAGTGAGCGGAGGCTGGCGCGCGGGGCCACGGCCCGGCGGCGCTGCCCGCGGGTGAGCCGGGCGAGGTCGGTCAGTCGGGGAGCGGCCTCGAGGTACGGCGAGCGCACCGCCTGCCACACCTGCCGGCCGTGCTCCACGACGGCCTGCCAAACCTCACCGTTGCCTGGACCGAGCGCATCGTCGAGTGCGTTGCGGATTCCGGAGCTGCTGGCGTTCGGCAGTTCAATGTCGGCGCCGTCGCCGAATCGCAGGCGTAGCGCCGGCTGGACGGGCATTAGGTCCAGCACGCGTTCGAGGGGACGCCCGGTTTTGCGAAACATGTCGCGGTAGACGGCGGGGAGGGTGAGCAGCGACGGTCCGGTGTCGAACGTGAACCCGTCTTTGCGGTATGTCCCCACCCGGCCACCGACCACGGCCTGCTGCTCGCAGACCAGCACGTCGTGCCCGAAGTCGGCGAGCCGGACTGCGGTGGCCAATCCGGAAATGCCGGCACCCACCACCACGATCCGCGCCACGCAGACCGAGCCTAATGGGGTCTGCAAACCGCGGCTCGGAGTGGTACTGCGTTTGCCGCACGCCTGAGTTCGTAGTTGCGCGACTATCCGAACAAGCGTACGATTCTGAATCGAACACAGGTTCGATGAGAGGGGCTCAGAATGGCACTGCAGGATGCTGTGACCGCGGTCGACAGGTGGGGTGGGGCGTCGGGTGCACCTCCGCGCCGCGGGCGCACCGGTCACGCTGTGGTCGACTTGATCGACCACGCTCGGGAGGGCCTGGCCCACGCCGCCGCGTCGCCGGTCGCCAGCGAGCGATATGCAGCGGCACACTTAGCCGCGCTGCGAGCCGGCGCCGCGGTGCTGGCGGCCCGCTCGCGCCCCGGGCGGGCGGGGCGCTCCCGGCGGGGGCGCAGCCGGGGGCCGCGCAACGTCTGGGTCGATCTTGCTCAGGTTGCTCCCGAACTCGGCGAGTGGGCCGAGTTCTTTGCCGCAGGTGCGGCGAAGCGGGCGGCAGCCCAGGCGGGCCTGCCGCGCGCTGTCAGTGTTCGGGAGGCTGACGACATGCTGCGCGATGCCGATTCCTTCCTGAGTCTGGTGTGCGGCCTGCTCGGGTTACCCCACCAGCCACCGCTGAGTGGTGCCGCGGTGACGGTCGCCGGCGGCTGACCCACGCCTGCGGGATGTTCGGCGGCGGTTCCGGCGTTGGAGGAGAATGTCAGGTGATTCGATCCGACGTAAGGAGTGCCCGACGATGCTCGACCCGAAGAGCCTGTACACCTTCACCGGCGATGTGCCGGCGCTGGAGGCTCCGGTGCTCGTCCATGCACTCTCAGGATTCATGGACGCCGGCCACGCCGGCTCAGGCCTCTCCGAGCACATCGTGGCCAACTTCGACCATGAGGTGATCGTCCGGTTCGACGTCGACCTGCTGCTCGACTACCGGGCCCGGCGGCCGGAGCTGCGATTCGTCGAGGATCACTTCGAGGGTTACGCCACACCGGAACTCGTGCTGCGAGTGGTTCGCGACGCCCAAGGTGTGCCGTTTCTGTTCCTGACCGGCCCGGAGCCCGACGTGATGTGGGAGCGCTTCGTCGCGGCCGTTGCGGGACTGGTCGAGCAGTTGGGTGTTCGGTTGACCATCGGGCTGCACGGGATTCCCATGGCGGTGCCCCACACCCGGCCGCTAGGCGTCACCATGCATGGCACCCGCAAAGACTTGATCACAGTGGTGAACCCGTGGCGCGGCGAGATCAGGGTGCCGTCCAGCATCAGCTCGCTGCTGGAGCTGCGTCTCGGTGAACGTGGGCACGATGCCATGGGCGTCGTCGCGCACGTGCCTCACTACCTTTCCGAGGCCGAGTACCCCGACGCCTCGCTCGCGCTGCTGCGTTCGCTTGAGGCGGCGACTGGGCTCGTGCTGCCGGCCGGGCCGCTCGCCCGAGTCGCGGAGCAGACACGCACACTCATCCAACAGCAGGTCGAGCAGTCTGAAGAGGTCGGCCGCGTCGTCGAGGCGCTTGAGACTCAGTACGACGCGTTCGCCGGAGCCGAGGGCCGCGGGCTGCTGGCCGAGCGCGCCTCCATGCCGACGGCCGAAGAGATCGGCGCCGAGTTCGAGCGGTTCCTTGCCGAGATCGAGAATGGCGAGGACCGCCCCGAGCAGTGAACGTCGGCATGCAGCGTGCACAGCGCGGCAGGGCACGTTCTAACCTGTCGGGGTGAGCCCGCGAACCCTGACCGCGTACCGCACCCTCGCGTACGGCACCGGCGTGATCCTGCTGCTGTTCTGTGTCGAGATGATCGCCAAGTACGGCTTCGGCGTGGACGGCCTGGAGTGGGTGGCCATCGTGCACGGCTGGGTTTACATGGCGTATTTCATGGTGACCATGTATCTCGGCATCCAGCTGCGGTGGACATGGCGCTGGCTGGTTCCCGTGCTGCTGGCCGGGACTATCCCGCTGATGTCGTTCGTTGCCGAACGGAAGGTTGTTGCTCGGGTGCGGGCTGAACGTCCGGATCTGGTGTCGAGCGCCGCTTCGTGAGTCCGGCCCGAACGAACGAGGCCCAGAAGACGAGCACGGCGCCGGCGAACACCCACCACTGTGCCCAGTACGACAGGTTCTGCCAGGGACTGACGTCGCGAATCGGTGCCACCGCGGACACCTCAAGCCGCTCTGGCGCCGCCGCGGGCGGGGGCTGCTCGTCCGACGCTACGAGGTATCCGTCATAGAACTCGCTGGCATCCCGACCGGTCGCGTGGGCTACGGCGTCCGGTGAGATGTAGCCGACCTGCCCGGCCGGTATTGGACGCGGTCCGGTGGCTTGTGCCGGCACCTCGGAGGCAACCAAGTGACCGGTGATCACCACCTCGCCGTCCGGTGCCGCCGCAAAGTCGGCGGCGTCGTGCTCCCAGCCGCGCAAGACCACGAGCAGACCATCGCCGGTGTCGAGGGTCGTCAGCGCGTAGGCACCGAGAATGCCGTCGTGAACCCGGGCGGGCACGACCAACTCGTCACCATAGGACCCGGTAGCAGTCACCGGCCGGTCAACTGCGTCGGCGAGCGGCTGGCCGGCTGCCGCCACCGTGCTCAATGCCACAGGAGCCCTATCGCGTGCTTCCTGACGGGCCTGGCTCTCTTGGTAGACGCCCAATTGCCACCAGCCGAGCACGACGAATCCTGAGACGATCACGACAGCGGTGACGTGGAGCGCCAGCCACCGCGGCGTGAGCAGGAACCTGAGCACCATTCGAGGCTACCGGTGGGCGATTCGGCGGGACGTGCCCTGTCGGTACGAGCTGGCATGCTTTAGGTTTGATCTGGCGTGCGGGGCTTGACGCCCAGGGGGCCGCAACGCTTCCTACTGATCTTGGAGAGCAGAACTGCGATGAGCCGTCCCCACCCATTGACCGCTCACTCCGAACGCGAGTGGGAGCAGGCTTGGGAAGCTGAGCAGCGCGCCATGGATGCGCTGGACTCGCAGCGAGGCTCGTGGCTGCCGAATGTGGTCGAAGCCCGGGATTGGGGAGCGATCAAGTTCACGTCCGGCCGCCCGGGCCATGCGGGCGCGACTGGGCAAGCCGCTGTCGACTCCGTCGCGGTTTTTCATCCGGAGATGACCGACCAGACCGCGCGCTCAGAAATCCTGCTTGCGATGCGCGACCGGCCACCGGTACAGCGTGTCCTCGGTTTCGGTTTCCGCGAGCACCACGTCCGCGGTGCGGTCGTCGGCGGAATCATGGGTGCGGTGGCCGGTGCTGGTGTCGCAGCGCTGATCGGCGCCGGTGTGCCCGTGGTTCTTATCGCCGCGGCGGTAGGCCTGGTGGCCGGTGTGGCGCTAGGTACCGCGATCATGCACTACCGCCTTCGGAGCCACCGGCGCGAGGTTCTGTCGAATGTCGACCACGTTCGCCGCATCGCGATGGGTAAGGCTCGGCCGGCTGCACCCAGGGCCTGGAGCCAAGTGATCGAGGCGGCCACCCAGGTCGACGTGCAGCTGGCCAGCCGGCGCCAGCCGGATCCACAGACCCGCCGCGCGGTTCACATGGCGGTCTGGGAAGCCGTCCTGTTGGTCCAGCAGTCGTCCGACCACACCGGTCTGCAAGTTCTGGTGGACGAGTTGACGAGCCTGGCCAACCGGTTGGGCGCAGGTCGCGGCTAACGGCCGAGCGGCACGCGCCGTCTGGGGCTCGGGACGCGCGTCACCCGGGCTGGTGGATCTCGTGAACGTGATCGACGGTGTCTGCCTCGTCGGCCCGCTTGTCGGGCCGATGGTGCAGCACCCGGGCGAATCGCAACGCCATGGCCGCGGGGTACCGAGGTGAGTGTTGTACGCCGTCGAACGCCACCTCGACCACTAGCTCCG
Source organism: Jiangellaceae bacterium (assembly GCA_036374175.1). Classification (GTDB taxonomy): domain Bacteria; phylum Actinomycetota; class Actinomycetes; order Jiangellales; family Jiangellaceae; genus JASLBX01. The sequence goes on along the minus strand of DASUUH010000062.1, from coordinate 47,452 downwards.
GCCGGACGTGCACCACCCAGCCGTCCGTCGGCCCTTCAATGAGGGCCAGCAGGCGTTCGGTCTGCCAGCGCAGCATCGCATCGGTGAGACCTTTGAACGTCTTGCCGAGCATCACGAATTCGCCAGGTGGGCCGTACCGGCCGGCCGGATCGCGGGCACCCAGGTGCAGGTTCGATAGCCAGCCGCGCCGGCGCCCGTGGCCCCACTCGGCGGCGAGCACGACAAGATCGAGCGTATGCCGCGGCTTGACCTTCACCCACGCCGAGCCGCGCCGGCCCGCCTCGTAGGGTGCGTCGAGAGCTTTTACCAGCACGCCCTCGTGGCCGTGTGCAATCGCGTCGTTGAAGAACTGCTGCGCGGCTGCGGGGTCGTCGGTGACGATGCGGGGCACGCGAAGCGACGTCGGTACCGCGGCGTCGACGGCGGCGAACCGCTCACCGGCAGGCGCGCCGACGAGGTCGGCGCCGTCGAGGTGGAGGCAGTCGAATAGGTACAGGGTGAGCGGCGTGTGCGCACGGGCCCGCGCGACGTCCAGCTTTCGCCCGAACCGCGACGCCGTCTGCTGAAAGGGCTGTGGGCGGCCGTCTGCACCGAGCGCGATCGCCTCACCGTCCAGCACGGCGGACTCTGCCCGCAGGCCAAGGGCGGCCGCCACGAGCTCGGGCACTCTGGATGTGACGTCGTCGAGGGTCCGGGTGAAGACCTTCACTTCCTCGCCCTTGCGGTGCACCTGAACCCGGAAGCCGTCCAGCTTCCACTCGACGGCGGCCCGACCCGTGCGGGCGAGTGCGTCCGAGACCGTCGGGGCGCTCTGAGCGAGCATGGGTCGCAGCGGTGTGCCGACGGCCAGCCGGAACCGGTCCAGCCCCGCGGTTCCCTCGGTGAGGACCGCCTGGGCGACCGGCGTCAGTACCCCAGCCACCGTGATGGCCCGCCGCAGGTCGGGGCCGGGCACGGCGGCTGCCTGTGCCACCGCCTCGGTGAGCACCCCGTCGAGCGCGCCCTGCCGCAGTTCGCCGGTGACCAGCCCCGCGAGGAGTCGTTGCTCATCGGGGGTGGCGTTGGCCATCAGCGCGTTGAAGCGGTCGCGCCGCGCTGTCGCCGAGCCCTTTCCGGCCAGTTCTGCCATAGCGGCGAACTCGGCATCGACCGCCGCGACGGACAGAGAGGGCGCCGTGGCGGGACTCGGGATGTCGCGCAGCGCGGCGTAGCCGAGCCCGGTACGCCGCTGCCGCAGCTCGCCGGACAGATACGCCACCACGATCGGCACCTCACCAGGCTCGGCTCGGCGCAAGCATTCACCCAGCAGAGCGATCTTGGCTCGCCGGCTGGACGTGGCGGCGACGGCGGCCGAGGTCTCGGCGACGTCCTTAAGCAGCATGAACCCAGTTTGCCGGTTGCCACCGACACGGGCTTTGGCCCAACGGCCGATCACGGGCGGTCCGGGTGCCGGAGCCACCGCGGACCGCCCGTGATCTTGTGGGAGGGAGACGGAACGTCAGGTTGTCGAGGCGTCGCTGCCGAGAGTGACCGGTACGGTGACGGTCTCGCCGTCGCGGATGACGGTCAGCTCGACATCGTCGCTCGGACGGTACGACCGCACGGCTGCGATGAGCGACTCGGCATCGGTGGTGAGCCGGCCGTCGACGTGGGTGACGATGTCGCCGCTTTCTAACCCGGCCTGCTCGGCGGCGCTGCCCGGGCGGACATCGCGAACGATGGCACCGCGCACCTCACCGTTGGCGGTGTCCACCCCGATACCGATCTGGGCGTGGGTGGCGCGACCGGTCTCGATGAGCTCCTGGGCGATGGGCGTGGCCTGATCGATGGGGATCGCGAAGCCGAGTCCGATCGATCCGGGGCTGATGCCAGTTGACGCGATCGCGCTGTTGATTCCTACCACCTTGCCGGACATGTTGACCAGCGGCCCACCCGAGTTACCCGGATTGATCGGCGCATCGGTCTGGATCGCATCGAAGACGGTCAGCACGCCGCCGGCGGCCTGGTCGCCAGCCGTCACGGGACGGTTGACAGCCGACACGATGCCGGTCGTGACGGTGCCGTCCAGACCCAGTGGCGAGCCGATGGCCACAACCTGTTCGCCGACCTGCAGGTCGCCTGACCGGCCGAGCTCGGCCGCCTGCAGGTCAGATACGCCGTCAGCCTGGATGACTGCCAGGTCCGTCAACGGATCGGTACCGACGACGTCCGCACTCGCGGTCGAGCCGTCCTGGAACGTCACCATGATCGGGCCGCCGCCCGCGGCTTCGACGACGTGGTTGTTGGTGAGGATCTGGCCGTCCGACGAGATGACCACACCGCTGCCGCCGCCACCGCCGACGCTGATCGACACGACACTCGGCAGGACTTGCTCCGCCACTGCTTCCACACTCTCCAGGCTGGGCGCAGCGGTCTGGTCGGCCGGTGCGTCGTCACCCTCGGTGAGACTGCTACTCGGGGCGTCAGCGGGGGAGTCGGTCAGCACGTCGTAGGCTGCGGCTCCGCCCACCCCGGCCAGCGCTCCAGCGCCCAGGGCCAGCGCCACCAGCAGTGCTGTTCCCCGGCGGGCCGGCCGAGCCGGCCTGCTGTCGGTGGGGTGGCCCGGTGGCGGAGCACCGAAGTCGGCGCCGGGTTCGCTCGGCGCTGCGGTTCGAGTGTCGTCCGCCGGTTGGCCACCTGCATCGGCGGGCCGGTCGCCGGACGCATCGGGAATCGCACGCGTGTCGGTCGGCCTCGGAAGCGGCCCCGTGTCGGTGGGGCGCGCGGTCCACGGGTCCCGCCGCGGCAGGCCGCTGCCCGACGCCGGGGTGGTCGACCAGCCGCTCCCTGGGGTGGTTTCGGCGTCTGACGTGTCGCGTGTCGTCTGATCCATGTGCTCTACCGTGCCCGGTGAGCCTGAGATTGAACTGAGATTCACACTAAAGCTGACGAAGAACTCTGGCCGGGCAGTTGCATGGTCAGCCTCGCCCCGCCCGTGGGCGCTTGGCCCGCACTCACGCTGCCCCCGTGGCGGAGGGCGGCAGTGCGGACGATGGCCAGCCCGAGACCGGATCCAGGGCGGCTGCGGGCCTCGCTGGAACGGTAGAAACGTTCGAACACGTGCGGCAGATCGGCCTCGGCGATGCCGGGGCCTTCGTCGTCGACCTGGAGGACGCCGTCGCGGAGCGTCACCGACACCGTCGTGCCGTCGGGGCTCCACTTGGCCGCGTTGTCCAGCAGGTTCGTCGCGGCTCTGCCGAGCAGCCGCGAGTCGCCTTCCACCAACCACGGCCGCAAGTCAGCCGAGAACGTGATGTTCGGGGCCCGCCGGCGAACTCGCGTGAGCGCATCGCGGACGACATCCGCGAGGTCGACGGTTTCGTGGTGGTCCTGAGGGGCGTCCTCGCGGGAGAGTTCCATGAGGTCCGCGACAAGTGTGGACAACTCAGTGATCTGGGCCCGCACGTCGTCGATGAGTTCGGCCCGTTCGGCTCCGTCCAGGCCACCCTGCCGGTCGCTTTGCGCCAACAGGTCGAGATTGGTCCGCAGGCTGGTGAGGGGAGTGCGCAGCTCATGTCCGGCGTCGGCCACCAGCCGGCGCTGCCGTGTCCTGGCTTCCTCCAGTGCCGTGAGCATGGCGTTGAATGCGTGCGCCAACCGGCCGATCTCGTCCTCGCCTTGGACCTCGATCGGGTCGAGCTCCCCGGTGGCGGCCACATGTTCGGCCGCCGCTGTGAGGCGCTCAACAGGACGGAGGCCGGCCCGGGCGATGGACGCGCCGGCCCACGCTGCGACACCGATGCCGAGCCCGCCGGCAACCACCGACACCAGCCCGAGCTGGTCGAGAACACGGTCCACGGTGGCGGTGGACTGGGCCAGCACCAGTGCGAAGCTCGCCGCGGCCGGGACGGCTACGACGCGGAAGGACTCGCCGTCCAGCAATGCAGTCCGGATGCTCTGATCGGCGCCGCCCTGTGCGACGGCGAGCTCGGATTCACTGAGCGGCGGCGCGTGGTCGCGGGGGAAGGCCGCGATGCCGTCCGATCGCATGACCGCTACCCGAAGTCCCGCCGCGACGAACGGCTCAGGGCTGATTTGGTTGAGCTCAGCGGGATCGGCCAGCGGCCCAGGAGCGGCGGCATAGGCGCGTGCGAGTAGGTCCTCGTCCACGCTCTGAGTCAGCTGAACGCGGACCGTCCAGTAGGCGGCCATGGCGGTGATCAGCACGGCCAGGCCCACGCCCAGGGCGGCGAGCACGCCGACCCGCCGGCGTAGCGGCATCCTCCGCACACCTTCGCGGACGCGCGCAGCGGGAGCGCGGTCGAGCAACTCCCTGAGCGTGCTCACGGTGGTGTCTCCCGGGCGACGTAACCAACTCCGCGGACCGTGTGGATGAGTCGCAGCTCGCCTTCTGCCTCCGTTTTGCGGCGCAGATAGCCGACGTACACCTCGAGGGAGTTCGCGGTGGTGGGAAAGTCGTAGCCCCAGACATCCTCGAGGATGCGTTCGCGGGTCAGCACTTGCCGTGGGTGTCGTAGCAGGAGTTCGAGCAGATTGAACTCGGTGCGGGTGAGCCGCACGCGCCGATCGCCGCGGTACACCTCTCGCGTCGAGGGGTCGAGCGACAGGTCGGCCAGTTGCAGCGTCTTGGCCGCGGGACCGCTGGTGACGGTTCGGCGCAGCAGCGCCCGCAGTCGGGCCAGGAGTTCCTCGAGCGCGAACGGTTTGGGCAGGTAATCGTCCGCCCCCGCGTCCAGACCGGCGACCCGGTCGGAGACCTCGTCCCGGGCGGTGAGCATGAGCACCGGGACGTCATCTCCGGCGGCGCGCAGAGCCCGGCAGGTCGCCAGGCCGTCGAGCTTGGGCATCATCACGTCGAGCACGACCACGTCGGGGCGCTCGGCCGAGATCGACCGCAGCGCCTGCTCGCCGTCGGCCGCCAGCACCACGTCGTAGCCGTTGAAGGCCAGCGACCGGCGCAGCGATTCCCGTACTGCTGGGTCGTCGTCCACGACAAGTACCCGCATGCCGCCCAGTCTGCCCGGCCTACCTGAGAGCTGGCTAAACAATCGGTGCCGGCCCAAGTGAGAGGCTCGTGCGGCGCGGTCGCGACATTGTGGAACCTCGCTGCGGCTAGCTGGTGACGGGGGACAAAGCGGGGTCGTCGGCGGCGAACGTGCGAACAGGTCCAGCGCCGGTGTTCGCGGTCTCGAAGCGGACTGTGACCCGGCCCCGCCCGGCGCCCCAGACCCAGCCGGCCCCGTACTCGTCGTGGCGGACGTCCATTCCCGCGACCCACCGGCGCGACGCGTGGACCAGCTCCTCAGGATGACGTCCGGTCGGCTCGACTGCGCCTCCGGTCGCCGCATCCACGTGATCGGCGCGCTCCTTCGTGGCGGCAGATTCACCGGCCGGCGCCGCGGCCTCCGGCGGGTTGTCATGGTCGGCGAACAGATCTTCCTGAACCCAGTCGGCCAGGCCGGCCAGGCCGACGCCCAGCAGCCGGATGCCGCCGGTAATGTCGACCTCGTCGAGCAGATGGGCCGCCACCCGCCCGACCACTCTTGCGTCGTCGGTCGGCCCGGGCAGTGTGGCCGACCGCGACAGCGTGGTGAAGTCGTGTAGGCGGACCTTCAGCTGCACGGTGCGTCCGGACTGGCCGGATTCGCGCAGCCGTCCAGTGACCTTCATCGCCATCCTGCCGATCAGGGCAGTGAGCAAGGCGCGGTCGGTGATGTCTTGGTCGAAGGTGTCCTCGATACTCACCGACTTCGTCTCCCGCTCGGACGAGACCGGACGTTCGTCCTCTGCGCGGGCCAGGCGGTACAGCGAACGCCCGTATGCTTCGCCGAGGAGCCCGACCAGTTCGTCGGCGGTGACCGCGGCGAGCTCACCGATCGTCCGTACACCGAGCCGGGCCAGCCGCTCCGCGGTGGCCGGGCCGATGCCGGGCAGCGCACGGATGGGCAGCGGGTGGAGCACCTCAAGCTCGGTGCCCGGTTCGACGACCACGAGTCCGTCCGGCTTGGCCTGCTCTGAAGCGATCTTCGCTAGCAGCTTGGACGTCGCGGCGCCGACGCTTGCCGTGAGGGCCGTGCGGTCGTAGATCTCGGTGCGGAGCCGTTCACCGAGGGTTCGGACGCCGGCCGGTGAGAGGTCGTGATTCTCGCCGGCGGCCAGGTCGACGAACGCTTCGTCCAGCGAGAGCGGTTCGAGCACCGGTGACAGTTCGCGCAGCGCGGACATGACGATCTCGCTGGCCGCCCGGTACGCCCGGAAACGACCAGCGATAAACGCCGCATGCGGGCAGCGCGAACGCGCCTCGGCCATCGACATCGCCGAGCGCACGCCGAACTTGCGTGCTTCGTACGATGCAGTCGAAACGACCCCCCGCGGACCCAGGCCGCCGACGATCACCGGCCGACCGCGCAGCGACGGCTTGTCCCGCTGCTCCACCGCGGCGAAGAATGCGTCCAGGTCCACGTGGAGGACACTCGGCTGGGTGCGCGCGACGTTCTGCACGATGGTCATGGTCTCGCAACCGAGAAGTGCAGTAGCGTTCGGCCGGACACTACCCTTGCGAAGGAGCAGATGCGATGACCACGATCGTCGTCGGGTACGTACCTAAGCCGGAGGGCCGGGCCGCGTTGCGCCGAGCCGCCGAAGAAGCCAGGCTCCGTGGCGCGCGGCTGGTTGTCATCAACTCCGCCCGAGGTGGCCGCGACTTCGATGCCGAAGACGCGGTGGACTCCGAAGCCGAGCTGGATGCCGTGCGCGCACAGCTCGCGGATGCCGGCGTCGAAGCCGAAGTGCGCCAGCTGGTTCGCGGCATGGACGTCGCCGAAGACCTTATCTCGGTAGCCAAGCAGACCTCCGCCGATTTCATCGTGATCGGGCTGCGCCGCCGGAGCCCCGTGGGCAAACTCATTCTCGGCAGCAACGCACAGCGCATCCTGCTGGATGCCCCGTGCCCGGTCCTGTCGGTGAAGGCTGGCGAATCGGACTAGATAGTCTGCCTTTCATGCCCACGCTCTATCTCGCCACGGAGGAACCAGCCGACCAGCTGCTGTCCAGTGATCCGCTTGCCCTGCTTATCGGCATGTTGCTCGATCAGCAGGTTCCGATGGAGTGGGCGTTCGCAGGCCCGTACCGGCTGGCCGAGCGGCTCGGTGTCGCGCGGCTGGATGCAGCACAGATCGCCGGCTTCGACCCGGACCGGCTGGCCACGCTGTTCTCCACACCGCCGGCGTTGCATCGCTTTCCGGGATCGATGGCCAAGCGGACGCAGCAACTGTGCCAGTACCTTGTCGACGAGTACGACGGCGACGCGGCAGCCGTGTGGACCGGCGCGGCCGATGGAGCCGACCTGGTCAAGCGACTGGGCAAACTTCCCGGCTTCGGGAAGCAGAAGGCGCAGATCTTTGCCGCCCTGCTCGGTAAGCAACTCGGCGTGCAGCCCGCCGGCTGGCGGGAGGCGGCTGGCGGCTACGGCGAGCCTGGAGTTTTCCGGTCGGTGGCCGACATCACCGACGACAACAGCCTGGCGAGGGTGCGCGAACACAAGAAACAAACGAAGGCAGCTGCCAAGGCGGCGAAGGCGAGCCCCTGACCCGAGAACCGCCGGCGATTCGTTTCTGGCGGTTCTCGGGCTACCGTTGAGGCTGTGCGTCGCGCACGGGAACTAATAGCCGTTCTACAATGTTGTGTCGGCCGTTGTGGTCTGCACCGCCGCCGAAGCCCCTGAGACGTCGAGAGGTCGTTCGTGTCGCCGAGCCCGTCCCGCCCCAAGCCCGCACTCGATGAGAAGACGCCAGCCCGCAGCCGGACAGTAGCCGCGAGCTCGCGCCGGGCCAGCACGGTCACCGTTGAGGCCGCGAGCTCCAAGAAGGCCGCCAAGGCGAGCGCCGGCAAGACCACGCCGGCCAAGTCCGGCAAGGCCAAGCCAGCCGGCAAGGGCGCGAGCAAGGTGGCGGCGGTGAAAGACGCCGAGGTCGGGCTCGAGCCCGAAGTCGCGCTGTCGGCTGACGTGGTGGAGCTGCCGACCGATTCGGGCGAGCCGACGGCAGAAGAGCTCGCGGCGACCGAAGGCGTCGGCCCGCAAGAAGAGGGCTTCGTCTATTCCGAGGACGACGACAGCGACGAGCCCGAGCAGCAGGTCGTCGTGGCCGGCGCGACAGCCGACCCGGTCAAGGACTACCTCAAGCAGATCGGCAAAGTCCCCCTGCTGAACGCCGAGCAGGAGGTCGAGCTCGCCAAGCGTATCGAGGCGGGCCTGTTCGCCGAAGAGAAGCTGGCCCGTGAAGGTGCCTCGATCGATCCGAAGCTGCGCGAGGAGTTGCACTGGATCGCCGAGGACGGCCGGCGCGCGAAGAACCACCTGCTCGAAGCAAACCTCCGGCTGGTGGTCAGCCTCGCCAAGCGGTACACCGGGCGCGGCATGTTGTTCCTGGACCTGATCCAGGAGGGCAACCTCGGATTGATCCGGGCGGTGGAGAAGTTCGACTACACCAAGGGCTACAAGTTCTCGACGTACGCGACCTGGTGGATCCGGCAGGCGATCACGCGGGCGATGGCGGACCAGGCCCGCACCATCCGCATTCCGGTGCACATGGTCGAGGTCATCAACAAACTCGCCCGGGTCCAGCGCCAGATGCTGCAGGACCTCGGCCGTGAGCCGACGCCTGAAGAGCTGGCCAGAGAGCTCGACATGACTCCGGAGAAGGTCGTCGAGGTCCAGAAGTACGGCCGGGAGCCCATCTCGCTGCACACGCCGCTCGGCGAGGACGGCGACTCCGAGTTCGGCGACCTGATCGAGGACTCCGAGGCGATCGTGCCGGCCGAAGCCGTGTCGTTCACGCTGCTGCAGGAACAACTGCACGCGGTGCTCGACACCCTGTCCGAGCGCGAAGCCGGCGTGGTGTCTATGCGGTTCGGCCTTACCGATGGGCAGCCCAAGACGCTGGACGAGATCGGCAAGGTGTACGGCGTCACCCGCGAGCGGATAAGGCAGATCGAGTCCAAGACCATGTCGAAGCTGCGCCACCCATCCCGGTCCCAAGTCCTGCGCGACTACCTCGACTGACCCGTTGCCGGTTGTCCGGCCGGACAAGTCACCGGCCAGCGTCGACGTCAACGCCGACCCGGACAGGTGACATCGGCCGTCGGAGCCCGGGTGTACGTTCGGCGCCATGGAACGTCCGAAGCCGCTGACAGAGCTGGACTGGCAGGCCGACCGTGCTCGAGGGTTTGCCGACCGGGCCGTCGAGTTGTGGGCCGATCACCTGGCGGCGCTGTCCGGCCTGCCGGTGTCGCGGCCGAATACACCGGCCGAAATACGGGCCGCCCTGAGCCGGCCGGTTCCTGACGAGCCGGTTCCAGACGACGAGTTGTTCGACCACCTGCGTGAGCTCATCCTCGAACGGGGCACACAGACCGGCCACGGCGGGTGGATGGGGTACATCACCGGTGCCGGCACGGTGCCGGGCGGGCCGGCGTCACTGCTCGCCGCCGGCAGCAACCAGAACTTGGGCGGGTGGCCGCTGGGCCCGGGTGCTACCGAGATTGAGACGCAGCTTCTCGCGTGGTTCGCCGGCCGGCTCGGCATGCCGGCATCGGCGTCCGGGGCGTTCGTCGCCGGGGGGGCCACCGCGAATCTGATGGCTCTGACGGTGGCTCGCGATGCGCTGGCGGGCTGGGACGTCCGCTGCGAAGGCGTTGCCGCCGGCCCGCCGTTGGCCGTGTACGTCTCCGACGACGCACACGAGACCATCGATCGGGCCGCCGATCTGCTGGGTCTTGGCACTGCAGCCGTCCGGCGGATCGAGACCGACACCAACTTCCGGATCCGGCCCGCTGCGGTGCGGGCAGCGATTGAGCAGGACATCGTGGGCGGCGTCCGTCCACTGTGCGTCGTCGGTACGGCCGGCACGACGGAGCTTGGCGCGATCGACCCGTTGTCCGAGCTCGCCGAGATCGCGGCCGCACATGACTGCTGGTTCCACGTCGACGCGGCATACGGCGGCCCGGCGGCGATGGTCGATGAGCTGAAGCCGCTTTTCGCCGGCATCGAGCGGGCCGACTCGATCACGTGTGATCCGCACAAGTGGCTCAACACACCCATCTCGTCGAGCCTGGTACTCGTCCGTGACCCCGCCGCCCATCTCGCGGCGTTCACACTGCGGCCCGACTACGCCCAGCTCGACGCCGAGCTCGAAGGAGACATGGTCAACCGTTACCAGTGGACTCCCCAGTTCAGCCGGCCGTTCGACGCGTTGCCGGTGTGGGTCTCGCTGCTAAGCCACGGCTGGTCGGCTTACGCGCGTCGCATCAGGCACGACATCGAGCTCACTCACTGGCTGCACCACCTGGTGGTGCTCCATTCCGAACTTGAACCGCTCGCCGAACCCGAGCTTTCCATAGTGTGTTTCCGGTACGTTCCGCCGCGCCTGTCGGGTGACAGCAGCGCAACGGAGTACCTGGATCAGCTGAACGAGCAGATCATCTACGCCGTCCAGCGCAGCGGCCGCACCTACCCGTCGAACGCCGTGGTCGCCGGCAACTTCGCGATCCGCGCCTGCCTGGTGGGTTACCGCACCGAGGCCGAGCACGTGGAGGCGCTTGTCGACGACGTCGTCCGCCACGGCCGCCGGCTCGACGCGGAGCAGCCAGCATCCTCCCGTCGGGGCTAACCCCTGGCTGCCCGCGTTTTTCGCGGCATCTTCGCCGTTTTTCGAGGCTAAGGACGGGTATTCGTCTGCGGGGTGCACGGCATCGCGTCCGCGATGCACGTCGCCCTAGGCCCGTCGGATACGCCGGGTCTACGCGGATGACATGGATGTCGTTCGCATGCCAGGCAGGCCGAGGAGGCATCGGATGGAAACCTGGATCTGGATCGTGATTGTGGTACTGGCGGCGGCGCTGGCAGCAGCGCTGGCATACGGCATTGCCGTGCAGCGCAGGTCGTCGAACCTGAAGAAGCGGTTCGGCCCTGAGTACGACCGCGCTGTGGACGAGGCTGATAGCCGCCAGGAAGCTGAGAGCGAGCTGAGCGATATCGCCGAGCGCCGCGACCAGCTGGACATCAAACCATTGCCGGAGCGCGCGCGGCGCGAGTACGCCGCGGAGTGGGAGCGGGTGCAGCGTCAGTTCGTCGAACACCCGCAGCACGCAGTCGCGGCGGCCGACGATCTGATCGTCTCGGTGATGCGCGACCGTGGCTACCCGGTGGACGAGTTCGACGACCGTACCAAGTTCGTCTCGGCCGACTACCCAGAGGTGGCCAGCCATTACCGCTCGGCGCATGCCATCCGGCGGCGTGGTGGAGACGCCACTACCGAGGACTTCCGCCAGGCGTTCGTGCACTACCGCGCGCTGTTCGACGAGATGCTCGTCGACTCCGAGCGGGCGGACGACCGGGACCGTGATGACCGGGACCGTGATGACCGGGACTGGGACCGTGAGCGCACACCAGATCGTGACCGCGCCGATGATTGGGGTCGGACGGACGACCGTGGACATCTGCATGATCCGGACGACCGTGACCGTCCCACCCACGCAGGAGACATCGACCGTGACCGCCACGAGAGGAGGGCATGATGACTATGCCTGAACGTGACTACGAACCCGTTACCGACGTTGAGACGCAGCGCCTGAACGACACCGGTGGCGGACCGACCCTCGTCGAAGATTCGGGGGACCTGTACGACCGGTGGCAGCGAGCGCAGGCGGGCTTCGTCGACTCGCCGCGGGAAGCTGTGCAGGAGGCTGGAGCCATCGTCGAGGACGTGCTCGGCCGGCTCCGGGAGTCGTTCGGCGGCGAGCGCAGCCGGCTGGAGGCGGCCTGGGAATCCGGGGGCGAGCCGTCGACGGAGGACCTCCGCCTCGCCATCCAGCGGTACCGGACGTTTTTCGAGCGCCTGCTCGCCGCGTAGCGTCAGCACGCTGCGCGATCATGTTGCCGGGGCACCCGACAGGTGCCCCGGCAACAGTGGTGAAGGAGGCCGGCTCACCGGGCCGCATGATGGAATCGCGGGTATGAGCCACACACTTGACGGCGCCCGTGTGCTGATCACCGGTGCGTCCAGCGGAATCGGCCGGGCCTGCGCCGAGGCGTTCGCCGCGGAGGGCGCCTCACTCATCCTGGCTGCGCGTCGCCTGGACCGGCTCCAACAACTCGCCGAAGGTCTGGATGCTTCTGTGCACCTGGTGGAACTTGACGTCCGTGACCGCGTCGCCGTGGAACGCGCCGTCGCGTCCTTGCCGGAGGAGTGGACGCAGATAGATGTGCTGGTGAACAACGCCGGCCTGGCCGCTGGCCTGGAGCCGCTCCAGGACGGCGATCCCGATGACTGGGACCGCATGGTCGACACCAATGTGAAGGGACTGCTGTACGTCACCCGGGCGGTGGTTGCCGGCATGGTTGGGCGCGGACGGGGGCACGTCATCAACATTGGTTCGATCGCCGGCCACGAGACGTATCCCAACGGGACTGTCTACTGCGCGACCAAAGCCGCCGTCGACCGGATCACGACCGGTTTGCGACACGACCTGCTGGGTACCGGCGTCAAGGTGTCGACCGTAGATCCCGGAATGGTGGAAACCGAGTTCTCCCTGGTCCGCTTCCATGGTGACCGGGAGCGAGCCGAGCAGGTGTACGCGGGTATCCGCCCGCTGTCCGCCCGGGACATCGCCGAGACGGTCGCGTGGGTGGCCGGCCGGCCGCCCCACGTGCAGGTCGCCGAGGTGATCGTGCTCGCCAGCGCGCAAGCCTCCGCCACCAGGGTCCACCGGGACATGGCATGACCGTCGTGCAACCGGAACGGCAGCCTCGTCGCAGGCTCGGCGCGCCGCTGCTGATGGTGCTCGCCATGTGGGTCGTGGCGTTCGTCAACGCCGGCACGCCGACTCAACTGGCCAGGTTCGGGATTCGGCCGCGGACCGAAGAAGGGCTCGTCGGGATCGTGACCGCGCCGTTCCTGCACGCCAACTTCGCCCACCTGATCGCCAATACCGGCGCTTTCATCGTGCTCGGCCTGCTGGTGGCGGCAGTGAGCCGGCGCTACTGGGCGGTGACCGCCGGGGTGGCGGTTATCAGCGGGGCGGCAGTGTGGCTGGTCGCCTCACCGAACACGGTGCACATCGGAGCCAGCGGGCTGGTGTACGGCTACGCGGCATTTCTGATCGCCTGGGGGTTGGTGACAAGGCGCGCCTCGTCGATCCTGGTGGCCGTCCTCGTAGTGCTGCTCTACGGGGGATTGGTCTTCGGTGTACTGCCTACTCAGGAGGGCATCTCCTGGCAAGGACACCTGTTCGGTGCGATCGGGGGCATTGTGATGGCACTGGTGCTCAGCCCACGACGGCAACCAGCCAGGCGGCTGTGACAAGCACTCCGCTGACCAGCTCCACGATGGACTCCCGGCCGTCCCGGGCTCGCTCGGCGCGGTGCGACAGCCGGGGGACTCGGAGCCGGCGGCGTTCGGCGATGTAGAGCCCGAGCGCGAACCCGGCGAGCAGGCCAAGCGTACGCGCCAGCACAAATCCAACGCCCCCGACAGCGGCCGCCATGAGAACGCTACGCATCGGGGCCGCCAACTCGGCCAGCCGCCCGCCCGCGAGCAGGTGCTGAGCCGCATGGTTGGCGAGGGCGAGGAACGTCGCGATACCGAAGACCGCCCATGCGGCGCCGGTGTTCTCGATCGACGCCCACACCAGGACGGCGGCCCAGATCAGGCCTATTCCGGGGAGCCGGCGGATGAAGACACCGGCTAGCCCGGTCGCCATGGCGGCGGCCGTACCGGCAAGGACGACGGAATCCACCGGGGCATCCTGCCAGCCGGCGGCAGGCAACAAGACGGGGCCCCAGCCATCGCGGCTGGGGCCCCGATCTTGCGTGCTATATCAGCGCTCGTCGTAGGGAGCGATTGCGGTCGTCTCCAGAAGCCGGTTGGTCTCATCGTGCCACTCGACGGTGAGCGGACGCAGCTTGGGCTCGTGCCGGCGGCCGTGGTGGCCGCAGAACAGAAGCTCGCTGCCGCCTGGCATGACGGCGCGAATGTAAGCCTGAGCGCCGCAGCTGTCGCAGCGGTCGACGGCTTTGAGGGTGGCGACTGCTGTGGTCACTCCGACTCCTCTCGATAGGTCGTACCAAGAGAACATAAAAACAGACCCACTATCTTCCGCACGACTGGATTCGACGTGATTCGCTCTCAGCGAAGCGGGCATCAGTGCTGGCGGGACCGTTCGGCGCGCCGACGGTGGAGGTGTCGTCGCCGCCTACTACGCTGGCTGGAAGGCCAACGTCGACCGTGAAGGAGCATGCCAGGTGACCGCCCAGCCGGCCGAGCTCACCACGCCCCCGTCCAGGCGCGGGGCGAAGGACTACACCGCTCGGCACCTCTCGGTGCTCGAGGGGCTGGAAGCAGTCCGCAAGCGGCCTGGCATGTACATCGGGTCGACCGACTCGCGCGGGCTCATGCATTGCCTGTGGGAGATCATCGACAACGCGGTCGATGAGGCGCTCAATGGACACTGCCGCGACGTCGAGGTCATCCTCAATGCCGACGGCTCTGCCGAGGTGCGCGACGACGGTCGCGGCATCCCGGTCGACATCCACTCGAAGACGGGTCTGTCCGGCGTCGAGGTCGTGTTCACCAAGCTGCACGCGGGCGGCAAGTTCGGCGGCGCTTCGTACGCCGCCACCGGCGGGCTGCACGGCGTCGGGGCTAGTGTCGTGAACGCGCTGTCGGCTCGCCTCGATGTCGAAGTCGACCGCGGCGGCAAGGTGCACGCCATGTCGTTCCGTCGAGGCGAGCCAGGTGTATTCGCCAACGGCAAGCCCGATTCTGGTTTCACACCGTTCACCGACAGCTCCGAACTGCGCACGGTGCGACGCGTGGCCAAGCGGGTCACCGGCACCCGCGTGCGGTTCTGGCCGGACAACCAGATCTTCCTGCGCGACGCCGATTTCTCGCTCGACGAGCTGCTGACTCGCGCGCGCCAGACGTCCTACCTGGTTCCGGGCTTGCAGCTGACGGTGCGCGATCAGCGGGGTGCTGAACCGGTCGAGCAGACCTTCCGGCACGACGGTGGCATTGCCGAGTTCGTCGAGTTCCTCGGCGAGGGCACACCAGTCACCGACGTGCTGCGGCTGACCGGGGCCGAGACGTTCACTGAGACGATTCCCGTGCTCGACGACAACGGTCACATGGTCTCCCGTGAGGTAGTGCGCGAATGTGGCGTCGACATCGCGTTGCGGTGGGATACCGGGTACGAGACTCAGCTGCGCTCGTTCGTCAACGTGATCGCCACTCCTAAGGGCGGCACCCATGTGGCCGGCTTCGAGCAGGGCTTGCTCAAGACGATGCGCACCCAGGTACGTGCCGCTGCTCGGCGGCTGAAGGCCGGCGACGAGAAGATCGACAAGGACGACGTCTTCGAAGGCCTGACCGCCGTGGTCACGGTGCGGCTGGCCGAGCCCCAGTTCGAGGGCCAGACCAAGGAGGTGTTGGGCACCTCCGCGGTCCGCGGCATCGCCGCCCGCGTGGTCGAGCGCGAGCTGACCCGGGTGCTGACCTCCTCTAAACGGGCCGACAAAGCACAGACCAACGCAGTCCTGGAGAAGATCGTCGCGGCGGCGAAGGCTCGGGTGGCGGCCCGCCTGCACAAGGAGAACGTCCGGCGCAAGAACGCGCTCGAGACCAGCGCGCTGCCGACCAAGCTGGTTGACTGCCGGTCCGCTGAGCTCGACCGGTCCGAGTTGTTCATCGTCGAAGGCGATTCCGCACTCGGCACCGGCAAGGCCGCCCGCGACGCCGAGTTCCAGGCGCTGCTGCCGATTCGGGGCAAGATCCTCAACGTACAGAAGGCGTCGATCGGCGACATGCTGAAGAACGCCGAGTGTGCGGCGATCATCCAGGTGGTCGGCGCGGGTTCGGGGCGCACGTTCGACCTCGACCAGGCCCGCTACGGCAAGTTCGTGATCATGGTGGACGCCGACGTCGACGGCGCACACATCCGGACGCTGCTGATCACGCTGTTCTTCCGGTACATGCGCCCGCTGGTGGAGGCCGGCCGGCTGTTCGCCGCGATGCCGCCGCTGCACCGCGTGGAGCTCATCAATCCACGCAAAGGCCAGGACAAGCACATCTACACCTACACCGACGCCGAGTTGCAGCGCGTCCTACGCGACCTGGACCGTCGCGGCGTGCGGTACAAGAGCCCTCCGCAGCGATACAAGGGCCTGGGTGAGATGGATCCGCATCAGCTGGCCGAGACCACGATGGATCCCCGCCACCGGCGGCTGCGCCGCATCACCGTGCGCGATGCCGAAGCGGCCGAAGAGATCTTCGAGCTGCTCATGGGCAACGAGGTCGCCCCGCGCAAGGACTTCATCGTGGCCGGCGCAGCCGAACTCGACCGCGAGCGCATCGACGCCTAACCCCGCAGTCAGGTGGCGGGCTCCCAGATGTTGATGCCGGCCTCCACCGCGTGCCGGTCGATGGCGTCGATCTCATCCCGGGTGAACGACAGGTTGTTGACGGCCGCGAGGTTCTCCTCGAGTTGCCTGACGCTGCTCGCGCCCACGAGTGCAGAAGTCACCCGCTTGTTGCGCAACACCCACGCGATGGCCAGCTGAGGCAGCGTTTGACCGCGGCTTTTGGCCAGGTCGGCAAGGGCCCGGACGTGGCGCATGGTCTCGTCGGTAATCAGTTCCGGTGACAACGACTTGCCCTGGGTGGCCCGCGAGCCCTCCGGGATGCCGTTGAGGTACTTGCTGGTGAGCATGCCCTGCGCCAGGGGCGAAAACGCGATGCAGCCGACCCCGGCGTCTTCAAGGGTGTCCAGCAGGTTCGGATCACCGTGCTCGACCCAGCGGTTGAGCATCGAGTACGACGGCTGGTGAATGGCCAGCGGCGTGCCCAGATCACGCAGAATGGCGATCGCTTCGGCGGTCTGGGCCGCTGGGTAGGACGAGACGCCGGCGTACAACGCGCGGCCGGACCGCACCGCCGTGTCGAGCGCGCCCATCGTCTCCTCGAGCGGTGTGTGGGGGTCGAGGCGGTGCGAGTAGAAGATGTCGACGTAGTCCACGCCCATACGGGTCAACGACTGGTCCAGGCTCGCCAACAGGTACTTCCGCGAGCCCCACTCGCCGTACGGGCCGGGCCACATGTCGAACCCGGCCTTGGTCGAGATGATCAGCTCGTCCCGGTACGGGGCGAAGTCCTCGGCGAACAGGCGGCCGAAGTTCACTTCGGCCGCGCCGTACGGCGGTCCGTAGTTGTTCGCCAGGTCGAAGTGGGTCACACCGAGGTCGAAGGCGCGCCGCAGGATCGCACGGTGCTGGGCGAGCGGGAAGTCATCGCCGAAGTTGTGCCACAGGCCGAGGGAAATGGCCGGCAGGTGAAGGCCGGTGCGTCCCACCCGCCGGTAGGGCATCGGCTCGTAGCGGTCCGGCGCGGGTACGTACGACGAGGGCAGGAATCGATGCGCAGAAGAGGCCATGACAGCAAGTCTTGCCGATCGATCAGCGCATCGGCACCGGTTGCGTGGTGTCGTATGTCACCGGGTTGACCGCCGCCGCGCCGCACGATTCCGGCCGGGCCGACTCCAGCGTCCGCTCTGCTACCGCCACCCGCCAGCGCCGCCCGTCCCGGTGCTGGACGGTGGCAAGCCAGCCGCTGCCGTCGTGCTCAGCGACCGAGACGACATCGAGCGCATCGAGATCGTGCTCCGCGGTGATGGTCCGTACGGCTGCTTCGGCCGCCTGGCCGAGTCGGTCGTACGCGGTGCGACCCCGGTAGCCGTGCATCACCACTTCACCTGCCGCCGCACGTTCGTACGCCTGAACGGCCAGATCGGGGCTCAAGCGGCCGTACATGACGCCAGCCGGCAGGAGCAGGGCGGTGGGGGCGAACCGGTGGCCGCTGAGGTGGGTGGTCTCCCACACCCGCCCCGGTAGCCGGCCCCGCAGCGCCGCGATGAGGGCCCGCCCCTTGAGCGCGCAACACACGTCGCGGCGCCCGTTGGTGCAGACCAGCAGCAGCGGCTCGCTCTCCACCCGTAGCGTGGGAATCGAGTCGCGCACGCTCTGCAGGTCTCCCGCCGCGAGCCCTGCCCAGGAGAGCCCGCCGAGATCCGCGACGTCGTCGACCAGGCCGCTCAAGAGCCAGCTGCGTTGCGGACGGGTACTGGCGATCCATACCCGTCGCGACCGCGCCTCGTGGTCGTCGGGATGGCGGCCGGGCCGGCGGACCAGCGCAACGCGCGCGTGGTGCGCAGTGGCGGCGACCTCGAGTGCCTCGCCCAGCACCGGATCGAGGTGCGAGTCGCTCAGGGCTTTACGGCCCCACGGGCCCGGCTGTTCGAACACCAGCCAGGCCGCCGCCTCTGGCGCCGTGCCGATGAGAGGTTCGCCGACCGACAGCGAAGCGTCCGAACAGGCCATCACGGCCGCACCCCGGCTGCTGGTCGGCCGGCGGAACGGCGGAGGAGGGTCGCCGCCGCCACGGCTGCCACGGCCGCACACACGGCGGCACCGGTGAACGTCGCCTGCAACTGCGCCACGATCGCCTCTCGCACCGCGTCGTCATAGGGCGGGCAGCTGGTCGGCGTCTGCGGGCACAACACCGTGGGCGGCTCGATCCGAGCCTGCTCGGCGTACAGCCGGCGCAGCCCCACCGCGGTCAGCGCGGACAGCCCGGCGAGCATGCCGACCATCCGCGCCGTCACGATAAGCGCACTGGCCACGCCGTGGGTCTGCCGTGGCGTTGCCGCCAGCAGAGCCGCATTGACCGGGGCGATGGCAAGGCCGAAGCCGAGGCCGGTCACTACCAGCACCGCGCTGGCGCCTGCACCGCCCAGCGAACCGGTGTCCCAGGTCGCCATCGCCGCGATTCCGGCGGTCCCCAGCGCCATGCCGCCGGCCGCCACGACTGCTGGGGTGGTGTGCCGCAGCAGCCAGCCGCCGAGCAATGCTCCGACCGGCAGCGCCACCAGGAATCGGACCAGTACCAGTGCGGCGTCGAGTTGGTCGGCGTCGGAGATCACCGTGCGCGCCAGCACGGGCACATCGACGAGAACGGCCACCAGTGCGGCGCCGATGAACACGCTGACCACCAGCGCACCCCAGGCCGGGCGGGCCCGCACGGCCGCGGCGGGCACCAGCGGGCTGGGGGCTCGCCGCTGCCACCAGGCGAACGTCGCCAGCAGCACACCGGCGGTGACGAGCAACCACGGTCCCGCAGGCGTCATGAACTCGACCATGGGATCGGCCACCGCGAACGCGAGGACGACGAGGCCCAGCGCCGAGCCCAGCAGCAGCGATCCGCGCACGTCGGCTGCACTCAGGACGGCCGGAGCCCGCCGCAGCTCGACCAGCGGGCGCTGTGCGGTCAGCTCGCGCACGACGAAGCCGATCGCCAGCGCGAGGCTGGTCATGGCCACCGGCGTGCTCCACGGGACACCGTCGAGAACAGGGACGAGCAGCTGACCCCAGCGCACGCTCTGCTCCAGCCAGCCGGGACGGGTCAGGGCCATAGCGGCCGCGGCGACGGCACCAAGAGCCAGCACAGCGCCGGACCGGTCGGTCCCGTCCCGGCGCGGGGCCGAAGCACGGCCCGTCGAAGGGTTGCCGTCCGACGCCCGCCGGGTCACGCGGATGCCTGCGGCGAGCACCACACCGGCAGCAAGGTTGATCCAGAAGATGGCCCGCCAGTCCGCGAGGGCGATCACGGCGGCACCGTACAGCGGACCCAGGACGGCACCGAGTTCCTGGACCGCGCCGATGACACCCAGGGGAACGCCACGGCGCTCAGGTGGCCACAGGTCCGCCACCAGGGCGAGGGTCACCGGGACGAGGGCGCCGCCGCCCGCACCCTGGAGGAATCGGCCCACCACCGCCTCGGTCAACCCGCTTGCGGCTGCTGTCACCAGCGAACCGCCGGCGAACACGAGCAACGCACCGAACAGCACCGGCAGCCGCCCGGTGACGTCCGAGATCCGCCCGGCCAGGGGGAGCACGACCACGTACCCCAGCAGGAACATCGACACGAGCGGCGCCGCGCGGTGAAGCTCGTCGATGTCCAGTCCGACGCCGACCATCATGTCGGGCAGGGCCAGCACGATGACGTAGGTGTCGGCGGCGGCCAGCAGGACGCCGATGGCACCAAGCGCTAAGGTTGCCCGCCCGATTGGAGGGCCGATGCGGTCAGTCGGTGGGCGCACTGATGTCGACTGCTTGGTCATAGTCATCGAGCAGCACAGTGTAGGTCTGGGTGCCCGAGTCGCCGACGAACGGACCGGTGAGCACTGCGCGTCGGAGGTGTCCAGTTTCTTCATCGAGGGCGAACGCAGCGGCGACTTCGGCTGCCGGGTCAGCGATCGTGAGCACCTGCCCGACGAGTTCGCCCGGCAGCGTAGCCGTGATCTCGTCGACGACCTCCGCGCCCATCCTCGCCTGCCCGGACTCCGCGGGCTCGATGGCAGAGCGCAGCAACTGGCTGACCCCACGCTCCGGGTCGAGCAGCGCACCCGGGTCCGAGAACCCCAGGGCTTCGGCGTCGACGGGCGCGAAATCGGTGGTCATGGGTAGTTTCGCCCACAACTGCCCGTCGACCGAGATGACCTCGATCGTGGCCGACAAGCCGGCAGTGAGCATTCGGATGTCGCCGTCGAAGGAGCCGGGCGGCGCTGCCGCGCCCTCAGCACCCAGGATCACGGTCCCGCTGTCGGGCAGGTCTGAACCCTCGACGGTGAACCGCACACCCGACGTCGCGTCGAGCAGGTCGGCGGCGGCGTCGAGCCGCGCGGCCGCACCCTGGTCGGCCGGACCGGTCTCGACACCGTCGTCGTCGTTACCCGAGCAGCCCGCCACGGTGAGAACGGTGACGATCGTGGCCGCGATCGATGCGTGCATGGCCCGCAGCTTAGGCCGTGCCGGCACACGGCATCGGGACGGGCTACCGACAGCGTGGGATCGGCGCGCTCCAGCTTGTGTTCGACCGGTTCGAGACGTAGTAGTCGCTGACCCATCGCCCGTCGGGAAGCCGGTTCCAGACCGAACTGGTGCCAACCTTCGTGCCGGACTTCTGGCATACCACGTAGGCCAGCGACCCGCCCGGCAGGGGACCGCCGGATATCGGGTACGAGGTGCCGGGGCCGGTCCGGGCGTTCAGCGCGCTGGCCGTGATCTGGCCCGGGTACATGCACCGCGGCAACGCCGAGGTGAATCCGGTGCTGGACGGGGTCGAGACGTAGTAGTCGCTCACCCACGTGCCGTCCGACAGCCGGTTCCACACCGAACTGGTGCCCACCTTCTGCCCACTCGTCTGGCAGACGACGGAAAGCGTGGTGCCGGACGCGTGACTGCCGACGGTCGAATACGACGTCCCCGGTCCGGTGCGGCCGTAAAGCGAGGTCCTGCTGGTGACCTTGTACCGCCGGGCGACGGTCGCGACCGGCGCTTGCAGCGCGTCGCTGTCGATGTTGACCGTGACGCCGCCCCAGGTCTCGTTGTGGTCGCCGCGGTACTGCTTGGCGCGCTGCCAGATGGCCCAGTGCGTGTTCGGCGCGGTCGGCCAGCCCGATAGCGAGGTGCTGCCGTCCCACCGAGCGACCCACACCGCGTCGGGACGGGCGTATGCGGTCGAGTTGTAGGTGTCGGACAGGTCGCGTAGCCCCGAGCCCTGGTGCGCGTACACGCCCGCCAGATAGCCGGCAGCGTGAAGGGTTCTCGTCCAGGCCGAGACGTAGCTGCGCACTGCCGTCCGGCACGAGGAGATACTGCGATCGTAGTGTTCGATGTCGGCGTACAACGCACTGCCGGGCAGCAGGCCGAGGGCCTTGGCCCTGGAGACCGCGTCCTGGGCGTCCGCCGTGCCACGCGAGATCGCATTGGATGCGCTGAACTCGTACACGTTCGCGGCGCGAACGCAGAACGGTTGGTCGCCCACGTACGTGGGCAGCAACCGCCAGCCCATCGCGGTGGCGTCGCGCACCCAACCCGCGGTTAGGTTGGCCTGCCGGCACGCGCGGTTCCGGCCGCCGAAGTAGATGTTGACGGTCTGGTACGGCGACCCGCGCCACGCCCGCAATGCCGACAGCGACGGTGCCGCGCAGGTATCGAAGCCAAGCCCGTTGACCCGGGTCGCCGAAGAACCGGACGGAAACTTGACCGGCGTTTCGGGTTCGGCTGCCACCGGCTCGGTCAGTCCACCGAGCAGCAGCGCTACACCGGCAGCAGCCGAAGCCGCCGCTCGCACCACGGGTCGCCAGCTGATCATGGGCACACCCCCTGGGGTCCCTTCGTGGCCTGCACCGGGCGGATCGTTGATCTCGGTATTCCCATATGAAACATCAGTCACACTTGTTTCACCACCCGTTCGCCGAATCAGCTGGGACGGCCCGCCAGAACCGTGCCCCTCATGGCAGTGAGACGACCTCACGCGCCGGGTCGTGGTCGATCGCCGGTGCCCCGTCGAGCCGCAGGTCGGCGCGGGCGGCGGTGCCCTCGGCCGCGAAGTGAACCCGCTCTTGGGCCGCCCAGCGGTGCCAGTGCGGGCGGAACGTTTCTCCGTCGCGCTCGATGCCGCGCCGCATCCGGATCGCGACCGGGGCCTCGATCCAGATCAGGTAGGACAGGTATGGCGCGACCGATCGAGCACCGCTTCCGCAGCCCTCGACGATGAGAATGTCGGCGATGGGTACGTCCACCCATTCCGCGTACCTGCCCGCGTGCCAGTCGTACCGGCGGTAACGCGCCGGCCCGCCGGCTGCAAGCGGCCGGAGAATCCACTCGAGCAGCCGGTGCGGGCCGTCGGCGAGCCCGTCCCACCCCGGGTATAGCTCGTCCATGCCCACGACCGATGCCCGCGACCTCTGCGCCAAGCGTGTGCCGAGCGTCGTCTTGCCCGAGCCGGCCGGGCCGTCAATGGCGACGACCCGCGTCAGGCCAGCCCGCGGGGCGGTGCGTTCGATCCGCTCGGCCAACTCGTCGATGCCCACGCGCATGGCGGACTCTCTACCAGACGTCGAGTTCCGGCAGCCCGTCAGCGGCGGTGCCAGCCTGCGAGGACGGCGGCTTCCTTGGCGCGACTGAGGTTCGCCAGCAGCGTCGAGGGCTCCGGCCGGTTCGCGTACCAGTGCAAAACCGTGTCGCTCAGCGGGCGGACCCGCAGACCCGCGGCGAGCGAACTCGCGGGGTCGCGGCTGAGGAAGCCGCCGTATTCGGGCACCGGCAACCACAGGCCGAGTGATTCGTGCCCAGCCCACGGACTCACGCCGTGCTCGCGGAGAAACTCGTGCGGTACCCAGGTGAACTGTGCATCAGCGGACACGGCTCGGGCGATACGGCTGAGGAACTGCGACCGCGTGATCGGTGGGCAGACCCCGTCGTAGGTGCCGGTGGTTCCGCTCTCGGCTGCGTCGAGGATCCACTCGGACAGATCACGAACGTCGATGAACTGGACGAGGTCCTCGGGCCGGCCGGGGGCAAGTACCTCGCCGCCCTCAGCGATCCGCAGTGGCCAGTAGCCGAACCGGTCGTTCGGGTCGCCGGGACCGACGATGAGGCCGGCTCGGACGATGAACGAGCGATCCGGGAACCGGCCCCGGACCAGGTTCTCGCAGGCGACCTTGTTCGGACCGTACCGGTCCATGGCGGCGTCCGTGCTGTCGGACGCCGCCGGATCGAGGATCGGGGCGGTTTCGACCTGCTGACCGGGCGTCTGCTGGTCGGCGTACACACTGGCGGTCGAGACGAACGTCCAGTGTCCGGCCCGCTCGGCGAGCGAGTCGAGGGCGGGGCCTACGTGGCCGGGCAGGCGAGCCACATCGACGACCGCGTCGAATACCTCTCCGGCCAGCGAAGCTAAGCCGTCGGCGGCGGAGCGATCGACCGGCACGAAACGCACGCCGTCCGGCGGGTTGCCGCTCGTACCGCGGGCCGCGGCGGTGACCTCGTGGCCGCGGTCCCGGGCCAGTGTGGTGATCGTCTTGGACAGGAAAACGGTTCCGCCGAGCACTAGAATGCGCATGGAACCGAGCCTCGCCGACGGCTCGGCGGACACACCAGGAGTTTCGCCATGGGCGGATCACCTAGTCTGCCTGCCATGGCGCACACAGCTGATGCCGCTGGGCCGCTGTCCGGTTACGTGGTGATCGATCTGACCAAGGCGTTGGCGGGTCCGCACGCCAGCATGATGATGGGCGACCTCGGCGCACGGGTGATCAAAGTGGAGCCGCCCGGCCACGGTGACGACTCACGAGGTTGGGGGCCGCCGTTCGTGGGACGGGACAGCGGCCAAGTGTCCACGTACTTCATGTCGTGCAACCGCAACAAGGAGTCGGTGACCGCAGACCTGAAGAGCCCTGACGGTCAGGCCCTGCTGGAGCGACTGATCCGCAAGGCCGACGTGCTGGTGGAGAATTACCGTCCCGGGGCCCTCGACCGGTGGGGGATCGGCGCGGAGTGGATGCACCAGATCAACCCACGGCTGGTGATCCTGTCGATCACGGGTTTCGGCCACGACGGCCCGGAGGGTGGGCGGGCCGGCTACGACCAGATCGCACAAGGCGAGGCCGGGCTTATGTCGCTGACGGGGCCACCGGGCGAACCGACCCGGGTGGGCGTGCCGATCGCCGATCTGCTCGCCGGCATGTATGGCGCCTTCGGAGTGCTGGCCGCACTGCTCGATCGCGAACGGACCGGTCGCGGCACGGTGGTGCGGACCTCGCTGCTGGCCGCGGTCATCGGCGTGCACGCGTTCCAGGGGACCCGGTGGACCGTCGCGCATGATGTCCCGACCGGACCCGGCAACCACCACCCCTCGATTGCGCCCTACGGGTTGTTCCACGCCGCCGACGCGCCCATCCAGGTCGCGGTCGGTAGTGAGAGTCAGTGGCGAGCGTTTGCGCCGGTTGTCGACCTAGATCCGGCTGACTCCCGGTTCGCGACCAACCGCGACCGAGTCAGGCACCGAGACGAACTGATCAGTGCCATCGACACGGCGCTGGCCCGTGACACGGCTTCTGAGTGGCTGGCCCGCCTGGACGCAGCCGGTGTGCCGGCCGGCCGGGTGCGCCGGCTGGATGAGGTGTACGAATGGGAGCAGACGCGATCGCAGGGCCTGGTCATCACGGTGGACCACCCGTTGCTGGGCCGGGTGGAACTGCCCGGCCCGCCGTTGCGCTTCGGCGACCTGCCGTACCCGGGCGGGCGGGCCGAACACCGCCCGCCGCCGGCGCTCGGCGAGCACGCCGAACAAATCATGCAGTGGCTGGACGAGTGATTGCGCTGGTCAGCGGTGTCCGCCTGGAATCTGTGCGGTTCACCGGCTATGGTCACGGCCCGTGAGCTCGCTGCCTGAACGTGCCCTCGGCACCCCCGGCTTTCAGGGCGACGACGGTTCGCCTGACCCGAGGGTCGTCGCCGCGCTGGACGCGTACGGGACCGGCACCGGTGGCTCTGCCGACGTGCTTGCCGCCCTCGCGGCGGGCCGACTGCTGGTGCCGGTCGTGGCGGTGCTCGACGAAGCCGCCGAGCGGGTTGACGGCCTCCGGATGGACAAGTCGTCGCACATGGCGACGGTGTCGACCACCGGCCGGGATGGCCGCCGCGGG
Source organism: Jiangellaceae bacterium (assembly GCA_036374175.1). Taxonomy (GTDB): domain Bacteria; phylum Actinomycetota; class Actinomycetes; order Jiangellales; family Jiangellaceae; genus JASLBX01. The sequence goes on along the minus strand of DASUUH010000062.1, from coordinate 21,856 downwards.
CAGTTGGCGTTCACGTGCATCGACACGATGCGTCGGTGGAATCCGTCCGCCCGGCCGGTGCCGGTCACCACCCGTCGGGCAGCCGAAGCCGCCCTTGCGGACGGAGCCGACGCCTTGGTGATCGACTTGGCCGGTCCCGTGACCTTCTCCGTCGACGCAGGTGAACTGCGCGCGTTGGCGGCTGGCTGGCGTCCGGTCGCCGATGGGCACGGCGGCACGTGGGCGGCCGCCGTCGGGCTGGCCGGACAACACGATCCAGCTTCCGCGGAGCGCGGCGAGGCCGAACCGGCCCGAGGCGGTGTGGGTGGCCACGCCGGAGATCGGCTACGCCGCGCGGCACGGCGGTTCTTGAGGGCGCTGCGACGGGCAGGCCAAGCCCGGCGTTGAGGTCCGCTGGCTATCGTCGACGAGATGAACGTCCGTGGTACGCGTGCTAACCTGTGGTGTTGACCGACTCGCCCGGTGAGCTCGTATGGTGCACCTGGCGAGGCGCAAGTGGAGATTCTCCCACCCGCATCGACCGTCCGGGGTCGTCGGGTAAAGGTCGTGGCCGCAATGGCCGGCTGCTCCGGGCACCTCGGGGCGGCGCGATCTGGCGAACCTCCACCGGCGCACCAAGCAGAATCACGCCAGGAGGTAAGCATCAGCGTCGAGCCCCGCATCAACGACCGGATTCGGGTTCCCGAGGTCCGGCTTGTCGGCCCCAACGGCGAGCAAGTAGGCATCGTCCGCATCGAGGACGCTCTGCGGCTTGCTCAGGAGGCCGATCTCGATCTCGTTGAGGTGGCCCCGTCGGCCCGTCCGCCGGTGGCCAAGCTCATGGACTACGGCAAGTTCAAGTACGAGTCCGCGATGAAGGCGCGTGAGGCTCGTCGGAACCAGTCGCACGTCCTGATCAAGGAGCAGAAGCTCCGTCCGAAGATCGACACCCACGACTACGAGACCAAGAAACGCAACGTCGAGCGGTTCTTGGCCGAAGGCGACAAGGTCAAGGTCACGATCATGTTCCGGGGCCGTGAGCAGTCCCGGCCGGAGCTTGGCCTGCGGTTGCTCCAGCGGCTGGCCGACGACGTCCAGGAACTGGGCTTCGTCGAGTCGGCACCGAAGCAGGACGGCCGAAACATGATCATGGTGCTGGGACCTCATAAGAAGAAAGCCGACGCCAAGGCCGACCGTGAAGCGGCCAAGAAGCGCCGGGCCGCCGAACGCGAAGCCATGGCGCAGGCGGAAAAGGACGAGCGTGCGGCGGGGCGGGCTGCCGCCGAGGCCGAACGGGCAGCCAAGCGGACTGCCGAGAACGCCTGAGCACGAAGCAACTGAAACGGAGATAACGGCAGCCATGCCAAAGATGAAGACCCATAGCGGGATCAAGAAGCGGATCAAGGTGACCGGCCGCGGCAAGCTGCTGCGGCAGAAGGCGAACCGCCGGCACAACTTCGAGCACAAGCCGTCCACCCGAACCCGCCGCCTCGCCGGCACCACCGAGGTGTCGGACGCAGACAACAAGCGCGTCCGCAAGCTGCTCGGTAAGTAACCCGACTTTCTCTCGGGCCGGCCTGGCCGGGCCAGGCCGTGTCCCGAGCACGCACCGAACCAAGGAGTACCAGTGGCACGCGTCAAGCGGGCAGTCAACGCTCAGAAGAAGCGCCGTGAGGTCTTGGACCAGGCCAGCGGCTACCGGGGCCAGCGTTCCCGGCTCTACCGGAAGGCGAAGGAGCAGGTAACCCACTCCCTCGTCTACTCGTACCGGGACCGTAAGCAGCGCAAGGGCGACTTCCGGCAGTTGTGGATCACGCGGATCAACGCGGCTGCGCGGGCGAACGGGCTCACGTACAACCGCTTCATCCAGGGCCTTCGACTGGCCGAGGTCGAGGTCGACCGCAAGATCCTCGCCGACCTCGCGGTGAATGACCCGGCGGCGTTCTCGGCGTTGGTCGAAACGGCGCGCGGCGCCCTGCCGGCCGACCGCAACGCTCCGGTCGCCTGACCAACGAGCTCGCGCGGACCACCGCTCGGACCGCTGAGGAGGCTCGATAACGATGCTGACTCAGCGGTCTGCTCGTGTCCGGGACGCTCGGAAGTTGACCCGCCGGCAGGGACGGGCCAAGGCCGGACTGTTCCTCGTTGAGGGCCCGCAAGCAGTCCGCGAGGCACTTGCGGCGACCGCCGAGGAGCGGCCGGGACTTGTCGCAGAGTTGTTCGCCAGCCCGCCGGCCGCCGCCCGCTACGCCGACATCATCGACGCCGCACTGGTGGCCGGCGTCCCGGTTCACCATGCCGACGAGCCGGCGCTGGCGGCGCTGTCCGAAACGGTCACGCCGCAGGGTCTGGTGGCGGTTTGCCGCCCGGTCACCGTCTCGCTGGATGCCGCGCTCGGTCATACGCCGCAACTCGTGGCCATCCTGGCCGAGGCTCGCGATCCCGGTAACGCCGGCACGGTCATCCGGTGCGCCGACGCTGCGGGCGCCGATGCGGTTGTCCTGAGTCACGGCTCGGTCGACCCGCATGGCGGCAAGTGTGTCCGGGCGGCCGCGGGAAGTCTGTTCCACCTGCCGATCTGCGCGGACGCCGAACTCGAAGCCGTGATCGCCGCAACCCGCCGGCGTGGCCTCACCGTGCTGGCCGCCGAGGGCGCGGGCCGGGTCGACCTGGACGACGCCGAGGCGACCGGCCTGCTGGTGCGGCCGACGGCGTGGCTGTTCGGCAACGAGGCCCATGGTCTACCCGCCGGCACCACTGCGCTGGCGGACGAGGTGGTACGGGTGCCGATCTACGGCCGGGCCGAGAGCCTCAACCTGGCGGCGGCCGCGGCCGTGTGCCTGTACGCCTCAGCCCGGGTCCATCGAAGGCAGGTTCGATGACGAGCGGTTCCAACGCAGCCGTAGACTCGCCGGTGGCCCAGCTTTCCGCCGCCGGTGCGGCGACAACATGTAGGTGAGCGAGGAAGATGTCCGCGCCCGACAAGCAGTACGACCCGGTTGAAGTGACTCCGCTGCACGCGGATGAGGTCGCCCGGATGCGTGACGAAGCGCTAGCCGCCATAGCGGCCGCGGCCGACCTCGACGAGCTCAAAGCGGCCCGCCTCGCCCACGCCGGTGATCGGTCCCCGCTGGCCCTGGCTAACCGCGAGATCGGCGCGCTCCCGCCGCAGGCCCGCAAGGAGGCCGGCCAGCGCGTCGGCGGGGCTCGCAAGCAGATCGCCGAGGCGATCGCAGCTCGCCAGACGGTCCTTCAGGCCGAGCGCGACGAGCGGGTGCTCGCCGAGGAGGCCGTCGACGTCACACTGCCCTGGGACCGCGTTCCGCTGGGCGCCCGGCATCCGTTGACGACCATCCAGGAGCGTGTCGCTGACGTGTTCGTCGCGATGGGTTGGGAAGTCGCCGAGGGGCCAGAGCTCGAGGCCGAGTGGTTGAATTTCGATGCGCTGAACATCGGTCCGGATCACCCCGCCCGGACCATGCAGGACACGTTTTTCATCGAACCGCCGCCCGGCGCTGCCGAGTCCGGCGTTGTGCTGCGTACCCACACCTCTCCGGTGCAGGCGCGGACCATGCTGGCGCGCAGGCCGCCGATCTACGTGATCTGCCCCGGCCGCACATTCCGCACCGACGAGCTTGATGCGACGCATACGCCGGTGTTCAGCCAGGTCGAGGGCCTCGCAGTGGACGAAGGCCTGACCATGGCGCACCTGAAAGGCACGCTCGACCACTTTGCCGAGGCCATGTTCGGCGAGGGCATCACCACCCGGCTCCGGCCATCGTATTTCCCCTTCACCGAGCCCTCCGCGGAGATGGATCTGCAGTGCTTCGTGTGTCGCGGCGCCTCGGTCGGTAACCCGGACGCGCCGTGCCGCACCTGCTCGTCCGAGGGCTGGATCGAGTGGGGTGGATGCGGCATGGTCAACCCGCGTGTGCTGATCGCGTGCGGTGTCGACCCGGAGCGGTACACCGGCTTCGCGTTCGGCATGGGGCTCGAGCGCACGTTGATGTTCCGGCACGGCATCGAGGACATGCGCGACATGCTCGAAGGTGACGTGCGGTTCGCGAGCGCATTCGGGATGGAGATCTGATGCGGGTTCCGTTGTCGTGGCTGAGTGAGTACGTCGACCTGCCGCCCGGCGAAGCGGCACGGGACATCGCGGCACGCCTGGTTCGCGCTGGTCTCGAAGTCGAGACCGTGGAGCATGCCGGAGCGGATGTCGAGGGCCCGCTCGTGGTGGGCAGGGTGCTGGAGTTCGTCGAAGAGACCCACAAGAACGGCAAGACCATCCGGTGGTGCCAGGTGGACGTCGGCGAGGCGGAGCAGCGCGGCATCGTGTGCGGCGCGTTGAACTTCGCCGAAGGTGACCTCGTGGTCGTGTCGCTGCCGGGCGCCGTCCTGCCGGGCGGATTCACCATCTCGGCACGCAAGACCTACGGGCATGTGTCCGACGGCATGATCTGTTCGGCCCGGGAACTGGGCCTGGGCGACGACCATTCCGGGATCATGGTTCTCGGTCCCGACGAAGGCGTCCCCGGCGACGAGGCCATCGGTCTGTTGCACCTGCGCGATGACGTCCTCGACATCGCCGTGACGCCCGACCGCGGTTACGCACTGTCGATCCGCGGCATAGCTCGTGAGGTCGCGACCGCGTACGGCCTCCCGCTGCGTGATCCGGCCGCCGTCGAGGTCCGGTACGACGGTGCGGGATATCCGGTCCGCATCGAGGATCCCGACCGGTGCCCGGTGTTCGCGGCCCGAACAGTGACCGGCTTCAACCCGGACGCGCCGTCGCCCCGCTGGATGCAGCGGCGCATCCAACTCGCCGGTATGCGTTCGCTGTCGCTGGCGGTCGACATCACCAACTACATGATGCTCGAACTCGGCGAGCCGATCCACGGGTACGACCGCACGCTGCTGTCCGGCCCGATCGTGGTGCGCCGGGCCAAGCCGGGTGAGAAGCTGACGACGCTGGACGATGTCGTCCGCGACCTTGACCCCGATGACCTGCTCATTACCGACGACTCCGGCCCGATCGGGCTTGCCGGGGTGATGGGCGGTGCTACCACCGAGCTGGGGCCCAGGACGGCCGAGATCGTCATCGAGGCGGCGAACTTCGAAGCAACCGGGGTCGCCCGCACGGCCCGCCGGCACAAGCTCCCCACCGAGGGCGCCAAGCGCTGGGAGCGCGGTGTCGACCCGGCCCTTGCCGCAGCGGCGGCCCAACGGGTGGTCGACCTGCTCGTCGAACTCGGCGGGGCCACTGCCGAACCCGGAGGAACTCTCGTCGGCGCCGTGCCCGAGCCGCCTCGCCTGGAGATCGACGCCTCACTGCCATCCACGGTGGTAGGCGTCGAGTACAGCGCCGAAGAGGTCGCGCGCTGGCTGGCCGCTGTCGGCGCCCGGGTGACGCCGATTGAGAACGGGCGGCTTTCAGTCGTGCCGCCGACCTGGCGGCCGGACCTCAGGGACCCGTACGACCTGGTCGAGGAGGTTGCCCGGCTGCACGGTTACGACTCGATTCCGTCAGTGCTTCCGGTCGCCCCCGCGGGACGCGGCATCACGTTCGGCCAACGCGTGCGGCGCCGGGTTGAACGTGCGGTGGCTGCTGCGGGCTACATCGAGGCGCCGTCGTACCCGTTCATCGGCGATGCCGAACTCAATGCGCTGCACCTTCCAGCGGACGACGCCCGTCGGCAGGTGATGCGCCTGGCGAATCCGTTGTCTGACGAGCAGCCCTACCTTCGCACGACGCTACTGCCGGGCCTGTTGGCGACGCTGCGCCGCAACGTCGGCCGCGGTGCCACCGACGTCGCGCTGTTCGAGTCCGGCCTGGTGTTCAGACCCGGTCCGGACCCGCTGCCGGTGCCTCCCCGGCTGCCGGTCGACAGGCGGCCCAGTGACGCAGACGTGGCTGCACTCGAAGCGGCGTTGCCGGATCAGCCGCGGCGGATCGCGGTGGCACTGTGCGGCAACCGCGAGCCGGCCGGTTGGTGGGGCCCGGCGCGACAGGCGTCGTGGGTGGACGCGGTGCACGCCGCCCGGTTGATCGCGGACGCCGCTGGTGTCGAGCTGACCGTGCGTCGTGACGATCATGCCCCGTGGCATCCCGGCCGGTGCGCGGCGCTGTATGTGGGCGACACTCTTGTCGGCCACGCCGGCGAACTCCACCCCCGGGTTGTGGAGGCCCTCGGGTTGCCGGCCCGCACCTGTGCGATGGAGCTCGAACTCGATCGGCTGGGGCCGGTCGACGAACCTGTGCCGGCGCCGCTGGTGTCGACGTTCCCGGTCGCGACGCAGGACGTGGCCCTCGTTGTAGCGTCCTCCGTGCCGGCTGCCGAGGTAGCAGCGGCGCTGCGCGACGGGGCCGGGGCGCTGCTGGAGTCGTTGCGGCTCTTCGATGTCTACGAGGGCCCGCAAGTCGGCGAGGGACGGCGGTCGCTGGCGTATTCGCTGCGGTTCCGGGCGCCGGACCGCACTCTGACGGTCGAGGAGACCACTGCTGCCCGTGACGCCGCGGTGGCATCGGCGGCCGAGCGGACCGGTGCGGTCCTGCGCAGCTAGGCATTCGCTGCATTGGGGGCCCGGGACGGGATGGGAACACACGGCCGGCGCGCATTGATCACCGGCGCCAGCCGCGGTATCGGTCGGGAGCTCGCCATCGGCTTGGCCGGCCGCGGCTGGTCGCTCGGACTGCTCGCGCGAGATCGTGAGGCGCTCGAGCGCGTGGCCGGCGAGTGCGCTCGGCACGATGCGGCGGTGGCCGTGGCGACCGCCGATGTGGTGGACCGGGCGGCCGTAGAGCGGGCGGTGCAGATCGTCGTGCATGAGCTCGGTGGCGTCGACCTGCTGGTCAACAACGCCGGCGTCATCGAAGCCACGGCGGCTGACTTCGCGACGGTCGACGTGGAGGAGACTTGGCGGGTCATCGAGGTGAACGTCCGGGGTGCAATGCTGGTGACCCACGCCGCGCTGCCTACCATGCTGGCCGCGGGCGGAGGTCGGATCGTCAACATCAATAGCGGTGCCGCCCACGACGTCCGTCCCGTGTACACCGGCTACACGGTGGGCAAGGGTGCGCTGGCGCGGTTCACCTCACAGCTCGACTCGCAGTTCCGGGCGCGTGGGGTGCACGCGTTCGACCTGTCGCCCGGCGTCGTGCAGACCGACATGACCGCGTCGATGCCGATGCACGCCGGGCGAACGGAATGGACACAACCGGAGATGGTGGTCGAGTTGGTGGCCGCTCTTGGGGACGGCGTGCTGGACGAGCTCGGCGGCCGGTTCTTCCGGGCCGGCGCGGACACTGTCGAGTCGCTGTTGAGCCAGCAGGCGGCCATCCTTGAAGCGGACGCGAGAGTCCTGCGGCTCGCCCCGATCGGAGCCGATGACCCGGTGGCATGATTCTCGCGACGGGCCTGGACCGCCCTTGCCCGCATGGCTGCGTATGCTCTGGCGGCCGGTCCGGTATGTTCAACGCGATTCATCCCGTCCTGGCTGCTCCGGAAAGGCGCGGATGCGACGTCGCACGTTTCTGGTCGCCACGGTAGGCGTGGCGCTCATGGTGTCCGGCTGCGGGGCCGAAACTGAAGTGTGGCCGGAGGCGAACATCGTCGGGCCGGGCCGTACGTTGCCCCCGGCGCCGACCAGATCAGCGTCGCCGACACCGACCGTCACGCCGGAGGACACAGCGAGGCCGGGCGACCCGGACCAGCTGAACCTCAGCCAGTACCCGACCACGGCGTCAGAGTGGGGCCAGAACCTGCCCGGGGTACGAACCAGGTTGGACACCGACGAGCCGGTCGTCGCGCTCACCTTCGACGCATGTGCCGGGCCGGGCGGGTTGGGGTACGACAGCGCGCTGATCGAGTTCCTCGTCGCCGAGGAGCTGCCGGCCACCCTGTTCGTGACCCAGACCTGGATCGAGGCGAACGAGGACGTGTTCGCCGAACTCGCTGACCGAGATCAGTTCGAGATCGCGAACCACGGCACACAATGCCGGCCGCTGTCGGTCACGGGAGAAGGCGCATACGAGATCACCGGGACGTCCAGCGCCGAGGAGGTCGTCGAGGAGGTCGTCGGCGGCCTGGCGGCGATCGAGGAGCGTATCGGTGAGACTCCGGTCTACTTCCGGGCGGGCACGGCGCACTACGACGAAGTCGCGGTGCAGATCGTCCGGGATCTTGGACTCGTGCCGGTCGGCTCGGACCTGCTCGGCGATGGCGGCGCCACCTTCACAGCCGCACAGGTCACCGCAGAACTCCAGCGGGCCAGAGCCGGGTCTATCGTGCTGCTCCACATGAACCACCCCGAGAGCGGGACGCTCGATGGCGTGCGTGCCGCGCTGGCGACACTGCGTGACAGGGGTTTGCGCTTCGTGCTGCTGAGTGAGTATCAACTGGAGTGACAGGTGTACTCGGTTGCATATAATTTCCGAATCAGGCATACTCATGCAGCATGGGAATGCGAGCGGCCGTCGCCGGTGCGAGCGGCTACGCCGGAGGCGAGCTGCTACGTCTGCTGCTGTCTCATGCGGAATTCGAGATCGGATCCGTCACCGCACATAACAATGCGGGCTTCCGGCTGGGTGAACACCAGCCGCACTTGCCCGAATTAGCCGACCGCGTCCTGGCACCAACCGCCGCGGCCGAGCTGGCCGGACACGACGTGGTTTTCCTGGCGCTGCCGCACGGAGAATCCGGCGCGCTGGCCGCCGAGCTTGACGACGACGTGCTCGTCGTGGACTGTGGCGCGGACCATCGCCTCAAGGACGCGGCGGCGTGGGCGGAGTTCTACGGCGGCGACCATGCCGGCACGTGGCCGTCCGGGCTTCCCGAACTCGTCACAGCTCCCGTTATCATCGGCACTTCCCGTGCATATAACACGGTAAGTGCCGATGATCACGGGTGGGTCAAGCAGCGGGACGGGCTCGCCGGCGTCAAGCGCGTTGCCGTCCCCGGCTGCAATGTGACGGCGGTTAGCCTCGCGCTCGCGCCTGGTCTGGCAGCCGGAGTGATCGAGCCGGCCGACCTCGTCGCGGTGCTCGCTTGTGGGACGTCCGGCGCCGGCAAGGCGCTCAAGCCGCACCTGCTCGCCAGCGAGATCATGGGGTCGGCCAGTCCGTACGCCGTCGGGGGAGTGCACCGGCACATCCCGGAGATCGAGCAGAACCTGTCGGCGGCGGCGGGTGCACCGGCCAGCATCTCGTTCACCCCGACGCTGGTACCGATGGCCCGCGGAATTCTTGCCACGGCAACCGCGAAGGTGGCTTCTGGGACGAGCGCAGCCGGCGTCGGCGAGGTGTGGGAAGCCGCCTACGCCGACGAGCCGTTCGTCCACCTGCTGCCAGCGGGCCAGTGGCCTGCCACGGCAGCCGTGACCGGGTCGAACAGCGCGCACGTGCAGATCACGGTCGACGAGCGGGCGGGCCGGATGGTGGCCGTCGTAGCTATCGACAACCTGGTCAAGGGCACGGCAGGAGCGGCCATCCAGTCGGCGAACATCGCCCTGGGCATGGACGAGACTCTCGGGCTGACCGTGAACGGAGTCGCACCATGAGCCCACCCCACGAAACCGCTCGCTTCGCAGGCTTCGCTCGCGCATTCGCGGGGACCCCGGCATGAGCGTCACTGCGGCCGCCGGATTCCGCGCCAGCGGGGCGACGGCGGGCCTCAAGCCGAGCGGCAAGCCTGACGTGGCGCTGGTGGTCAACGACGGCCCGCAGCGCGACGCCGCAGCGGTGTTCACGGCCAACCGCTGCAAAGCCAACCCGGTGTTGTGGAGCGAGCAGGTGATCGCGGACGGGCGGCTGGCCGCAGTCGTGCTGAACTCCGGCGGCGCGAACTGCTACACCGGTCCGGAGGGGTTCCAGACCACACATGCCAGCGCCGAACTCGTGGCCGAGTTGATCGCCGCCGGCCCGATCGATGTCGCGGTGTGCTCCACCGGCTTGATCGGCGAGCAGCTCGACCGGACCAAACTCTCAGTCGGCATTGAGGCTGCGGCCGGTCGGCTGGCCCTGGACGGCGGGGCGTCCGCAGCCGAGGCCATCATGACCACCGACACCAGGCCGAAGCAGGCCACTGTCACCGGCGGCGGCTGGGTCGTGGGTGGCATGGCCAAGGGCGCCGGCATGCTGGCACCCGCACTGGCCACCATGCTCGTCGTCCTCACCACCGACGCCGTGGCCGAACCCGCAACCCTGGACCGCGCGCTCCGGCAGGCAACCCGGGTCACCTTCGACCGGCTCGACACCGACGGCTGCATGTCGACCAACGACACGGTTCTGCTGATGAGCAGCGGAGCGTCCGGTATCACGCCGACCGAGCCCGAGCTGACCGAGGCGGTCACCGCGCTGTGCGCCGATCTGGCCCGCCAGCTGTGGTCCGACGCCGAAGGAGCACACCACGAGATAGCAATCACGGTGGCGAACGCGGCCAGCGAGGATGACGCGGTGACGGCGGCTCGCTCGGTGGCGCGGAGCAACCTGTTCAAGTGCGCCGTCTTCGGCGGCGACCCCAACTGGGGCCGCGTGCTGGCCGCGATCGGCACAACGGACGCGGCGTTTGATCCGGCAGCGGTCGACGTGGCCATGAACGGGGTCTGGGTATGCCGTGACGGCGGCGCCGGCGCCGGTGAACCGCGCGACAAGGTGGACCTCTCCGGCCGGGACGTCACCGTGACGATTGATCTCAAAGCCGGGCCGCACGCGGCGACCATCCTGACCACCGACCTGACCCACGACTACGTCCACGAGAATTCGGCCTACTCGACATGACTGCACTCACCGATCACAGCGCCGCACTCGCCAAGGCGGCCACCCTCGTCGAAGCCTTGCCGTGGCTCAAGCGGTTCCACGGCACGGTCATCGTCATCAAATACGGCGGCAACGCGATGGTCGACGACGAGCTCAAGCGCGCGTTCGCCAACGACATCGTGTTCCTCCGGCTGGCCGGACTCAAACCGGTCGTCGTACACGGCGGCGGGCCGCAGATCTCGGCGATGTTCGACCGGCTGGGCATCGTCACCGAGTTCCGCGGCGGCCTGCGAGTGACGACCCACGAGGCGATGGATGTCGTACGGATGGTGCTGGTCGGCCAGGTCGGTCGTGAGCTCGTCGGACTGATCAACCAGCACGGCCCGTTCGCAGTCGGGTTGTCCGGCGAGGACGCCGGATTGCTCACAGCGGAGCGGCAGTCCGCACTGGTCGACGGAGAGCTGGTCGACATCGGGTTGGTCGGCGACGTGGCCGATGTCCAGCCCGAGGCGGTGCTCGACCTCATTGCGGCCGGGCGGATACCCGTCGTCTCCTCGGTGGCGCCGGACGTCGACGGGGTGGTGCACAACATCAACGCCGACACCGCGGCGGCCGCCCTCGCCGTCGCGCTCGAAGCCGAGAAGCTGGTCATCCTGACCGACGTCGAGGGGCTCTACCGCAATTGGCCCGACTCGACTGAGGTGATCAGCGAGATCACCGGCCACGCGCTGGCCGAGCTGCTGCCCAGCCTGGACGCCGGGATGGTGCCGAAGATGCGGGCTTGTCTGACGGCAGTGCAAGGCGGTGTGCCGGAGGCGACCGTGCTGGACGGCCGGTCGCCGCATTCGGTGCTGCTCGAGGTGTTCACCGACGCCGGTGCCGGCACCATGGTGGTGCCGTCGTGACGGCCCCCGATCTCGACTTGTCCGGGTCCGTCGCCGTCGCGGCCCAGGCCCCCGAGTTGTCCGGCCGGACAAGTGCGACGTTAGCCGGGGACACCTGGCTCGACCGCTACGCCGGCGCGCTGATGAACACGTTCGGCCGGCCGCAGCGTGTGCTGGTCCGTGGCGAAGGCTGCTACGTATGGGACGCTGGCGGCGCCCGCTACCTCGACCTGCTCGGCGGGCTGGCCGTAAACAGTCTCGGGCACGCCCACCCGTTGCTCACCTCAGCGATCACGGCTCAGGTGGCCACACTCGGGCACGTCTCGAACTTCTTCGCGTCCGGGCCGCAGATCGCCCTCGCAGAAAGGCTGATCCAGTTGGTCGGCCCGCCCGGCGACACGCCGGCCCGGGTCTTCTTTACCAACTCCGGCACCGAAGCGAACGAGGCCGCGTTCAAAATCGCCCGAATGACGGGACGAACGAAAATTGTGGCGGCTGAAGGCGGCTTTCACGGCCGGACGATGGGAGCACTCGCGCTGACCGGCAAGCCATCCATCCGCGAGCCGTTCGAACCGATGCCTCCCGGCGTCGTGCATGTTCCATACGGTGACGCCGCCGCTTTGGCCGCTGCCGTGGACGGCGGAACGGCCGCTGTGGTGCTCGAGCCGATCCAGGGCGAAGCGGGCGTGCGAGTGCCGCCGGCCGGGTACCTGGCCGCGGCCCGGGCAATTGCCGACCGGCACGGCGCGCTGCTGATCCTGGACGAGGTTCAGACCGGCATCGGCCGCACGGGAAAATGGTTCGCCTTCCACCGGGCGGGGATCGTCCCCGACGTGGTGACCGTCGCCAAAGGGTTCGGTGGCGGTTTCCCGATCGGCGCCTGCATCGGTATCGGCGAGGCGGCGAACCTGCTGGGCCCCGGTTCGCACGGTTCGACATTCGGCGGAAACCCGGTCGCCGCTGCCGCCGGCCTGGCCGTCCTGCACGTCATCGAACGGGACGATCTGCTGGCCAACGTCAGGCAGGTCGGCGCGAGGCTGCGCACGGGCGTCGGGTCCCACCCGCTGCTCGCCGGGGTGCGCGGCGAAGGCCTGCTGCTCGCCGTCGAGCTCACCGCACCCGAAGCGCCGGCGATTGCGCGTGCTGCGCTCGCCGCCGGATTCATCGTCAACCCGGTGGCGCCGACGGCGATTCGGCTGGCGCCGCCGCTGATCTTGACGGACCATCAGGCGGAGGAGTTTCTGGCAGCCCTGCCCGGCATCCTGGATGCTGCGCGGAAGGAGTGAGCGATGGTCCGGCATTTCGTGCGTGACGATGACCTGTCGCCGGCCGAGCAACTCGAGGTGCTCGAACTGGCCGACACCATGAAGGTCGACCGGTGGGCGACTCAGCCGCTGGCCGGGCCACGGGCGGTGGCGGTTATCTTCGACAAACCCTCCACTCGTACCCGGGTATCGTTCGCCGTCGGCATCGCCGAACTCGGCGGCTACCCGCTGGTGATCGACGCGCAGGCGACCCAGCTCGGGCGGGGTGAGCCGATCGAGGACACCGCCCGCGTGCTCGAGCGGCAGTGCGAGGCGATCGTGTGGCGGACGTTCGAGCAGTGGCGGATCGAGAGCATGGCCGCGGTGGCGAGCGTCCCCGTGGTCAACGCGCTCACCGACCAGTTCCACCCGTGCCAGCTGCTGGCCGATCTGCAGACGATTCGCGAGCGCAAGGGCGGGCTCGCCGGCCTGACGCTAACCTACGCCGGTGACGGTGCGAACAACATGGCCCACTCCTACCTGCTGGCGGGAGCCACCGCCGGCATGCAAGTGCGGATCGCCTCGCCGATCGCGTATTCACCCGATCCGGCAGTCCTCGGGCGCGCCGCGGAGATCGCCGAAACGACGGGTGGCTCGGTGGCTCACGTCCACGATCCCTACGACGCCTTTGCGGGCGCGGACGTGCTGGCCACTGACACCTGGGTGTCAATGGGCCAGGAGGGCGAGTCGGCTGACCGGGAGGCGCCGTTCCTGCCGTACGCGCTGACGACGGAGGCGGTCGCCGCGGCGGCGGATCCGATCGTGCTGCACTGCCTGCCCGCCTACCGGGGTAAGGAGATCGAAGCCGAGGTGCTCGACGGCCCGGCGAGCGCCGTCTGGGACGAAGCCGAGAACCGACTGCACGCTCAAAAGGCACTGCTGACCTGGCTCTTGGCGCGGAGCGACGGATGAGTCAAACCTCCGTCCCGGCGACTCGCGCGGCCCGACACCAGCGGATAGCCGAGATCCTGAACCGCCAGCCGGTCCGGTCACAGGCCGAGCTCGCGCGCTTGCTGGGGGAGGACGGGATCGCCGTCACGCAGGGCACGCTCTCGCGTGATTTGGACGAGCTGGGCGCCGTGCGAGTTCGCGGCTCCGACGGCAGCCTGGTGTACGCGCTGCCGGGAGAGGGCGGGGACCGCACGCCGCGGGCCGGCGAGCAGGCTGCGATAGATGCCCGCCTGGTCCGGGTGTGCGAGGAGATCCTGGTGTCCGCCCGGGCCTCGGCCAATCTCGTCGTCCTGCGCACGCCCCCCGGCGCCGCCCAGTACCTTGCCTCGGCAATCGATCACGCCGCCCATCCCGCGCTGCTGGGCACGATCGCCGGCGACGACACGGTCCTGGTCATCACGGCCGAACCGGGCGGTGGCGAGGCCGTGGCCGCCTGGTTCCTCGCCCTCGCTCAAGGAGAAGCGCCCCGTGGCTGATCACGAGGTGTCCGGCCCGGCCAGTACGGCGCCGCAGGCAGGGGACTCGTCCGGCCGGACAACCGGCTCGGGCGGCTTGTGGGGGGGTCGGTTCGCCGGCGCCCCGGCGCCCGCGTTGGCCGAGCTGTCGCGCTCCACTCACTTCGACTGGCGGCTTGCGCCGTACGACATCGAAGGTTCACGGGCGCACGCGGCAGTGCTACACCGTGCCGGCCTGTTGACCGACGATGAACTCACCCGGATGCTCGCCGCCCTCGACACGCTCGCGGCCGATGTCGCGTCGGGGTCATTCGTCGCCGAACCGCGCGACGAGGACGTGCATACCGCGCTGGAGCGCGGCCTGATCGAACGGGCCGGCGCCGACCTTGGCGGCAAACTCCGGGCCGGCCGTTCACGCAACGATCAGGTGGCCACGCTGTTCCGGATGTACCTGCGCGAATCGGCACATATGATCGCTGGGCTGGTGCTTGATCTGGTCGATGCGATCATCGCCCAGGCCGAGGCCAATCGCGGAGTCCCGATGCCGGGACGTACTCACCTGCAGCACGCTCAACCGGTGCTGCTCTCGCACCACTTGCTGGCGCACGCCTGGGCGCTGCTGCGCGACGTAGACCGGCTCCGCGACTGGGACCGCCGAACCGACGAGTCGCCGTACGGCTCCGGCGCACTGGCCGGCTCGTCCCTCGGGCTCGACCCTGAATTCGTGGCGTCGGCCTTGGGGTTCTCGCGGGCCGTCGAGAACTCGATCGACGGGACCGCCTCGCGCGACTTCGTAGCCGAGGCGGCTTTCGTGCTCGCCATGATCGGAGTGGACACATCCCGGCTGGCCGAGGAAGTGGTCATCTGGGCCACCAGGGAGTTCCGGTTCGTCGAGTTGGACGACGCCTGGGCGACCGGCTCGTCGATCATGCCGCAGAAGAAGAACCCGGACGTGGCGGAGCTGGCCCGGGGCAAGGCCGGGCGGCTTGTGGGGAACCTGTCCGGGCTGCTCACCACACTCAAGGCACTGCCGCTGGCGTATAACAGGGACCTGCAGGAGGACAAGGAGCCAGTCTTCGACTCGGTCGACACGCTGAGCGTGCTGCTGCCGGCGTTCACCGGCATGGTGGCCACGCTCCGGTTCAATACGGAGCGGCTGGCCGAACTGGCCCCGGTGGGGTTCTCACTGGCCACCGATGTTGCCGAATGGCTGGTACGCCGGGGAGTCCCGTTCCGGGAGGCTCACGAGATCGCCGGGGCGTGCGTCCGCCGGTGTGAGGCGGTCGGGATCGAGCTGTGGGACCTTACCGATGCCGATCTGGCGCAGATTTCTGCTCACCTGACCGCCGAGGTTCGATCCGTGCTGTCGGTCGATGGCGCGCTGGCCGCGCGTTCGGCCAAGGGCGGCACCGCTCCCGACCGTGTGGAGGAGCAACTGGCCGCGGTGCGGTCCGCGGTGGAAGAAGCCCGCCGCCAAACGAGCCGTCCTGCCGTCGATTAGTTGACCCTTGACCTTAGGCGCTCCCTAAGCATCGGGTTTATGGTTGGGTCCGGGCGCGGTCCCTGTGGCTGCGCTGTAATGCGGCCTAGGGGAAGGGTGCCGATCTGCCCATGACTCTGCTTGATGACTCTCACATGACCGACCCGGGCCTGGTCGCTGAAGTTCGCCTGGGCCGGCGCGAAGCATTCGGCGAGTTGTACCGGCGTTACTACTCCGGCGCACTGCGTTATGCGCTGAGCATCACACGAGGCGACGAGGCACATGCCCAGGACATCGTGTCCGAAGCGTTCACCAGGGTCTTCCGGGCGATGTCGCGCAACTGCAACGTCTCAGCGTTCTGGCCTTACCTGCTCGCATCGGTACGTAACGCCCACCGTGCCGAGCTGCGACGGTCGGTACGAGTGGATCTGGTCGAGCGGCCCGACGACCTCGACGATCTGGTGCCCGAAGTGCCGAGCGATTCGGACCAGGACCCCGGCATTCGGGCTGCCTTCCGCCGCCTCCCGCCGCGCTGGCAGACCGTGCTGTGGCGGACCGAGATCTGTGGCGACACCGCGGCAGAGATCGGGCAGGATCTAGGCATCTCGGCGAACGCGGCCGCCGCCCTCGCCCTCCGCGCTCGTGAAGGTCTGCGCGTTCAGTATCTTCAGCATCGTCTGGAGTACTCCCCACGCGGCTGCCGGCCGTATGCCGAGCATCTCGCCAGGCTCGTGCGCGGCGTGCTCGGCCGTCGCGACCGGCGGCACGTCGAGGCACACCTCCGGGGCTGTAAGGATTGCCAGCGCGCTGTCGCCGAACTCACGGCGCTGAACAGTCGGATGCGCTCGGTGCTGCCCCTGATCCTGGGAGTCTGGCCGTTCGCCTCGGGCCAGGGCATGTCAATCGCCCCGGCGGGTTCGGGCCTTCTCGGCCCGGCAGGTGCTGCCGCGACCGGGGTGGCAGGTACCGCCGGCATCACCGGCGGCACGACCGGGGCAGTCGGATTGGCCGCCATCGGCGTGGGCCACGTAGGCGCGGTGGCGGGCTTGGCGGTCGCCAGCGTTGTCGCGGTGCTCGGCCTTCCCACGGAACGATCGCTCGACGCGGATTCTCAGCCGTCCGTGGCATCCGTGGTGCCCGACCACGGGGTTGTGCACGACTCATTCGTCGGTACGCATGCCGAGCCGCTGGCCGAGCCGCTGGCCGAGGGCACCGAGGCGGAGCCACCTGCCGAGCAAGCTCCGCTCGACACCGGCCTCATGATGGCGCCACCGAGTGAACCAGCATTAAGCGATGAATCGGTGACGGCGAGTGGAGGCACGGACGCTGATGCCGGTATTGAGACCGCTGACACGACCGGGCTGACTGAAGGTGATTCGCTGACCGGCGCCGCACCGGACGTCGACGCGGCATCGCCGCAAGCTGATTCGCGTCGGCCAACCGATCCCGGCAGCGAGGCCGACAACGGTGGCGGCCCGGAATCGCGCGATGCCGAGCCATTCGGCCTGAGCTCTCCCGCCGTTGTGCCAGCGAAGCCAGACCACGCTGCCCAACCCGCGCGCTCCGGACCGGCACAACCTGCGCAACCTCCAAAGAAGCAAGACAAGGAGGACTCGACGCCCGAACCCCCGACTCAGCCGATTCCGGCCGCCACCCCAGCCAACACCGGACCCGCGGTGTCGGTGCGCCCGGCACAGGCGCCTGACTCGGCGGGTTCAGGGCAACGGGGGCGCCCAGAGGACGCCGGTAGAGGAGGCCGGACACCGCCGGACGTGGGCCATGACACCGATGTGACGCAGGTCACATCAGTTGGCCGTCATGCTTACCGCGGCTCCCGCATCTCTAGATTGCAGGCGTTCACTCGACAGCGTTGAACGAGACGGCGAAAGCCTTGAATGCGGCCAGGGGCGTTAAGAGCCCACTCGGCGGGGGGCCGGCATTCGTCCTGAGCGGCAACCGGACAAATGCCGAAGGGCCGGGCCCGGCGGTGCTCACCACCGTCGGGCCCGTGCTGTGCCGGGCGCTCCATTCGGCAGGATGTGTGCATGCCCGCGGTGCCCGATCCCCAGCCCACAGGCGGCGAGCAGGTAATCCCGTCGGAGCCGATCCGGCGAGCCCGGCTCAGCCGTCCTGCGCTGGATGTTGCACCGGACCTCCTCGGCGCCGTGTTGCTGAGCTCAACGGCCGAGGGCGCTGTCGCTGTTCGGATCACTGAGGTGGAGGCCTACACCGGCGCCAGTGATCCCGGCTCACACGCCTACCGTGGGCGCACCCGGCGCAACGAGGTGATGTTCGGCCGCGCGGGACACCTCTACGTCTACTTCACCTATGGCATGCACTGGTGCGCCAACGTAGTGTGCGGACCGGCCGGCGAGGCCAGCGCGGTGCTGTTGCGGGCCGGTGAAGTGATCCGCGGGCTGCCCGTGGCGCGGTCCCGCCGCCCCTCGGCCCGGAACGATCGCGATCTGGCGCGCGGGCCGGCGCGGCTGGCGAGCGCGTTGGGTCTTAACCGGACCCACAACGGGGTGGACCTCTGCGCCCCTGATTCACCGCTCGTGCTTCAGCGCGGCACCGGCGCGCCGGGGCCGATCAGCACTGGCCCACGTGTCGGACTCGCGCAGGCCGCGGACCGGCCGTGGCGTTACTGGCTCACCGATGACCCGACGGTCTCGTCCTACCGGGCGCACACACCGCGCCGGCGCACGGGCCTATGAGCAGAGCCGGAGGAAGTTCTGGGGCTGCTCATCGGCGGTGAACTCGACGAGCGTCTCAGGGCCTCCGTCGAGGCTGAGCAATGCCGAGAACCCGAATGGCTTGCTGTTGTCGCCCATCGCGTGTCCGTCGCACCGCGCGCCGCGGCTTCGGACGGGAACCGCCAGTGTCTTCTCGCCCGCCTCGAGGGTCGGACGGTCGTCGGGGTCGAGCATCTCCAAGGTGTAGTTGATACTGTTTCGAACACCCGTGAGGGTGACGGGAGGTCCGCCGTCGCGCCGCTCGATAAGGAGCGTTCCCACCTGCTCGTTGCCGTTGCTGTGCACGTCCCACTCGGTGTCGAAGCGGATGCTGACAACCTCGAGGATGCGTTGCCGGGCACAGTCCACGGACAGCATGCGGTCGATGAGGTCTGCAGAGTCTCCGGGATCGAGAGTGACCTGCTCGTCACCGGATGTCACTTGGACCTGGACGGGGCCAGGCGTGGGATCGATGCCCGCGCATTCGGGTTCGCCATGGGCGACGCGGTAGGCCGTGGTTTGCCCCGGCATGAGGGGTCGGCGAGTGTTGATCTCGGCCGCTTCTGGTGGATAAGGCGCGGCCACCAGCTTGATTTCATCGATCGGGACCGGTTGCTCGCCCTGGTTGGTCACCTCGATTCGAAGCCGCTTGTTGGCCTCGTCTCGGCGCGAACGGACGAGTTTGGCGCTCAGCTCCACCGGCGCGGCAACTTCGTCGGATCCCGCGGATTCACTCGCGGCCGGCTCGGCGGGGTCACCTGCCGCGCAGCCGGCCGCCAGCATCGCTACACACAACATGGCGGCAACGGCGTGCCTGACCAGCCGAATACCGTTGGGGCCGGCGTAGCTGCTGGTGGTTGGCGAGAACGGCATGCGCGTAGCGTAGCCACCGGCAACCCGGCGGGATCACCAGGTGGCCAATGTCCACCGGCCCGCTGAGACGCCAGTTCTGGGCCTGACGGTGTCCTGGCAGTATTGAGGACGACCGCTCGTAAGCACCAAGGTGACAAGCCGAGGAGAGGCACCGTCGTGACCGACATCTGGGACGAGTTGCAGTGGCGAGGTTTGGTGGCGCATTCCACCGACGAAGAGGCGCTTCGCGCCGCGCTGGGCGCCGGACCGGTCACCTTCTATGTCGGCTTCGACCCGACGGCGCCGAGCCTTCACCACGGCCACCTCGTCCAGCTTCTGACGGCCCGGCGACTGCAGTTGGCCGGCCACCGCCCGCTAGCCCTGGTCGGCGGGTCCACCGGGTTAATCGGTGATCCGAATCCGGACCGTGAGCGCGTGTTGAACGCGCCAGAGGTGGTGGCCGGATGGGTCGAGCGGATCAAGGGCCAGGTAGAACCGTTCTTCCGCTTCGATGGCCCCAACGCGGCACGTATCGTCAACAACCTGGACTGGACAGCGCCGATGAGCGCCATCGAGTTCCTCCGCGACATCGGGCAGCACTTCCGGGTCAACAAGATGCTCGCGAAGGAGGCGGTGAGCGCTCGGCTGCATTCTGACATCGGCATCGGCTACGCCGAGTTCAGCTACCAGATCCTGCAGGCACTCGACTACCTCGAGCTGTACCGCAGGTACGGCTGCACTCTGCAGACCGGTGGCAGCGACCAATGGGGCAACTTGACCGCAGGCGTCGACCTGATCCGGCGAGTTGAGGGAGTCTCGGCGCATGCAATGGCCACGCCGCTGCTGACAAAGGCGGACGGGACGAAGTACGGCAAGACGGCCGGTGGAGCCGTGTGGCTTGATGCGGAGATGCTGTCCCCGTACGGCTTCTACCAGTTTTGGTTCAACCTGGACGACGCGGACGTGCCGAGTCACCTGCGCATCATGAGCTTCCGATCTCGTGAGGAGATCGAGGAACTCGAGAAGGTAACGGCCGACCGGCCTGCAGCTCGGGCGGCGCAAGGCGCGCTAGCCGAGGAACTAACCACGCTGGTGCACGGCCAAGACGAAACAGCACGCGTGGTCGCCGCATCTCATGCCCTTTTCGGCCGTGGCGACCTGGCGGAATTGGATGAGCGTACGCTGGCCTCGGCGCTGGCCGAGACACAGCTGGCGCGGATCGTGGCGGGTGACGAACTCCCGCCGTATGTCGACTTGTTCGCCGCAGCTGGAGTCGTGGAGTCGAAGTCGGCGGCGCGGCGGGCCCTCGCGGAGGGCGGCGCTTACGTCAACAACGTCCGCCTGGACCCGTCGACGCCGCCGGAGGCCGCCCCGGCCCGCGAGGATCTGCTGCACGGACGGTGGCTCGTGCTGCGCCGTGGCAAGCGGACGTTTGGCGGCGTAGAGATCGCCGGCTGAGCTTGGGTCTGCCGACGTTGCCGTTCTCGGGCGGTGCGCGGCCACGGCGCGGCTGGGCCGCACTGTGCAGCTTGGCGTGGTTGGTGACGGCAGTGTGGAAGCTCGGTGTTGTCGGTGGTGTGCCCCAAGGTTCCTTGACGTCGTGATAGGCGCCGTGTGGAAGCGGGGTGCGGGCCGGTTGCGGCATCATGGAAGCTTGATGCGGCGGCGGTGGGAACCAAATAGAGCGCTGCCCGGCTGCCGTGGGGTCAGGTCGTGACACTCGATCTTCAAGTCCGCGTGCGCTGCGGAGTTGTGGAGGCCGCGCCAGGCGGCCTCCACATGTGCTCGCCACGTACCTGGCACCGAGCTCGCACCGGAGTGATCCACATCGCTCTGAGCAGGTCAAATGCGGATGTGGTGGCCATCACAGCAACAAGATTTGACTCCAGGCCCCGGGACCCGTAAGTTTCTACTTGCTCCCGGGGAGTGGGACGCCGAACGAGGCGGCCGGCCCGTGAGCAAGCCAACCATCTGACTGACTATCTGGACTCGCTGAGCGGGTTCGGGATCACGATGGTGCGCGGCGGGGAGACGGATCCGAACGAGTTTGACTCGGTCGACCGGATCCGCTAAATTAGAAGGGTTGCCCCGAGAACTTGCCCTAACGGGCGGGTTTCGGTGCGCGTCCGATCCTTGAGAACTCAACAGCGTACGAACTTATGTCGATGCCAAATTAACCCCCGTCCACGGTGGGTCGGCCGTTTCGGTCTGCTCGTCGTGGTGGGATTCCTTTTGGTAAGGCGACGGATGTAATGTCCGTTGCTTTGCTGGGATTCACTTTCACATCTGTTGACAACCCCAGGCTCTGCCTGGGTGCTGTCATATAGACATTAATGGAGAGTTTGATCCTGGCTCAGGACGAACGCTGGCGGCGTGCCTAACACATGCAAGTCGAGCGGAAAGGCCCCTTCGGGGGTACTCGAGCGGCGAACGGGTGAGTAACACGTGGGTAACCTGCCCTTG
>DASUUH010000061.1:0-11550 GCA_036374175.1 Jiangellaceae bacterium | reverse complement strand
AGCTGGGCCCGACCGCGGATCAGGCCCCGTGGATGGTGACGAAACGCCTGGCGCCACGGCCCGTCCCGTTAAGAAGCGAATCAACGGTGAGATGGCGCCGTCTACACCTGACGGCGCAAGGTCAGGGCAGTCGCGATCGCGGCCTGGGCGGCTTCGTAGCCCTTGTCCTCGGACGATCCAGGCAGTCCCGCCCGGTCGAGTGCCTGCTCTTCGGTGTCGCAGGTCAGCACACCGAACCCGACCGGTACCCCGGTCTGCACCGACACCTGGGTCAGGCCTTCCGTCGCCGCCTGGCACACGTACTCGAAGTGTGGGGTTCCGCCCCTGATCACGACGCCCAGCGCGACGAGCGCGTCGTACCCCGCCCGGGCGAGCCGCGCGCATGCCACCGGCAGCTCGAACGAGCCGGGCACCCGTACCACCAGCGGGTCGGGCACCGACGCCTCACCCAGAGCCCGCAAGGACCCCTCCAGCAGGCCCTTCATCACGGTCTCGTGCCACTGCGCGGCGACTACGGCCACTTTCAGGTCTCCGGCGGCGGTCGGCGCCAACTGAGGCGCTCCAGCTCCACTCACATCGGGCTCCCTTCGAGATCTCCCAGGTCGGGCAGGTCGTGGCCCATCCGGTCACGCTTGGTCCGCAGGTAGCGGACGTTCTCGGGGTTGGGCGAGATCGGCAGGCCGATCCGGTCCACCACGCGCATCCCGTAACCTTCCAGGCCGGCCAGCTTGGCCGGGTTGTTGGTGAGAAGGCGCATTTCCTTGACGCCGAGATCGGCGAGGATCTGCGCACCCGTCCCGTAGTCGCGGGCATCCGCGGGCAGTCCGAGTTCGAGGTTGGCATCGACGGTGTCACGGCCTGCGTCCTGCAATTCGTACGCCTGCAGCTTGTGGATCAGCCCGATGCCACGTCCTTCGTGCCCACGCATGTAAAGCACCACGCCGCGGGCTTCGCTGGCCACCTTGGCCAGCGCAGCCTGTAGTTGCGGCCCGCAGTCGCACCGAACCGAGCCGAACGTATCGCCGGTCAGACACTCGGAGTGCACACGCACCAGCACTGGAGTCCCGTCGCCGACGTCGCCCATGACGAGCGCGACGTGCTCACTGCCATCGACCATGTCGCGGTACGCGATGGCCTGGAACGTCCCGTGCGCCGTCGGCAACCGGGTCTCTGCCACGCGTGACACCTGCGTCTCGTACCGGCGCCGGTACGAGATCAGGTCCGCAATAGAGATCATCGCCAGGCCGTGCTCGTCGGCGAACGCCCGCAACGCCGGCGCCCGCATCATCGAACCGTCGTCATGGACGAGCTCGGCCACTACCGCCGCCGGAGTAAGCCCCGCCAAGCGAGCCAGGTCGACGCCGGCCTCGGTGTGCCCGGGCCGGCGCAGCACACCACCGTCGGCGGCGCGGAGCGGGAAGACGTGCCCCGGCCGGGTCAGCTCGTAAGGTTCGGTCGCGGAGTCGCTGAGCACCCGGACGGTGTGTGTTCTGTCGGCAGCCGAGATGCCGGTCGTGATGCCTTCGCGGGCGTCGACCGACACCGAGTAGGCGGTGCCCTTGCGGTCCTCGTTGATGAACGTCATCGGCGGCAGTTTGAGCCGGTCGAGGTCCTCGCCCAACATGGGGACGCACACGACGCCGGACGTGTGCCGGATCATGAAGCCCATCAGCTCAGGCGTCGCCTTGCGAGCCGCGAAGATCAGGTCACCTTCGTTCTCACGATCTTCGTCGTCCACGACGACCACGGCCTTGCCTGCCGCGATGTCGGCGATGGCGCGTTCGACACTGTCCAACCGGATCGAATTCATGTCGTGGGATGTCATCAGACCGGCACCTGCCCGAGCCGCTCGACGTATTTGGCGATGACGTCGACCTCCAGATTGACCCACTCGCCGGGCTTGCGAAGCCCCAGCGTCGTCAGCTCGAGTGTGGTCGGAATCAGACTCACCTCGAACCAGTCCTCACCCATAGCCGAGACCGTCAGCGACACGCCGTCCACGGCGATCGACCCCTTCTCGACCACGTACCGGGCCAGTTTCGGGGGCAGACCGATCCGGACGACGTCCCAGCGCTCGCCCGGCGTCCGGCTCTGGATCTCGTCCACCCCGTCGACGTGGCCTTGAACGATGTGGCCGCCGAGCCGGTCACTGGCTTGCACCGCCCGCTCGAGGTTCACCCGCTCACCCGCACGTAAGCCGCCGAGCGTGGAGCGCTCGAGGGTCTCGAGCATGACGTCGGCGGTGAAGGCGTCGTCCCGGACGTCGACCACGGTCAGGCACACGCCGTTGACCGCAATCGATGCCCCGTGCACGGCATCTTCGGTGACGAGCGGCGCCTTGACCACCAGGCGAGCCGAGTCGCCGTCGACGTCCAGCGCTACCACTTCGCCGAGTTCTTCGACGATTCCAGTGAACATCAGGTGTGTTCCTTCCTGACCGCGGTGAGCCGCACGTCCGGGCCCACGCGAGCGATGTCGATGATCTCAAGCCTTATCGCGTCGGTGATCGTGCCGATGCCGGCGCCGGAGAGTGCCGCCGGTCCCGCGCCCAGCAGGGCCGGTGCCACGTACGCCACGACCCGATCGACGAGCCCGGCCTGCCAAAACGCCCCTGCCAGAGTCGGACCGCCTTCGAGGAGGACGTGTTGCCTGTCACGCTCGAACAGAAGCTTCAACGCCTCGGCAGGGTGGCGGGTAGTCAGCAGGACAGTCTCAGCGGCGGCATCGAGGACGGCCGCATTCGCCGGTATTTCGCGCAGCCCCATGACGGCCCGCAACGGCTGCCTGCGGGCATCGAGCGGTCGGTCAGCGTCATCGCGCACGGTGAGCTGCGGATTGTCGGCGAGCACCGTCGCAGTGCCGACGAGGATCGCATCACATTCGGCCCGGAGCCGGTGGACGTCCGCCCGCGCCTGCGGTGACGTGATCCACCGGCTGGTGCCGTCAGCGGCCGCGCTGCGCCCGTCCAGGGTCGCGGCGTACTTCCACGTGACGTACGGCCGGCCGGTTTCTACTGCGAACGTCCATACCGGGTTCACGTCGCGGGCTTCGTCGGCCAGCACGCCACCCTCGACGTCGACGCCCGCGATCCGCAGCGTTTCGGCTCCCCCACGCGCCACCGGGTTTGCGTCCGCCTGTGCGTAGACCACGCGGGTGATACCGGCTGCCAGCAGCGCCTGGCTACACGGCCCGGTGCGCCCCAGGTGATTGCACGGCTCGAGCGTGACGACCGCCGTCGCGCCGCGGGCGCGCTTGCCGGAAGCGGTCAGCGCCTCGACCTCCGCATGTGGGTGACCTGCTCCGCGGTGGTAGCCCTCGGCGATGATGGCGCCACCGGAATCGAGCACGACGCAGCCGACCCGCGGGTTCGGGCCGATTGGCACGTCGGGTGTCTGAGCCAGCTCCAGGGCACGGCGCATCGCTGCGATCTCCGTCGGGCTGGCCATCCCGGGCGCTCCTCGTCTCGGGCGGCTCCGGGGCTGTGCGCGAGAACGCCGCGCACGGTCGCGAGGCGCGTCGGCGAGCGCCGAACCTCGCGCCGCGTGCTGCCTCCCATCCGGACTATCACCGTCGGTCCCGGAGTTCCACCGGGTCAACCGGACCTGCGTTCAAGCTGGACCGGGTCGCGGACTGTCACCGCCGGCTCGGAATTTCACCGACCCCGGAGCACGCGTGTGTGCTTTCGCTGAAGTCTAACCACGAGGCGATGCGAAACCTTCCGCGAGTCAGTGAGCGGCGTCGGCCGCTAGACTCCGCAACTCGTCTACGGCTGCTGCGGCGTCCTCAGCGCCGTAAACGGCTGAGCCCGCCACGAACACGTCCGCACCGGCGTCGGCACACCGTTCGATGGTCTCGGCAGACACGCCGCCGTCGACCTGAATCCACACGTCGAGGCCCGACTTGGTGACCATCTCGCGAGCTCGCCGGATCTTCGGCAGGCAGATGTCCAGGAACTCCTGGCCGCCGAAACCTGGCTCGACGGTCATGATCAGCAGCATGTCGAGTTCCGGCAGCAGATCCTCGAGCGGCTCGACAGGAGTGGCCGGCCGGACAGCGATACCCGCCCGGGCGCCGTGGCCGCGCAGCTCTCTGGCCAGTCGAACCGGCGCTCCCGCCGCCTCGATATGGAAGGTGACGCTGCCGGCGCCCGCTTCGGCGTACGCGGGTGCCCACCTGTCCGGATCGTCGATCATCAGGTGGCAGTCGACCGGCAACGACGTCTTGGCCAGAATCGCCTCAACGACCGGCAATCCGAGGGTCAAGTTCGGGACGAAGTGGTTGTCCATCACGTCGACGTGCACCCAGTCGGCAGTGTGGATGCGACGAACCTCGGCTTCGAGGTTGGCGAAGTCCGAGTTCAGAATGCTCGGCGCGATCTGAATGCCCACGACAGCGCAGGCTAGCCGATGCTGAGGGTTCGCTGAGAGTACGCACCCCGACAGTTGACTTCAACCAATGTCGAACTTGTAGCGTCCCCTAACGGCGGCCACGCAAGCTGCGGTCACCGACCCTGTCGGTGGCGGCGCCTAGCATCGCCACGTACCTGACCGGCCTAGGACGACACACAACGGGGAGCACATCGGTGCAGACATCGACAGCCACAACAGATCTCATTTCGCGCCTGCGCAGCACCATCGATGGTGCGGTCACCACGCCGGACGATTCCAGCTACGACGCCGCCCGCGTGATCGTCATGGGCAACTTCGACGGCCGACCCGCGGCCATAGCTCGCCCGGCCGACGACGCCGACGTCGCACGCATCGTCTCGCTGGCCGCCGAATCCGGCGTGCCGCTCGCAGTCCGCAGCGGTGGCCACAGCATGGCGGGTCATAGCATCAACGACGGGGGCATCGTGCTTGACCTGCGCGATCTCAATGAAGTGCGCATCGATCCCGCCAGCAAGACGGCGTGGGCGCAGTCGGGCGCGACCGCCGGCGCGTATCTCACTGCGGCTGCTGAGCACGGCCTGGCAACCGGGTTCGGCGACAGCGCTACGGTCGGTCTCGGGGGTATCACGCTGGCCGGAGGAGTCGGATACCTGTCCCGCAAGTACGGCATGACGATCGACGAGCTACTGGCCGCCGAGATCGTCACCGCCGATGGCCAGCGATTTCGAGTTGACGCCGACAACCATCCGGATCTGTTCTGGGCGATTCGGGGCGGCGGTGGCAACTTCGGGGTCGTGACGCGGTTCAAGTACCGGCTTCGCGACATCAGCCAGTTCACCGGCGGCATGCTGATCCTGCCGGCTTCGGCCGAGGTGATCACACGCTTCGTAGCCGCGGCCGACGCCGCTCCGGATGAGCTGTCGACGATCATGATGGCGATGGTCGCACCGCCCATGCCGTTCCTGCCACCGGAGGTTCACGGCCAGCTCATCGTCATGGCGCTGATGGGGTATGTCGGCCCGGCCGAGGACGCCGAGCGCGCCATAGCTCCATTCCGGGCGATCGCCACCCCGATGGCCGACATGGTGCGCCCACAGTCGTACCTGGAGATGTTCCCGCCGCAGCCCGAGGGGTATCGCCCGATCGCGGCCGGGCGCGTCTTTTTCGCCGACACAGTCGATGAGTCGTTCGGCGAAACGGTGATCGAGTCGCTGAAGGCCTCGACGGCCATGATGTCCGCCGTGCAGTTCCGCGTCCTCGGCGGCGCTATCGCCCGGGTACCTTCTGACGCCACGGCCTTCGCGCACCGCGACCGCAGAGTGATGATCAACGTCGCGGCGATGTCTCAGGACCTCGCCGGCCTGGCCGAGCAGCAGGCATGGGTCACTAAGCTGGCCGAGCAGCTGCAGCAGGGTCCCGGCGCATACACCGGCTTCCTCGGTGGCGACGGCGCCGAACGTATCGGCGAGGCCTACCCGGCGAGTACGTACGAGCGTCTCGTGGCGGTCAAGCGGCAGTACGACCCGACCAACCTGTTCCGCGGCAACCACAACATCGCGCCGTAGCGGCCCCGCACGCATCCCTAGCGGCGGCGGAGCAGCGCCAGGTACATCGCGTCGGTACCGTGCCGGTGCGGCCACAGTTGGACGTCCGGGCCGTCGCCGAGCTCAGGCACGTCCGGCAGGTACGGTCGCGCATCCAGTCGATCCGCGTCATCCCGGCGGTCCAGTACATCGCCGACGACGGTGGTTGTCTCCGCAAGATGCGGCGAGCACGTCACGTACGCGACTACACCGCCAGGTCGCGTGGCCGACAACGCGGCGTGGAGCAGCTCCACCTGTAGCGGCCGCAACGCCGCAACGTCTGCAGGTTGGCGACGCCATCGAGCCTCCGGCCGCCGGCGCAGCGCACCCAGCCCGCTGCACGGCGCGTCGAGCAATACCCGGTCGAACGGGCCGTCGGCCGGCAGTGGCGCGCGCCCGTCGGCCACGATCACCCGGTGGTTCCCGGTGTCGCCGGCCAGTGCTCGTTCTACCAGCCGCGCCCGGTGCGGATGCTGTTCGACAGCGACCAGCCTCGCGCCTCGCCGCGTCGCGAGCCCGGCCAGCAACGCCGCCTTTCCGCCCGGGCCGGCACACAAGTCCAGCCACTGCCCCTCCCGTTCGGACTTGTCCGGCCGGACAGCTGCTCCGTCCGAGGTGGTCGAGGTGTCCGGCCGGACAAGCGGAACGTCGAGGGGGGTGGCGGCGAGGGCGAGCGTGACCAACTGGCTGCCTTCGTCCTGCACGCCGGCCCGTTGCTCGCGAACCGCCGCAATCCGGGCCGGGTCGCCTTCCGGAAGCACCGCGCCGAACGGCGACCACCGGGTCGGCTGAGCGCCGACGGACGCCAGCTCTTCTACCGTGCAGCGCCCCGGACGGGCAGCGAGTGTCACAGCGGGCCGCTCATTGTTGGCCGCAAGGCAGGCGGTGAGCTCGTCGAGGTCTGCACCGAGGGCGTCCTGGAATGCCCGAACGATCCAGACCGGATGTGCGTGCCGGAGCGCCAGCCGCTCGATCGGGTCGGCCGGCGCAAGACGCTCCACCCAGCCGTCCAGATCACGCGTGCTCACCCGTCTCAGCACCGCGTTGACCAGCTTGGCCGGGCCCGCACCCACCTTCGCCCGGGCCAGGTCAACTGTGGCGGCCACCGCGGCGTGCACCGGAATCCTGGTGCTCAGCGCCTGGTGCGCGCCTAGCCGCAGTACATCTCGGATCGGCGCGTCGATCCGGTCCAGCGGCCGGTCCAGGCAAGCGGCCAGCACGGCGTCATACGTACCAAGCCCCCGCAGCGTCCCGTACACCAACTCTGTCGCCAGCGCGGCATCACGTCCGTCGAGTCCGCGCGAGCGAAGCAGCCCCGGCAGGACCAAGTTGGCGTACGCGTCTCGCTCGTCCACCGCGCGCAACGCGTCGAATGCGGCCTCCCTCGCGTGGTCGCGCCGAGGCACTACTCGAGCCGTTCGCCTGGCTCGATCCGCACGCCACGGGCCCAGTCAGCCGCCGGCATGGCTCGTTTGCCCTGCGGCTGGACGTCGCCCAGCAGCACCGGATGGCTGCCCGTGCCCACCCGAACGCCATCGCGGCTGACGTCGATCGACCCGGGCGCGAGCTCGCCGGCACTGGGGTTGAGCCGAACCGGCCGCAACTTGAGCCGTTCACCGCGGAAGGTCGTCCACGCGCCCGGGGCGGGAGTACACGCCCGCACGACCCGGTCGACGCGCATCGCGGGCGCGGTCCAGTCGACCCGGGCGTCGTCAACCGTCAGTTTGGGCGCCATGGACACCCCCTCGGCCGGCTGCGCCTCGGCCACCAACCGGCCCGCTTCGATGCCATCCAACGTTGCGACCAGCAGTTTCGCGCCGGATTCGGCAAGCCGGGCCAGCAGGTCGCCGCTCGTGTCCGTGGGTCGGATCGTCTCGGTGAGCTGCCCGTAAATCGGCCCGGTGTCGAGGCCTTCTTCGATTTGGAACGTGCAGGCTCCGGTGATGTCGTCACCTGCCATGATCGCGTGCTGAACCGGAGCGGCGCCACGCCAAGCCGGCAGCAGCGAGAAATGCAGGTTGACCCAGCCGTGTTTGGGAATCTCGAGCGCGGCCTTCGGAATCAGGCCGCCGTACGCGACGACGGGCGCACAATCCGGCGCGATCTCGGCCAGCCGGGCAAGGAACTCAGGCTCACGCGGCCGTGCCGGTTTGAGCACGTCGACGCCCGAGTCCGCGGCAACCGAGGCCACCGGGCTGGGGACCAGCTTGCGGCCCCGACCAGCAGGAGCGTCCGGCCGGGTCACCACGGCGACCACGTCATGCCGCGACGCCAGGACCGCCTTCAGCGACGGCACCGCCACCTCGGGCGTGCCGGCGAACACGACTCTCACAGCGGCCGGCCGAACGTCGCGTGCGGGGAAACCTTGACCGTGGGCGGCGCCTCGCCGGCCCACTCGGCCTCGCGGATCGCCTTCATCGCGGCCTTCCGCGACTCGCGGTCGAGCCGATCGATGAACAGCACACCGTCGAGGTGGTCGGTCTCGTGCTGGATCGCGCGGGCGAGCAACTCGCTGCCTTCGATGACGACCGGATCGCCGTACTCGTTGAAGCCCTTGGCGGCCACCTGCATGGCCCGCACGCAGTCGAACTCCAAGCCCGGCAGCGACAGGCAACCTTCCGGGCCGAACTGCTCCTCCTGCGACGGCTCCAGATCTGGGTTGATCAGGTGGCCGACCACATCGTCGACGTTGTATGTGAACACGCGCAGCGGTACCCCGATTTGGGGGGCCGCCAACCCCGCCCCGGGGGCTTCCAGCATGGTGTCGGTGAGATCCCGCACGAGCTGGCGAAGCTCCTTGTCGAAGTCGACGACTGGCTCGGCCTTCGTGCGCAGGATCGGGTCGCCGAACAGTCGGATCGGCCGTATCGCCACTGATCTCTCCTTGGAGGGTGCAGGTACGGCCCCAAGTCTACGGACCGGCGCTCACCCCAGGCGCAGCTCCTCGGGACGGGTGACCCGCAACCACCGGTACCCGTACCCGTCGAGGGTGAGTTCGGCGCGCCCGTTCTCCAGCGGGGTGCCACCAGGCTGCAGCAGATCGTTCAGGATGATGTCGCCGTCGAGATCCTTGAGCTCGAGCGGGACGGTGCACGGCTCGGCCGAGAAGTTGTGCAGCGCGATGACGCTGCTGTCGTGCCAGGTGCAGCGGTGCGCCAGCACATTGCTGTGCGGTTGGTCCAGAAGCTCGTACTCGCCCCACCCGATCTCCGGGTTCTCCCGGAACCTGCGAATAAGTGTCGCCATGAAGTTCAGCAGCGAATCTTGGTCGTGCCGTTGATCCTCGACGTTGATGTGCTCGGGTCCGAACCCGCCGTCGACCACTGGCATCACCAGCTTGTCCTCGGGTGCAGAGGAGAATCCGGCGTTGCGACCGGAGGACCACTGCATCGGCGTGCGGACGGACTCCCGCCCACCAACGTCGAGGTTCTCCCCCATGCCGATCTCTTCGCCGTAATACAGCACCGGCGTGCCCGGTAGGGCGAACATCAGGCTGTACACCATCCGGATCTGCCGGGGATCGCCGTCCACCATTGGCGGCAGGCGCCGCACGAGCCCCCGCCCGTACACCTGCATCTGCTCCTCTGGCCCGAACGCCTCGAAGACCTCGCGAATCCCGTCCTCGCCGAGCAACTCCAAGGTCAGCTCGTCGTGGTTGCGGACGAAGGTCGCCCACTGCGACTCACGGGATATCTCCGGCCGCTCCTGCAGCGCGTCCGCAATGGGCCTTGCATCCTGACGAGCCAGCGCGAGGTACATCCGCTCCATCGCCTCGAAGTCGAACTGCATCGTCAGCTCGTCACCGTCTGAGCCGCCGAAGTATGCCATCTGGTCCTCGTACGGCACAGCCACTTCACCCAGCAGAATGGCCTCGCCGCGCCGGCGGCCAAGAAACGACCGGAGTGCCCGCTGGTAATCGTGCGGGTCGCCGAACGCCTTCTCCTCGGCCTCGTCCGCGCCCAGGGTCTCGAGGAAGAATGGCACCGCGTCGACCCGGAAGCCGGACAGCCCGAGTTGGAGCCAGAACCCCATGATCCGGGCGACCTCGTCGCGGACAGCCGGGTTCGCCACATTCAAGTCGGGCTGGTGTTTGTAGAACCGGTGCAGGAAATACTCTCCGGTCTGCTCGTCGTACTCCCAGATGCCTTCCTGCTCGCCGGGAAAGACGACCTCTTCAGACGTGTCCGGCGGTTCGTCACTGCGCCAGACGTAGAAGTCGCGGTGCGGCGAGTCCTTGCTCGAGCGGGCCGACTTGAACCACGGGTGTTGGTCAGATGTGTGGTTGACCACCAAGTCTGCGATCACCCGGATTCCGCGGTCGTTCGCCGTGCGCACGAACTCCACGAAATCTCCGAGCGTGCCGAACCGGGGATCTACGTCGTAGAAGTCCATGATGTCGTAGCCGTCATCGCGGTCCGGTGTCGGGTAGAACGGCATCAGCCAGATGCACGTGATCCCGAGATCGGCCAGGTAGTCGATGCGGTGCGACAACCCCTCGAAGTCCCCGACGCCGTCACCGTTCCAATCCATGAACGTCTCAACGTCCAGGCAGTAGATGACGGCTGTTTTCCACCAAAGATCGCTCGTGTCGGTAATCCTCACGCCGGCTCCCCTCCGGATGTGGTGACGGCGGGCAAGACGTGCTCGCCGAAGAACTCGATGAATCCCGGCTGCTGCTGGCCGACGTGATGCAGATAGATCTCGTCAAAGCCGAGGTCGCTCAGCTCCGAGATGCGCTTGATGTAAACGGCCGGGTCGCTGGAGACCAGCAGGTTCGACCGCATATCCTCCGGTGCCACGTTCTGCCCCGCCGCGTCGAACTGCGCCGGGGTCTCCAGGTTCCACGCGAGCGCGGGCGGGAAGACGTTGCTGCGCCACTGGTCATGGGCGATCGCCACGGCCTGCTCCTCGTCCTGATGCCAGGACAGGTGCACTTGAGCACACAGCCGGCCCCGGCCGCCGGCGTCGCGGTAGGCGTCGATCATCTGCCGTAGGTGGTCGGCCGGCTGGTCGATCGTGATCAACCCGTCGGCCCACTCCGCTACCGCGCCTGCGGTCTCCACACTGACCGCTGCCCCATACAGCAGCGGCGGCTCATCCGGCAGCGTCCAGATCCTGGCCCGGTCCACAGTGACAAGGCCGTCGCTGCTGACTTCATCGCCGGACAGCAAGGCGCGGATGATCTGCGCGCACTCCCGGAGCCGGGCGTCGCGCACCTGCTTTCGGGGCCAGCGGTCGCCCGTGATGTGCTCATTGATGGCCTCGCCGCTGCCGAGCGCCATCCAGAACCGGCCGGGAAACATGGCGGCAAGCGTTGCTGCCGCCTGCGCGGTGATGGCCGGGTGATATCGCTGGCCGGGTGCGGTGACGACACCGAACGGCAGGGCCGTCGTCGCTAATGCGGCCCCCAACCAGGACCAGGCAAAACCCGAGTGTCCCTGCCGCTCGCTCCACGGCGCGAAGTGATCCGAGCACATCGCGGCGGTGAAACCGGCCTGCTCGGCCTGGTTGACGTTATCGAGCAGGTCTGCTGGGTGCACCTGCTCATGGCTCGCGTGGAATCCGATAGTGGGCACCTG
>DASUUH010000060.1:0-4081 GCA_036374175.1 Jiangellaceae bacterium | reverse complement strand
GGATGCGTGCCGAGCAAGATGATGATCCGTGCGGCGAACATGCTCGCCGAGGCGCGCCGGCTCGACGGCATGGCCGGCCACGCAGAGGTCACGCCCGAGTGGAAGCAGGTCGCTACCCGGATCCGGGAAGAAGCCACCGCCGACTGGAATGATCAGGCCGCCGTCGATCGGTTCACCGGCAAAGGTGGAACCCTGATCCGAGGGTGGGGACGGCTGGCCGGGCCCGGTGTCGTGGTCGTCAACGATGAGATCTTCGAGACCCGCCGCGGCGTCGTGCTGGCGACGGGCACCGTCCCAGTCGTCCCACCTATCGACGGACTCGCCGACACGCCGTACTGGACCAACCGCGAGGCGATCGAAGCGCAGACTCTGCCGGCGTCCCTGATCGTGCTCGGGGGAGGAGCGGTAGGGCTGGAGTTGGCTCAGGTCTACGCCCGATTCGGAGTGGCCGTGACCGTCGTCGAAGCGATGGATCGGCTGCTGCCGGCGGAGGAGCCTGAATCGTCAGCACTGGTCGAGCGGGCGCTCGTGGCCGATGGAATCACCGTACGAGTTGGTGCGCCGGCGACAGCGGTTCGACACGACGGCACTCGGTTCTCGACTACCCTCGGCGACGACGAGCTTACCGCCGAGCGCCTGCTAGTCGCGGTAGGCCGGCGCGCTGATCTCACCGGCCTCGGCCTCGAAACGGTGGGCCTGGATGAGACGGGCTCAGCGATCGAGGTCGACGGCCACATGCGTGCCGGCGACCGGCTGTGGGCCGTCGGAGACGTCACCGGCCATGGTGCATTCACCCATGTCGGCATGTACCAGGCCGGCATCGCCATCCGTGACATCCTAAGCAAGCCTGGACCACCTGCGGACTATCGCGCCCTGCCACGGGTGACGTTCACCGACCCGGAGGTCGGCTCGGTTGGTCTTGGCGAAGCCAACGCCCGCGCGGCCGGAATCACGACTGAGGTCGGTATGGCCCAGGTCCCGCAATCCACGCGGGGATGGGTACACAAGGCCGGGAATGACGGCTTCATCAAACTCGTCGCCGACGCCGACCACGGCGTGCTGGTCGGTGCCACATCCGCCGGCCCGACCGGCGGTGAGGTCCTTTCCGCCCTCGCCGTGGCCGTCCACGCTCGAGTTTCCATCGACGCGTTGCGCAACATGATCTACGCCTACCCCACCTTCCACCGCAGCATCGAAGTCGCGCTCCATCAGATCAGCTGAAAAGTCGCGACGGCTTCAGGACAGCAGGCCGAGTTCGCGAGCACGAGTGGCAGCCTGGGTACGGGTAGCAGCGCCCAGCTTGTCGAGGATGTGAGTGATGTGCTTCTTCACAGTGTCGCGCGTCACGTACAGCTCGTCGGCGATCTCCTGGTTCCGCTTTCCCGCCGCCAGCAGCCGCAGCACTTCCAACTCGCGGTCGCTCAACGCTACGACAAGACCTGAGGCCGTAGCGGTGCTCTGGTTCCTGGTCGGGTCTCGGCGCACGCTTGCGACGTCGGATGCCCTCACCAGCCGCGTCAGGTAGTCGACTGGCACGTCACCGAGCAGCGCCTGCTGCTCCGGTCGCCCCGCGAGCAGCCTCCCGAGCAAGCCGCGCATGGCTGACCCTTCGTCAACGAACACACTGACGTAGCCCCGGGAGTAGGCGAGAGTGAGCGCCTCCGCCAAGACGACGATGGCCGAGGCCTGGTCGCCGAGAGACGCCAGCGCCAGCGCCCGTAATACCTGGATCTCGACCAGGCTGCCGAGGCGCCCCTTCGCATCGTCCTGCAAGCGGGCAAGGAGGCTGAGCGCCCGGTCGGCCGCGCCGTCGGCGATCAGCACTCGGGCGAGCACCAGGTAGGCAGGCTCCCGTGGATAGGTCGGCGTGTCGTCTGCGCTGAGGCCGCGCTCCTCAGCCCACCGGGTGGCAGCCGCGATATCGCCCTGGGCCAGGAGCAGCCGGGCGTGTTTCGCCGGCACGGGGTTGAGTAGTTCGGCCACCTGCGGGCTAGGCCCGATCTGCTCGGCCTCGGCGATGGCGTCCAGCGCTCCGGCCGCGTTTCCGGTCGCGTAGTGGATCCACGCCAGGACGGCCAACCCGTTGGCCAGCGGCTGGGTATAGGTGAGCCGACGGCACAGCGGAATCCCTTCGGAGACGTAGCGCAGGGCACTATCGAGCTCCCCGCGCAGGTAGTACACCTCGGCCATGCCCACGCGGGCTGCACCGGCGGCCGGCAGGGCGGGCCGTCCACGGGGAGTGGCGAGCTCAAGGGTCTCGCCATACGTTTCGAGTGCGGCGTCCGGTCTGCCTTGAGCACGCTGGATCTGGCCAAGGTGATGGCTACCCCACGCGACCAGGGCAGATTCACCGGCCGCCCGCCAACCCGCGAGGCGAGCAGCGAAACCGTGCTCGGCCTCAGAGAGCCTGCCACGCAGCCATTCGGCGATCGCCAAATGCGCACGGGCGAGGGATTGCAGCATCCAGTCGTCCTCACCGAGCAGATCCAGGGCCCTGGAAGCGAACGCGGTCGTGGTCTCGGCATCGCCACGGAGTTCGGCCAGGAAAGCCCTGCTCGCTGCGACCATCGCCGGGACGTGGGTGTAGACGCTCGCGGGGCGACCCACAGACGGCTCGTACGGCTCGTCGGCAGCCGTAGTCCACACCCGCTCCGCGGCGTCGAGCAAGTCCTCGACCTGTTCCACGTGTCCGGTAAGGAGCGCTAGGCGCGCCTGCACGAGGGACAGCCGTGGTAGTGATTCGGCCACTTCGACGGGCAAAGCGCCGAGCCAGCGTTTCAGCGTCGCACCCTCACTGCGCAGGTGAAGCGCATCGGCGTTCTGCTCGACGAGGCGGGCGGCCCAACGGGCGTCCCCTGCGCCCAACGCGTGCCTGAACGCGTCGTCGGCCAGGCCGTGTTCTTCACACCACGCAGCGGCGTTGCGGTGCAGCTCAGGTACTCGCTGCGGCTGCTGCATTTGTAGCCGGGTACGGAGCAGGTCGGCGAACAGTTGGTGGTAGCGCCACCAGCCGCGGACCTCGTCCAGCGGCACCAGAAACAGGTTCGCCCGCTCGATGCTCTCCAGCATCGACTGGCTGTCGGTCCGTCCGGTGACCGCATCGCATAGCTCGCCACACAGCCGATCCAGCACTGAGGTATCAAGCAGAAACGTCCGAACTTGTTCTGGCTGGCGCTCTAGTACCTCCGTGGTCAGGTAGTCCAGAACGTAGCGATGGCTCCCGCTGAACGTCGTCACGAATCGGGCGGTGTCGGACTGTCCTTGGAGCGACAATGCCGCAAGTTGCAGTCCGGCCGCCCAGCCTTCGGTACGGGCACTCAGTGCCGCTACGACGTCGTCACCCAGGTCTTGATCGACCGCTTGGCGGAGCAGGGCGGCAGCCTCGGCGTCCGTGAATCGGAGCTCGAAGGTGCGCAGTTCGGCGAGCTTGCCGCGACCGCGCAGGCGGGCTAGCGGAAGTGGCGGATCGGCTCGGCTGGCCAGGACGAGTTGCAGTCCAGGAGGGAGGTGTTCGAGCAGGAACAGCAGCGAGGAGTGGACCGGCTCGGTCTCGATGACGTGATAGTCATCGAGCACCAGCACCACCGGATCGGGGTGGTCGACCAATTCGTTGATCAGCGCTGACACGAACCCGTCAAGGGACGTCGGCGAAGGCCTGGCAAGTAGTGGGCCGACTCGCTTGGATATGCCAGGGCGCACGCGGTCCAGCGCGGCTCCCACATGCCGCCAGAACCGCACCGGGTCGTTGTCCGCAGCGTCCAAAGACAACCAGGCCACGGGCCGCTGCCCTCGCTGGCTCCAGTCGGCCAGCAGAGCGGTCTTGCCGAACCCGGCCGGCGCGCACACGAGTACCAGATCGCGTGTCGACCCCTCGTCGAGCCGGTCTACAAGGCGGGGACGGAACACGAAACCAGGTGGTGTGCGGGGCAGGAAGAGCTTGGTGGTAAGCAAGCCGTCTGGCTGGCTTACCGCCGGACCTCGCGATGCCCCTGCTTGGATTTCAGTCATCGCCCTGCTCCACTCATGACAGGCAGGAATCTGACCGATGTGACGCGCACATTGTAGGCGTTGTGGCAAGTGG
>DASUUH010000059.1:0-2343 GCA_036374175.1 Jiangellaceae bacterium | reverse complement strand
GAGGCGGAGATCACCACCTCGATGTCGGTGAAGCCGGCCGCCAGCGCCCGCTGCATGCCGCGCACGTTCGGGACGAGCGCGGAGTCCGCCACCTCGGGATTCCTGGTGATACGAGCCCACACCTCATCGGCGTCGCCCATCTGAGGGATCGCCTTCGGGTGCACGAACGAGACGGCCTCGATCCGGCGCAGGCCGGTCGTTGACAGCGCGTCGATCAGCTCGACCTTGCCGTCGGTGGGTACCGGGTCTTCGTTCTGCAGCCCGTCGCGAGGTCCGACCTCGCGCAGGCTCACCCGGCTCGGAAGGTCCGTCATCGTTGCCTCACTCCCCTGGCCAGTCCGGCGTCCTCTTCTCATTGAACGCCGCAATCCCCTCGCGTCTATCCCCGCTGGAGGCCGTTGCACGCCAGCGGGCGTCCTCGACCTCCAATCCGGCGCGCAGCGGGAGGTCCAGACCGAGGCGCATCGCTTGCTTGGCGTTGCGAACACCGACCGGCGAATGGCCGGCGATCGTCGCCGCAAGCGCGAGTGCCTCGTCCCGAGCCGATCCCGCCGGTACGAGCCGGTCGGCGAGACCAAGGCGGTAGGCCTCGGCGGCGTCCACGCGCCGTGCAGTGAAGATGAGATCGGCCGCCCGTCCCCAACCGAGCCGGCGAGCCAGCAACTGCGTGCCTCCGCCGCCCGGTATGACGCCGACCGACACCTCGGGCAGGCCGAACACCGCCGACTCGTCCGCCACGATGAGATCGCAGGCCAGCGCCAGCTCGCAGCCGCCGCCGAGGGCGAACCCGTGTACGGCGGCCACCACCGGCATGGCCATCTCCAGCACGCTCGTGTAGGCCGCCCGGGTGACGGGCCGCTGACGTTGTATGTCCTGGTCGGTGAACGAGTTGCGCTCCTTCAGGTCCGCCCCGACGCAGAAGGCCTTCTCGACCGCTGAGGACAGCACCACGGCCCGTACCGCGGGGTCGGCGGCCACGGCGGCCGTTGCCGCCGAGATCGACTCCGCCTGCGCCGTCGAGACGGCGTTGAGGGCATCGGGGCGGTCCAGGACGATCTCGGCGACGTGGGGCGTTTCGTCCGGTCGCCGAAGCAGGACACCGGGATGTGGGCTACTCACGTCCCGGACCCTACCTGGCTAGGCTGCTTTGTTGTTCTGCTCGGATGGAGGCGGCACCGCGGCGGCGCGGAACTCCTCGTGCGGCATGTGGATGCGTCCCAGCGACACCGCTTCACGGCGGAAGAACAGCGCCAGCGTCCAGTCCAGCACGATGCGCACCTTGCGGTTCAGGGTCGGCATCCGGCTGACGTGGTACGTCCGGTGCATGAACCACGCGAGCCAGCCCTTGAGCTTGAACCCGTAGACCTGCGCGACCCCCTTGTGCAGGCCGAGGCTGGCCACCGAACCGACGTGCTTGTGCGCATAGTCCACCGGCTCGCGCCCGTTGAGCACCGCCGCGATGTTGTCGCCGAGACGCTTGGCCTGCCGGACGGCGTGCTGAGCACTCGGACTGGTGGTGGCGCCCGGGACGTCCGAGGTCAGGTCGGGCACCGCTGCGCAGTCGCCTGCGGCCCAGGCGTCGTCCACGCCCTCGACCCGCAGGTCGGGAAGGCAGCGGAGCCGGCCCTTCTCGTCCAGTGGAAGGTCGGTGTTGGCCAGCACGGGGTTGGCCCGCACGCCGGCGGTCCAGATCAGGGTGTCGCTGTCGAACTCCGTGCCGTCGTCCAGCACGACGTGCCCGTCGATGCAGGACACCAGGCGGGTGTTGAGCTTGACGTCGATGCCATGCCTGCGCAGTTCGTCGACCGTGTACCGGCCCATCTCCTCGCCGACCTCCGGCAGGATCCGGTCCGCCGCCTCGACGAGCACCCAGCGCATGTGCTCGCGCTTGAGGTACGGGTAGTACCGCATGGCGTCGACCGCCATGTCCTGGAGCTCGGCGAGCGCCTCCACACCTGCGTAGCCCCCGCCGACCACGACGAAGCTGAGCGCTCGCCGGCGGGCGTCCTCGTCGGCCGTCGACGCCGCCACGTCGAGGCGGTTGAGGACGTGGTTGCGCATCGCGATGGCCTCCTCGACCTGCTTGAAGCCGATACCGAAGTCGGCCAGGCCGGGAATCGGCAAGGTGCGCGCAATCGAGCCGACCGCCATCACAAGGACGTCGTACGCCATGTCGTACGGATCGCCCACATAGGGCTCGATGCGAGCGATGCGCTCGGCGTGACGGATCCGAGTGACCCGGCCGGTGATCACCTGGGAATGCTTGAGAGTGCGTCGCAGTGGGACGATCACATGCCTGGGCTCGAGTGAACCGGCGGCCGCTTCGGGAAGGAACGGCTGGTA
>DASUUH010000058.1:0-45690 GCA_036374175.1 Jiangellaceae bacterium | reverse complement strand
CGATACCGCATGCTTGAGCCGGTTCGGGCCTTCGGCCTGGACCGACTGGCCGACGCCGGCGAGGTCGATGACGCTGCCGCCCGGCTCATCCGCTGGGCGGTCGAGTTGACCGCCTGGATCAGCGCAACGAGCCGGACAGAGCGTGAACCAGAGGCCAACGCGGTGCTTCGCCGCGAATTGCCGAACCTACCAGCCGCGTGGCGGCTGACCCGTGATCGTGGGTTGCTGGACGATGCCGTCGCGATCGTCATCAGCCTGTTCCCTGCCATCACCTACCGCGACCTCGTCGAGATTCGCCGGTGGGCCGAAGAATTCGCCGGCGACGAACACCTCGGCACGCACCCACGAGCTGCCGTCGTGCTCGGTACCGCAGCCGAAGCGAAGTACCAGGACGGCGACTATGTGCGGGCCGAACAGCTCGCACGGGCCGGCCTTCAGCGGGCGAGCGACGCCGAAGGATCATGGCACTGCCTGCTCACTCTCTCGATCGCAGCTCTCGCCCGTAGCTACTATGCCGAGGCGATCGAACTCTCAGAGGCAGCGGAACGGGCCCGCACCGGGCGGCACACCGCGGCGCTCCGGGGATACCGCGAGGTCATTGACTATTTCGCCCGCACCGGCAACTGGACTCATCTGTGGGTCGCCTTGCGCAATCTCGCCGACCTGCTCCGAAACCTAGGCGACGACGAGCCGGCCGTGCTACTCGAAACAGCCGCCGATAACGCACCGGACGCGCCCGCCGTATACCGTCCCGACGGTGCCGGCCGGACGACTCCCGGCGCATTGAGCGCTCCGGGCAGGACGGCCGTCCTGAAGTTAGCCCGCCAGGCGATCGACCGTCACCTGTCGGCGCCTGTGCGATGATCATTCTTGATCAGGACGTCGAGCAACCGGTCGAGCTCGGCGTGATCGATCTCCCCGCGCGCGTACCTCTCCTTGGCCTGGTCGAGAGGCGAGCGCTGGCCGATCTGCCGGTCGGTACCCGCTCGCCCCTCGACGGCGGGAGATCGGTCCGGGCGGCCCCTCACGCCCCTCATAATGCGGGCGCCTCCGACTGCCCCGACCACCACGGCACCGGCAGCGATCAGCATAAACAGCAGCATCATCAGGCCCATAACGCCGCCCATGACCCCGTCCATCATCGATCCGCCACCTCCCTGTCGGTGCCCTCATGAACACCGGGTTTCGCAGAATGAGCTTCCTCCTCCAGTGGGAACCGGTCCGGCGGGCTGCGCTAGGGTCCTTCGTCCTGACCTGCCCGGCCGCCCACGCACCGGCGCCTCAGAACACCTTCGGGATGGATCACGACGCCACTGCTCCCAGAGGCAAAAGTCCTGGTAATGGGCCCGAGAAATTCGTGAGCTTTCGGCGGGGCCATGACCGTAGACTCCGCGAGTGACTGAGGCAGTCCTGGAGCGCTACCTGCGGCTTGGGCTGCAGCTGAGCCGCCACGTCGAGGGAGTCGTCGACGCGTACTTCGGCCCGCCGGAGCTGGCTTCGCGGGTCGAGGCCGAACCTCCCGTCGAACCTCGCACGCTGATCACTGAGGCCGACGCACTTCTCGATGAGCTCGGCGATAGCTGGCTACGCGACCAAGTCGTCGGCCTGCGTACCTTCGCCGGCGTCCTGGCCGGGGAGTCGTACTCGTTCGCCGCCGAGGCCGAAGGCTGTTACGGCGTACGGCCGCAATACACCGACGAGGCCGTCTTCGCGGCCGCACACGAGCGGCTCGAGGAGTTGCTTCCGGGGGCTGGGACACTTGCCGAGCGCCGCGAGCACTGGAAGAACTCGATGCTCGTCCCGCCTGACCAGATAGAGGCCACTGTTGTCGCCGTCATCGAGGAGGCTCGAACACAGACCGGCCGCCTCGTCGCACTACCCGCGGGCGAGGGCGTCGACGTGCAGACTGTGCACGACGAACCCTGGTTGGCGTACAACTTCTACCTCGGTGACCTGCGGGGGCGCGTCGCCGTCAACGTCGACCTGCCGATGTCGGCGATAGAGCTGCTCCACCTGGCCATCCACGAGACGTACCCCGGCCATCAGGCCGAGCGCTCGCTCAAGGAGCACCTGCTCGCGACCGAACAGGGAATGCTCGAAGAAACGCTTGTGCTGGTTCCGACACCTCAGTCGCTGATCACCGAAGGCATCGCCGAACTAGCCCCGCGTCTGCTGCTCGACGGCGACGGCGGCGCCCGGTTCGCCGCGGTCATCGCCAATGCCGGCGTCGAGTTCGACTTCGCCCGTGCACTCGCCATCGAACAAGCCGCCGATCCGTGCCGGTGGGCAGAGGTCAACGCGGCCATGCTGCTCCACGAAGAAGGAGTGAACGAGCCCGAAGTACACGAGTACCTCCAGCGCTGGGGCCTGATGAGCCCGGACCTGGCGACCCATTTGATCCGCTTCATCAAGGACCCCACGTCTCGCACCTACGTGATGACCTACCCGGCCGGCCACGAACTGTGCCGCTCATATGTGGCGGGCGACCCCGCGCGCTTCCGCCGCCTGCTCACCGAGCAGGTGCGCGTTGGTGACCTGCTCGCGAGCCGCAACGCCGGTGCTCCCATGCCGTAAGACCGCGTCCGAATCTCGCCAGCACACACTGCGGCCCGTCCCGCAGACTCATTGGAGATCCGAACCATGGGAGGGGCCGCAGGTGCGACGCTTTCGATTCGGTGTGATCGGTGAATCGATCGCCGGGCCGGCCGATCTCGTCGAGTGTGCCCGGCGCGTTGAGCACCTCGGTTACTCCACCCTGCTGCTCCGGGATCATTTCGTGGCTGAACCGTTCGGTGACCAGCTTGCCCCGTTGATCGCCTTGACCGCAGCAGCGGCCGCCACATCCACCCTTCGGGTTGGCACACTCGTGCTCGCCAACGACTACCGGCACCCGGTATTACTCGCTAAGGAGGCCGCGACGCTCGATGTGTTCTCTGGCGGACGTCTGGAGCTCGGCCTCGGGGCCGGCTGGCTGAGCGCCGAGTATGCCGCCGCCGGCCTCCCTTTCGACCCGCCGGGAGCCCGCGTCAGCCGCCTTGAAGAGTCGATTCACCTGCTGAAGTCGCTTTTCGGCGGCGGGTCCGTGACATGTGAGGGCCAGCACTACCGGGTTACAGATCTGGACAACTTTCCCCGTCCAGCCCAGCGTCCGTACCCGCCACTGCTGCTCGGCGCGGGTAGTCCGCGCATGCTCCGGCTGGCCGGACGGGAGGCCGACATCGTCAGCATCCTGCCCAAGGCCTTGCCGAACGGGACGATCTCAGCGGACATCTCCGAGCGGACGCCAGCCGCCACGGCCCAGAAGGTCTCGTGGATCCGGGAAGGCGCCGGCGAGCGTTTCGATCAGGTCGAACTCAGCATGATCGTCTCACCGTTGATTTCTGAGGACCATCATGATGCCGCGGCGCGGTTCGCCACCGCGCGAGGTTGGGGGGCCGCGGCGGCCGACCTGGTGCTGGACATGCCGTCCGCATTCCTTGGCTCGGCCGAGCGGATCGTCGAGCTTATGCTGGCGCGGCGAGAGGAGTACGGCTTCTCGTATTACGTCGTCTCCGATCGCGTCATGGATGAGTTCGCACCGGTGATAACCAAGCTCTCCGGCGCCTGACCCCGGCAGCCAACCTCACCTGTCGCCGGACGATCCGCCCCAGGCTTCGCGAAGCCGCACCTTGGCTCCGGTACGCAGCACTGCTCCGGTGTATATCCGGCCGGCGAACCTGACCATGCCGTAGATGGCGATCAGCATGAGCCCCGCTGCCACCAGGCCCTCCCACAGCGGCAACTCTCCCGCGGCGGCCCGCATTGGAACGGCCATCGGGGCGGTGAACGGAATCAGGGTCACCAGCCGCACGACCGACTCCGACCCTTCGCCGGCCACTGTGATGAACACCAGGAAGTAGGCCGCCAGGAGGACCGCGGTCAGCGGGCCGGTGGCGCTCTGGGCGTCTTCGCTACGGGATGCGAGCGCACCGAGCGCCCCGTACGCGGTGCTGTAGAACGCGTAACCGAGGACGAACCACATCAGCAGTAGCGCGACCAGGCCAAGGCTGATCGACGGCAGGTCGATCGAACCGTCGCCGGACAGTCGGAGCGCCACCGCCGCGGCTGCGGCCATCACGGCAATCTAAGCGATGCCGAGCACGCCGATGCCGAGGATCTTGCCGGCCAGCAAGTGCCGCGGCGAAACCCGGGCCAGCAGGACTTCCACAACCCGGCTGGACTTCTCCTCTACCACACCGGTGAGCACGAACGTGCCGTACACGGCGATAGCCATGAACAACACGATCATGGTCACCATGGCCATCACCCGGCGAGACTCGACGTCCGACCCCACCGGTTCGAGCGAGCGCACCGTCGTCTCAGCCGGCGCGAGCAGTTCGGCCGCAGCGGCCGGCTCAAGGCCGAGATCGGCTGCTCGCTCCTGCACACTGAGGATGAACAACGCAGCCTCGATGGCCGACTCCAACTCCGGGTCCGCTTCGGCGGCCCACACCACCTCGCGGTCGGCGCCGTGAACCCGGAAGGTGCATCCGTCGAGGGCGTTGACCGGCCCGAACCGCTTGGCCAGTCTGTCGAACTCAAGCACGTTCTGCACGCGTCCAAGGGTGCCAGCAGATGATCGGCCACCGACAGGGCCCTATGCCCGAAGCCGGTGGGCCTAACGTCCGGCGTCAGCCGATCAGTTGCTGGCGGGTTACGGCAGCCGCTGCTCCACGCCGTCCAAAAGGTCGGTGAATGGCACCGGCTCGTCGTATTCGTCGCGACGCATCCCGCTGCTGGTGTTGACGATCAACTCGGCGAACTCCGCGGTGGCCCGTTCGATCCGGTCGCTGAGGGCCCGCTGCCCATCCTCGGTGGCGCCCCAGTCCGACGACGCTGCGTACACGCCGGTCGGCACGACCAGCGCACGCAGGTAAGCGAACAGCGGGCGCATGGCGTGGTCGATGGCCAGTGAATGCCGTTCGGTGCCGCCGGTGGCACCCAAGAGCACCGGCCTGCCGGCGAGGGAACCGTCCTCAAGCACGTCGAAGAACGTCTTGAACAGTCCGCTGTAGGACGCGGTAAAGATCGGCGTGACCGCGATGAGCCCGTCGGCCTCCAGCACCCCGTCGACAACC
Source organism: Jiangellaceae bacterium (assembly GCA_036374175.1). Lineage (GTDB taxonomy): Bacteria > Actinomycetota > Actinomycetes > Jiangellales > Jiangellaceae > JASLBX01. The sequence goes on along the minus strand of DASUUH010000058.1, from coordinate 40,573 downwards.
GAGCGCAGGCTGGGGCCCGGGAATCCGGTGAGCAGGTTGTTGGCCAGGTCCTGCGCATACTCGCGCAGTTCAACCACATCCACCACCGGCTCGATGCCACGCTGCGAAAGCGCGCGCTCGGTGCCGGCGGCCAGCTGATCGGCAAGCAGCCGGGTGGACGAGGGCTTGCGCAAGCCAGCCGACACGACCGCTACTTTCCGCTGCGTCACTGGGCACCTCCCGGCGCTACCTCGACCCGGGCGACTTCGGCCGCCGCCTTGCGGCTGGCGTGCGTCGGAGCCTCGGGAACATGCGCCGGCTTCAACGCGGCGAATTCGCGGCGAAGCACCGGAATGACCAACTCGCCGAGCATGTCCATCTGCTCCAGAACGGTCTTCAATGGCAGCCCGGCATGATCCATGAGGAACAGCTGACGTTGGTAGTCGCCAAAATGCTCGCGGAAGGTCAGAGTTCTGTCGATCACCTGCTGCGGGCTGCCGACAGTGAGCGGAGTCTGCTCAGTGAAGTCCTCGAGCGACGGGCCGCCGCCATACACCGGCGCGTGGTCGAAGTACGGCCGGAACTCGCGGATGGCGTCCTGAGAGTTCTTGCGCATGAAGACCTGGCCGCCGAGTCCGACGATGGCGTGATCGGCCGGTCCGTGCCCGTAGTACTCGTAGCGGCGGCGGTACAGGCCGATGAGCCGCTGGAAGTGTTCCTTGGGCCAGAAGATGTGGTTGGCGAAGAATCCGTCGCCGTAGTAGGCGGCCTGCTCGGCGATCTCCGGGCTGCGGATCGAGCCGTGCCACACGAACGGGGGGATGCCGTCGAGGGGGCGCGGCGTCGAGGTGAACGCCTGCAACGGCGTGCGATGTTTGCCGCTCCAGTCGACGACGTCCTCGCGCCACAGGCGGTGCAGCAAGTGGTAGTTCTCGATCGCGAGCTCGATGCCGTCGCGGATGTCCTTGCCGAACCACGGGTACACCGGCCCGGTATTGCCCCGGCCCATCATCAGATCGACCCGGCCGTCGGCCAGGTGCTGCAGCATTGCGTAATCTTCGGCGATCTTCACCGGATCGTTGGTGGTGATCAGCGTAGTCGCAGTGGACAGGATCAGCCGCTCGGTGCGGGCCGCGATGTAACCGAGCATCGTCGTGGGAGACGACGGCACGAACGGCGGGTTGTGATGCTCGCCGGTCGCGAATACGTCAAGGCCGATGTCCTCGGCCTTGAGCGCGATGCTGACCATCGCCTTGATCCGCTCGGCCTCCGTCGGCACCCGCCCGTTCGTCGGGTCGGGCGTGACATCGCCGACCGAGAAGACTCCGAACTGCATGACACTCCTGTTCACCGCGGTAGCGGGGATCGTTGACACGTCAATGGTCTCAACGTCGTCTCGGTTTGCGCTATTCCACCGGAGCGCGCCGCTACACCAGCGTCCCATGGTCGGCCGGCGTTGTGGACCGAGCGCTATTGCGCGGCGACTCGCAGCCGAGCGCCCGGACCGGGCCGCGGGACGACGTCGCGCGGTGCGGGGATGTCGTGGCCGGCATCGCACCGTAGCTGCACCCGCACCGGTGCGCCACAGTCGCGATGCACGGTCTCCAGCGGTGGGCCTTCGGGATCGGCGAGATACCTGTCGCCCCACTCGCGTACGGCGACGAGGACGGGATAGAGGTCCAGGCCCTTGTCGGTGGGCCGGTACTCCATCCGCTCGCGCGCACCAGGCTCGCGGTACGGAACCCGCTTCAGCACGCCCACGTCGACGAGCATGGCCAGGCGGTCGGCCAGCACCTGACGCGGGATGCCGGTGCGCACCCGCATGTCGTCGAACCGACGAACACCGGTGAACACCTCGCGCAGCACGACCAGCGTCCATTTCTCGCCCAGGATCGACATGGCTCGGGCGATAGTGCAGTTCTCGACAGAGATGTCCAAGGCGGCGGGTCGCATGCTTCTAGGCTAAGTCTAGTTGACAGACCTAGCAACTCTTTGGGAGGCTGGGTCCATGACACAGACGCAGGCCGTCCGCAGCCGCACCTTCTCGTGGCACGACCCTTCGACAAGCGCGGCGCTGCTCGGCTCACGCAGTGGGCTTGAGCTGCTACAGGCGATGATCGAGGGCGAGATACCGTCGCCGCCCGTGATGGAAATGGTCGGCGTGGACGGCTTCACTGTCGAGCTCGGACGCGTCACCATCCACCTGACGCCGCACGAGTTCCACTACAACCCGCTCGGCACGGTTCACGGTGGCGTGCTCGCGACGCTCCTCGACACTGCGACGGGTTGCGCGGTCCACTCCACGCTCCCCGCCGGGATCGGGTACACCTCAGTCGACCTGACCACCAAGTTCCTGCGCCAGGTCACCGTGGATACCGGTCCGCTGCGGTGCGAAGGGGTTGTCCTGTCGGCTGGGCGGCGTACCGCGCTGGCGGAGGCGAGGTTGACCGACGGGCAGGGCCGACTGCTTGCGCATGCCACGTCGACGTGCATGTTGTTCGGCACGAGCGAACGTTAGGAACATCCCTTCCCACACCGGCGTTGCCACGTCATCCTGTAATGACGTAATCAGGAGCGTGCGGTGAACCAGGAGCACAGGCCGGAGTCCGACGAGCAGCCGCTCGACGCCTACTCGCGAGTGGTCACCAGGGTGGCCGGCGAGTTGCTCCCCCACGTCGCCAGCGTCCGGGTGAGCGCCGTCCGGCGCGGCGTCCAGTACCAGGGTGGCGGGTCAGCCGTCGTCTTCACACATGACGGATACCTGATCACCAACGCCCACGTGGTCGGCCGCACCGACCGCGGCACGGCGGCCTTCGCCGATGGCACCCAGGCCGATTTCGACGTCGTCGGCGCCGACCCGCTGTCAGACCTCGCTGTGATCCGGACTCGCGGCTCGACACCGCACGCCGCCAAGTTCGGTGACGCGGAGTCGCTTCGGGTCGGCCAGCTGGTGGTGGCCGTGGGCAGCCCGCTCGGTTTGGCCGGGTCGGTGACCGCCGGCGTGGTCAGCGGACTCGGGAGGTCGCTCCCGACCCAGAGCGGCCGCGCGGGGCGGGTCATCGAGGACGTGATCCAGACTGACGCCGCGCTCAATCCCGGCAACTCAGGCGGTGCGCTGGCCACTGCGGACGCCCAGGTGGTGGGCATCAACACCGCCGTGGCCGGCATCGGATTAGGGCTGGCCGTCCCGATCAACTCCACGACCCGCCGGATCATCGGGACGCTCATGCGCGAGGGGCGGGTGCGTCGGGCCTACCTGGGCCTGGTGAGCACCCCCACTCCGCTGCCGGCCGCGCTCGCCGAGCGCACCGGTCAGCGGCAGGGGCTGCGGATCGTCGAGGTCGTCCCCAGCGCGCCGGCCGATCAGGCGGGCCTCAAGGCCGGCGATCTTGTTTTGTCGGCGGGCCGGGCCCCGGTCGCCGCAGCCGAGAGCCTGCAGCGGCTGCTGTTCGACGACGCGATCGGCCAGCCGCTGCCGATGACCGTCCTTCGCAGCGGCGCCATGGTCGACGTGATCGCTATCCCCACCGAACTCGAGCGGGTTTGATCACAGTCACCGGCACTCAATCGATTCGTGGGTTCGGTCACTGGGCTGATACTCTTCTGCGTCGGTCGGCCGTTACGGGCCGCCGATCCCCCGTAGCTCAATTGGCAGAGCGTCCGGCTGTTAACCGGCAGGTTGTTGGTTCGAGTCCAACCGGGGGAGCCAACGTTCGAGCGGTCAATGTGTATCGTTGGTGTATGGCACGCACCAACATCGAACTGGACGATGAGCTCGTTGCCGAGGTGATGCGTCGCTACGGTATCGCTACCAAGCGCGAAGCTGTCGATCTTGCTCTGCGTCGGCTCGTCGGTGTTCCGCTGACCAAGGACTTCCTCTTGGGCCTGCGTGGCGTCGGCTGGGGTGGTGACCTCGACGAGCTCCGGTCGGCCGAGGGAGCCGAGGCTACCAAGTGATCCTGGTTGACACCTCGGCCTGGATCGACCACTTGCGGGGACTGGACAACTCGGTTACCCGTGAGCTCGCATCCTTGATCAAGCACGGCGCTGAACTGGCGACGACGGAGCCGATCATCATGGAACTGCTTGCGGGCGCCGACACTCCCGCGCGGGCCGATGCGCTGGACAAGCTCACGAACGGCCTGCCCTTGGTGGGCATCGACCCTCGGCTCGACTTCCGCCAGGCGGCCGCCATCCACCTGGCGGTGCGTCAACAAGGTCAGACGGTGAGGAGCCTCGTCGACTGCCTCATTGCTGCGGTAGCAATGCGCCACGAGGTCCCAGTGCTGCACAAGGACTCGGACTATGTCGCCATCGCGGAATGCCTTCCCCTGCTGCAGCATTCCGTCGACCGGTAGGGACTCCCGTGCCCGAATCCGAAGTCATCTGCCAGGTTGGACGAGACCGGTCTCATATGCCACTACCACAGCTTGTGCACGGTCGCGAAGATCCAGCTTGCTGAGAATGCGCCCGACGTGCGTCTTCACGGTCTGCTCGGCCAGCACGAGCTTCTCGGCGATCTCGACGTTCGACATACCACCGGCGATCAGCTTGAGCACCTCTGTCTCCCTCGGTGTAAGGGAGCGCAGCCGTTCGAGCTTCGGCCGATCACGTGCCGGCCGCGCAGCGAAGTCGGCGATCAACGTGCGGGTCACCGACGGCGCAAGCAGCGCGTCGCCGCCCGCCACCACCCGGACTGCGCGAACGAGTTCGTCGGCCGGTGCGTCCTTTAGCAGAAAGCCACTGGCCCCCGCGCGAAGCGCTTCGTAGACGTAATCGTCGAGATCGAACGTGGTCAGCATGATGACCCGCGGATGGCGCAAGCCTGGTGCCCGGAGGATCCGGCGCGTCGCCTCCAAGCCGTCCATCTTGGGCATGCGGACGTCCATCAGCACGATGTCCGGTAACAGCCGGCGGACAGCCTCCGGTGCTTCGGCCCCGTCGGCGGCATCTCCGACGACCTCGATGTCGGGCTGAGCCGCGAGCAACGCACCGAAGCCCTGGCGCACCATCGCCTGGTCGTCCACGATCAGAACCTTGATCGGCAACTCACTCACAACTTCCCGTCCCCGGGTTCGGTCGGCAGATCGGCGAACACCTCGAACCCGCCATCGTCAGTCACGCCGGTGCGCAGCGTGCCGGCCACAGCCGCTGCTCGTTCCTGCATTCCGGTGATTCCGTGGCCGGCCGGGCCGGGATTCACTGGGTCCGACGGCGGACTGTTAGCAACCCGCACTGCCAGCCGGTCGGTCGAGTACGTGATGACCACCGACACATCGGCACCGGCCGCATGCCGCGCCGCATTGGCCAGCGCCTCCTGGACGATTCGGTAGGCGGACATGCTGATCAGCGCACTGACCGGACGAGCCTCGCCCCGCAGTTCCAGCGTCACCGCGGCACCGGACCGCCGCGCGCCGTCGACGAGCTCGCCGATCTGCTCGATGGTCGGCTGCGGTGCGGTCTGCAGCTCACCGCCGTTGCCGCGCAGCACACCCAGCATGCCCCGGACTTCATTGAGGGCTTCGCGCGCCGACTGACTTATCGCCGCGAACTCCTGCCGAGCGTCGTCCGGCAGGTCCGGCAGCCGGAAGCGTGCACTCTCGGCCTGGACGACCACCATCGACATGTGGTGCGCCACGACGTCGTGCAGGTCGCGGGCGATGCGGGCACGCTCCTCGAGTACGGTCCTGCGGGCCTTCTCCAGCTCACTGAGCTCGGTCTGCTGCTCAAGACTCCGCGCAACCTGCCGCCGCGTCCGAACCAGGTCTCCGATGAACGCGACGATGGTGGCGAGCGCGATCAATGTGGTGGCGGTGCCAGAGTTCGCCGCCAGTCCGGCCGACATCACCAGGACGGAGGTCAACCAGACCCAGATCGTCGTCCACCGATCGTGTCGGACACTGATGAGGAACAACGAGCCGAGCCACACCCACTGCAGACTCGGTGGCCAGATTCCCGCCGACGTGGGTACTGGTGTCGCAACCATTGCCAAGATCACGGCCGCAACGGTGACGATTCGCCACCCGATCAGAATCCGGTCCCGCATCAGTCCAACGGGCAGGGCGATCAGAGCGGCAAGAACAGGAAGTACGAGGGCGTGGACGACGAGGTTGTCGTCGATGTCCGCCATGGCGATGGCGAACACGGCGACGGCCAGCATCCACGGCCCCGTCCCCCGGACCCACTGCAGCCACGACCGATCACCAAAGAACCGCTGCGCGAACGGCCGGCCCCCTCGTGGTGAGACGGGCCAGCCCAGAAAGGCCGTACGGAAACTGCGCCGCAGATCACCGGCCCAGTCCGGAGGCAGCCCGATACCTTCCGCCTGCACCGTCGTCGCGGCCTCGGCGGTCAGCAAGCGCGTCACCGCGCCGCCAATGGCGACCGCGGACACACCGACCACCCAGCCAGCGGACTCGTCCGACAACGTCCCGAACAGTGCAGCCGTCGCGGCCCAAGCACCCAACTTCAGGACGACCTCTCGGTCGAGTTGGACGTTTCGCGGGGGCCGGATAGCGATCAGGGCGAAGAGCAGCGCAAGTAGCACCAGGCCATGGGTCGGCGGCCACGGCCACGGGTCATCGTCCAGCAGCGGGAAGAGCTGAGACACCATGAGCGCCGAGCCTGCGGAGATCAGCCAGCCGAGCAGTGGCCGGGTGAGAATCAGGCCGAACGGAAATGCGGCAGCCGCGGCGACGAGGGGCAGAAGTCCACCCTCGACCGCTTCGATGTCGAGAACCTGCGGTGCGGTCTGTATCGCGACAATGAAGAACACCACTGCCGCCACCCAGGGCGTCGAACGTCGACCGTTCATGCGGACCCACGTGGAGGCACGCCCCAGCGCCGACACCAACCGCAATCTCACCCCGTCAGAGTAGGAGGTCGATCACCGCCACGTCGTCGTACTGAGGTGGTCATTCGTTCATCGCAGTGGTACCGCAGGGCTACGTCAACAACGGCTCTCCAGCTTGACGACCGGATGCGTCCGCGTCCATAACGTCCCTCCCGCTCGCCGCGAACCCGCGCGGCGGCACACGGGAGGGATTGTTCGCCATGCTTGGACGCCTCGCCCTCGCCTTGGCGGCGGTCGTCGCTGCGTTCGCCATCACGGGCGTCGGTACTCACCAACCGGAGACGAGCGGCCCGGAGAGTCGCGCCGCCGCGCATGCGGTCGCGGTCGTCACCGGACTGGCGGACGGGAACCCCGCCTCGGCGATTCCGGCCGACTTTCGCGACGTCATGGGATACCAGCCCGCCGAGGTGACGGCGCCCGACGGCACACCGATGCAGGTCAAGCCGGCCGGAGACTGCTCGTCGCCGTTTGGTGCGACGGTGTTCGACTTCGACCTGGCCTGCAAGCAGCACGACCTGGGGTACGACCTGCTGCGCTACGCGGCCCGCACCGGGGGCGAACTCGGCCCATGGGCGCGCAGGGCCATCGACGAGCAGCTCACGACTGCCATGGACCAGCACTGTGCCGCGATCAACGGCGGACCGGCCTGCCGTGCGGTGACCTGGATCTCCGACCGCGCAGTGGAAGCCAACTCGTGGCGGCAGGGCCAGGGCGTGCCGGTAGCGGAGAAGGGCGCTATCTACGCCGTAGCCGGTGGGCTGATCACCGCAGCGGTCGCCGGCCCGCCGATCGCGGGCTGGCTTCGGACTCGGCCGAGGCACGGGCGTCCCGCGGCAGTTAGCACGGTGGCGCCCCGATGAAGGTCCGAGATGCCGCGCAGGCAACACCCACCGACCGTGACCGGGTGATCGACTTCGCCCGAGCAGCGAGCCTGGTCGTGGTGATCCTCGGCCACTGGCTGATGGCGTCCGTAACCATTAGCCAGACGGGCATCCGCGGCAGCAACGCTCTCGCCGAACTGCCCTCGTTGACGCTTCTGACCTGGCTCCTGCAGGTGATGCCGCTGTTTTTCGTGGCCGGCGGGTTCGCCAACCTGGCCTCCTGGCGGAGCGTGCGGCACCGGGGCGGCGGCTACGCGAACTATGCCTACGGCCGCGTGTTGCGGCTCGTGAGCCCGACGCTGGTGTTCGTCACCGCAGTGCCGCTGCTGCTGTTGGGCGTGTCGAGCGTCGAGGCGGCCGCCGATCACGTAGCACTCCTGGGCCGGCTGCTCGGCCAGCCTTTGTGGTTCCTCGGGATGTACGTGCCGGTCATGGCGCTGGCACCGGTGTTCGCCAGGTGGCACCGGCGCCGGCCGGTCGCTGTTCTGCTTGGTCTCGGGCTCATGGCGGCCGCGACGGACGCCGTCCGGTTTGCAGGGTACGAGAGTGTGGGCTATCTGAACTTCGGCTTCGTCTGGTTGTTCGCCCACCAGTTGGGCTTCTGGTACGCCGACCGCCACCGGCTGCCACGCCGGGCCTGGTGGGCGATCCTCGCCGGATCGATCGTGCTGCTTGCTGGCCTGACCGGTCTTGGGCCGTACCCGGTCAGCATGGTGGGGCTTCCCGGCGAGATGTCGAACATGGCCCCGCCGACCGTGTGTTTGCTCGTGCTCGCCGGTGGCCAGCTTGCCGCCCTCGTACTCGCGCGCTCGTGGCTTGCAGGCTGGCTGAGGCAGCCCGGGCCGTGGCTGGCCGTGGTACTCGTCGGTTCGAGGGCCATGACGTTGTACTTGTGGCACCTGTTGGTACTGGTGGTGGGGTTCGCCGTGTTGATCTGGCTCAATGCGCCACTGCCTGCACCGGGAAGTGCCACGTGGTGGCTGAGTCGTCCGGTGTGGTGCGTATTGCTGGCCGGCGTTCTCGCGGTGATGACCAGCCGGCTTGTCCGGTTCGAGCGGATCGGTGGGCCGCCAGACGGTGATCACAGCCCGGCGGTGGCCGGTGCAGGAATGGTCATGGTGTCGGCTGGACTGTTCGTTGTGGTCATGAACGGGTTGGCGCCATCACTTTTCCTCGTAGTGGGAGTCGCCGCTATGGCCGGCGGACTCACCCTGACGGCTCTAGCTGCGGGAGTGCGTAGACATATACACTAGGGGGGTATAGTGTATGCTCCTGCCGAACCTGATCGAGTCGATAAAGGAGACCTCATGGCAACGAGCACCTACCAGGTCCAGGGCATGACGTGCGGGCACTGCGTCAGCGCAGTCAGCTCCGAGATCGGTCAGCTTGCCGGCGTCTCCGACGTCTCGGTCGAGCTCCAGACCGGCAAGGTCACCGTCACCGCCGAGCAGCCGCTCGATGACGACGCCGTGCGCGCCGCCGTCGAGGAGGCCGGCTACGAGCTCGTCGGCTGACCTGTGAGGGTCCTGGCCAAGCTTGCGTCGTTCGCGGCCGTCCTGCTCGTCGTACTCGGTGTCGCCTTCTTCGTGGGGCGGTCGTCGGGTATCGACGGCGAGGCGGCCGCGAGGTCAGCGCACGTAGCCGACAACGACGCGCACGCCGCGGAGGCCGGTGACGGCGGTCACGCCGAAGTCGACCACGAGACCGGCCCGGCCAGCGAACCGGGCGGGCTGCAGGTGGCGGCGGACGGCTACACCTTCGAGCCGCTGACGTACCCGGCCGATGCCGGACTCGAGGACCTCTTCGAGTTCCGCATCGTCGGCCCGGACGGTGCAGCCGTCACGAACTTCGCCACCGAACACAACGCCGATCTGCACCTGATCGTCGTCAACCGTGACCTGTCGGACTACCAGCACGTCCACCCGGAGCTGTCCGCCGACGGGACCTGGTCCATTCCGTTGACGCTGGCCAAGGCCGGTGCCTATCGGGCGTTCGCCGACTTCACGCCTGCGGGGAGCGACGACGGCCTGACCCTTGGCACGGACCTGCTGGTGGCAGGCGAGTTCGAGCCCCAACCGCTGCCGGCACCGACGCACATCGCCGATGTCGACGGGTACACGGTGGAGCTCGGCGGCGATCTGACACCCGGGACGGCTAGCCCGGTCACCCTGACGGTCAGCCGCGACGGCGAGCCGGTCACCGACCTGCAGCCGTACCTCGGCGCGTACGGTCACCTGGTAGCACTGCGCGAGCGAGACCTCGCCTACCTACACGTCCACCCCGAGGGCGACCCGGACGATCCGTCTACACCGCCAGGTCCTGCGGTGAGCTTCGTGACCGAAGTCCCGTCTGAAGGCGGCTACCGGCTCTACCTCGAATTCCAACACGAAGGCACAGTGCACAGGGCAGAGTTCACTGTGGAGACCTCGCATGACGACTGAGCGCATCCAATCCGCCACCACCGAGCTCGACTTGCAGATCGGTGGCATGACGTGCGCCTCGTGCGCGGCCCGGATCGAGAAGAAGCTAAATCGAGTCGAGGGCGTCACCGCGAGCGTCAACTTCGCTACGGAGAAGGCGCGCGTCAGCTACCCCGAGAACATCAGCGTCGAAGACCTGATCGGGGTCGTGGAACAGACCGGCTACTCCGCCGAGCTGCCCGCTCCTTCGGCCGGCACCGCCACCACCGCTGAAGAAGCCGAGCCGGACACGACCAGGGAACCCCGGATCCGGCTGCTGGTCAGCGCGGCACTCGCGGCACCGGTAGTCGCGATGGCGATGGTGCCGGCGTTCCAGTTCACCTACTGGCAGTGGCTATCGCTCGCGCTCGCGGCACCGGTACTCGTCTGGGGCGGCCTGCCGTTCCACCGGGCGACCTGGGCGAACCTCAAGCACGGCACGGCCACCATGGACACTCTCATCTCGATGGGCACACTCGCCGCCTTCGCCTGGTCGGTCTACGCGTTGTTCTTCGGGACCGCAGGTGAGCCGGGCATGACGCATCCGTTCTCGCTGACCCTCACCCGCACTGCTGAAGCCGACAACATCTATTTGGAGGTAGCCGCCGGAGTCACCACGTTCATCCTGGCCGGCCGCTACTTCGAGGCTCGGTCGAAGCGCCGGGCCGGCGCGGCTCTACGGGCGCTGCTCGAACTCGGTGCCAAGGACGTGGCCGTGCTGCGCGACGGCGTCGAGCAGCGAATTCCGGTCGAGCAACTGGCCGTCGGGGACCGATTCGTCGTCCGCCCGGGTGAGCGGATCGCCACGGACGGCGTGATCGAACAAGGCACGTCCGCGGTAGACCAGAGCATGATCACCGGCGAGTCGCTGCCGGTGGAGGTCGGGCCTGGTGCAGCCGTGGTCGGCGCGACGGTTAACGCCGGCGGCCGGCTGGTCGTCCAAGCGACGAGAGTCGGCACCGACACGCAGCTCGCCCAGATGGCGAAGCTCGTCGAGGAAGCGCAGAGCGGCAAGGCTGCCGTGCAGCGGCTGGCCGACCGCATCTCCGCCGTCTTCGTCCCGATCGTGATCGTGCTGGCCGCGGCCACGATGGGCTTCTGGTTGGGCACAGGTGCGGCCCTCGGTATGGCGCTCACGGCAGCCGTCGCAGTCCTGATCATCGCCTGCCCGTGCGCGCTCGGGCTCGCGACCCCGATGGCGCTGTTGGTCGGCACCGGACGTGGCGCCCAGCTCGGCATCCTCATTAAGGGGCCGGAGGTACTGGAATCCACTCGCCGGGTCGACACGATCGTCCTGGACAAGACGGGAACCGTGACCACCGGCGAGATGACCTTGCTGGACGTCGTCCCCGCCGAAGGCACCGACCCCGACGAGGCCCTGCGGCTGGCCGGCGCGCTCGAGCATGCGTCGGAGCACCCGATCGCGCGGGCGATCGCCGCCGGCGCGACCGCCCGGGTCGGTGAGCTACCGGCCCCGACGGAGTTCGCGAACGCCGAAGGTCTCGGCGTCACTGGAGTCATCGACGGCCACGGTGTCGTCGTCGGCCGTCCCGCCCTGCTCGCCGACTGGGCGATGCCGCTCACACCAGAGCTCGAAGCGGCCCGCCACACGGCGGAGTCGGCGGGACGCACCGCAGTGGCCGTCGGGTGGGACGGCCAGGCGCGGGCCCTGCTGCTCGTCGCCGACGCAGTCAAGCCGACGAGCGCGGCCGCCATCGCCGAACTGCGTTCACTCGGACTGACCCCGATGTTGCTCACCGGCGACAACGAAACCGTCGCCCGCGCCGTGGCGGGCGAAGTCGCGATCGAACCGGAGAACGTGATCGCCGAGGTCTTGCCTGCCGACAAGGTCGATGTCATCAAGCGGCTGCAGGCCGACGGCCGCGTCGTGGCGATGGTCGGCGACGGCGTCAACGACGCTGCCGCGCTGGCGCAGGCTGACCTGGGCCTGGCCATCGGCACCGGCACCGACGTGGCGATCGAGGCGAGCGACCTGACCCTCGTTCGCGGTGACCTGCGGGTTGCCGCCGATGCGATCCGCCTGGCCCGGCGCACCCTGCGGACCATCAAGGGCAACCTGTTCTGGGCATTCGCGTACAACGTGGGAGCACTCCCGCTGGCCGCGGCCGGCCTGCTCAACCCGATGATCGCGGGCGCGGCGATGGCGTTCAGCTCGTTCTTCGTGGTGTCCAACAGCCTCCGGCTGCGCCGGTTCCGCGCGCCGTCGCGCTGAGCTACTCGACCTCCGCGCGAACGAGGGCAACCGCAGATTCGATCCGGGCCCGCACTGCCGGATCCTCCAGGTCGATCCCGGAGTCAACCGCAACTACCCAGGCCAGGCGCTGCTGACCAGGGCGGCGACGGCCGCTTACCCGCAGGCCGCGCTCGCCGGCGATCGGGACGTGACGGCTGATGACCACGCTCGCCTGGACCTGCTCGCGGACGACATCAAGGAACTGGGACGCCTCGCCCAACCCGATGCGGTGGCGGCGAGGCTCAGCACCCAACGGCGCGGTCTCGATGACCACCAGCTGATCGTCGTCGCGGCTCCAGGTCGCTCGCTCGACGTTCTCCCAGCCGATGGCGTGGAAGCCACCGTCGGCTGGGAGCAGAAGCCTCTGCGTCGTAGCGGCGATCGGACCGGTCTCCGACTCGGCACGGGCCAGCAAGCGCTCGCCCGGCGCGAGCGTCAGCCCGGCGGGTGCAGCAGCGGCACGGCGAAACAGCGGCGGCATAGCACTGGTCACCATATGCCACGGTCCGATGGTGCAGTCCGCAGCCACTCCACTAGGCCGGACGGTGCCGTACCACCCGCACGCGCATGGTACGGCACCCACAGCCCTGCTGAACGTGATCGACCGGATCAAATGTGATCGACCGGATCAGCGGAGGTAGTCGCGCAGGGATGCGGCGAACTGGCCACGCCGGAGCTTGGCGAGTGTCTTGGCTTCGATCTGGCGGACGCGCTCGCGCGTGACGCCGAACTGGCGGCCCACCTCTTCAAGCGTGCGCATCTCACCGTCGTCGAGCCCGTAGCGCAGCCGCACGACTGCCTGCTCACGTTCACCTAGCGAAGCCAGGATCCGGTCGATGTGCCCCTTGAGCATCAGCTGCGCGACGAGCTCGGCCGGCGCTTCGTAATCGCCGTCCTCGATCAGATCGCCGAGCTCGTTGTCGGCCGCCTCGCCCACCGGGGTGTGCAAACTGAGCGGTTCGGACGCCAGCGTGAGCAAGTCGATGACGCGCGTTTCGTCAAGTCCGGTCTCGTGGGCCAGTTCGACGATCCGGGGCTCGCGGCCGAGGCGTTGCGACAGCTGCCGCTGCACGCGCAGCATCTTGTTCATCGTCTCGACGACGTGAACCGGCATCCGGATGGTTCGGCTCTGGTCGGCCAGCGCACGCGAAATCGCTTGCCGGATCCACCACGTCGCATAAGTCGAGAACTTGTAACCCTTTGCATAGTCGAACTTCTCGACCGCCCGGATCAGCCCGACATTGCCCTCCTGGATCAGGTCCAGCAGGGGCAGGCCTCGGCCGACGTAGCGCTTGGCCACTGAGACCACCAGGCGGAGGTTGGCCTCGATCAGCCTGCGTTTGGAATCGCGGCCGAGCAGCACGATCTGACGGAGTTCGGATCGCAGCACGGGGTCGAGGTCGGGTTCGCTGGTGAGCCGTTCCTCGGCGAACAGACCAGCCTCGACCGACCTGGCAAGCTCGACCTCCTCGATCGCCGACAGCAACGGCACCCTGCCGATCTCGCGGAGGTACTGCCGCACCAGGTCGGGCGCCCGCTCGTCGATCGGCGTGACTGGCGGCAATTCGACCGGCTGAATTACCTCGGCCTCGAGATCAGGATCAGCCCGTTCTGGACCACCGCCAGAGTCAGCATCGGCAGGCCTTTCAGCCTGCCGCTGCGCCGGCACAACTGCCGGCGTTCTTGCGAGTTCACGTAACGATCCTCGCGACACCGCCCACCCACCTCGAGTCGGTATGGGGTCCAGTCTGCCGTGAACTAGCGGGGTTACTGGTAGTAATTTCCCGAAAGGATCATGAAATTTGAAGCTGGTGTGACTGGAGTGGCCAAAAGACCGCTTTGACCCCTGCCGCTCCTTCCGGCTCTCAGAGCCTGACGAGACCAACTCGAACCCAGCGTTCGTCGGCTGGTGTGACCACGTACGGCTCGCCGGTGAGCCGGATGGTCGCCCGCGCAGGGCCCACGGTTGCGTCGACGGAGCCGGCCGGGTCCGATTCCGCGGGGGCGATGCCTTCGGCCACCGGGCGGCTCCGGTTGTCGGCGGCGGATCGGCCCACCCACACCTCCACATCGCCTGGTTCGACGATGCGGATCATGCGGCGATCGGTGAAAGCAAGCCGTGTCGTCGGCACCTCGAACCGGACGATGATGGACTCGCCGGCCGCGAGGTGAATGCGCTGATAACCCAGCAGCTGGACGGTCAGGCGAGTCACCGAAGCGACTGGGTCGCGGCCGTACAGCTGCACGACGTCGGAGCCGGGCCGGTCGCCGATGTTCGTCACCCGAACCGACGCTACGAACGTGCCGCCGGTGGCCACCTCGGGGTCCACGACGAGGTCCTCATGAGTGAACGTCGTGTACGACAGCCCGTATCCGAACGCCCGGGCGGGGCTGGTGTCGGCGGTCGTGACGTCGGTTGGCCCACCGAGCGATGGGTGCAGGTACGTGTACGGCTGGGCGCCGGCCGACCGGGGCAGTGTGACGGGAAGCCGTCCGGACGGGTTGACGCGCCCGGACAACACGCCCGCGATGGCGGTGCCGCCCTCTTCGCCTGGGAAGAAGGTCTGAACCACGGCGCCGACCGCAGCCGGGCCGGCGAGCGCCCAGTCGATGGCGTACGGGCGTCCAGTGATCAGGATGAGCACTGTCGGCGTACCGGTGGCACGTACCGTCTCGACGAGCTCGCGCTGGACGCCGGGCAGCTCGAGCGACTCCACGTCGTTGCCCTCCCCCACCGTGCCCCGGCCGAACAGTCCGGCCTGATCGCCGACCACGACCACAGCCACGTCGGCCTCGAGGGCCGCCTCGGACGCGGCCGCGAAACCGGACCGGTCGTCGCCGTCGACGTCGCAGCCCGGTGCGAAGACGATTTCCGCGCCGGCGAGCTGCCCGCTCGCCACCTCCTGCCCGAGCCCGTCCACCACGGTTGGGATCTCGATTCCGAACGGGACGTCGGGTCGGAGGCTGAGAACGTGGTTGACGAACGAGTAGCAGCCCAGCATCGCCTCGGCCCGGGCTGCGTTGGGCCCTATGACGGCGACGCGACGGGGCACCGCTCGGCCGGCACCACCCAATGGCAGGACGCCGTCGTTCGACAGCAGCACAACGGATTCCTCCGCCAGCCGGCGCGCGATCTGCCGATGACGTGCTGAGTCCAGCTCGACGGTCACCGGCGGAGCGCTCTCGAACGTCTCGTCGAGCAGGCCCAGCTCTTCCTTCTGAGCCAGTGCCCGCAGCACTGAGCGGTCGACAAGCTTCTCGTCCACGACACCGGAGCGCACCTTTTCGGCCAGCGGTTCGAGATAGGTGTCGCCGCTCGGCAACTCGATGTCGATGCCGGCGCGGAGAGCTTGGGCGGCCGCGTCTCCCCGGTCCGCGGCCACCCCGTGCAGGAGGGTAAGGAACGCCACGGCGAAGTAGTCCGCGACGACCGTTCCCGAAAAGCCCCACTCCTCGCGAAGCAGGCCGGTCAGCAGGCCGGCGTCGACTGCGACGGGGACGCCGTCGATCTCGGTGTAGGAGTGCATGACCGAGCGGGCGTTTCCGTCGAGCAGCGCCATCTCGAACGGCGGCAGCAGCACGTCGGCGACCTCTCGCGGTCCGGCATGCACCGGCGCCTGGTTGCGCCCGGCCTGCGACGCCGAGTAGCCGACGAAGTGCTTGAGCGTGGCGTGCACGCCCGCCGACTGCAGTCCGCGTACATACGACGTGCCGAGCGTGCCGACGATGTACGGATCCTCAGCGATGCACTCATCGACCCGGCCCCAGCGGGGATCCCGGATCACGTCGAGCACCGGCGCCAGCCCTTGGTGGATGCCGAGCGCGCGCATCGACGAGCCGATGGCCTCGCCCATCTCCTGCACGAGGTCCGGGTCGAACGACGCGCCCCAGGCGAGCGGCGTCGGGAAAGTAGCGGCCTGCCACGCGGCCAGCCCGGTCAGGCACTCCTCGTGGACCAGCGCCGGGATACCGAGGCGGGTCTCTGCGCGCAGCCGGCGCTGCTGTTGCCACAACCACTCCGCGCGCTTGGCCGGATCGACCGGATGGGTTCCGTAGACCCGGGTCAGGTGGCCGATGCCGTGCCGGGTCGCCTCGTCGAGAGAGGTCGACGCCGTGGCAGTCATCTCACTCTGGAGCGGGGCAACGTCGCCGGCCAACATCTCGGCCTGCAGCGGCGCGACGTTCCCTGCGTCGTCCTGGCGCCGGCTGGCCGGTGGGGGGCTTTGGTCCACCCAGTAGCCCACCAGTTGGGCGAGTTTCTCCTCGAGCGTCATCTCGGCGAGCAGGTCGTGCACGCGCTGAGACGCCTGGGGAGGCAGGGGCAGGTCGGTGTCGAGGTTCGTCACGAAGCGGGTTTCCTTCATCCAGGGTCCTGGGATCATCCCTTGACCGCGCCTTGCAGGCCGTTGACGATGCGCTTTTGCATCACCAGGAAGAGCACCAGCGCTGGGATCATGGCCAGCGAGGTAAAGGCGTAGACGCCGGCGATGTCGGCTGAGTACTCCGTGGAGTAGTCCGCGACGCCAAGCGGGAGTGTGCGATTGCTGCCTTGTAACAGCAACAGCGGGAGCAGGTAGGCGTTCCAGGACTCCACGAATGCGATCACGCCGACGGTGACCATCCCTGGCCACGAGAGCGGAATGACGATCCGCCAGAAGAATCCGACTCGGGACGAGCCGTCGATCAGCGCCGCCTCCTCGAGTTCCTTCGGCAGCGCCATGATGAACGGGCGCAGGATGACGACGGTCTTCGGCAGCGCGAACGCGGCCTGCGGCAGCGCGATACCCCACCAGGTGTTGGCGAGCCCGAGGTTCTGGCTGACCAGGATGAACAGCGGGATCGCCGCGACCGTCGCGGGGAACAGCAGCCCGGCGACGAAGACAGTGAACAAAGCTTCCCGTCCCCGGAACCGGTACCGCGCCAGCGGGTAGGCCGCCATCATGCCGAATATCACGACGACGAGGGTCGTGATGAGCCCGATGGCCAGCGAGTTCAGCGTGAATCGCCAGAAGTCTGGATTTGTGATGGCCTGCTGGTAGTTGAAGAACACCCACGGGTCGGGCCAGCCGCCCGGACGTTCGGCGAGTTGGGCGTTCGTGCGGAAGCCGCCGAGCACGCCGATGAGCACCGGCCCGGTCGAGCCCACGACGACGATGAGCGCAAGCAACCAGACGAGCGGAGTACCACCGGAGAACGTGTTCCTACGCTGCCGCATGCGCGAGTGCACTGCAGCAGTGCGCGGACCCGACTCTGTCGAAACGGTCATCGTCCGGTCTCCCTCGTGTCCCGCCGCAGGAAGATCCGCTGGTAGGCGATGGCCATGGTGAGCGCGATCACGAACAGGATCACCGAAGCCGCGCCCGCGATGCCGAAGTTGTACCGCTCAGTTCCTTGGTTGATTAGGAAGGTCACTATCGTGCTCGTTGCACCGGCCGGGCCACCGTGGGTGAGGACCCACACCATGTCGAATTGCTGGAGTGATCCGATCATCGACAGGAACACCCAAGTCCGCATCGTCGGGGCGAGCAGCGGGAAGGTGATCTTCCGCTGCGCCTGCCACCAGGTGGCGCCGTCCAGCTGCGCCGACTCGTAGAGCTCGTCCGGGATGCCCTGCATGCCGGCGAGGAACAGGAGTATCGGGAGGCCGAGGTACTTCCACGTCAGCACTATCAGGACGGTCCACAGGGCGAAGTCGGAGTCGCCGAGCCAGCCCTGTTCGGGGACTGGGAGTCCGACGCTGGTCATCAATGTGTCGAGGACGCCGTAGCGCGGCTGCAGCAGCTGGAACCAGACGACGCCCGCGATGACCTCGGACAGCACGAACGGCACGAAGACGATCATCCGCAGCAGTCCTTGGCCCTTCATCTTCCGGTTGAGCAGCAGGGCGACCGCCAGCCCGAGCGGCAGCTGGAGAATGATCGAACCCACGACGATCGTCATGGTGTGGGCTACGGCCTCGAGGAAGTCATCGTTGGTCAGTACCGACGCGTAGTTGCCGAACCCGACGAAGTCCTCGAGCGGCCCGAAGCCCTTCCACCGGTAAACGGACATCTGGATCGCCGTGAGGACCGGCACGATCACGAACAGCACGAACAGTGTGAGGGCGGGCGTGACGAAGAAGACGATCTCCGCGCGCTTGCGCCAGTTCTCTCGCCGGCGGCTGCGGCGAGCCCCCGGGCGTGTTACTTCGGTCGAGCCGAGGTCCGCCGGCGGCACCTCGGAGGCGCCGCCGGCGGACCCAGTGATGGCCTTGGTCACTGCTCGGCTGCGACCGCTTCTTGGAGCTCGTCGACGACGTCCTGCGGTGACGCCTGGCCGGCGAACATGTCCACTACCGCCTCGTTCAACGCACCGCCGATGGACTGGCCGAGGAACGTGTCGAGGTAGAGCTGCGCGTACGGCGCGTTGTCGCGAACCTCGAGGAGCTCGGCCATCGCCGGATCGGCCACGTACTGCGTCGCCGACGGGTTCACCGGCAGGCCCATCGAATTCTCGGCGAAGGTCTGTTGCACCTCGTCGGAGAGCAGGTACTCGATGAAGTCGACCGCCGCGTCCGGCGCGTCCCCGGACACTGCCCATGCGTCACCGCCGCCGAGCACCGCGGCCGGGTCACCCTCCGCGCCCGGGACCGACGGGAACGGGAACCAGCCGGTCTGCTCGCCGAGCCCCTGGCCGTCCTCGGTCAGGCCCTGCATGACGCCGGGTTCCCAGTGGCCCTGCATCTCCATGGCCACCTTCCCGGACGCCAGCAGGCCGGACGCTGACGTCGGGCCCTCCTGGGCCACCGTCGTCAGGTAACCGGCGTTGAACGGCTGGGCCTCGACGATGGTTTGGACGGTTTCACCTGCGCGCACGAAGCACTCGTCGGAGAACTCCAGGTTCTCCAGCGCATCGGCCAAGACGTCCTGGGCGCACTGCCGCAGCGCGGCGTAGTACCAGTAGTGCGCGGCCGGCCACGCGTCACCTGCACCGACCGAGACGGGCTCGATGTCCGCGTCCTTGAGCGCGCCAACCGCAGCGACCCAGTCGTCCAGGGTCTCCGGCGGCTCACTGATGCCGGCCTGCTCCAACAGGTCGGTGTTGTACCAGAAGCCGACGACACCGAGGCTGAACGGCAGCGCATACGTGCGATCGTCCACCTGCCAGCCGGCAACCGAGCCGCCGAGCTTGTCGATCGTCTCGGCCGCGTCATCGGTGATGTCCTTGATCAGGCCGGCGTCGACCTTGGCTAGGAGCTCGCCGCCGCCGCGTTCCATAAAGATGTCGGGCATGTCACCGGCCTGCATCGCCGCTTCGAGCCGGGTGACCATGTCCTCGTGCGCCTGGGCGTTGATCTCGATGGTGACATTGGGATTGGCGGCCATGAAGTCCGCGGCCGCTTGTTCGTAGACGTCCCTGCCGGGCGGGTTGTTCGAGTTGTGCCACCAGGCGATGGTGACGGGTTCGTCGCTGCCGGCTTCGTCGGCGTTCTCCGTGGCGTTGGCTTCGGTGTCGTCGCTAGCGTCGTCGCCGCCTTGTCCGGCACAGCCGGTGGCAACGAGCGCGACGGCCGCGGCCAGGGCCAGGGCCGGTATTCGTGTCCTGCGAGTCATGTGGATCCCTCCGGTCGTCCCTGACGGATTGCGGCGAGTCTGACAGTCCACCGGCACGTCGTCAATCGTTATCGATAACGGTATCGAAACCGTTATCTGCAACTCAGTCCGAGGACCGCTCCCGCGCCCCTGGGCCGCGCTACTGTCATCCTCATGCAATCCACGGGAAGGGTGACCATCGGCGACGTCGCGAAAATCGCAGGCGTCTCGGTCTCGACCGTGTCGAAGGTCATCAACGGCAGGTACGGCGTTGCACCGGAGACCGAGCTGCGGGTGCACGAGGTCATCGAGCAACTCGGTTACGAGTCCTCGATCGTGGCGCGCAGCCTGCGCAGCCGCCGCACCAACGTCATCGGCATCCTTGTCGCCGAGTTCGAACCGTTCTCCACCGAACTCTTGAAGGGCATCTCCGAGGCGGTCGAGGGAACCGGCTACGAGCTGATGGCCTACTCCGGTGGGCTCGGCCGGCACGACCGGGTCGGCTGGGAGCAGCGCTACCTGACGCGCCTGGCCGGCACTCTGATCGACGGCGCCGTGCTCGTGACTCCTACCGTGATCACCGAGCATCACACCATCCCCGTCGTCGCCGTCGACCCGCACACCGGCCCGTCGGGTACTCCGACCGTCGACTCCGACAGCCTCGCCGGCGCCCGCGCGGCGACCGAGTACCTGATCTCACTCGGCCACCGTCGCATCGGGTTCCTCGGCGGCCGCCCGGACCTCGAGTCCGCCCGGCTCCGCGAGCAGGGTTACCGCGAGGCATTGAACGATGCGGGCATCGGTGTTGACCCGGCGTTGATGCGGGTCGGCGGCTACCGGCCCGACCTCGCCGACCGGCCGGCGCACGAGCTGCTGTCCATGCCAGATCGGCCGACTGCCATCTTCGCCGCCAACGACCTGTCTGCGATCCACACCATGGAGGTCGCGCGCGAACTCGGGCTCGGCGTTCCCGACGACATCTCCGTGATCGGCTTCGACAACGTCCCCGAGTCGGCGCTCACGGACCCCCCGCTCACCACCGTCGCCCAGCCCATTCACCAGATGGGCGCCGAGGCCCTGGCGATGGTCACCGACCTGATCCGCGGCGTGCCGCGCGAGCTGCACGTGCGCCTGCCGACCAGCCTCGTGCTGCGCGGTAGCTGCCGCGCCCTTTGACGTGCCGAACCCACGTGATCATCGGCAGTTTCCGGGCTATGTAGCCGGAAACTGCCGATGATCACGGGAGAAGGGTGTGGACTATCGGCCGATGCCGGATCGAGCCGCGGCCCGCACGAGTGCACCCTTCTCCTGCGGCGTGATCACGCCGTCGGACACCAGCTGATCCGTCGTCGTGTCCACGTGCTCGATGAAGGCGCCGGCGCTCGGCCAGTCGCGGTGGTCGTCCAGTGTCCAGCCGACGCAGAAGTCGTTGCCCGCGTCGCGGTCAGCGACCCCGGAGTCGGCGGTGCCGAACACGATCGTGCCCTCGCAGACCGGTGGACGCGGCGGACCGGCCACCCCTTCGCCGACGGCTTCGAAGAAGTTCACGTTGAACAACTGCGCGGCCGGGTCGGCCCCCGGGTTAGAGAACCTCAGGTAGAGGGTGAACGTGTCACCCGGGTCCTCGACCGGCGTGCTGACGAACGTCCACGCGCCGCCGGTGTCGGCGACAGTCGCCGTACCCAGCAGCTCGCCGTCCGGCGCGTCCTTGCGGACCTCGATGGCGCCGCCGACACCTTCGGAGCGAACGCGGAACCGGAGCTCGTCGACGTTGAGGAAGTTGATCGGCGAGTACGCCGTCCAGTCGCCGTGGTTGACGCTGGTCAACCGCTGGCCGCCGCCCTCTGCCGGGTCCTGCGCGCCCTGTGTCGAGACCCCGCTCGCGGCGGTGAAGAACTGCGCCTGCTTGCGCTTGGGCTGCAGCCTCACCTGGTCGGTACCGGACAGAGACGGCAGTCCGGGCGCGCCCTCGTCGGTGTACTGCGCGGTAAGAACCCACGTCACGTTGAGGTCCGAACTGTGCCCGGCCGTCGGCGGGGTGACGAACGTGCCGTCGCAGCCGGTCTCCTGGTCCATCGGGTGGGCATGCTCGTCATGGCCGAGAGCGGCGTTCAGCGTGACAAGGTCGCAGTCCACCCGGGTGTCCTCCACGTCGGTCACGCGGATCCGGAACGGCGCCTCGTCGCCCCAGTCGAAGAACGCACCGTCTGGCGGCCGCTGCAGGTCGATGACCGGTGCGGTGTTACCGACGACGATGGTCACGCCGGCCTTTCCGGTCTTCCCGTCCGCGTCAGTGACGGTCAGTGTCGCCGCGTAGACGCCATTTGCCTGGTAGGTATGGGTCGGATTGGGCTCGTTCGACGTCGTGCCGTCGCCGAACGACCACTCTAGGCTGACGATCTCGACATCGTCGGGGTGATGCGTGCCCTCGCTGGAGAAAGCCACCTCGAGCGGGGCCTGGCCGGAGCGCGGGTCCGCGCTGGCCCGGGCAGCCGGAGCGCGGCCGTCCGCGACGTGGTCGACGCGCGACAGCTGAGCCAGCCGGTGCTCGACGAAGAAGCCGCCGCCGTACTCGAGAACATAGAGCGAGCCGTCCGGCCCGAACTCCATATCCATCGGCCGGTTCCACGGCACGTGCGGCAGCATCTCCTCGATCGCCGCGACATCGGTGCGGTCCTCGGTGAGGTGGAACTGCTTGATGTAGTTCCGCGTCCACTCGTACATCAGCGGAATGCCGCTGAAGTCCTCGGGGAACGCGGTCGGGTACTCGGCCGCCACTTCGGCGTCGTACTGGTACGCCGGACCGCCCATCGGGCCGCCGCCGCCGCTGCCCAGCTCCGGGAACTCCGGCGTGATGGTGTTGTTGTGGTACCAGACCGTCGCCGGCGTGACCGGCGGCAGCTGGGTCAGGCCGGTGTTGTTGGGCGACTCGTTGACCGGGTTGTCGCAGTCGAACGGCTCGAACGACTGGCCGGTCTCGAAGTCGTAGTCGATGTACGCCAGGTTGTTGCCGACGCAGTACGGCCAGCCGTGGTTGCCCGGCTCGGTGATGAGATTCCACTCGACGGTCGCCCGCGGGCCGCGCAGCGGGTTCGCCTGGCCGGCGTCCGGCCCGTAGTCGCCGAGGTAGACGGCGTCGGTGACCGGGTCGACGGTGAACCGGAACGGGTTCCGGAACCCCATCGCGTAGATCTCCGGCCTGGCCAGCTCGGGGTCGTACTCGCCGCCGGGGAAGAGATGGTCCCACGCCCCGCTGTTGAACAGGTTGCCCTGTGGGACGTCGTAGCTGCCGTCCTCGTTGACCTTGATCCGCAGCAGCTTGCCCCGCAGGTCGGCGGTGTTCGCGGACGTGCCCTGGGCGTCGAACCCAGGATTGCGGTACGGCCGCTCGTCGATCGGCGCGTAGCCGTTCGACTGGAACGGGTTCGTGTCGTCCCCGGTTGACAGGTAGAGGTTGCCTTCGGAGTCGAAGTCGATGTCGCCGCCGTTGTGGCAGCACAACCCCCGCGCGATCGGTACTTCCAGGATCTGCTGCTCGGACGACAGGTCGATGCGCGGGTTGGTCGGGTCGTCGACGAACTTGAACCTCGACAGCACGTTGTGGCCGAGGTAGTCGTCGAAGACGCTGGTGTCGCCGCCCGGTTCTACCTGCTCCGGCGCCGGGCCTTCGGGGAATCCTTCGATGACCGGGGAGTAGTAGATGTACACCCACTGGTTCTCTTCGAAGTTCGGGTCCAGGGCGATGCCCTGCATTCCATCTTCGGAGAACTGGTAGACGGGCAGGCTCGTGATGATTCTGGTGCCGGCGGTGGCGGGGTCGTAGAGCCTGATCTGACCATGCCGATTGGTGTGCAGCACCCGGCCGTCGGGCAGGACGGCGATCGACATCGGCTCGCCGACCTCGGTGGTCAGCGTGACCTTGTCGAAGTCGTTCCAGTCGAAGTTCTCGTCCTCGTCGTGAGCTTGGGCTGGCGGCGTGGCGACCAGGCCGGCCGCGCAGAGCGCTGCGACTGCCGCCGCAGCGCCTAGGCGAATTCGGGTATGTTTCATCGAGCAGTCTCCTTAGATGAGCTGCGGAGGGGGCCGGAGCGGAGCGTGCGAGGTTCAGCTCCGGCTCCCGGGTTCTTCTCTGTGTAGGGACGTCAGCCGCGCAGGTTGTACATCGCGTCGTAGCTGCGCTCAGCAGCGCCGAGCGAGCCGCCGAGCTCGGCCGGGGTGTTCGGCGCGTTGTCCTGCTCCCACAGGGAGAAGTGCTGTCGGCTGTTCGGGCCGATCTCGCGGTAGAACGCGGCGAAATCGATGTCGCCGGCACCGAATTCGGTGAAGTTGTATCCGTTCGCCAGATCCGGTCGCCGCTCGCCGTCCTTGGCGTGGAACAACGGGTACCGCTGCGGGTTGGCCTTGACGTACTCGGCCGGCTCGAAGCCCGGTGCGATGTGCTGGCCGACGAACGCCCAGTAGATGTCCATCTCAAGGTAGACGAGGCTGGGGTCGGTCTCGGCGAGCAGCACGTCGTAGAGGCGGACGCTCGGGTCGTCGGCGGCGAATCGGAACTCGTTCTGATGGTTGTGCTGGTACCACCTGATGCCCCGTGCTTTGGCCGCTGCGCCCCAGGCGTTGAACTCCTCCGCCACCGCCTTGTACCCGGCGACGGTTCGGTTGGCCGAGCTGACCGGCTCGTTCGCCGTCCCGATGAACGGCAGGCCAAGGATCTCGGCTTGGTCGAGCTCCTGCTCCAGGTTGTTGCGGAAGGCGCCGAGGCCGCGGTGCGCGCCGATCGCGGTCAATCCGTTGTCCTGGAGCAGCTGGCGCAGTTGCTGCAGCGTCTGGCCCGGCTCCGCAGGCGAGTTGTAGTTGAAGAACTCGAAGTGCCGGTATCCCATTCGGGAAAGCTCTTCGAAGACCGGCCGGAAGCCCAGCGACGAGACAACGTCGCGGATGCTCCACTGCTGGAGGCCGATCTTGCCCGGCGGGATGAGCGGGCTTCCAACCGGTTCGGCGTGGGCGGAGGTGGCCAGCCCGGCGCCGAGGGTAGCGGCAGTGACGGCTACCGTCGTACCGGTCGCAGCACGCAGAAAACCCCGCCGGGTGAGCTCTGCTCGGGCCTGCTGGTTCTTCGAGCGATCCAGGTAATGCACGACTGTCTCCTCGCGCACGTAGGTACGAGACGTCGCAGGGCCCATGAGGCGGCCCGAACCCCTGCTGTGTCATTCGTATGAACGCCCGTTGCGTTCATGCGTCTTGAAAGTAGTGACACTTTCGCCGGACGTCAAGGAAAGTAACCCGAAATTGGTAGATGTTTCGTTCCAATGCGGCGGTTTAGGAGGCATAGTTTGACAGCGGTGTGGCACCTCCGGGCCGTGAGGCGCCACACCGCTGGGCTGTGTCCTCCCGTCAGCCGTCCGTGCTGAACGCCGCGTCGAAGGCGGCCTCGGGAGCGTCGAAGGCGAGGGTGCGGACGAACTCGAGGGCTTCGGGAGCGCCGCGGAGCCGGTCCATGCCGGCGTCCTCCCACTCCACGGAGATGGGCCCCTCGTAACCGATGGTGTTGAGCATGCGGAAGCACTGCTCCCACGGCACGTCGCCGTGGCCAGTGGAAACGAAGTCCCAGCCGCGGCGCGGGTCGGCCCACGGCAGGTGCGAGCCGAGCCGGCCGTTGCGTCCGTTACCGACCGCCTTCTTGGTGTCCTTGCAGTCCACGTGGTAGATCCGGTCGCGGAAGTCCCACAGGAACATCACTGGGTCGAGGTCCTGCCACACCATGTGGCTGGGGTCCCAGTTCAGTCCGAACTCCGGCCGGTGCCCGATCGCCTCCAGGGTCTGGACGGTGGTCCAGTAGTCGTACGCGATCTCCGACGGGTGCACCTCGTGTGCGAACAGCACGCCCTCGCGTTCGAACACGTCGAGGATCGGGTTCCACCGGTCGGCGAAGTCGCGGTAGCCGGCCTCGATCATCTCGGCCGACGCCGGCGGGAACATGGCCACGTACTTCCAGATCGACGATCCGGTGAACCCCACCACCGTGTCGACGCCGAGACGGCGCGCGGCGACTGCGGTCACCTTCATCTCCTCCGCCGCGCGCTGGCGCACGCCTTCGGGGTCACCGTCGCCCCAGATCCGATCCGGCAGGATCCCCCGATGCCGCTCGTCGATCGGATCGTCGCAGACGGCCTGGCCCTTGAGGTGGTTGGAGATCGTCCAGACCTTCAGGTTGTACTTCTCCAACGTGTCCAGCTTGGCCCGGACATAGGCGTCATCCTCGGCCGCCTGCCACACGTCGAGGTGATCCCCCCAGCAGGCGATTTCGAGACCGTCGTACCCCCATTCGGACGCGAGCCGGCACATCTCCTCAAACGGCAAATCAGCCCATTGCCCAGTGAACAACGTAATGGGTCGAGTCATCCCACACTCCTTGTTGATCGGGTTCGGTCAGGGATCGCGATCAGGTCGAGTATCAGGTCGCGCACCTCGGTGGCTTCGGACCGGCCGTGGCTGCCCCGTACCACGTTCAGGTCGGTCGGCACGACGTTCATCGCGTAACGCAAGCCAACCGCTCACCAGCACTCCCTCATCTCTTGCGTCGGGTCCGGGCAGGGTCACGTCATTGCTGCACGGGCGTCCAGACGCTGTCCTTCGCGGCGCTGTCCTCGACGGCGGCGAGCACCCGCTGCACGTTGAGCCCGTCGGCGAACGACGGCTCCGGGTCGTGACCTTCGGCGATCGCGTTCACCAGGTCGACCGCCTGGTGGGTGAAGCCGTGCTCGTAGCCGAGGATGTGTCCCGCCGGCCACCATGCGGCGATATAGGGGTGTTCGGGTTCGGTGACCAGGATCCGACGGAAGCCCGCCGTTTTGGCGCCGTCGGAGTTCTCCAG
Source organism: Jiangellaceae bacterium (assembly GCA_036374175.1). GTDB lineage: Bacteria > Actinomycetota > Actinomycetes > Jiangellales > Jiangellaceae > JASLBX01. Next base: position 13,702 of record DASUUH010000058.1, on the reverse strand, counting down.
CAGGTGCAGCAGGTTCATATCCTCGAAGTCGAAGGCCAAGCTGCCGTCCGTGCCGTTGATCTCGATCCGGATGGCGTTCTTGCGCCCGGTGGCAAACCGGGTGGCCTCGAACGTCGCCAACGCTCCGCCGCTGAACCGGCCGAGGAAGATGGCGGCGTCGTCCACCGTCACCGGGCCCACGCCCTCGCCGGCTGTGCCGGCCAGGCCGTCGAACGACGCGGCGACCGGGCGCTCTTTGACGAACGTCTCCATAATCGCGCTCACGCCCGTGATCCGCTCGCCGGTGATGTACTGGGTCAAGTCGACGATGTGCGCCCCGATGTCGCCCAGCGCACCCGAACCCGCGCGCTCCTTGTCAAGCCGCCACGACAGCGGCGCCTGGGGATCGATGAGCCAGTCCTGCAGGTATTGCGCCCGGACGTGACGGATAGCGCCGAGCCTGCCCTCCGCCACCAGGCTCTGTGCCAGTCTGATCGCGGGGACGCGACGGTAGGTGAAACCCACCATCGAACGCACTCCGCGGGCCTGCGCCATGCGCGCGGCCTCGGCCATCGCCTCGGCCTCGGGCACCGAGTTGGCGAGCGGCTTCTCACAGAGGACGTGCTTGCCGGCCGCCAGGGCGGCGATCGCGATCTCGGCGTGGGTGTCGCCGGGCGTGCAGACGTCGACGACGTCGACATCGTCACGGGCGATGAGTGCGCGCCAGTCGGTCTCGACGTGCTCCCAGCCGAACTTCTCTGCGACCGCCGTTGCCGCAGCCGCATTGCGCCCGGCGAGCACTCTCAACCGGGGCACGAGGGGCAGTGTGAAGAAGCTTGGAGCATTCCGCCAGGCATGCGAGTGCGCTTTGCCCATGAAGGCGTAGCCGACCATTCCGATACCGAGCTCACGGGCCGCGGAATTGCGTTCGTCAGTCATTGAAAGTCCTTGCCAGATCGGGTTGGTCCGAGAACCCGTTGATCATGGGAGGTGGCGGTACGCCCTCCCCGGAGAGCCACCTCCCATGATCAACACTCGGAGGTATCAGGACTCGAAGCAGATGTCCATGTACTGGTCGACGTTGTCGGCCGTGACCACGGGCGCGTCGAGCACGATCCGCCGCGGCACCGAGACCTGCACCAGATCGGACATGCCCTTGTTCTGCGCCAGCAGGCGGGCCAGCCGGATACCGTCGGCCGCCTGGGTCGGCGGGTAGAGGACCGTGGCCTCCATCGCGCCCTCTTCGATCCAGCGCATCGCGTTGCAGGAACCCGCGCCGCCGAGGAAGAAGAACTCGTCCCGGCCGGCGTTGTCGAACGCCTGCTTGACGCCGACACCCTGGTCGTCATCGTGGTTCCAGATGATGTCGATCTCCGGTGCGGCCTGCAGCAGGTTGGAGGCCTGCTCCTCACCCGACTCCACGGTGAACTCCGCGGCGACCCGGTTGTCGACCGACTCACCGCAGGCGGACAGCGCGTCGTCGAAGCCCTGCGACCGGTCCTGGGTCAGCGGCAGCGAGTCGATGCCGGCGATCTCGGCGATGACCGGGTCCTCGATGTTGTTCTCCTCGATGAGCTGGCAGGCGTAGGTTCCCGCGGAGACGCCCATGCCGTAGTTGTCACCGAGGATGGTGGTCCGTGCCGCGAACGGGCTGGAGAACTCGCGGTCGACGTTCACGACGATGATGCCCTCCTCCATCGCCCGGGTGGCGATCTCGGTCAGCTGGGCACCGTCGGTGGGCAGCAGCACGATCGCGTCGACGCCCTCGTTGATGAAGGTCTCGATCTGGCTGATCTGCAGGCTCGCGTCGTTGGTGGCCTCGGCCGTGCGCAGGTCGATGTCGTCGTAGCTCTCGGCTTCCTCGATCGCCGAACTGTTGACCGCCGCGAGCCAGCCGTGGTCGGCTAGCGGGCCGGAGAAGCCGATGGTGACAGTCTCTCCTGGCTCGTCGTTGCCGCTGGCGCCTGCGCCCCCGTCGTCGGTGCTCTCTTCTTCGGAGCTGTCGTTGGACGTCTCCTCCGGGTCGTTGCTGGTACAGCCGACAACGAGAACACCGACGGCGACGATGGCCGTCGCCGAGGTCACGAGCCGGCGGAAGGGCCGATTCGAACGTAGGGACATGATTTCTCCTTCTTGGGTGATGGATCCCGGGACGGGGCGCCCGGGCAGACAGGTACGGAGGGTCAACTCGAGTCGCTCCGGGCAGCCACCCGCTGCTGCAGCAGCACGGCCGCGACGATGATCACGCCTTTGGCGACGGCCTGTGTGGAGGTATCGAGGTTGTTCAGGGTGAATACGTTGGTCAGCGTCGTGAAGATGAGCACGCCGAAGATCGTGCCGACGATCGTGCCCCGCCCGCCGGTGAGCAGCGTCCCGCCGATGACAACGGCTGCGATGGCGTCGAGCTCGTAGAGCATTCCGTGGGTCGAGCTGCCCGTCGTCGTGCGGGCCATTAACATCACGGCGGCCACGCCACACAGCAGCCCCAGTAGCGTGTAAATCAGGACGGTGTGCCGCTTGACCGCGATGCCGGCGAGCCGGGCGGCATTGATGTTGCCGCCCACCGCGATGGTGCGCCGGCCGAAGGTCGTCCGGTTCAGCAGCACCCATCCGATGGCGGCCACGACCGCGAATATCCAGACCAGCACTGGGATCCCCAGGAAGCGGCCATTGACGAAGTTGACGAAGTCGCGAACCTGGATGATCTGCGTCTTGCGCTCTGAGATGATCTCGGCCAGCCCGCGAGCGGCGACGAGCATGGCGAGCGTCATGATGAATGGCGCCATCCGCCCGTAGGCGATCAATGACCCGTTGATGAGCCCGCACGCGGTGCCTACGACTAGGGCCGTGAACACCATGAGTACCCAGTGAAAGTCCATCGCCATCGTCTGGGTGGCCAGCGTCGTCGCCCACACCGACGAGAGCGCGACAATGGCGCCGACCGACAGGTCGATGCCGCCACCGATGATCACGAACGTCATGCCGATGCTGACCACGCCGATGACCGAGGCCAACCGCAGGATGGTGAGGATGTTGTTGACGTTGGCGAACCGGTCGCCTGCGGTCAGCACACCCACCAGGCACAGCAGCAGGAGCACGATCACAAGCCCGAAGTTCCGCCCGGCCGAACTGGCCATGAACCGGCCCAGCGCTGACCTGGGCGCTCCGATGCCGGCTTCCGCTGCCAGTGCCTCTACCCGCTGATGTTCGTCTGCAGCTGGTGCGGCTGCGGGTGTCGTACGCTCGCTCACGCTGCGCTCCCTTCCATTACCAGGTCGAGGACCCGGTGTTCATCGATCTCTTCGGCCGGACCGGTATGGACGACCTTGCCCTCGCGAAGCACCAGGACCCGGTTGGCCAGGCCCAGCACCTCCGGGATCTCACTACTGACCAGCACGACTGCCACGCCGTCATCAGCAAGGCGCCTGACCAGTGCGTACAACTCACTCCGCGCTCCCACGTCGACGCCCCGGGTGGGTTCGTCGAGCAGCAGGACGCGGCACTCCCGCAGCAGCCACCTGGCCAAGACCACCTTCTGCTGGTTGCCGCCGGACAGCGTGCGCGCCGCACGCGCGACATCAGACGGCCGTACGTCCAGTGCCTTGGTGTGTACTTCGGCGGCGCGGCGTTCGTTCACGTGATTCAAGAAACCACCCCGCGCGAAGCGGGTCATCGTCGCCAAGCTGACGTTCCGGTACACCGCTTCGTCCAGCAACAGGCCCTGGCTCTTGCGCTCCTCCGGCGACAGTCCGACACCGGCCGCGACGGCCGCCCGGACGGACCCCGGCCGTAGGCGCCGGCCGTCCACGGAGACCGACCCGGAGCTGGCCTTGCGTGCGCCGTAGATGGTCTCGAGCACCTCGGACCGTCCCGATCCGACGAGCCCGGCCAGGCCGACGATTTCGCCCGCCCGGACCTGGAACGTGACGCCGGAGAAGGCGCGGGGCGCAGCCAGGTCGGCGACATCTAGCACCACGGGTGCGTCGTCCTCCACCTTCGTCCGCGGCGGGAACACGTATTCGATCTCGCGCCCGGCCAGCCGGCGGATCAACTCGCTGGTCGGTGTCTCGCGGGCGGACAGGCCAGTGGCGACCGTCCGGCCGTCTTTCAGAACAGTCACCCGATCACCGATCTGGCGGATCTCCTCGAGCCGGTGCGAGATGTAGATGACGGCAACCCCGTCGGCGGTGAGATCCCTGATGACGGTGAACAGCCGCGCGACCTCTTCCTGGTCGAGCACAGCCGACGGCTCGTCCATGATGATCAGCTTGACGTCGTGGGACAACGCGCGGGCCATACTGACGATCTGCTTGCCGGCGGTGGACAGCCGGCCGACCTCCATGCGCGGTGAGATCTCCGGGTGCCCCAACCTGGCCAGCAGCGCAGCGGCCGCCTCCTGGGCATCGCCGCGGCGCATGAATCCGGCGGCGGCCAACTCGTGGCCGAGAAAGATGTTCTCCGCGACCGACAGCCCGTCGACAAGGTCCAGCTCCTGGTAGATCGTCGCGATGCCGAGCCGCATGGCGGCCATCGGATTGGCCAGCCGCACCTGCTCGCCCTGCCAGACGATCACTCCCTCGTCAGGCTGATGAGCACCGGACAACACCTTGATCAAAGTGGACTTACCCGCACCGTTCTGGCCCAGCAGGCAATGCACCTCACCGGCCCGCACCCCGAGGTCCACCCCGTCGAGTGCACGAACACCCGGGAACTCCTTGACGATGCCGGTCATCTCCAGCAGCGCCGTTGTCATTGCGCACCTCCAGCGTGTGCAGTCCGCAGGACGGACGTCGGATCAGCGAGAACCGCCTCGAGGACGACGTGGGCCCCACCCCGCGCGGCCGCGCTGAACGGGTACGCCGAACATTCCACCCGGCACCCGCTCAGCGAGCGCGCCACCATGCGGCTCGCCAGTTCGTTCTCGATCGCCGGCGACAGGTATTCACTCAGCACCGCGAGGAATCCGCCCAGCACGATGACCTGGGGATTGAAGACGTTGGCCAGGATGGACACCCCCAACCCGACCCCGGTGCCGACGGCGTCCAGCCCGCGCAGCGTCCGGGCGTCGCCGAGCTCTGCCCGGCGGACGATCTCGGCCAGCCGTTGCTCGAGATCCATGGCTGGATCGGCGATCGGGTCGTCTGGATCGGCCACCTGGCGGAGCATTGCGGGTAGCCCGGCAACGGTCTCCCAGCAGCCCCGCCGGCCGCACCCGCACAGCGGTCCGTCCGCGGCCACGACCATGTGCCCGACCTCGCCGGCGTACCCCTCGGCACCCCGCATGACCTGACCGTCGACGATCACTCCGCCACCGACACCTATCTCGCCGGTGACGTACACCATGGTTCGGGCGCCGGTCGCGGCTCCCATGGCGTGTTCGGCGATGGCGGCCAGATTCGCATCGTTGTCCAACAGGATCGAGTAGGACGGGCCGTTGAGAAGCGACATCAGCTCGTCGACGACGCTGATGTCGCGCCACCCGAGATTGGTCGCGACCCGCAAGGATCCGTGAGCGGTTTCGACCAGGCCGGGCACCCCGACGGCGACCCCCACGACGTCGCGGCCGGCCGCGGCCATCTCGACGGTGAGCTCGTCGATCAGCGTTGCCAGCCGGCCCAGCGTCTGCTCCGGCCCGAGCTCTTGCACACCCGCCGCGATCCGCCGGGACGCAACGGTCTCGCCACACAGGTCGAGGACGTGAGTCGCAATGTGGTCGATGCCGAGTTCGATGCCGAGGCCGCATACCCGGCCGTCGATCTCCACGGCTTGCCCGGGCCGGCCGACCTGGCCACGCTCGATGTCGCCTTCGCGGACCAGGCCGCGTTCTTCGAGTTCGGCGACGAGGCTGGAGACCGTGGCCTTGTTGAGCCCGGTTTCGGTGGCGATTCGGGCGCGAGAGCGCGGGCCCGACTTGCGGAGGTGCCGCAAAACGGTGCTGAGGTTGTGGCGGCGCAAGGAGACCTGATCGACAACATTGACCATGCCGGGCAAGCCTCCTTTCAGCGTTGTCCACGTCACAAACGGTTAGTCCGTTGGTCGCACAAACTAAGACAGCGTTAACCGCAACGTCAAGAGATTCCGGGGAAGTTTCGACTTACGATCACATAACTTTCCACGCTGACAGGACAAAGTCGTCCACCAGGACGTCCACACACCAGCGTTGATCATGGGCGATCCGTGCTATCCGGGCCTGTTATGCACGGATCGCCCATGATCAACGGAAAGGGGCTAGTTGAGCCGGAACAGGTTGCCACTGGTCGCCCCGCCCGGATCGGTGATCGGGAAGGGCTGGCTTTCCCAGTTCGTGTTGCCGCTCGAGTCGTCGACCGTGCCTTGCAAACCGGACAAAAACGATAAAAACGCACGGCGTGATGTTACAGTGTTGCAGGAACGTTAAGTGGCGGCGTACACCGCTTCGCTAATAAGCGCCGCTGCGCCCACAACACCGGCGTCGTCACCCATCTCGCTCAGCACGAGCGGAAGGTTGCCGGTGGCGAGCGGAAGGGAGCGCCGGTAGACGACACCGCGGATTTCGGCGAGCAACGGATGACCCAGACGCGACACCCGGCCACCGATCACAATCAGCCCCGGGTTGAAGAACGAAACGAGGCTGGCCAGCACCGAACCAACGCGTTGCCCGCCTTCGCGGATCATTTGCACGGCATGTGGATCGCCCTGGGCCACGGCGTGCGCGACGTCGACCGCGGTCAACTCGCCTTTCTGCTCGAGCATCGCGGTCAGCGCGGGCGACCGGCCGGCCCGCGCGGCCGCCGTCGCATCTCGGGCCAGGGCGGCCCCGCCGAAAAAGGCCTCCAGGCAGCCGGTGTTCCCGCACGCGCAGGTCGGCCCGAACTCGTCGACCCGGATGTGCCCGATGTCGCCGGCGCACCCGTCCATGCCCCGGTAGAGGTGGCCGTCGACGACGATGCCACAACCGATGCCGGTGCCGATCTTGACGAACAGGAAGTCGGGCACCGACTTGGCCACGCCGGAATGCTGCTCCCCCAGCGCCATCACGTTCACGTCATTGTCGAGCAAGGCGGGACAGCCGAGCTCACGCGCAACAGCATCGCGTACGGGGTAACCGTCCCACCCGGGCATGATCGGCGGTGACACTGGAACGCCGCTGTGAAAATCGACTGGACCGGGAACACCGACGCCGACGCCGGCGGGGCGGTCGATACCCAACTCGGCGAGCAGTTTGCGAGCGAGTTCAAGGGCCGTGGCCAGCACGTGTTCAGGACCGAGTCGGACGTCCATGTCGACGTACCGCTGCCCGAGCACCTTGAGCCGGCCATCGGTGACGGCCACCGACATCGCCGTTGCGCCGATGGCTATGCCGACGAACCGGAGGTTGGACGACAGGTCCACGAGAGTCGACCGGCGCCCGCCACGGGAGGCCGCCGGACCCGCACCTTCGGCGAGTCCCAGTTCGGTGAGCCGGTGGACTTCGCTGGCCATCGTTGTCCGCGAGACGCCGAGCCGGTCGGCGAGCTGGACGCGCGAGAGCGGGCCCTCGTCGCGAAGCAACTTGAGCACCTTGGCCTGTGTCTGGGTCTCAGCCCGGCCTGCAAGTGTGTGCGCCACAGCTGACATGGTGCCACGTGTCAGCCACCGTTGCCGAGCCCGCGCTCGCGCAGGTCGCGGCGCAGTTTCTCCAGCGCCATCAACTCTCCGAACAACCGGTTGTAGACGTCGGTCTCGGCTGATGGATCGGTGCGCTGCAACTTTGCCTTCAGCGCCACCACCTGACGCGACACCCACACTTCGTGCAACCGCAGTACGACGGACTCGACGTACCGGTCCAGCCCGGCGTCACCGGCCGGCACCGGTTCCACGGACAACTCGGTGATCATCCCGCGAACGGCGTCGTCGGGGGCGGCGGCCAGCAGCGCATCGACCCATCGCGGGCCACCCCCCTGCGTCGCGCACCCGCCGGCCTTGGCCAGCGTCTCGCGCAGCGCACGGTACGCCGGCGACCGGAACCCCTCCGCGTCCAGCTGGTCGAACGTCGGCCCGGCCAGGGCGGGGCGCTGGATCGCCACGCGCAAGACCGACCGCTCCAGGGCGAGAGTCTGCGGATCGACGTCGCCGTGCACCGGAACGCCAAGCGCCTGCTGACCGGGCACCACCGGCTCGGGACGACCGCCCCCACGTGGCCGGCCGCGGCCAGCGGCACCGGCCGCCGCTCGCACCCGCCGCACCACCGCCAGCTCGTCCGGCGCTCCGACCCAGCCGGCCAGCTTGCGCGCATACTCGTCGCGCAGGGCGTGGTCGCGGATCCGGCCGACCAGAGGGATGGCGTTGTCCAGCGCGGACGTCCGGCCTTCGGCGGTGTCCAGGTCGTACTCCTCGAGCGTCGTGCGGATCGCGAATTCGAACAGCGGACGATGCCGGGCGACCAACTCGCGAACCGCGGCGTCGCCTCCTTGCAGGCGCAGATCGCACGGATCCAGGCCGTTGGGTTCGATCGCGACCCGGGTCTGGCCGACGAACCGCTGGTCGCCTTCGAACGCCCGCATCGCCGCCCGGCGGCCGGCCTCGTCGCCATCGAAGGTGAAGATCACCTCGCCGCGCAGCTCGTCCTGGTCGCGCAGCAGGCGACGCAGCACCCGGGCGTGGTCGTCGCCGAACGCCGTGCCACATGTCGCCACCGCATGGGTGACCCCGGCCAGGTGGCAGGCCATCACGTCGGTGTAGCCCTCCACGACAACTGCCTGCGACCGCCGCGCGATCTCCTTCTTGGCCAGGTCGACACCGTAGAGCAGGTGGCTCTTCTTGTAGATCGGCGTCTCGGACGTATTGAGGTACTTCGCCTCGATGCGGTCGTCGTCGTACAGCCGCCGCGCGCCGAAGCCCACCACGTCGCCGAGCAGGTCCTTGATCGGCCACAGCAACCTGCCACGGAACCGGTCATATACCCCGGACCTGCCCTGGCCCACCAGACCGGCCAGGATGAGCTCCTCGTCGGTGAACCCCGCTTGTCGCAGGTGCTTGCGTAGCACGTCACCGTCGCGCGGGGCGTAGCCCACACCGAAGTGTTCGGCCGCGGCCCGGTCGAAGCCCCGCTCGTTGAGGAACCGCCGGCCCGCCACCGCCTCAGCTGAGCTGGCGAGTTGCTCGGCGTAGAACGCGGCTGCGGCGCGGTGCGCGTCGATCAGCCTGGTGCGCTGCTCGCGGTTGCGGCCGGGGCTCGCACCCGGGCGGGTCTCGTCGTACCGCAGTTGCAGGCCGACCTTGTCGGCCAGCCGCTCGACCGCTTCGGGAAAGGTCAGCTGGTCGTACTTCTGGACGAACGAGATGACGTCGCCACCCTCGCCACAGGCGCCGAAGCAGTGCCAGAGCCCGCGCGCCGGGGTCACGTGGAACGAGGGCGTCTTCTCGTCGTGGAACGGGCACAGGCCCTTCAGCGAACCGCCGCCGGCGCCGCGCAGCGCGACGTATTCACCGACGATTTCGTCGATCTTGGCACGCTCACGGACGGCCGCGATGTCCTCGTCCCGGATCCGCCCCGCCATGAGGTCGCAGTCTAGGTCAGTCAGTGGCCTTATCGAGTGGATGGATCCAGCGGACTCCGCGGAAGCGCGCGAAGTCGCGATCGGTCGTTACGTGCCCATCGCGGGCACCGAGCTTCCACGGTGCCCCTAGACCTCGTTCAGTGGGACGTCCGGATCCGCCAGGCGCGCCGGGTCGACCGTCCGGCCGGACTTGACCAGTTCCTCGATGGGTGCGATGCCGTCGTCCCACAGGTTCACGTGCATACCCGCGATCGGGCGTCCCTCGCGCAGCCAAAACGCCTGGAACGCCCGGCCGGGCACGTCGCCACGGAGAACGACGTCGTCGTACGACCCCGGCGGCGCGTGGCCGGTGTACTCCATCCCGAGGTCGTACTGGTCGGTGAAGAAGTAGGGCAGCTTGTTCCACGAGACGTCCTGGCCGAGCATCGACCGGGCCGCCGCCGGACCGCCGTCCAGCGCATTGGCCCAGTGCTCGACTCGCACCCGGCCGCCGACGAGAGGGTGTTCGATCGCCGCCACGTCACCCGCGGCATAGATGTCTGCTTCCGACGTCCGGAAGCCGGCGTCGACGGCCACCCCGTCCTCGATCGTCAGCCCGGCGGCGGCAGCCAGCTCGACTCGTGGCGTGATCCCGATGCCGACGACCACCGTGTCGGCCATGATCTCGTCGCCATCGGAGGTCACGACTGCGACGACCCGGCCGTTGTCACCGACGATTTCGCGCACGCGGGTGCCCAGCCTCAGGTCAACGCCGTGCTCCCGGTGGAGCCCGGCGAACACCAGCGCCACATCCTCGCCGAGCACGCCGTGCAGCGGCAGCTCGGCTATTTCAACGACTGTGACCTCTGCGCCGTGTGTGCGTGCGGCCGCCGCGACCTCCAGCCCGATCCACCCCCCGCCGATGATCGCGACCCGGTGACCTTCCTCCAGGACATCACGCAGGTGGTCGGAGTCGGGCAGGTTGCGCAGGTACCGGACGTCCGCCAGGTCGGCGCCGCGCACATCCAACCGCCGCGGTTCGGAGCCGGTCGCCAGCAGGAGTTTGTCGTAGCCGATGCGCTCGCTGCCGTCGAGTTCGACTTCGTGTGCGCCCGGGTCCAGGGCGGTTACCCGAGTTCCGAGGCGCAGGTCGATGTCGTGCTCGCCGTACCACGGCTGCGGATGGACGAACGCCTTGTCGCGCTCGTCGTTGCCGAGCAGGTAACCCTTCGACAAGGGCGGGCGTTCGTACGGCGGCTCGGGTTCATCGGTGAGCAGTACAACCCGGCCCTCGAAGCCTTCCTCGCGCAGCGTCTCCGCGGCCTTGGCCCCGGCGAGCCCGCCGCCGACGATGACGAACGTGGTCGTAGCGTCCATGCTGCTGACCTTACGTATGGGGTCCGCGCTGTCAATCCGGCGAGCCGGTGAGCCGCCGGTGCCATTCCTGGGCTGACGCGTCGGTCAGCGACGCCACCTGATCGACCAGCACCCGCAAGCGGGCGTCGTCGGTGTCGGCGGCCTTCCAGTCGGCCTGGAAGGCAGGCTCCAGCACGTCCGGGGCACGCTCCCGCAAGGTGGCGATGAGCTCGAACAGCAACTCCCGCTGCTGGACGTACACCGGTTCGCGATCGCGGGCGGTCATGACGTAGACGGCGGCCAGGCCCTTCAGGATCGCGATCTCGAGCCGGGTATCGCGTGGCACCACCAAGTCGGCGTGGTAGCGCGTCAGCGGCCCGGGTCCGTACCGGGCGTGGGTGGCCACCTCGGCGGCGTCGCAGAACCTGCCGATCAGCTGGCTGGTCATGTCCTTCAGCGCGGCGAGGGTCACTCGGGTGCCGTCGTACCGGCTCACCCAATAGCTGGTGGCTCGGAGACGGTCGAGACCAGCGAGCAACTCGTCGGGGTCAGCGTCGCGGGCGTACCACTCGCGGGCGAGCCGAGCGATCGCGGCGCGCTCGGCCGGATCGTCCAGCAAGACGCCGGGATCGAGCCGCAGCGCGACGATCGCGTCCTCCACGTCGTGCACGCTGTAGGCAACGTCGTCGGCGAAGTCCATGACCTGCGACTCCAGGCACGGGCGGCGCCGTGGCGCATCGCGGCGCAGCCACTCGAAGACGTCGACATCCTCGGCGTACACCCCGAACTTGGCGCTGTTCTCCGATCGCGGCCACGGGTACTTCGTCGCAGCATCCAGGCTCGCCCGCGTCAGGTTGAGGCCGGCCGACCGGCCACCGGGAAAGGACGTCTTGGCTTCCAGCCGGGTCAGCAGGCGCAGGGTCTGTGCGTTGCCTTCGAACCCGCCGATGCCAGCGGCGATCTCGTTCAGTGCTGCCTCGCCGTTGTGACCGAACGGCGGGTGGCCGAGGTCGTGGGCCAGGCACGCGGTGTCGACTACGTCCGGGTCGCAGCCGATCTTTTTGCCGAGCTCACGCCCGACTTGGGCGACCTCGAGCGTATGGGTTAGCCGGTTGCGCACGAAGTCGTCCGTACCCGGCGCCACCACCTGCGTCTTCGCCGCCAGGCGGCGCAGCGATGCAGAGTGGACAATGCGTGCCCGATCACGCTCGAACGGCGTGCGACCCGACCGTTTGGGCGGTTCGGGAACCCAGCGCTCGTAGGCGGCTTCGTCGTATGCGGTCATCACCGACGAGGCTAGTGCGTTCGCCTCAGAATGCGTCCAGGCCGCCGCTGCCGGACTCGCCGGTCAGCCGCCACCGGTAGTAGGCCAGCGACTCGCGCAGGATGTACCGCGCCTGGGTTTCCCTGGTCTGAACGACCGGGCCGGATCTCGCCGGCGCCGACACCGGATCGATTCCACTCGACCTGGCCATCGCCTTGGCCCGGAACGTGTGCCACGGATCCGTGACCAGGACGGCGGTCTTCCAGTCGTTTTCGCCAAAGGTCTCGCCGACGGCTTCGAGGCTGGTCTGAGTGTTGTTGCCGGACGCGACGGCCACGACCGCGTCCGACGAGACGCCGTTGCTGATCAGCCACTCCCGGCCGGCTTCTGCTTCGGTGGTCACGTCACCGTCGGCCCCACCGCCGACCGTGACGATGGCTTCGGCCACGCCCTCTTCCCACAACGAGCGTGCCTTGCGCAGCCGCGCCTCAAGAACCGGGGACGGACGCCCGTTGTACTGCGCCGCGCCGAGCACGATGATCGCGTCGGACGGACGGTGATCTTCGCCTCGAGCGTCCCACCACACCCGGATCGGGACGGAGACGACCCAGAGCAGGACGAGGGCCAGGATCGCCACGACCACCCGCCGGACGGTCGCGGCCCAGCTTCTCCGGGTGCGAGGCACTTCTAGACACTAACCGACGGCAAGCAGGCGCTGGCGGAGTCAGACCGGGGTCGCGATGGTGATGATGTTGGACTGCCAGACCTGGCCGTCCCAGTCGGTGCAGGTGACGACCACGAGCCGGCCCGGCCCCGACTGATCGAACAGTTCCTCGGCCTGCTGTGCCACCTCGTCCTTAGACAGCGTCTCGACCGACCTGACCTTGTACGTCAGGCTGCCCACCTCGATGGTGTCGCCACCATCCAGCTTGCCGATGTCGTTGAAGACTCCGCCCCCGGAACGCACGGCATGCCCGACCAGAATGGCCGACCCCGTCGACGCGCCCGGAGCGGCGCCCTGGCTCCACCAACCGACGACTCCGGGGTCGCGCGGAGGAGTCAGTACGCGATCGTCGCTGCTCTTGATCTTGACGATCGGAGCCTCGACACCAAGCTTCGGAATCTTGATCGAGGTGATACCGGAGATCTCCTCGGCCTTGCTCTCCTCGACGTCGATAGGGACTTCGGACTGGTCGACCGGCTCTTCGGTCTCGGCCGACTCGATGAACTCGATGTCGCGGCTGGGCCCGATGCCAGCCCGCGTGTCGTCCTCACCAGATCCACACGCCGCGACGGCCACGAGGGCCAGCCCGGACAGCATCCCGGCCAGCCCTCGTGCCGTACGGCGAACCTGCAAAGCGGTTCGCTTAGAACTCATACCTGGTTAGTTGTCCTTGAGGAATCGACGGCTCACCAGGGCCGCACCGCCAACGGCGAGTGCAGTCGCGAAGGCGAGCAGGCCAATGGTGCCAGCCGAACCGTTGTCGGCGTCACCGTAACCAGCGGGCACGGACGTCGGGACCGGCTTCGGAGTAACCGGCGTGGTCGGCTCCTCTGTCGGCTCCTTCGTCGGCTCCTCGGTCGGCGTCTCGGTCGGCGTCTCCGT
>DASUUH010000057.1:0-47473 GCA_036374175.1 Jiangellaceae bacterium | reverse complement strand
CTTCTAAGCCCAAGGTCGGGGGTTCGAGTCCCTCCAGGCGCGCCACCTGCGAAGACGGCCCACCTTCGATCAGCCCTGGACGACGGGATTGCGCAGTACACCGACGCCCGGGATACGGCACTCAGCCACATCTCCCGGACGGATCCGGATCGCGCCGGGGGTGCCGGTCGAGATGATGTCGCCGGGAAACAGCGGCATCACCGCGCTGTGGAAGCTCACCAGGAACGCCGGTGAATACCGCATGTTTCCCACCGTGTTGACGCGGATGTCGACGTCGTTGACCACGGTCGACACCTCGACGTCGGCCAGGCGGCCGCCGTGTATCAGCGATGCGAGCGGGACGATGGCCGGTCCGAACGAGAAGAAGCCCGGGAAGTTCTTCGATCTGGTCAAGAACCGCGGATTGCGCTGCAAGATGTCCTCGGCCGTCTGGTCGAGCACCGTGGTGACGCCGAAGACGTAGTCAAGCGCCGATGCTTCGGGCACGTGGCGACACAACCGGCCGATGACCAGCCCCAGTTCAGCTTCCGCGGTCGTACGCGAACTCTGCGGAGGCACCGGAATCGGATCGCCGGGGCCAATGATCGTGTGATCGCCCTTGATGAAGGACGCGGGTTCTTCTGGCACCGTCTCGGCGAGGTCAGCCGCGTGCGCGACATAGTTGAGCCCGATGCCCCAGATCTTGCGGGGACGGCGGTACGGCGGGCCGAACACCAGGTCTGACACGGGCCGGTACACCGTGTCCGTCGCGGCTGCGGCCGCACGCACCACGTCGTCGTACCTGCCGTCGGTGATCACCGCCATCAGGTCGGCGGGCGGGTCGTGGACCAGCTCATCGATCAAGGCGACCCCACGTTCAGGATGGATGATCGCGGGACGTTCACGACCATCGAGGACGACGGTTGCCAGGCTGGGCAGCATCATTCGGGTAAGAAGGCGCAGAATTGATTGCCCTCGGGATCGGCGAGGATCCACCATCGTTCGCCGTGATCCTCCGGCCGCGACACCACGGTTGCACCAAGATCGAGGATGCGCTGCAACTCCCCCCCGTCGCGCAGATTGACATCGATATGCAACCGGTTCTTGCCGGGCGTCGGGTCGGGCACGGTGTTGAACCAGATCCGGAGCCCATCGTCGCCACCAACCGGGTCGAGGCCGACGCTCGTGGGATTGTCAGGATCAATGCCGCGTTCTGCCAGCCACGCCAAATCCTCGTCGTCGAGCGGCGTCAGCGTATGGGAGTCCAGAACGGCGTCCCAGAACCGCGCGAGGCTGAGCGCGTGGTGTGCATCGAAGACCACGTCGCGCAATGCGGCCATAACCCTCATCTCCTCGATCGCTGATCCCGACACCGTAGCGGCACAGGCCGACAACCTCGGCACAGGCGCCGGCACCGTGCAGGCGTAACATGCTGCGCACCTCACGCCATGCGCCCCCGCCGATCCGGTGGCGCGGTTCAGCGGTAATCGATCGAACTGAGGAGACCGCCCTGGCCAAGCATCGGCCCGCTGGCCGCCGGCGTCGCGAGACCCCGGCACCCCAGCCGTACTCCGGTGCACCAGGCGAGCCATACCCTGACGTACCTGCCCGCCATCGGTCCGCTCGCGGTCCTGCCGGGCGTCACCCGTACCGCCGTCCTGAGGACCACGCCAGAAACCCCTTCGAGCCGGCCGATGGTTATTCAGGACGCTCGGACACCGCTTCGCTCGGTGCGCCCGCGAACACCTGGCCAACAGCCGACATGACGCAGGCCATACCGCAGCGCCGCTCGGCCCACGACGCGGCCGGCATCGTCCCTTCGACCACGGAAGTCGCCGTCTACACACTGCTCGGGGCGGCGGTCGCCAGCGCCGTGTTCGTCGTCGGGGGCCGGCCGTACTGGCACGTCGCCCTGGTGGCGGTCGCCGCACTGATCATCATCCTGCTGTCGGCAATAACTTCACGCCGAACGCCCGGCTCCGAACGTCCCAGCGACGCACCAGGCGAACCGCAGGCGAGCACCACGCCGACACCAAGCGGCACCGCTCGCCGTGGCCGGCGCCGGCG
Organism: Jiangellaceae bacterium; assembly: GCA_036374175.1. Taxonomy (GTDB): domain Bacteria; phylum Actinomycetota; class Actinomycetes; order Jiangellales; family Jiangellaceae; genus JASLBX01. Next base: position 45,427 of record DASUUH010000057.1, on the reverse strand, counting down.
CAAGAAGCGGGGGCGGCAGTAACACCGGCCGTTAAGGTGGCTCGTGTGAACAGCGACCGCCTTGTCTGGATCGACTGCGAGATGACCGGTCTCGATCTCACCCGTGACGCGCTGGTCGAGGTCGCGGTACTGGTGACCGACTTCGAGCTGAACGTCCTGGGCGACGGTGTAGATCTGGTGATCCGCCCTCCCGACGAGGCACTCGTTCACATGCCCGCGGTCGTCCGTGAGATGCACACGAAGAGCGGACTGCTGGACGAATTGCCGAACGGCGTGAGCCTCTCCGACGCCACGACGGCGGTGCTGAGGTACATCCGCGAACACGTTCCCGAGCCGAGCAAGGCACCGCTGGCGGGAAATACAGTGCACATGGACCGGCTCTTTCTGGCCCGTGACATGCCCGACGTCGAGGGTTGGCTGCACTATCGCAACGTGGACGTCTCGTCGATCAAAGAACTTGTCCGGCGTTGGTTCCCCCGGGTCTACTTCGCCAGCCCGACCAAGACCGGCAATCACCGGGCGCTGGGCGACATCCGGGATTCGATCGACGAGTTGCGGTACTACCGGCGGACGGTCTTCGTTCCGACGCCCGGCCCCGCCAGCGAGGATGCCAAGGCAGCGGCGGCAGCCGTTCTCGCAGGTGAGACGCTTGATCCCCGGGTGACGATTACGGAGTAACGAGTACGGCGCACAAAGCCGTATACTTGTCCGGCCGCGCCTCGCAGATGCGAGAAACGCGGGACCTTGGTGGCTGTAGCTCAGTTGGTAGAGCACCTGGTTGTGGTCCAGGATGTCGCGGGTTCAAGTCCCGTCAGTCACCCCAATCGCCGGCTTGTCCGGCCGGACAGCGGCTCGGCCGCAGGCGGCGGAGTCGTCCGGCCGGACAAGCCGGCGTCGCGGCGGGGATCAGGGGCAACTGGTGGCGGGATCCCCGTCGATCTCACCGAGGAACTGCCCGAAATCGCCCATCTTGGCGTCGGGGCCAAGCAGTAGTGGCACCAGGTTGCCGAGGCCGATGCGGGGTTCCTCCTGCTCTGATGCGTGCTGCCCGATGTCATGGTGGGCGACGGCACGCTGCGCGGATACGACTCCGAAGCAGTTGGAGTTTCCGGATGGGTTGGCTGCCGCCACGGGGGCGGCGACGACGCCGGCAAGTAATCCGATCGCCACGGCGATGGCCGGTTTACGCATGGTCCGCTTCCTTTCAGCTGGTCTTGCGATGACTGACGAGCAACGCTCGTGCTGAGCATCGACAGCGGGCCGCAAGCGTGCAAACCTTTCGGTTATGGCTGAAAGGACTGCCAGAACGGAGTGGGCCAGTGCGGCTTCAACTTGGTTTGGCTGATCTCGCGCGGATGACGTTCGCCGCCGCGACGCCGTACTGCGAGCTGGCCGTCAGCGTCCAGGTGCTCCAGCAGCCGACCAGCCAGTTCAGGCGGCTGTGGCGGAGCCGGAGGGTACCTTTCCCCGTCAGGGCACGCCGGCTCCAAGAGCTGATACCCGCGCATGGCAGTGTCCCGACCTTCCTGGCGCCTGAAGACTGCAGCGACCTGGACCAAGCCCTCGACAAGGTGCTCTCGACGCCGGTCAAGCAGATCCGAACCGAACTCGCCGAGATGCGCTGGCCGACGACTCCCTCGCCGTGGGTCTACGATCTTGCTCGAGGCCGCCGCGACGCTTTCGAGGACCTGGTCGAGGCCATGCGGGTGTATCACGACGACGTCCTCGCTCCGCTGTGGCCCGCCATCCAGAAGGTGGCCTCCGCCGAGCTCACCGCGCGGGCGCGGCAACTGGCAGTACACGGGTCCGAAGCCACGCTCAACTCGCTCCATCCCCAGATCCGATGGCGTGACGGTGCGCTGGACGTCCATGCCCCCGGCCAGCGGGACATCGATCTCGACGGGCGGGGGCTTCGGCTGATGCCGTCGATCTGGACCCGCTCGGCCGTTCCCGTCGCGTGGCGGAAGCCGACACTCGTCTTTCCGATCCGGCCGGGGAGCTGGGCGCAGTTGTCCGGCGGCAACGACCACGACCGGCTGGGCGCGGTGCTTGGCACCACCCGCGCCAGAGTGCTGCAGGTATTGACCACCGAGCACACCACCAGCGAACTCGCCCGAGCGGTAGGCATCAGCGCGGCTTCCGCGTCGACCCACGCGTCGGCTTTGCGTGGCGCGGGCATGGTCATCACGCGGCGCGACGGCGCTGCGGTACGTCACGTCCTGACCGACCTGGGGCGGGCGGTCGCGACGGCGAACCCATCTGTTGGCGAACATGGGCGCTCCACTGATCCGGGCGATCGGATCGTGAATGGCCGGTAGGTTTCGGCCATGTACCAGCCGACCGAGAGTGCTGTGCTCGTCGTCGTGCCGCCCGCAGAACCCGCAGTCGCCCGGCACCGCCGCCGATTCGATTTTTCTGCAGGGTGGGGGGTTCCGGCCCACGTAACCCTGCTCTATCCGTTCGTTCCCCCCGCCGCCATCGACGCCGACGTCTTGAGCCGCCTCGGTCGAGCCATTGCGGCCGTACCCCGGTTTCACGCCGAATGGTCGAGAACGGACTGGTTCGGGACGGACGTCCTGTGGCTGGTGCCGGAGCCAGCGTCCTCATTTCAGACGCTGATGGAGAACGTCTGGCGCGCGTTTCCCGACTTCCCGCCCTTCGGCGGGCAGATCGACGAGATCGTGCCGCACCTCACCGTCGGTCATGATGCGCCACTGGACGAGCTTCGAGCCGCCGAGCTGGACGTGTTGGCCCACCTTCCGATCCAGATGGACGTCACGGCGGTCCAGGTTATGGCGGGATCCAAGGCGCCGAACTCGTGGCAGACGATAGCAGAGCTGCCGCTCGGCCAGTAGGTCGCCGCTAGCGCGCGGAAGACGTAGCCGCCAATCGCTGATCCAGCTCGTCCAGGTCAGCCAGGAACCACAGCTGCTGCCCCCGGTTTGTTTCCCGCACGAAATCCTGCAGCGGCTTGCTGGCCGCAGTCCTGGCTGAGATGTCCCCGAGGACTGCCAGGCGCATCCGGTAGTTCACGAACTTCTGTGCGATCGAGCCGGCGAGGCCGCTGCTCAACTCGAAGAAGTCGGCGCCGAGGCGTTCGACTGGAACGACGACGAGTTCGGCGCCTTGCGAACCGGCGGACACGATGAGGCTCAGCGCGTCGTTCTCGCTGGTCACCGCAGGGCCGTCGGGCGCGCACATCAGGACCGGTACGCCTTGGCGGTACTCGAGGTCGTCAGCAGTCATGGCTCGCGATCATACGGTGTCTCCCCGTGCGGCTATCGTCGTCCCGTGAAACATCCACAGGCCGCTCCGGCGACGCCGGCAGCACGCGAGCGAGTTATCGAAACCGTGGTGTCGGCGTTCGCAGCTGATCCGGCGTTCCATTACTTCTTCGCCGACGAGGCGACGTTCACCGATCAGGCGGCCACGTTCGCCGGCTATCTGTTCGACCAGCGAGTGAACCACGGCACCGTCTGGGTGATCGAGGACGGCGCGGCGGTGGCGATGTGGGACCCGCCGCGGACCGAGGACGACGCCTCAGCGATCGTCCACGACACGGCCACGCTGGAGCTGCCCGACGACACGCGCAAGCGACTGGACCGCTATGACGCCGCGGTGGAAGCCGCGTTGCCTAGCACCCCCTACTGGTATCTCGGCGTACTTGCGACGCATCCCGGTTACGCCGGACGCGGGTGGGGCCGGATCGCGATGGCGGCCGGACTTGATCGCGCCGCCGTTACCGGCCTGCCCGCCTACCTCGAGACGACGAACAAGGGCAACGTGGCCCTTTACGAGCGTGCGGGCTGGCACGTCACCGAGTCCACGCAGGTAGACGGCCTGCCCATCTGGGTCATGCGGCACGGCTGACGATCGACTCGGCAAGTCGGTGGGCTGGAAGCACTCGAGCGGCGCTGACTTCACAACCGTCGGGGCGCTCGCCCGCCTGGTCGTCCAGTACACACCGGTCAAGATCGGTGACCTCTGCGGAGCGTTCGTTGCCGTGTATCGCAAGCCGTTCGGCGTCGGCGCCGACCGCACGCGCCATGGCGAAGGACCCAGCCGTGTCCGGCGTTCGCAGCGTGCCGGTCGCCAGCGCGAAGTGCCCGGCCGACTCGAGCCGTACATCGGTGCCGGCGAGTACCGCGTCCTCCCCCAGCAGCCAGCACATCGTGTCGAGCACGTGGATGAGATCGTCGAACACTGCCTGCCGGGGCGTCTGGTCGTGGAGGGCGGCTCGGTGCTTTTCCATCACGGCGAACCGGACACCGTCGGCCAGCCAGTTCCTGGCGCGCACGTACATCGGCGCGAACCGGCGATTGAATCCCACGGCGAGCAGCCGACCGGCGAGATCAGCGCGACGGACCAGGTCCTCGCAGTCGGTCAGGTTCGGGGCGAGCGGCTTGTCCACGTATACGCTCGTTCCGGCCGCGAGGCAGGCCGAGGCCAGTTCGTGGTGGGCCGCGGTCGCGGCATTGATGAACACGAGGTTGGGACGGACGTCCAGTAGGTCCGCCAGGACGGTGAACTGGCCCGCGATCCGGTACCGGCGCCCGACCTGGGCCACCGTGTCGGCCGACCGGCTCATCACACCTACCACGTCGACATCTGTCCGGTTGGACAACAGCGGCAGGTAGAGCCGTTGAGCAATGTCGCCGAGGCCGACGATCCCGATGCGCATGCGGACAAACGTAGAGCCTGACGCCATCCTGGTGCGATGAGGTAACGGCTGGTCGAATGCCACTCGCGCCTCTCGCTCGCACGGCGCCGCGCTCAGCCGGCGGCCAATGCTTCTAGGGAGGATCTGGATTGAGGGTCACCGTGGCTTTCGACGTACCACTCTGCGGCCGGGTAGGCGGCCAGCACGGTGCTGATCACTCCGGTGTCGTAGCCGTCGCCGGGCTGCCGTAGGTGGTACGGCGGCGGGTAGAACGAGTCACCGAGCAGGACCACCCTGGCATCGGGCACAGAGACGACAGTGGAGTCCTCCGCGTGTCCCCCGCCGACGTGCCGCACTTCAATGCCGGTCGGCAGCGTGATCGTGCTGTCGAATTTCAACGTGTGGCGGGATGATCACAAAGCCGTCCCACGATGGCATCGCCCGTTCGCGAGCCGAAAAGCTGGGCTCGAGCCGCGGGTTCGCGGCCACTTCGTCATGCAGGTAATCGGTACTCCACGGACGCTCGGCCTCGGCCTCCAGGATCCTCGCACCCGCGCGGTGTCCCACGATCTTGACATCCGGCCAGGCACACGCACCCCACACGTGGTCCCAGTGATGGTGGGTGTAGACGATCGTGCGTGGTGTCGGCAGGCCGGCCGCCTCGATAGCGGCCTGGACCTGCCGGGCGTGTGCCGGGCTCTTGCCGGCATCGACCAAGACGCTGCCGGCCCCATCCGCGATGACGGCGACGCACGGTTGAACCTTCGCGGGATCCGGATCGTACGGATACACCCACACCCGTCCGGCGAGCCGGTGCAACGAGGCCACCAAGCAACTCCATGGGCTTCGTGGATTAGTGCCGCGAGACTACTCTGGCGATCGTGCGAGCGGAAGACCAGCACAACTCGGTCCACGTGACGCGGTTGCGCCTGCAACACGTGGCTGAGGCCGGCGCGGTAATCGCGGCAAGCCACGCCGACTATCCGGCGTTCCGGCACGTCTTCCCGAAACCGGAGTCCAGGCACCGGGCTCTCGTCCCGTTCATGGTGGCGACGACTCGAGATGCGGCCGCACACGGGCACGGGTTGGTCGCCGAGAGTGACGGCATCGTGGGAGTTGCACTGTGGATGCCGCCGGGCGCGTTTCCCCTATCGGGCGGCCGGAAGGTACGGATGACACCGGCGCTCGTGCGAATGACCCTGATCGTCGGGCCCGCCATGCAACGCTTCGCGCGGGTGGGCTCCGCCCTCGAGCGCGCGCATCCGCCACAGCCGGCGTGGTACCTGCAGGCCATGGGGGTCCATCCGGGCGCACAGCGTCAGGGCGCGGGCGCTGCCCTGATGGCAGCCGGGATCTCCCTGGCTAACAACGATGGGCTGCCCTGCTACTTGCAGACTTCGGATCCGGCGAACGTCGGCTACTACGAGCGGTTCGGGTTCGAGGTCGTCCAGCCGGCCATCGCGACGTATCCCGGTGGTCCCACCTACATCGGCATGAGCCGGTCAGCGGAACAACTGAAGGCGTGATCAGGTGACTTCGGTACGGCTAAGACCGCGCCGGAAGTCACCTGATCACGACCCCGTTCGCTATTGCGGTGAACCAGCGGGCAGCACGGAGGCGAAGAACATTCGGATGTCGGCCACCAGGAGATCGGGCGTCTCGAGGGCGGCGAAGTGCCCCCCGGTGTCGAAGTCGCTCCAGTGCACGATGTTGTTGCCCTGTTCGGCGTACCGGCGAATGGCGATGTCCTCGGCAAAGACGGCCACTCCGGTGGGAGTCGTCGACGGCGTCGGCCACAAGCCCGAATGCATGTTCTCGTAGTACATGTTCGCCGCCGAACCTGCCGTGCCGGTGAACCAGTAGATCGCGACGTTGGTGAGCATTCGATCGCGGTCAACCGATTCTTCGGGCAGGTCGCCGTGAGTCCAATCCTTGAACTTCTCCACTATCCAGGCCAGCAGACCGACCGGTGAGTCGGTGAGTCCGTACGAGACCGTCTGCGGCCGGGTCGCCTGCATCTGGAAGTAGCCGTTTCCCTCCGTCAGGTAGGCGTCGCGGCGGGCGATGCGCTCTCGTTCGACAGAACTCAACCCAGCAAGCGTGTCTTCGTCCACGGGACCGAACGGGATGAAGCCCATCGTCGCGGCGTTCACGTGCACACCAGTGACGTGTTCGCTATCAATGCGGCCCATGTCCGGTGCGATCAGCGCGCCAAGGTCGCCGCCCTGGACGCCGTACCGGTCGTAACCCAGGCGCCGCATCAACTCGGCGAAGGCCTGCGCAACCCTCCTGATGTGCCAGCCGGTGTCGACGGTTGGGCCGGAGAAGCCGAATCCCGGAAGCGACGGGATCACGAGATGAAACGCTGGCGCACCTTCGTCGCCATGCCGTCCCGGGTCGGTGAGGGGGCCGATGACGTCCACGAACTCCATGAACGAACCCGGCCAGCCGTGCACCAGCAGCAGCGCAGTGGCGTTGGGGTCAGCTGACCGCACATGGACGAAATGGATCTGCTGGCCATCGATTTCGGTCATGAACTGGGGAAGTTCGTTGAGCGACGCCTCGTGCTTTCGCCAGTCGTATGACTGTTGCCAGTAGCCGGCCAGCTCCTGCAGGTATCCGAGGGGAACGCCTCGCTCCCACTCTGCGCCGGGCAGCTCGCTCGGCCAGCGGCCAGCGGCCAGGCGCCGGTTGAGTTCGTCGATGTCGGTTTGGGCGATGTCGATCCGGAACGGGCGGACCTCTGTGTTTGTCGTCATGAGTTAACGGTATGGACCGTTGCGGACAACTTCTGTCCTCGAGAAATGGGAGACTTCCTGGGGTGTGGGAAACCTCGGCGCGGTTGCTGCAGTTGCTGGCGCTGCTGCAAGCGCGGCGCGACTGGTCGGGTGCGGAGCTTGCCGAACGGCTGTCGGTGACGCCGCGTACGGTTCGGCGCGATGTCGATCGGCTGCGCGGGCTCGGGTATCCGGTCGAATCGGCGTCCGGTACGGCCGGCGGCTACCGGCTCGGCACTGGAGCGAAGCTGCCCCCGCTGCTCATCGATGACGACGAGGCGGTCGCGATCGCGATCGGCCTGCGAAGTGCTGCCACCGGTGTGGTCAGCGGCATCGAAGAAGCATCGGTGCGCGCGCTGATCAAACTCGAGCAGGTCCTTCCCTCGCGGCTACGCCACCGAGTCACGGCGTTGCATTCGGCCACAGTGCCGCTCACCGGACCGCAGCCGAGCGTCGATCCCGGCGTGCTGGCGGTGATCGCTGCGGCCTGCCGCGATCACCAGCGGTTGCGGTTCCGCTACCAGAGCCGTTCCGGATCGCCCGAGGCGCGGCATGTCGAGCCGCACCGGCTCGTGCACAGCCCGCGGCGGTGGTACCTGCTCGGCTGGGACGTCGATCGGACGGACTGGCGTACCTTCCGAGTCGACCGGATCACGAGCGAGCCGGCACTCGGCGCCCGGTTCTCACCCCGGACGCCGCCTGACGAGGCCGCTGCGTACGTGTCGCAAGCAGTGTCCTCGGCGCCGTACCGGTACCAGGCCAAGATCCTCATGCGTGCGCCGCTCGCCGTCGTTGCCGAGCGCTCGTCACCGACCGCTGGCCGGCTTGAAGCGATCGGCCATGACACCTGCATGTTGCACACCGGCTCGAACTCGCTCGACGAATTGGCTATCTACGTCGTCACAAAGGGCATCGAGTTCGAAGTCCTGGAACCGCCAGAGCTGGTCGACCATCTCGACGTGATCGCCAGCCGCGTTACCCGTGCGGCCCAGCGATCACGCGGCCGCCGGCCTGCCGATCTGCCCGGCTCAACCGCATAGCCAAATCAAGACCTGGCTTGCGGCTCACACCAAGCTTCCACGGTGTCGCAAGTGATTCGCACCAAGCCTCCATAATGCGGCTATGACGACATCATGGAAGCTTGGTGCTGGTTCATAGCAGCACCGTGGAACCTTGGTGTCGCGTACGGCGGCGAGGCAAGAAACCCGCCCCTCCCCCGGCTGGACTACATGCCGGATGGATTGCACAGGCTGAAGCCATGATGCGAACCTGGCTTGTGAACCTGGCCGATGATGCCGTCGTGGGCGCCTGGGACGATGTGGTGCTGGGCGTACTCACGGCCGCTGAAGGCGCCGTCGCCATCGGAGTCGTTGCACGGGCCGGCCTGGTGGTCGGCGGAGGCAGCGGCCGCCGAACCTAGCACCAGTGCACCGGCCAACAGCGCGGACGATAGGAACCTCTTCATGGCTCACCCTCCTGTTCGTGCCTACAGCCGAGTCCACGGCTGGTCCGCAGGCCAGGTTCAAATGCCGCCAAGCAGATCTGCCACCAGGCGTGTGCCGGTAGGGGTTCCTGCCGGAGGTGCGGCGTTCGCCGGTGGTCAGTCCTTCGCGTGGGTGCGTGGTGCCCGACCCGTGCCGGCCTCGGCCGCCTCCACTTCGGCCTGGGCGTTGCTCACCGCTGCTCGCGCATCCTTGACCGCCTGGTCGGCGGCCGTCGCGGCATCCATGGCGAGCTGGTCGCCAGACGTCAGCTCTCTGGCGCTGGACTCTCCTTCCAGGCTCGGCGCCGGGGCTTGGTCAGCGCCGCCGTCCGCGACCGCCGCGCTCGGGCCGGTGTCGCGCTGGAACGCCTCGGTGATCGTCCGGACCGCTTGGGTCAGCTCGCCGGGGATCACCCAGAACGTGTTGCCGGCGTGGGCAAGTTCCGGCAGCGTCTCGAGGTACTTGTAGGCCAGCACCTTCGGATCAGCGTCGTTGCGGTGCACAGACTGGAAGACCAGGTCAACGGCCTTTGCCTCACCGTCCGCCCGGAGGATGGAGGCCTCGCGAGCACCTTGTGCTTCCAGGATCTGTTGCTGTCGGGTTCCCTCGGCGGTCAGGATCTTGGACTGCCGGTCCCCCTCGGCGTGCAGAATCGCCGCGCGCTTGTCGCGTTCGGCGCGCATCTGCTTCTCCATCGCCTCTTTGATGGTGGACGGCGGGTCGATCGCCTTGATCTCGACCCGGTTCACCCGGATTCCCCACTTGCCGGTCGCGTCGTCGAGCACGGTCCGCAGCCGGGTGTTGATCTCCTCACGCGAGGTCAGGGTCCGCTCGAGGTCCATGCTGCCGATGACGTTTCGCAGCGTGGTAACAGTGAGCTGATCGATGGCCTGCAGGTAGTCGGCCACCTCGTACGCCGCCGCGCGGGGATCGGTGATCTGGTAGTAGAGCACCGTATCGATGTTCACCACCAGGTTGTCTTCGGTGATCACCGGCCTTGGATCGGACGAATACACCTGCTCGCGGACATCGAGTTTGGTGTTGATCCGGTCCGCGACCGGGACGATGAAGTTGAGCCCTGGCTGCAATGTTGTGCGATACCGGCCGAACCGCTCGACGTTGTAACGGCGCGCTTGCGGGACGATGCGGACCGTAGAGATCACTAGGAACACCATCAGAACCGCCGCTACGACGATGGGCACTAGAAGTTCCATATCTGCCTCACTTCTTCACTTGGATGCGGTCACGGCAGCAGGTCGCGCGGGTACACGACGGCCGTCGCGCCGTCGATCTCCATGACGTCGACCAGTGTTCCGGCCGGAATCACCTGACTCTCGTCAAGTGTGCGGGCCGACCACTCCTCCCCCGCCACCTTGATGAGCCCATGGAAAGCGGTGACCTCTTCGACCACCAGGGCCGACCGCCCCACCAGTGCCTCAGTGCCCTCGTGGGTCAAGGGCGGCTGGGCCATGTGACGCCTGGCGATCGGGCGCACGACCAACACCCCGCCCGCGGCAGTGACGGCAAAGGCTAGAACCTGCATGATCAGCGGCAGGCCCAAGCCCCCGACCACGGCCGCAATAACAGCCGCCGCGGCAAGGATCCCGAACCCCAAGGTCAGCGTGAAGAACTCCGCGACGCCCAAGACGGCGGCGGCTGCCAACCAGACGAGCCACGACATCGTACGGCCCTCCCATACCGGGGTGGTTAGCCACTAACCGTACCCCTTGAAACGAACGCGGGAATCAACCAGTGCCCGATCGTGCACCGGGCGGTGAGAAGAAGTCCAACCTGGCAGGCTGGCACCGTGGACAGGCAGCAGATTTCGGATTGGCTCGCGGCGTACGAACGCGCCTGGCGCGCACCAGGAACTGAGATCCTGGGCTCGATCTTCACCGAGTCAGCGCGCTATCGGCAGGCCCCATACGCCACGCCGGTCGTCGGCCTCCCCGCGATTGCCGAAATGTGGGAGGCCGAGCGCGACGGGCCGGACGAACCCTTCGAAATGACCAGCAGCATCGTTGCCGCCGACGGCGACACTGCCGTCGTGCGCGTGGAGGTGAGCTACGGCCGCCCGACCAATCAGGAGTTCCGCGATCTGTGGATCATTCGGCTCACGCCGGAGGGCCGGTGTTATGACTTCGAGGAGTGGCCGTTCGCGCCATCGAAGAACGCCACGGCACCGGCGGACGGCGGTTAGACGGGTGGACGTACTCAGCAGCCGCATCCTGGTACGCCCGTCCGACCTCCAGCGGAGTCAGCGGTTCTACCGCGACGTCCTCGGCCTCGCGGTCTACCGGGAGTTCGGGCCACCGGATCACCGTGGGTTGGTGTTCTTTCTCGGGCACGGCTTCCTCGAGGTGTCCGGGACGTCTGACGGCAGGCAGCCCGGTCCTGTCCAGATCTGGCTGCAAGTCAGGGACGTGGGCGCCGAACATGAGCGCCTTGCCGCCGCGGGGGTGACGATCGCCCGTACGCCGCGCGAAGAGCCGTGGGGCTTGATCGAGATGTGGATCAACGACCCGGACGGCGTACCCATCGTCCTTGTCGAGGTGCCCGAGGACCACCCGCTCCGGCGTGATCCCCGGTGAGCCGGTCCAATCTTGAGCATCCGTGCTTTGCCCGGCTGTATTCACGGGTCGGCCGCTGGCTCGTCCTGCACGGCGGCAGCCGGCACCGGCAACGCCTGCTGGCTCCCCTGACCGGTCGGATCATCGAAGTAGGTGCCGGCAATGGGCTCAACTTCGCCTACTACCCCGCAACGGTGACCCGGGTGCTCGCCGTGGAACCGGAGTCCCGCCTGCGGTCCGAGGCACGCCGTGCGGCCGCCTCCGCACCGGTGGGGGTCGATGTCGTCGGCGGGCGCGCAGAGCAGCTGCCGGTGCGTAGCGACGTGTTCGACGGGGCGGTGCTCTCTCTTGTTTTATGCTCGATCGCCGACCGGCAGGCCGCGCTGGCAGAACTACGCCGCGTCATACGGCCCGGTGGACTGGTCCGGTTCTACGAGCACGTCCGCTCCCCGAGCCCTGTCGTCGGCCGGATCCAAGACGTGATCACACCGGTGTGGTCGCAGTTCGCTGGTGGTTGCCAGCTCAACCGCGACGCCGCGGCGGCGCTCCGAGCCGCCGGCCTTTCAATCACGGATGTCGACCAGTTCACGTTCGCCGGCGTTACACACGTCCTGGGCACGGCCCATACAGACAATCCAGCAGCCACCGAAACGACGTCAATGCCCCCGCCGGTGTGACCGGAGGGGGCAGCTGACGTTCGGATCACGTTTGCGGCAACGACCGAACTGCCTGGACGGACGCCCATCCGAAGCCGAGCACCATCGCAATCCAGAGCGGGATGAAATTCATGCTCGCGTTGGACGCCATGCCGAGAACTTGGACCGCGACGCCGGTAAAGATGCTGACTCCGGCCCAGCTGCGCTCGCCCAGCCGAAGGGATCGGCGGGCGAATACAAAGCCGGCAAGGCTCAGCGCCAAGAACCCGACCACCGGCGCAACCGAATGCGCAATGCCGTGCCAACTGAGCTCATCGGGAACGCCCGCTGGGGCACCCGGCGGGAAACCCAACCCCGCGTCGGCGACAAAGATGCCGCCACCGATGAGCGCCACCCCGAACGCCCCGAACAGTCTCGGACCCCACGTACCGCCTGGGCCGGGCTGCAGTACGCGCCGCATTCCGACCGCCGATGCGAGAAACAGCAGACCCGTGACGACGAAGTTGGTGATCTGTATCCAGCCCAGGTCACCGAGGCTGAGCAGACTGGCCGGGTGTTTCACCGGGTCGAAGCCGGTCCTCGTCGCCGCCTGAATCAGGGCAACTGCGATGAACAGTGGGCCGGCCGCTGCCCCGCAGCCGAGCAGGACCCGGGTGCGCAGCGCTTCGTCGCCGGTCTCGGCCGGTGCAGCTTTGACGTCCACGGGTGTGACGTTGCTGGTCATGACATGCCCCCTACTCCGCGAACGCCGTGCCGGTCTCAAGTAGCGTCTTGAGCTCGCTCAGCACCCAGGCGTGGCCGCCGCCCGCGCCGAATTCCTCCTGGTCGCCACGTACCAGCGAGGCGAGCTGTGGGGCCCCTTCGAGCTCATGGGTGAGAGTGAGCGAGCAGACTTTGTCGTCAAGCTCCCTGATCTCGTAGGTCAGGCGGGTGTACGGCTCGGCTGCCATCCCAGGGTCCATCAGCATCCGGAACGTGTGGACGAGTTTGTGCGGCGGATCGGCCTCCACGACCTCACCGTCAATGATCACCTCGGGCAACTCGCCCCCGAATCGGGCCTCACTCTCCTTCTTGAACGTCTCGGTCGGGCGCACCTGGTAGGCCCCACCCGGGCGCAGGTCGAAGTCGACGAGTCCGGTGTAGCCGTAACGTTCCGTCCACTCTGGTTTGGTGATCGCGTCCCAGATCGCCTTTGGGCTCGCCTTGATGTAGACGCGGTAGACCTGCGTGGTCTGAGGGTTGTCGCTCATGATTCCTCCAGCTTGGCTTTGAGTTCGGTGAGTGCCGACACGCGACGCTCCCGGAATTTGCCGATCCATCTGTCGTGGATCAGTTGGATCGGGACGGGATTGAGGTAATGGAACTTCTCCCGCCCCGATCGTCGCGTGACGACGAGACCAGCCTCTTCAAGCAGCCGAAGGTGCTTCATGACGCCGAAGCGAGTCATCTCCAGCTCGGACTCAAGCTCGGTGAGCGTGCGGCCGTCGCGCTCGAAGAGCAGATCCAGCAAGAACCGGCGAGTCGGGTCGGCCAGCGCCTTGAACACCGGGTCGTCGTCGTTCACAAGACCGAATATAGGTGACTGATTGGTCACGTGTCAATACGGTCACATATCAAGGCGGCGGGTTGCTCCGAACTCGCCCGCGGCGGAGCCGACTGCATTAGGCTCAGCGCTGGGGGTGATTGGAATGCTTAGTGACAATCCGGTATACGCCACGATCGCCACTGCGGACCTCGCGCGGGCACGGGCCTTCTACGAGGACACACTGGGATTCAGCGACGCGACGGAGGACCAGGCGGGCGGCGTCTTCTACCGGTCAGGTACGACTCAGTTCTACCTGTACCCGAGCCAGTTCGCGGGCCACGCGCAGCACACGCTGGCCTCGTGGGAGGTCGACGACATCGCGTCGGTGGTAGACGAACTCACGTCCCGCGGCGTGGTGTTCGAGAAGTACGACTTGCCGAGTCTCAAGACCGACGAACGGGGCATCGCCGACCTCGGGGCGATGAAGGCCGCGTGGTTCAAGGATCCGGACGGCAACATCCTTAACGTCGGGCAGACTCCCCCGAGCTAGTCCGAGAACACGTTCGCCGGGCCGAGCGCTATGGTTCGGCCCGGCGAACGTGGCTGGGTTGCAGTGCTACGTGCCGCAGGGGACGGCCTGCGGGAACGGGATGTCGTCGAAGCCACTGATGTCGACATCGGCCAACGACCCGTTGGCCACCGCGGCCAGCAGTGCCTTCGTCGGCCTGATATGGGCCTCGACGAGCAAGCCGCTGCTCTTCTGCCCGACCGAGCGGAACTCGAAGAACAGTGCGCCGTCGACCCGGTGGTCGGGAACCTGCTCACCAGGCGGGGCACTGTCGCCGAGGAGCATCGTGCTGATCACTGCGTTGGGGATGTGGAATGCCGGATTCTGGGCCGGACCGTAAAGCGTCGGAGTGATCACTCCCAAGCTCTCGACGGCCTCCTTGACGACCATGACCATGGCCCGGTTGGTCTGCCACTGCTCGTCGGTGAAGGCCGAGATGGCGATCGGGCGGTGACCGATCTGGAACTGGGTGAGATCGTCGGTGCCCTGCACTACATGCGCCTGACCTACGTGGTGGTAGTCGAGCGCGTAGTTCGGCAACATCTCGGCATACAGCGCCCACCACGCCCGGGACTCAGGCTGCGCGAAGGAGCCCTGCTGACCGAAGCCCGGCGCCGGCTGCGGACCCCAGTCCCTGTTCAGGTCGAGATTGAAGTTTGGCGTCACGGACCCGCGAATGCCGCGAAGACCCGACGCTGTTACGAACTCCGCGCCATCGGGGTTGTACATCGGGATGACGATGACGGTCAGCTGTTCCCTGATCATCCTGGCATCCGGGTGGCCAGACGTTAGCCAGCTGAGAACCCGGAGCGCGGACTGGGTGCCGAGCCGCTCGTTGCCGTGGATGCGGCCCTGAATCCAGAAGACCGTGTCGCCGGTGCCGACCGTCGCGTACAGCAGCTCGCGTCCCAGGCCGGACTGCCCGGCGCTGTTCACTGTGATGAGCCCCTGGCTGGCCCCCTCGATCTGGTCGAGCGCCTTGACCACGTCCTCGTAGAAGTAGACGCTTTCCAGCGACTGGTGCTGGTTGGGTTGGATACACGGTCCGCCAGGGTTGTGCGGCGGATCAGCCGCAGCCGGCGCGGTGGTCAACCCGGTAGCAAGTAGGACGGCGGCGGCAAATCCGCCCAGTAAACGTCGCATCAATGATCGCCTCCTATGGTGTTTGACCGTTGACGCCGACTTCAGGGCCGTACCCGAGATAGCTGAGTCGTGCTATGACACGACTTCAGTCAACGTACGGCTGGGCGTAACAGCCGTCAATGTCCGGTCGCCTGCGATCGCGTTGGATCGTCGCCTCCGGACGGGGTCAAGGGTTGTCAACGGTTGAGGCGCCACAGTTGGTATGTCCAAGGGATGTCGTACCCGATTACCCAGAGTGTGTACGGGCTCAACGCAAGGGTCGATACCGGGTCGGTCGCTACCGAGGCCTGCAGCCGCAGCAACGGCACCGTGAAGGCCAGGATGCCAACGAATCCGGCCCGTGTGCTCCGACGGCCGAAGAACAGCAGGTTCCACAACTCATTGCCGGCCAAGACGACCATCGCACGGCGGTACGAATCCTTGTCGCCCGATGCGATCGCTCGGTGGACGACAACAAGCATCAGCAGGTAGTAGATGCCGCCGACCGCGTAGAACCCCGGCATCTGTAACTGGATCTTCGGGCGTCGGAGGCTCGCGAACCACTCCATGGACCGCCGACCGACGAATGCGTTGCCCAACAACGCAGCTGTAGCGACGGGCACCGCGGCGCGGGAAAGCCGTCGCCAATCCATCGGCTCACTGTAGTGGCCAACGTTTTAGACCCCGGCTCCAGCTGGCGGCTGACCGATGACGTCGGCAGGTAGCGTCCCCACATGCGCCTCAAGCCAGGTCGTCCAGACATCAGCAGCTACACCGACCGCTTCGACGTGCCCCCTGCCCGGGACGAGTTCGGGGTTACCTTTCTCGGTGTCTCGAGCCTGCTTTTCCAGGACGGTGAGTCGGCGGTGCTCACCGACGGGTTCTTCTCGCGGCCGTCGCTGCTCAAGGTCGGCCTGCGGAAGATCGGTCCGGATGTAACCCGGATCGACACCGCGCTCGCTCGTGTCGGCATCGATCGACTCGACGCGGTCGTGCCTGTGCACACGCACTACGACCACGCGATGGACGCCGCGGTCGTCGCACAGCGAACTGGCGCGATCCTCGTCGGTGGGGAATCGGCGGCGAACGTTGGCCGCGGACATGGACTCCACGACGATCAGATCAAGGTCGTGACACCCTCAGAGCCCCTGACCTTCGGAGCGTTCCGGCTCACGTGGATCGAGTCCGAGCACTGCCCCCCGGATCGATTTCCGGGGCACATCACCGAACCCGTAGTCCCACCGGCAAAGGCGAACGCCTACCGGTGCGGCGAGGCCTGGTCGATATTGGCCGAGCACGCGAGCGGCCGAACTGCTCTGATCCAGGGCAGCGCGGGGTTCGTTTCCGGCAAACTGACCGGCCGGCGGGCGGACGTGGCCTATCTCGGCGTGGGCCAACTTGGTGCGCAGAGCGAGGACTACATGCGGACCTACTGGACCGAGACGGTGGACACTGTGGGCGCCCGCCGGGTTGTGCTCATCCATTGGGACGACTTCTTCCGCCCCTTGGATCTGCCGCTGCGCGCCCTGCCCTATGCCGGTGACGACCTCGACGCGACGATGCGAGTCTTCACCGAACTCGCGGCCCGGCAGGACGTCGCCCTGCACTTCCCGACCGTCTGGCAGCGCGAGGACCCGTGGCACTCACGAGAATGAGCCTGATGAACCCCGAAGCAGACCCGAACAAGCGCCGCTTGACGCGTCCCGAGGCCGTCGAGTTGCTCTCGCGTCCACTCGTGGGGGTGTTCTGTCAATGAGCGACGACGGATGGATTCACTCAGGCCCACAACTCGAAGCAGACCGTAGAGCGGGCCAAGGCAGGCACCGAGCTTGCTCAACGCATGGGCGGAAACGTCATAGGCACCTACTGGACGGTCGGCCCGTACGACATCGTTTCCATCGCAGAGTTCCCGGACGACGAGTCCGGGACCGCGTTCCTGCTCTCCCTCGGAGCACAGGGCAACATCCGAACCACCACGCTCCGGGCGTACACCGCTGAGGAGATGACGGGAATCATCCAGAAGCTGGGCTGACGTACTGCGCCGCGTGGCTGCCCTCGACGGGTCGCCGAGTCGGTTGCTGGTCGCAGGTGCCACGGCGACCTGGTGGTGGCTGGAGACACTTCTACTCAGCATGGGTCAGCTCATGAGCGGCGAATGACCGAAAGCCGCGGGCTTGGAGGCGCGCTTCGTCGAGGTGATCGCCACCATCGAGAACGTCGGGGACGAGCTCCGAACCAACAGCAGCTCAGGGAAGTATGGGCCTCGGTACGCGGCCTGCACGTCGAACTCTTTTTAGCTGCGGGTTAGGCAGCCAACCCAGCAACCAGTCGTGCAACTGCTCAACGCCGTTGGATGGCAGAGAGTCCTGCTCAGCCGTCATTGAGGTCGGCCAGCGGCGATCGGTCAGTGAGCTCCGTTGGATGGCCCGGTCTGCCACCCGGGACGGGTGTGTAGCTCGGCTCACCCACCGAGCACGCCATCATGCAGGCCGCCGAGGTGGAGAACGTGGTGGAGACCTCGTCGTAGAAGGTCAGGCCGGTTGCTCCGTACCCGAGCGCAAAG
This sequence comes from Jiangellaceae bacterium, assembly GCA_036374175.1. Taxonomy (GTDB): domain Bacteria; phylum Actinomycetota; class Actinomycetes; order Jiangellales; family Jiangellaceae; genus JASLBX01. Next base: position 27,502 of record DASUUH010000057.1, on the reverse strand, counting down.
GCTGCCAGCTGCATCCGTCCCACCGCGATGCGCACCTCAGTCTCGGCACCCGGTAACCGCGGTCGCCGAGATGGTGCAGGACCTCGCCGAGGTCGGCGCAGGCGAACAACGTGTACGCGGAATCACCGCCCAACGCCTGGTCGAGGCACAGGTGTGCGGCGGTGGCTCGGGCCTCGGCCACGGATCTGGCCGCTCGTAGGGCGATGTCGCCGTTCAACCAGCAGTACCGGCCGGGCTCGAGGCCGTCGACGGTGTGGTGACTATGACTCTTCGGGCCCGGACGGTGTCCGTGAGGCGATACGCAGGCCCGGTCTCAAGTCCCGGACGCGACATCCTCGCCCAACTGCCCGCTGAGATCTCGGCGATCTTCCGCACGTGGGCTGGTAGCTCGAGTACCGCGCCGCCGACCTGTCACGCGTGGAGGCGGGTTTCCTTATTGACCCGGAGCTGTGCGAGGTCGATGGTAGGGCTGTAGCCGTCCAGGCCCTAGGGGGTAGGAACGATGATCACCAGGCGGCAGCTTTTGAAGGGCGGAACAGCCGGTGCGCTGGGGCTGATCATCCCGTCCGCGGCTTTTCCAGCGGCGCCGATGGCGGCAGCATCAAAGCCTGCGACGGTGCCTCTGTTCACGGTCCGGCTGCCGGTGCCGGCGAAGGCGACGCCGGTGTCGGTCAACACCTTCCACATCACCCAGCGCCAGACGCGGCAGAGGCTGCACCCGATGCTGGGGCGGACCACCGTGTGGGGTTATGACGACGGCGCTACCGGCCCGACCTATCCCGGCCCGACGATCGAGGTGCATAAGGGGACCCCGGTCACCGTGTCATGGACGAACCAGCTCCCGACCACCCACCTGTTGCCGGTGGACACCAGCTTGACCGGCGGTGATGCCTCGGTGCGGACGCTGACTCACATGCATGGAAACCTTGTCTCGGGCGCCAGCGACGGCAACCCGTACGCCACCCCCGCGCCGGAGTATCTGCAGGGCGAGACGCAGACCGCGTTCTACCCGAACGAGCAGCCGGCGACCACGCTCTGGTATCACGACCACGCACACGGGCTCACGCGCCTGAACGTGTACGCGGGGCTGGCGGGCTACTACCTGATCCGCGACGCGCACGACACCGGGGCAGAGCCCAACCCGATCGGCATCCCGGGCGGACAGTACGAGATACCGATCGTGATTCAGGACCGCTCGTTCGACGAGAACGGCCAGCTGCTCTACCTGCCCCCCTTCGGGTTCGGGGACACCGCGATCGTGAACGGCGTGGCCTTCCCGTTTCTCAACGTCGAACCACGCAAGTACCGCTTCCGGTTTCTCAACGGCGCGAACCACCGCTTCTTCCACCTTGAGCTAGCCGACGGCCCACCCTTCCACCAGATAGGGGCAGAAGGAGGGATGTTCGACGCGCCGGTGGTCAGGGAACGGCTGCTGATGGGCTCGGCCGACCGGGCCGATGTGATCGTGGATTTCGCCGGGTTCGAGGGCAAGGAGTTGGTGCTCCGCAACGTCGACCTGCCGGCCAGCGTGGTCAGCGCGCCGGCCGTGAACCTCCCCGAGATCATGCTCTTCCGTGTTCTCGGCGCCGGTACCACGGTCAACAGCCCCGGCCCTGCCACGATCCCGACCAGTCTGCCGGGATCCCTGCCGAACTTCGGGCAGCCCCAGCGCGAGCGCTACATCACACTCGAGTTCGCCGGCGGCCGGTTCCTGATCGACGGTCTACGCTTCCATGATCCGGTGAACATTCAAGTGCCCGAGGGGGACGTCGAAGACTGGCTGCTGATCAACCTCACCGGGGCCACGCACCCGATCCACGTCCACCTGGTTCAGTTCCAGATCGTGAGCCGGCGGCCATTCGACGTGACCGCCTACCGGGCGGCGCTGACCGCGGCGCGGGCGAACAACCTGCCCGCCCCCGACCCGGCGCCCTACTACACCGGCGGGCCGCTTCCACTCCAGACCAACGACATCGGTTTCAAGGACAACGCGTTTGCCAACCCCCGCGAGGTGACACGGATCCGGGCGCGGTACGAGCTGCCGCCGGATGTCACCGGCACGCAGAAGTACGTGCTGCACTGCCACCTCCTCGAGCATGAAGACGATGACATGATGCGGCCATTCGAGGTGGTGTAAGCAGCACCGAATCGACCCCGTCTAGCGCGTAACAGCGTACGCGGCCGTCCATTGCTGACCACGGCCACCTGTCGACGTCCGGTACGCGATGTCGACACCATCCGTACCGCTCTACGCGTCAGCGTCGGGGCGCGGGTTACCGCCTGGCTGCCCAGCCGCGCGATGGGCCTGCGCCATTTAGCCACGACAGCCGACCACAGCAGATTGGGCAGACCGCCCCACTCCCTCTCTCGCCGTACGAAGAGTAGCGTCGTGAGGACCACGAGAACGAGGTGATGATCATGGCGCAGGAGGATACGACACCCCGCGTCGACGCCGGCAGCCGGCACGTGGCGGACCACGCAGAGGTGGAGCACCGGCACGTTGAGGACCACGAGCGGGTATCCCGCCAGCACCTGGAGGCGCACGAGGCCCTTTACGCCCAGCACGGCACTGAGCATGCCAAGCTGGCCGACCAGCACATCGCTGATCACCAGAACGCGACGGACGCACCGCCCTCGCGCAAGGCCGCGTTGAGCACGCGACACGCGCTGCAGCACGCCTGGATGGAGGCCAGGCACGCGTCTCAGTTGGCGTGGATGGAGGCCCGACACGCCGCCCAGAGGCTCACGATGGACGGCCGGCACGCCTGGGAGCTATTTGTCCAGGAGCGGCGCCATGCTAGGGAGGCCCGTCAGCGCTAACGCTTGCGCGACGCCGCCTTCGGGTCCGCTCGGCACTGGCCAGCACGGGCACGGGCCCGCTGGTCGGCTCGTCAAGCAGCAGCCAGGGATGCCCCACAAGGCTGAAGCCTCGCTCGCGCCCGCGCTTACCTCCGGAATGGTCCTTCACCGGGCAACCAGCCCAGGAACGTGAGATGACCGATCCACGTGGCTGACCGGGCGGTTCGAGCTCAGCTGGACCGATACGCGGGCGGTGCTTCTCCACGACGTCGACGGGTGGTGGCTGGGTTGTGGAAGTCGTCGATGGACAGACGTACCACGGGGCGTACCGCAGCAAGCTCTACCTGGGAGCGCGCGATCTGCGGCCCTGGAGCCGGCGACGATTAGCCGAGGCTGATCCGCAAAGAAGCCCTCCCGAGAGCACTTCCCCCGGGTGGGTCTTCACGGCCAACTAAGGGGTGACCAGCCCTGTCTGATAGGCGATGACGACGAGTTGCGCACGGTCGCGTGCGCCGAGCTTCACCATCGCGTGACTGACATGGGTACGGGCGGTGGCCGGGCTGAGGAACAGCTTGGCGCCGATCTCGTCGTTGCTGAGGCCTTGCCCGACAAGTGCAAGTACTTCGCGCTCACGTTCGGTGAGCACGGCCAGCCGTTTCTCCGCGACCCCGCTGGCTGTCCGCAACGTGGCGAACTGGGCGATGAGGCGTCGGGTGATTCGCGGCGACAGCAGCGCCTCGCCGGCGGCGAGCACGCGGATGGCGTGCAGGAGTTCGGCTGGCCCAGCGTCCTTGAGCAGGAATCCACTTGCGCCGGCCTGCAACGCCTCGAACACGTGCGCATCAGTGTCGTAGGTGGTCAGGATCAGGACTCGGACCTGCTCCAGGCCGCGCATCTTGACCAACTCGCTGGTGGCCTGGATCCCGTCGAGCTCAGGCATGCGGATGTCCATGAGCACGACGTCCGGGCGGGTGGCCCGGGCCAGCTCGACGGCTTCGGCGCCGTTCGTGGCCTCCCCCACCACGGTGATGTCGTCTTCGAGGTCGAGCAGTACCTTGAACCCGGATCTCACGAGACCCTCGTCGTCGGCGAGCAGCACCTTTATTGGCGCCTTGTCAGACGGCACCGCGGTCACATCGCTCATACGTGCGCCGCCCTGGTCGGCGTCAGGGGTAGTCGCGCCTTGACCTCGAACCCCCCGGTCGGCAGCGGTCCCGCGACCAGCTCTCCGCCCAGCAATTGACAACGCTCTCGCATGCCTAGGATCCCGCGACCGGGCTGGTCCGGGCTGCCGGTGCCATTGCCGGCAGCAAGCTCGCGCGGTGGATATGGGCCGCTTGACGGCGCAGCTGTGATGTCGCGGCGGCCCTCGTCGGTTACGCGGAGCTCCAGGACGTCAACTCCACGGTCCAGCGCGATCGTCACCCGAGTGGGGCCGACGTGGCGGATCACGTTCGTGATCGATTCCTGCAGGATTCGGTACGCGGCGTTGCCTACCGCGCTGGGCATTGGTGGCCCTGATGGGCTCACCTCCACGTCGACATCGAGCCCGGCAGCGCGCGCCTTGGTGGTGAGCTCGTCGATCCGTCCCAAACCGGGTTGGGGCACTCGCTGGTCGTCGGCGTCACGGAGCACTCCGAGGATGGAGCGCATCTCGTGCAGCGCCTGGGAGCTCGTGCGTTCTATCGCCTGCAGGGTCTCACGGGCCCGTTCCGGCCGCTTGTCCAGCACGTGCGCGGTGACGCCGGACTGGACGTTGATGATGGCGATGGCGTGAGCGACGGTGTCATGTACCTCGCGCGCGATGCGGAGCCGTTCGGCGTCCACGCGCGCCCGGGCTTCCTCCTCCCGGGTCCGTTCAGCGAGTTCGGCACGCTCCTGGGCTTCGGCTGCGATGAAGCGCCGAGAGCGGACCGACTCGCCAAGGGCGGCGCTCATGACCGATGCCCCAATTCGGAAGAACACCCAACCGATCGCGGCCCGTGGTTCGATGTCGGCCGCCGCGACCAGCCAACCGGTGCCCAGCACCGTGATGCCCACCCCGGCGATGACCAACGACCGGCGCCCATCGCCGTAGGCGGTGAGCGTGTACAGGGCGACGAAGAGCCCGAGCCAGCCGGGCCCGTCGGAAAAGCCGAAGGCGAAATACACCAAGCTGGCGAGCGCGGCAATGACGAATACCAGAACCGGCCATCGCCGGCGGACGGCCAGAACCAGGCCACTGGCGATCAGCAGGACGTATCCCAGGTATCCGAAGTCGGTGAGGGGCCGTGCGGTCACCTCGCCGGAGGCGGCGGCCGTCTGCACGCCCTGAATCTGCATCACGGTGACGAACAGCGCGAGCAGAACGTCCTGCGCCAGAGCAGGCAAGCGAAACGAGGCCGCGCGGCGTTGCATGCCTCGATCATAGGGATCCCGCGCGAAGGCGGCTCCGCCCAACGGCGCGACCACCTACGACGACGAGCGCGATCAGGACTGTGCCGGCTACGCAGAGTTGCGTAGCCGGCGCCAACCGCTGTCGGAGGCCAGCGGCCCACCGGCGGCGCGACGATCAGTTCGTGAGTCAATGAACTCTAAGGAGCATGTCCCATGCGTAAGGTCTTCGCCGCATTGGCGACCCTGCTGACACTTGCCGTCGTGGCGCAGTTCTTCCTGGCCGCGAGCGGCGCGTTCGCCACCGCACCCAACGAGGAATCGTTCCAGCCGCATCGCATGTTGGGTTACGGGATCGTTCTGTTTGCGGTGCTGATGACTGTGGTCGCGGCAATTTCGCGGATGCCTGGTCGAGTCATCGGGATGACCGGTCTGATCGCCGGGCTGGTCCTGCTCCAGGGCGTAATTCGGGCGATCGCGAGTGCCTTCGGAGACACCGGCGAAAGCACAACGGCCGGCCAGTTCATCTTCGGCCTGCACGCGATCAACGCTCTGGTCATCATGGCTTTGGCCGGGACGATCGCCCGGCGGGCGCGAGAGGTGTCCCGGTCAGCGGCAACCAATCTGATGACTCGAACGGGAGACTCTCAAGCAGCGCCGACGTCATGACAACGGGCCAGTTGATCATTCTGGATTACGTTGTTGCGCTGCTGAGCGCTGCTGCGTGGTTCGCGACCGGCGTCGCGGCGGCCCTCCGGCGTGCCCGCCCAGCGCTTGTGCTCCTCGCTGCGGCTGGGCTGGCGACCCTGACCCGGGTCGCCACTGTGGCGGTACTAGCCAGTCGTGGCTGGTGGTTCGTGCAGGAGAAGGTCGTGCTGGGGCTACCGATGGTCGTAGCCGCCGGATTGGCAGCCGTACTGATTGCCGGCCCGCGACTACACAAGGCCAGGCTAGCGGGGGGCGAGACCGTACCGGCAGGGAGCGTCGTTGCGCTCCTTACTGCCGCATACGCTGCATTCGCCGGGCTCGTGGTGACACTGCTGGTCGGCTATCCCCTGACATGGGGCGTCGCGCTGATCACCGTCTCGCTTGTGGGCGCCGCCGCGCTGCTGACGGTCCGCGCAGTGGCCGAGAAACCTGCCGACGCCGCCGAACTGAATCAAGCGACCGGTGCTCACGCTGGGTTCTCACGTCGCCGGTTCCTCAGGTTGGCAGCCGGAGGGGTGATGCTGGGCGCCGGAAGTGCCGGGTTCGGCCTGTTGTTCCGGCCCGCTCCCTCTGCGGCGACCGGAGGCGGCCCCGGTTCATCCCCTCACTCGCGAGCGGCCCTGTCCGTGACCGATCTGCGTGGTCCCCGCACGCCCGCGCCGGGCGGAACTAGACCGCAGTACGTCCTCACCGCTCAAACGGGGACTGTCCGGCTCTCGTCCGGACAGGAACTCGACGCATGGACCTTCGACGGCCAGATTCCGGGTCCGGCGATCAAAGCGACGGAGGGTGATCTGATCGAGGTGACGCTGCGCAACAGCGACATCAAAGACGGCGTGACCCTGCACTGGCACGGCTACGACGTACCGTGCGGTGAGGACGGCGCGCCGGACGTTACACAACATGCGGTGGCACCCGGCGAAGAGTTCGTCTACCGGTTCCGCGCCGACCAAGTCGGGACGTACTGGTACCACACCCACCAGGCGTCTCACCGCGGCGTGCGGCGGGGGCTGTACGGATCGCTCGTCGTGACACCACGCCGGGCACTGCGGCCGGACGAAGGCCCTGTCCCTGAACTGGATCTGGTCTTGCCGCTGCACACCTTCGCCGGCACTGTGGTTATCGGGAATAGCGACGAACTCACCGAGCGCACCGCACCGACCGGTGCACTGATGCGGTTGCGGTTGATCAATACCGATTCCGATCCACATTGGTTTGCGCTGGCCGGGACGCCGTTTCGAGTGGCAGCGGTCGACGGCCGGGATCTCAATGAACCCGACGAGGTGAGCGACGTACGGCTGCGCCTACCAGCGGGCGGGCGGTACGACCTGGTCTTCGTTATGCCCGATGCGCCTGTGGCACTCATGCTCGGCAACAACTCTGGTGCCGGATTGCGATTGCGCCCGGACGGCAGCGCCGTAGCCGAACCGTCCGTCGACGACACCGCCGGTTGGCCGGAACTCGACCTGCTGCACTACGGGAATCCGGCCACGTTGCCGTTCGATGCCGGCAATGCCGACCGGAACTTCACGATGGTTCTGGATCGTGGGGTAGCCACAGTCGACGGTGGGCCGACGTATGCGCACACGGTCAATGGCCGGGGCCACCCGTCGATCCCTGATCAACTCGTTGCCGAGGGAGACCTTGTCCGGTTCACCGTGATCAATCGGAGTCTCGAGACCCACCCCTGGCACTTGCACGGCCATCCTGTGTTGATCCTCACTAGGAACGGAACGCCTTCGTCCGGGAGCCCATTGTGGATGGACACTTTCGATGTCCGCCCGGGAGAAGTGTGGGAAGTCGCCTTCGAAGCCACGAATTCCGGAATCTGGATGAACCACTGCCACAATCTGCCCCACGCACATCAGGGCATGATGCTACGGCTTAGGTACGACGGAGTGACGACACCATTCGGCGACGCGCACGCCGCCCACGGAGGCGTAACGAATCCCCGCCCCCGCTAGTTGTTGATCAGACTGTCAGATCTCTCGAAGACCTCGTGCTGCGGCGAACCGGCGCCCACTGATCGTCGTCGGTTCGATTCGAATGAATATCGGCTTTGGCGCAGGATCCCACGGCACGAGTGGGAGTTCCTGGGCGGCGTAGATCTCGTTGAGCTTCTCGAGCACACGTGCGGAACCACGAACAACAACACTCCACGCGACACCGCTCAGTGCGTCGAACCCGTCGACCTCAAAGGCAACCTGCGGATTGACGGACACGGCAGCCAGCTTGGTCCCCTCCGCGGTCCGGATGAGCACGCTCCGGTTATCGGCCACGAAGTTCACCGGGAAGATCTCCGGACGACTACCGACGCAGAGTGCCAGTCGACCGACCTCGGTACGCACCATTAGCGCCCAGCATTCGCTCTCAGTGAGAACAGTCATCCCGGGGTCGAGAAAGTCCGCCATGCCGCCGACTCTGTCCCGCCACACGGATCGATGCATCAGCCAAAGGTCCCGCCGTCGACGGGCTTTGGCCTCCTTTTGGATGTCGATCTTGCAGGTAGGCCCCACGCCGGCGGGAACGGTCCGCGTTGATCCTTGACCGGATGACACGGCCAAAAGCGGTGGTGTTGTGAATTGAAAAGGTGCATACGGCATCCATTCCGTCAGCAGACCCTTGCAAATTCGACCAGGAGTCGTAGAGTTCAAACCGCGTTGCCGGCCGCGCAGGAGGCTTGAATCCGCGATCCTTCCGAGGCATTTCGGCCTGGGGCAACTGCAGCAGCACCTTGCGAGGGGGTGATGCGCTGGCAGGAGTCGCCTCGCCCGGGCGATGCGGGCGAGGATCCAGGCGTTTCCATCTCGACGGAGGTGACCATGCGAAAGGTAATGGGATTCGTCGTCTCGAGCATGCTGGTCCTCGGATCGCTGACATTGGCTTGGCCCGCGGGGGCCGGCCATGTCCCCGACCAGAACAAGCGAATGTTCGAGGAGTTCACGTCCCCCAATCAGGCGACGAATTCAGACTTGGCGTTCTGGGGGAATCATGCATTCGTCGGCTATTACACCGGAGATGCGGGGTTCCCGGTCGGCACCGCGCCCCGCGGCGGCTTCCGGATCTTCGACATCTCGGACCCGGCCAGCCCGCAGTTGGTGAGGGACTTTGCGTGTGATGGCCTCCAAGCAGACCCGATCGTCTGGGACCGCAACGGCAACGGCGTCGCCGACTTACTGTTGCTGGCGGTGGACCGCACCATGGCTGCGCCGGAGTGTGGAGCCCCTCGGTCGGCGCACAACGACCCGACCGGCTGGGAGGGCGTGCGAGTTTTCACTATGAGCGACGACCCGGCCAACCCATTCACGGATATCCAGCAGGTGAAGGCGGTCTACACCGACTGCGGCGCTCACACGATTACTGGGTGGCCCAAGGACGACGGGAGCGGCCTGCTGGTCTACGTCTCCTCGTATCCACTGCGGCCAGGGCCCACGTGCGGGTCCATCGCGCCGGCAAGCGGTATCCCGCCGTACCAGAACTTGGCCAACCCGTACGACGAGGACCCAGGGAGCCCGGACAGCTCACTCCACGGTGTGATCCAGATTGTCGACGTGCCGTTCGCGAACCCGGCGGCGGCCCATGAGCTCGACGTACAGCCGGCGATCAGCTACCCCGGTGACCCCGACGGCATGATCGACTGGACCGAGCGAAACCTCGTCGCGCCAGGGGTGCTCGAGCCCGCCGCGATCGCCTGCCACGACATCGTCGTCCACGTCGAGCACCGCCTCGCCGGCGCCGCCTGCGCGGAGCAGGGCCAAGTGTGGGAGATCGACGAGGACGGGATTCCCGACACCCTGAATCCGATCACCATCGGTGACGACAAGGTCACCTCGGGTGGCACGGGGCAGATCCCCGGAGCGGTCGACTTCTTCCACTCGGTGATGTTCGACAATGAGGCCGAGGTCGTGAACTGGGTCGACGAGTCCTTCGGATCCGGCTGCCCGCCCATGACGACCTATCAGCCGCGACCGTGGAACCCGGCAGGCGGGACCCACAAGACCGGAAGTATGTTCTTTACCGACATGGAGGGGAACTTCCTGAGCGAGTTCCACGTCGGCGATCTGCGGCCTGACCCGTCGCCCGGCGAGTACTGCTCGGCCCACATGGGGATGGCCATCCCTGGCATCAACGACGACCTCCTTGTGAACGCCTGGTACACCGGTGGAGTCAACGTCATCGATTTCTCGAACGCCAGCAAGCCTCGGGAGATCGCCTTCTACGACCCGGCGCGGAACTCGGGCACCTGGTCCGCGTACCCGTACACCGGGCCGCTGTACAAGAACGGGCCTGGCATCCCCGTCTACGCGTCGGACGGTGTGACCAACAACGGCCTGGCGGAGGGGATGGTGGTGTACCGCACCATCGTCCAGAAGCCGGGCAAGCCGCACGTGATGGATCACCTGAACCCGCAGACCATGGACTAGTGGTCGGCTAGCTGACCAGGCAGCATCGGACCGGCCTTCGGCGACGAGGGCCGGTCCGTCGCTCGTACGGCGGCAAAGCTCGCTTCGACTTAGGTTCGTCTACCGGTAGAACGGCTGCTCGTCGTGTGGATCGGTGCGGACGACGTCCAGACGTGGATCGGCCATAAGCTCATCGATGGCCGAGACACCGGCTCCGATCCCTGCCCAGTGAGGGTCGACGTCGTTTGCGACGCACCAGGCGTGGTCGGCCGGCCAGATGAACGCGGGATCGGGCATGTGCAGTCGGGGCCGACCCGGCCACTCCTCAGCTGCCCCCCAATTGCCGAAGTCGGACGCGGATCCTCGGAACAGGAAATACGCGCGGTTCGGGTACGACGACTTTCGGTCCGTGCAGCACCGCGGGCGGGAATGCCGGCGGTATCTGCGGCTCGCGTTGGACGGTGCCTGTCTGCCAATCGAGGACTCTCCCGCCGTCGCCACCCCAGATGTCCGAACCCCAGCCCTCCCAGAGACAGAAGTAGCAGTCATCAGGCGTGCTCGTATGGCGGGCCAGCGTCTCGAGAGCGGCGCGCAGCCGCGCGGTCTCGGTCGGAGCGTCGTCGTCGATATCGACGTCGGTCTCGGCTTGCCCTTCGAAGACAGGATCGGGCAAGAACCGCAGCCTCGCATATGCCGGGAAGCCGCCGGGCCCAAAGCCGACCAGAACCCAACATCCCACCGCGGCATTAGTGTGCGCCGCGGCGTCGGCGGTTGACGGTCCCCGCCGGCTACGGTCGAACGGTTGGTTCCGGGTTGGCCGAGCGGTTGCGGAACAGGTACACGCCGACTGTGACCCCACTCACGGCAGTCGCCTCCCCACTCAGGAAAACACGGGCCGTGCTGGTCTCGCCCGTGATCATGAAGAAGTAGCTGGCGTGTTCAAGGCGCCAGCCGAGCTTTTCGATCTCAGCGAGCGTTTCAGCAGAGCTTGACGTGGTCCTGCGACCTTCGATGCTGCCGAACCCCGCACTTCCAACGTGGCCGCCGACTTCGAGCTGGACCTCGAAGAAGGTCTGCCCTTCCTCCTTGGCTGCTGTGGCAGCCCCGACTGGGGTCGCCAGAAAGGCGGCGCGCTCGCGAGCCTCTTGTGCCTGCCTTTCCCGCTCCGCTCGAGCCGCCTCCTCGCGAGCCCGCTGCGCTTCCCGCTCACGGCGCTCGGCTTCGCGCTCATGCGCACTCTTGAACATGCTTCCCCCTCACGAGAAGTCGATCACCGAAGCCTACCGGGCGGTCGCGAGTCTTCGAGCAAGATCACATACGGGCCGGAGTAAGTGGTCGATTCGTCCCATTTGCCGGGCAGAATCGATGCTTTCTCCGGCCCGTATGTGATCTTGGTGCGAAACCCACCGCCGCCCATGGCAAACGAGCCGACAAATCACCACATGCGATCAGGCGAGATCGCATCGACGCATCGAGACCGCCGCCACCACGCCGAACAGCACCAGATACGCAACCAACAACGCCGCCGAGGAAGCGCCGCTCAACACCGTCAGCACTCCCGGCGCGCCGTCGCCGTCACCCTCGGCCGTAGCCCCTAGCGCTCCCGCCATCGAACCTGCCGCCGTGCCGGGCAGCACGTTGGTCACGTACTCCAGTTCACTGATCAGGTTCGCCACGCCGCGCAGCAGGTTCTCGACGACGAGCGACCACACCAGCCCAAGTCCGACGGCCATCGCCGGGCTGCGGGTGAGCACACCGATCAGTACTCCCGCGGCCGCCCACATGGCACTGATCAGCAGGCCACCACCGACGGACTGGGCCAGTTCACCAACGTCCGGCCAGACCAGCAGCTGTGATTCCACGGTGCCGATCAGAATCGACGCGCCGAAGTTGAGCGCCAGTTGCGCAACGAGGATCGTCACGACAACTACGCCCAGCGCCACCAGCGTCCCGCCGAAAGCGGTCAGTCGGCGAGGTCCCTGGGTGAAGGCCGTCTTCCAGGTCCCCCAGCCAAAGCCGCTACCGGCGGCGAGTGCGCCCAGGATCATCATGATCGCACCACCGAACATCGGCAGTCCGCCGGTGTAGATGCGTGGAATGGCGTCCGGCAGCACGTCGGTCAGCAGGCCGTCAGTCGCCTCGCCGGTCCCGAAGTTTCCCGAGCCAGTCGCGTAGGCGATGTAGTTGAACACGTAGGCGAACATTAGGTTCAGCGCCAGCCACACGCCCGCCAGCACCCACATCGCAGGCCACTTGCGCAGCCGGAGCAACTCGGCTCGGGTGCTCGCCGCCACGGCACGCACACCCGTCGGCCCGGCCGTCCTCGACATCGGCTCTCCCGCTCTCGTCATATTCATCGCTCCTCCTCACTGCCCAGCCGCGAGGCCGCTGTCATCTCGAAGAACACGTCCTCGAGCGACCGCTCCGACGGCCGGATCTCATGAATGTCGACCCCGGCCGTCACCAGTCCACGAGCCAGCTCGGGCACCCGGCCGGCAGCCAGATCCAACCGGACGCCACCGTCGTGCAGCTGTACGGCGTCCTCCCCCGCTACCCGCATCGCGACCGCAAGGGCCCGATCGACCGGCTCGGCGCGTACGTAAACGGCGCTCGCGCCGCGCAGTTCCACCACGGTGCTCTCTGTGATCAGTCGGCCACGTGCGATGACGCCCACCCGATCGCAGATCTCCTGGACCTCAGCCAGCAGGTGGCTGGACAGCAGCACCGTCTGACCCTGGCCGGCCAGTTCGACGATGAGACGCCGCATGTCGGCCATCCCGGCGGGATCGAGCCCGTTGGTCGGCTCGTCGAGCACCAGTAGCTCCGGGTCGCCCAGCAGGGCCGAGGCCACGCCGAGCCGCTGCTTCATGCCGAGCGAGTACGAGCGGAACACATCACCACCCCGGCCGGCGAGCTCCACTCGTTCAAGCGCGGCGTCCACGGCAGTTTCAGAAACGCCCTGGTAGCGAGCCATCACCCGGAGGTTGTCGCGCCCGGACAGGTAGGGGTAGAAACCCGGGCCTTCGATCAGGGCGCCGATCCGCGCCACCGCCGCCGGCGAGCCGGGCTGCGCGCCGAGAATCGCTGCGGAACCTCGGGTGGGACGAACCAGGCCGAGCAGCATGCGCAGCGTGGTCGTCTTGCCGGCTCCGTTCGGTCCGAGGAAGCCGTACACCTCGCCGCGACGGACGGTGAGGCTCACGTCGTTGACGGCGAGCTGGTCGCCGTACCGTTTGGTCAATCCGTCGGTGACCACAATTGTTTCGGACATGCGCCCAGCGTTGCCGCCGCATCCTTACATGCGCGTCCCCCGACGAGCGGCATTACGGCTACGCAGATCCGCGTACGTGCGATACGCGCGCCAACCGATGCCATCGCACCGCCCACCGCAATATCGTCGGGACGATGCAACGGATGCGAGGTGACCCGTGACGTCCGGACGGCTGCGACGGCTGCGCGGGCCGGTCGAGGACGCCGGCCTCACGCTCATCCTGCTCGTCGCGGGCATCGGCGGGACGCACCCGGCCAGCCAGGACCAGCTCGACTGGAGCAGGGCGCCGGACGGCTGGGCGTACCTGCTCGTCATCCTCGCCGGCCTGCCTTTCCTCCTGCGGCGGCGCTACCCCATAGCCGTGTTGATCGCAAGCGGCACAGCGCTGCTCGCCTATTTCGCCGCGGGCTACGCGTTCGGGCCGATCCTGTTCACGATTCCGGCCATCGCGTACACGCTGGGATCGCGGCTGCCGATGCGGGCCGCGGTGCGGTGGATCGGCGCTTATTACCTGCTGATGTTCGCCGTCGTCATCGTGCGAACGATCGGCGAGTCCGAGCACGACCTGTGGCGCCAGATCGCGGTGTGGGCATTGGTCTCCCTCGCCGCATTCGGGGCGCCGCTCGCCATCGGAATCGCAGCCCGCGTACGCCGCGAATCCGAGGCCGGCGTGCGCGCCGCAATGGCTCGCCGAGCGGTGTCCGAGGAGCGGCTGCGTATGGCCCAGGAGCTGCACGACTCGGTCGGCCATGGCCTGGCGGTCATCGCCATGCAGGCGGGCGTCGCGCTGCATGTTCTGGACCGCGAACCGGCGAAGGTCCGCGACGCGCTCGAGGCGATCCGCGACACCAGCCGCCGCTCACTCGACGGCTTGCGGGCCCAACTGCAGCAGATGCGCGAGCCGGCAGCCGATGACTCCCCGCGCCGGCCGGTGGTCGGGCTCGCCGAAGTCGACGTGCTGCTCGACCGCATCCGAGCTGGTGGCCTGGACATCCGAACCGACATCGACCCGACCCTCCGGAACGGTGACCTGCCGCCGGACGTCGACGTGGCCGCCTACCGGATCGTCCAGGAGTCGCTGACCAACGTGCTCCGCCACGCCCAGGCCAGCCGCGCCAGCGTGACAATCCAGCGCCGGGACGGCGCCGTGGTGCTCGACGTGGTGGACAACGGGACGGTCGCCCCCACTCCCCGGCCCGGCGGCTCCGGCACCGGTATCGCCGGCATGCGGGCTCGCGCCGAGGCTCTTGGCGGGACGCTCGAGGCCGGGCCGCAGCCGGATGGCGGGTTCGCCGTGCACGCCCGGCTGCCCGCCGACGGCAACGTGCCAGGATCAGACGCGTGATCAAAGTCGTGGTGGTCGACGATCAGGCGCTCGTCCGGATGGGCCTGCGCACGCTGCTGGAGTCCGAAGCCGACACCGAACTGGTCGGCGAGGCGGCCGACGGGCAAGCCGGGCTGGATCTGGTGCGCCGGCTGCGGCCGGACGTCGTGCTGATGGACGTCCGCATGCCGGCGCTGGACGGCCTGGCCGCGCTGCGCGAGATCAGCGCCGATCCGGCGCTCGCGGCCGTCAAAGTGATCATCCTCACCACGTTCGAGATCGACGAGTACGTCTTCGAGGCCCTGCGCGCCGGCGCCAGCGGGTTCATTCTCAAGGATGCCGACCCTGTCGAGTTGTTGCACGCGATCCGGGTGGTGTCGGACGGCGGTTCACTACTCTCGCCTACTGTGACCCGGCGGGTGATCGAGCAGTTCAGCGCACGCGCAGCGCCCGCGAACACCGTCCACCCCGAGATCGGACGGCTGACCGAACGCGAACGCGAAATCGTCGCCTGGGTCGCGACCGGCCGGTCGAACGACGAGATCGCCGAACAGCTGGTCGTCAGTCCTGCGACGGTCCGGACACACGTCAGCCGGGCCATGGTCAAGCTGCACGCCCGTGATCGGGCACAGCTTGTCGTCTTTGCCGTCCAGTCCGGGCTCACCGTGCCAGGCCAGCGGTAACAGGCGTGGGGGCGGCATCAGCCGGCCTCCGCTGTGCGGATGGAGGTGACGACATCGGCGAGAAGCGCAATACCCTCGGCGATCTTGCGTTCGCTGAGACCGGCATAGCCGAACAACAGACCACCCGCCCCGTCGCCGTGCATGCGGTAGGGCGAGAGTCCGTAGACGCCGATCCCGTGCCGACCAGCAACGTCTACGACCGCCGTCTCGTCGATGTCGTCGGGTAGCCAGGTGAGCACGTGCAAGCCGGCAGCGATACCGACCGGCCGGAAGTCGGGCAACATCTCGTGCAGCGCGCCGAGGAGCGTGTCACGGCGGCGACGGTAGATCGCGCGCATTCGACGCAGGTGCCGGTCGAATTCGCCATGAGCGAGGAAGTCAGCGAACGCCAACTGGTCGAGGACCGCAGATCCGAGGTCCGCGGCGAGCTTGGCGGCAGCAAAGTAGTCGACGAGACCACGCGGTACCACCAGCCAGCCAAGTCGAAGGCCAGGCGCGAGCGTCTTGCTGGCCGAACCCGCGTAGACGACGTGGTCCGGAGCGAGTCCCTGTATCGCGCCCACCGGGGCCCGGTCGTACCGATACTCCGCGTCGTAGTCGTCCTCGATCACGAGCCCGTTGTGGCGGGTCGCCCAGTCGACGAGCGCGGTCCGGGCCCGCGGGGAAAGCACAGCGCCGGTCGGGAACTGGTGAGCGGCGGTGACGAGTACGGCGTCGGCGCCGGAGCGCTCGAGCTCGTCGATGCGGATGCCCTCCTCGTCGACTGGGATGCCGACCACGTCGAGGCCGGCCGCCACCGCGATGCTGCGCACGTTGTCATCTGAGGGATCCTCAACCGCGAGCCTGCGGCGGCCATTCGCCAACAGAACTCGGGTGACGAGTGTGAATCCCTGTGCGAAGCCGTTGCAGATGATCACGTTCGCCGGCTGGGCCGCCGTGCCCCGCACCCTGTTGACATAGTCGGCCAGCGCTCGGCACAGCTCAGGCGCACCGTGGCCATCGAGATAGTTCAGCCGGTCGTGGGGCGCGCCGTTCAGCACTCGCCGCAGCGAACGCAGCCAGGCCGCCCGCGGGAACTGCGACACGTCCGGACGACCGTAACGGAAGTCGATCGTCGGCCCGCCAACCGGCAACGCGGAGGCGGGGTGCGGCGGCGCCGCGACCGTCGTCGCGACCTCGGTATACCCGCCTGGCCGGCTGACCAGGTATCCCTCCGCAACAAGCTGTTGGTAGGCCTCCACGACGACGCCGCGTGAGAGGCCGAGATCAGCGGCAAGGGCACGGGTCGACGGCATCCTGGTGCCGTCTCGAAGCCGGCCATCTCGGATGCCGCGCCGGATCTCGCTTTCGATCTGCTGATGGAGCGGGACCGCAAGATCGCGACGTAGTTGGACGAGCAGCTCGCCCTGGCGCCCCGAACTGGTCCTGGATTCGGTCACAGAACTGGACCTTACTGAAGTACCGATTCAATGCCAGGGTCATGCTACGCGATCCGCCCCACGAGGAGCCGGCAATGACCACCACAATTCAGACGATTCCCAGCACCCAGTCGGGAAGCGTTCCCGAAGATCCTGACCTCCACGCCGTCCTGCGGGCCGTACACCTGGCTCGGCAAGCAGACGTGGAGAGCCAGCGATGACGAGCCTGCGTAATGCCCTGGCGAATTCGCTGCAGGGCAAGATCGAGGGACATGTACTCGCCCCAGGCGACAAGGGGTACGACAGTGCCCGCGCCGTCTGGAACGCTATGGTCGACCGGCGACCCCGGGTCATCATCAGATGTGCGAGCGTCGCCGACGTGGCGACGGCAGTCCGCTTCGCCAGGGACAACGACCTCGAGATCGGCGTGCGATGCGGCGGCCACAGCGTCCTGGGGCTCTCGGTACCGGAGAACGGTGTGATGATCGATCTCACCCCGATGGACCAGGTACGGGTCGACCCGCAGCGACGTCGAGCGGGGGTACAGGGCGGTGCGTTGCTCGGAGTTCTGGACCAGGCAAGCGTGCCGCACGGCTTGGCCACGACGGCTGGCAACGTGTCGCACACCGGCGTCGGCGGGCTCACGCTCGGCGGCGGGATGGGCTGGCTCGCCCGGCAATACGGGCTGTCCTGCGACAACGTGGTGTCCTTCGAGATCGTGACCGCCGACGGACTCACTCTCCGAGCGAGTGCGACCGAGAACCCCGACCTGTTCTGGGGGTTGCGCGGCGGAGGCGGCAACTTTGGCGTAGTCACCGAGTTCGAGTTCCAACTCCATCCGATTGACGGCCGGACGCTCGCCGCAGATCTCTGGTTCGATCTGGACGACGCGGCCGCGGTGTTCCAGGGCTGGCGTGAGCTCAGCGCCGCTGCGCCGCGCGAGGCGACATTCACCGCGTGGGTCGGCGACCTGAACGGCCGGCCGCTGGCCAGCGTTGGATTCGTGTGGGTCGGCGACCCCGCAGAAGGCCGGCGGCTACTGCCGCCGCTGCGCGCCCTCAGCCGACCGGTCGACGAGCGCGTCGCGGAACGGTCGTACGTCGAACTTCAGCGGATGGACGACAGTGTCGAAGGACATGCCTTGCGCAGGTACTGGAAGGGCCACTACTTCTCCTCGTTGCCAGCAGACGCGATCGAGGCATTCCTCCTCCGCGGTACGGCAGACGGCCGAGGTGATCACCTGCCCGCGGCAAGTCTCCAGGCGTACGGTGGCGCGATCGCCGACGTGCCGGACGCGGACACCGCGTTCAGCCACCGCGACACGCTGTTCGAGTTCGTCGCCGCCGCCCGCTGGTCAGAACCCGGAGAGGACGAAGCCAGGATCGCAGCGGCTCGGCAGTACGCCGCCTCGCTCGACCCGTTCGCACGCGGGGCCTACGTCAACGTGCTCACCGACGAGGGGCAAGCCGGCGTACGGCGTGCGTACCCACCGGACAAGCTCGCCAGGCTCACCGCTCTCAAGGACGTCTGGGACCCGGACAACGTCTTCCACCTCAACCACAACGTCCGGCCCAGCGGCCGGCAGGCGGGCTGATCACGGGGGTCTCATGCCCCGGGCCCGCCGTAGCTCTCGCTGCTCACCTTCGCCGCCGTCATCGTCCTCCACAGATGCTTGCGCCCCCGCGCTCGATAACCAGCCGGCACCGGAGCAGGATCAGAACAACGGCTGCCAAGGAGGATGAGGTATGGACGTTCAGAGTGTCATCACACAAGCGCGGGACGCGATCACGGTGAAGCGGGTATTCGGCGAGCCCTACGAAGCCGACGGTGTCACGGTGATTCCCGCAGCCCGGATCGTCGGCGGCGCTGGTGGCGGCGAAGGTGAGCGGCCCCCGGAACGGGAGAAGGGCGCGGGCAGCGGATTCGGCGTGGTCGCCCGGCCGGTCGGCGTCTATCTGGTCCGTGGCGATCAGGTGAGCTGGCGGCCCGCTGTCGACGTCAACCGGATCATCCTAGGCAGCCAGGTCGTCGCGGCCATCGCGCTGCTCACCATCAGAACCATCGTCAAGGCTCGGGCGCGATCCAGCACGCGATAGCCGGACAGCCGGCGACCCTACGCACCTGAACAGCGATTTTGGCAGCTGAAGCGGGTGCATACTGGTGGCACGATCTTTTACGGGGGGATCTGATGGAAGCGACAGTGCCGCCGCAACGGGTCGACATCGCGCAGGTCGTCGGGGAGTTCCAGGGCAAGTCACCCCGCAGAGCGCTCCGGGACGCGGCAGCAGCGGGTGAGCCGCCGCGCCGCCGGTCTCGGGAGGGACCCGCCGGGCCGTGGTACGTGGTGATCGACGACATCCTCGAGGGCAGAGTCACGCTCGAAGCGTGGCCGTGGCCGGCGGTCAACCCGACCACCGGCTACCTTGACTTCGATCTCGGCCTAACGCGCCGGTTCATCCGCGACGCCGAGGACGTCTACCGCGTCGTCACAGAGCACCGCCGGGTCCACGACGACGAAGAGGCGGCGTCGAGACCGCTGCGCATCGGCGACGTGTTCGAAGTCAGCACGACGAACGTCGCCGACCTGTCCACCTGGACCGACCTCGCGGACCATACCCGCGACAAGCGGGCCGAGGCCCGCGCAGCACTCGATGCGATGGCCACCCAGCCGCTGCCGGCCGACCAGGCCGAGGAACTCGAACGGCTGGCCCGGGAGCAGGAGCCCGATCCGGAATCCATCGTGCAACTCAGCAGCGCACACCCGGCGGTATGAGATGGCCGTCCCACCGGTACCCAAGTCGCGGTTCGCGTCGGCCGACTTCTGGTCGGCCGTCACCCCCGAGCATCTCCTCTACTTCTGCCTGAACGTCGGGGACGCCGACGCCCAGGTGCTGATCTTGCCTGCCGTGCCCACCGGTGCGGTTGATGCGCAGGGACGCCCGGTGCTGCGCCGACCGGTGGTGGTCGTGGATGCCGGTGCCCCCAACCCCGCCTCGCCTACCAAACTCCGGCGGTTCCTGGACGTGTTGTCGCAGGCGTCCGACGGTCGCGTCCCCCCGATCGACACTATCGACGTCGTCGTTGCCACCCATCCACACGGGGACCACATCGCCGGCCTGCCCGATCTCCTCGACGCCTACGACGGCAAGATCGGGGAGTTCTGGGATCCCGGCTACTTTCACCCGACCGGCACCTATTTCAAGATCATGGAGCGGCTCGCCCGCCAGACCGGCGTCGTGTACGTACAGCCGACCTCAGGCATGCGCAGATTCATCGGCAACACCGAAGTCACGGTTCTGACGCCATCGGTGGGACTGCGAAACCGGTACGACACGTACGGCGTCGACATCAACAACGCGTCGATCTCGATGCGGGTGGCGACTCCGGCCGGGCGCGCCAAGTTCGTGCCCGGCCAGTCGTGGCAACTGCTCGAGGGGGTTGACGAGCGGCACCAGTTCAGCCTCGTTCTTGGCGCCGACTCGCAGACCGAGTCGTGGTCACAGGCAATCAGCGATTTTCCGCAGCTGGTCAAGTCAGAGTCCGAGATCGCCAAGGCCATCGGAGCCGCAACCAACGACCGTGACCCGCTGCGCGCCGACGTTCTCAAGGTCGCCCACCACGGCTCCAAGAAAGGCGTGAGCTACGAACTCGTCGAACGGGTGAACCCGGTCTTCATGATCGTCTCGTGTGCGGCCAGCAGTGGGCACGGCTTCCCGCACACGCTCAACCAGCACATCCTCCGCGAGGTTAAGTTGAACTTGGCCAAGTCCGGTGGGATACACCGCCCGGAGGAAGACCACCTCCGCGGGGTGTTCTACACGGCACAACGGGACAGCGCCGACGAGACCCTCGGATCGGTCGCCGTCATCGGCAGCACATCCGGCAACGTCCAGCTGTGGCGGCTTGGAGACCGCCCCAACGAACCGCCGGACTTCGCCAAAGCTCGGCGCTGGGTAAAGAGCTGACCCGGATCGGCTAGCCGAAGGCAACCGCGCCCAGGCGAACGCCGCCAGGCGCTCGGTCTGTTCGGAGATGGCTTGCCGAACTGACGGCGAGTCGTGGCTCCAGAGCTCGACCTGCAAGGCGAGCTTGGCGCCAGCCCTACGCGGCCGCCACATCCCGGCAATGTCGCCGTCGACAAGTACTCCTCCTGGCCTACCCAACACCGGCCACAACGCCTTGGCCGAGGCTGGCTCGCCGACCAGCAACGACCGGTCCTTGGCGTGCATGAACAGGTCGAACGGCCCGAGCAAACGGACGACCTCGACCGGACCGCCGGCCAGCGCCTCGACATTTGAACCCAACACCCAACGGAACTCACCCTCGACCGAAACCTCGACCGCGTCGGAGGGCCAGCGGGCCTTGACCTCGCGCACCGGCGCATCGAGGAAATCGGCCACATGCTTGGGAGTAGCCGGGCCGAGCAGACGAAGGTACGCGCGGATGACATCGAAGTCTTCCGGGACGGTGCCAGCCGGACCCGGGAACCCGGGGATCGGCTGCAGGACCGGCGGTGACGTGCCGGCCTGCAACTCAAGCCCGGCCCGAAACGCGGCCAGCCGGAACGTCTGCTCGTAGAGATGGACGGCGTTGCACGACCCTCAGAACCGCCGGTACGGCTCGTCCATCAGTGGAGTGAGCCTCGTGGACACTTCGCCTTTCACCATCGGCTCGGTGACGATCGACCGCATCGCAGCCGCCACGGCGTCGAGTGCTTCGAGGTTGCCGATGCCGACCGCCTTCAGAGGTTTGGCCGCATCGAAGATTCGCTTGCCGGCGTCGGAGAACGGCCACGTGGCCGCGGCGGCTGCCGGCAGGTCGGCGCGCCGGTAGATGTGCGGGGCACCCCGTAGCGTCCACACAGTCGCGAGATCGTCGCCCGGCACACCCGACACGTCGACGCCACGGATGGCCAGCGCCCACGGACCGCCGTCAGGCCCGGTGTCTTGGACGCCGAAGTCAAGCACTGCGGCCTCACCGGCCTGGAGTCGCTCACGGTCCAGTTGCTGGGCTCGCACCCGGAACTGGAGCACCTGCTCCCTGGTGATCGAGTCAGCCACGCGCTCCATGCTAGGCACCGGCTCCGACAAGCCGCACCGATGAATACGCCGGCCTCGCCTTGTCAGTACTACTGACAGCTTCGAACACGAGCACTTCGCGCGAGAGGAACTCACATGACCAGGATCGTCGCGATGATGACCGTCTCGCTCGACGGCTACTACACCGGCCCCGACGACGGGCCCGGCCGCGGCCTCGGCGACGGCGGGGAACGCCTGCACTACTGGGTGTTCGGCGGCCCGTGGACGTACGACGAAGCGCCGAGCGGCGAGCCGGACCCCATCGACCAGGGACTGCTGGACGCCGCCATGACCAGCGTCGGGGCCGTTGTCATAGGCCGGTGGACCTTCGAAGGAGCGGACCGGTGGGGCGGCCAGAACCCCTTCGGCGTGCCGATCTTCGTCGTCACGCACCGCCTGGACGAGGAGCCCCCGGACGCCGGGTTCACATTCGTGGGCAGCCTGGACGACGCGCTGGCCCAGGCCGCGGACGCCGCGGCCGGCAAGGACGTCAGCCTCATGGGCGGCAACATCATCCGGCAGGTGCTGGCCGCCGGGCGGCTCGACGAGTTGACCGTGACCATCGCGCCACTGATCCTCGGCGGCGGCAAGCGACTGTTCGACGGGTTCAGCGACACTGTCGAACTCGAGCAGCTGGACGCCGTGCAATCGCCATGGGTTACGCACCATCGGTACCGCGTCAAGCACTAGCCACACAGACCACCGCGGCCCGGGCGCCGGCCCGAAGGCCCGCCCGGGCCGCAGGGATCAACATCCGTCCGGGTCCCGGACGGCTCGCTCAGTCCGATCTAGTCGCGGCGAGAACGTCGACCCGGGCGGCGCGAATTGCCGGGAGCATCGACGCAAGCACGCCGAGCGCTCCGGTCGCGAGCACCGCGACGAGAACATGCCAGCCCGGCACGGTGAACGCATCCGCCGTCGCCGGCAATGCGTTGGTCGCGATCCATGCCAGGGCGAGGCCGAGCGTGACGCCCATGACCGCACCGATACCGCTGGTCAGCGCGGCTTCCCAACGGACCATTGCGCGCACCTGTCCCCGGGTGGCACCGACCGCGCGAACGAGTGCAAGCTCGCGGGTTCGCTGAGCCACCGCCAGGGTCAGGGTGTTCACGACCCCGAGGATGGCCACGGCGAGCGACAGCGAGAACAACGCCGTAAGGATGCCGAGCGTGCCTTGGTTCGCGTCGGTCACCTCAGCGGCTTGTTCGTCCCGGCTGAGCAGGGTCGCTGCGGGGTACGGCTCAACGGCCTCGGACAGCGCCGCCCGGACCGCTTCCTGCTCAGCGCCGTCGGCGAGCCGGACGAACGCCTCCCGGTAGGAAGCGCCCATATGGCCGTCGGCAAGCTGCGGCGCGACGATCCAGTCAGTCGTCACCGCTCCGTCGAACAGAGCCTCGACCCGCACATCGGTAGTCTCGCCGTCGGGGAACTCGAGCGTCAGCCGGTCACCGACCTGCCAGCCGTTGGCAGCGGCGACGTCCTCGCGGACGCCGACGTCCCCGGCACCTATCGCGGCTACTTGACCTGCCGTCGTCCGAACGTCGAACAGATCGGCGACAGCGGCCGGATCGACGACGAACGCAGTGACTGCTCGCGGCCTGGATTCGTCGCTGGCTGGGTCGGTCACCCGCACCTCGCCGTACGTCACCGTCCGAGCCACCGCCACTTCGGGCAGCCGGTCCATCCGCTCGGCTGCCTCGGCCAGGAAGTCGTGCAGGCCTTCGGGAGCGGTGGAACGGACCGTGAACTCCGCGTGCTGGCGAGCGTTGATCAGTTCGGGCGACGTCGCGCCGAGGGTCGCGCTGAACGTGAGCAGGAAGCTGATCAATGCCAGCCCGATCGCCAGCGCCGCTGCGGTGGCACCGGTACGCCGCGGAGTAGCCATCGCTTGTCCTCTGGCCAGCCCGCCGGTAACACCAGCGCGAGCCAGCGGCCGGCTAATCGCGCCGAGGACCGGACCGGCGATGACCGGGAACAGCAAGCCAACGCCCACGATGAGCCCCACCGCACCGGCTCCCAGCACCATGGCGGACGCTACCTGGACTCCGAACGCCACGGCGCCAAGGCCGGCCAGCAACGCCAGCAGCCCCACGATGACGCGCCGACGTGAGAGGCCCGTTCCGGACGCCGTGGCGGGTCGCATCGCCTCCATCGGCGTGACCGCCAACGAGCGCCGGGCCGCGCCCCGGCTGGCTAGTAGTGCCATCCCGATGCCGACGACCGGGCCGGCCAGCAACGCCAGCGGCGTCAACGTCACCGACGCCGGCGGCAAACCGGGCAGCAACCCGCCGGCGGTTCCGACCAGCAACGGACCGGCCCCGACGCCGAGTAGCAGACCGAGCACCGAACCGGCGGCGCCGGCAATAACGGCTTCGATTCGGATCGACGCTGAGACTTGCCGGCGGCTGGCACCGATGGCCCGCAGCATGCCGAGCTCACGGGTCCGCTGAGCGACCAGCATGCCGAAGGTGTTGGCCACCAGGAAACCGCCGACCACCAGCGCTACCGCCGCGACGGCAAGGATGACCCAGCCGAAGACTGCGGTCTGCCGGCTGGCGGCGGCCGCGTCCCTGCTCGCCGCTTCCGTAGCGGTAAGGACTGTCGCCTCGGTGCCAAGCGCGTCCGAGAGCCGGTCGGCCAGCACCTGTGGTTCGACAGCGGCGCGCACTGCGATCTCGGCATACCCGTCCGCGCCGAACATCTCGGCGGCTGTCTCGCCGTCGAGCAGGACTCGAGCGCCGCCGGCAAGACCGTCCAGCCGGCCGAAGCCGACCGTGCCAACCACCGATCCGGACGCACGGCCATCTGGAAGCAGCAATTCGAACCGGTCGCCGACCTCGATGCTCCGCTCGGCGGCCACCGCGGCGTCAACAGCGAACTCGCCGTTCTCGCGAGGCAACCGTCCCGTCCGCACTTCGATCGCCGCACTCGACGGATCGGCGGGAACCGCCATCGCGACGGCGCCCACGCCGTCTCCCGTCCCGTCCGGCGAAAGAATCTGGGCGACGCTGCGGTGACGCCCGTCCGCACCAGCCACTCCGGGCACACCCCGCACCCGGTCGAGGATCTGGTCGGTCAGCGGTGCATCACCGTGCGTGAACGGCCCATCCCCGAAGGTGTCCGGCCCGCGGACCATGACATCCACACCGGCATAGACCTGCCGGTAGCTGTCGTGCAGCGCGGCGCGGGTCGAGTCCGAGAGTACGAGCGAACCGGTCAGGAAGGTGACTCCGATCGCCACCGCGATGATGCTGAGCATCAGGCGGCCCTTTTGCCGCCGGATTCGTTGCCAGGTCGAGTAGAACATCGTCAGCCTCCAATCCAACGCATCGCGTCGAGTACGGCGGGAACGGTGGGGTCCAGAAGTTCGTCGACGATGCGCCCGTCGGACAGGAACAGCACCCGGTTGGCGTAGACAGCCGCGTGCGGGTCGTGCGTCACCATGACAATCGTCTGGTCGTGTTCGCGTACCGAGCGCCGCAGGAACGAGAGCACCTCGGCACTGGCATTGGAGTCGAGGTTTCCGGTCGGCTCGTCCGCGAACACCACGGCCGGCCGGGTAAGCAAGGCGCGGGCGACAGCCACCCGTTGCTGTTGACCACCTGACAACTCCGCCGGCAGGTGGTCCAGCCGCTCGCCGAGCCGTACCGTCTCGACAACGGTGTCGAACCAGTGCTGGTCGGGTTTCTTGCCGTCCAGCCGCAGCGGCAGGGTGATGTTGTCCCGCGCGGTGAGGAACGGGACGAGATTGAAGCTCTGGAACACGAAGCCGACGTCCGTACGGCGCAGTCGGCTGAGCGCACGGTCGTTAAGCGCGGTGATATCGGAGTCGCCGATCCGCACCGTGCCCGAGGTCGGTTGGTCCAGGCCGGCGAGCACGTGCATCAACGTGGATTTGCCCGAACCGGACGGCCCCATGATCGCGGTGAACTCTCCGCGGGGAAACTCAGCACTCACCCGGTCGAGGGCACGGACCTCCGACGGCCCGGCCCCGTAGATCTTGCTGAGGTCAGACGCGGCGACGGCGACCGTACGGGCGTCAGGGATGGTGATGGAGGTCATGGCGACCCCTCCTTGTCTGTCGTGGTGGGTTACTTGGTGGTGGAGGTCGGAATGGCGTGACGGCGGCGCCAAAGCGCCATCGCGAGCGTGAGCGCGATCATGGCCGGGATGTACTGCCAGTCGCCGCGTACCGCTTCGAGCGAGCCGGCGGCGTTGAAGGCGGCGTGCATGAGCGAGACAGCGAGCAGACTGCCTCCGCTGTCGAGGTACAACATGCCGAGCAGGTACCGGAAGAACGGTGCAAAGACGATCACTACGGCGATGGCGAGACCGGCGCTCGACCACGTCCAACCGGACGTGAATGCCAGCGGCAGATGCAGTGCGGCAAATGGCACCGCAGTGATCAGAGCACCCTCGAGCAATCCATGCCGCCGCATGAGGCGCGCCTGCAGGAATCCGGTCCAGCCGAGTTCCTCCCAGGCGTTGAGCAGGAGCGTGCCGAACACGAACACCGACAACAGGTAGACGCCGGCCTCAGCAGCCCAGCCGTCAGGCGGTGTCTGGAGGGTGCCAGTGGCGGCGGCCACGCCGAGGGTCAGCGCTGGAAGGGCGAGCACGATGGTCAGCCAGCGCCCGGTGCCAAAGCGCCAGTGCAGCAGCCGGCCGAGCAGTTCTCGGATCGCGCCGGGCCCCCCGGCCCAGCGCGTGATGACCAGCGCTGCACCGGTCAACCCGACGTAGGTGGTCAGTAGCAGGAAAGGCTCCCGCGGAACGTTGATAACCGCGGCGAGAGTGAGCAGCGGCAGTCCGACCGAGAGCACGACTGTGACGAAGGCTGTGGCCGGTCGTCGTGCCGCGAGCCGGCGGATGCCGGACCCATGTTCGTAGGTCGGTGTTGCGGTGGTGGTCATGTCGACGTCCCCCTGTCAGGTGGTCTGGTGTGGACGCCGTTGAAGTTACGGACGGACGGCGCCGATGGCGTCCGGCACGCGACCGAACTTCGTCTCGGCCGCGAGCGGACGTTTCGCTGCCGCGGTCTCGGCTCTCGGCGGAGCCGGGGTCCGCCGCAAAGATGACGGCGCACCGACCGCGCAGGCGTACCGTTTTAGCCATGCACGAGCAGCGGCCGAAGCTCGATCGCCGCATCATCGACGCGCTGATTGTCGCCGGCGTCGCAGCCATCGGCCTGTTCGGCCTGTTCGGCCCGGTGTGGATCGCAGATGCAGACCCGGCACGGGTGACAGCGCCTGCCGTCGGGCTCGCCCTGGTACAGGCTGGTGCGTTGTGGTGGCGCCGGCCACAGCCGCTGGCCGTCCTCACAGTGACGCTCGCAGCGGTACTGGTCGCGCAGAGTCTTGGCATCGAGAACAGTTCGTCGTTCGTCGGACCCCACGTCGCGGCCTACAGCGTCGCGCTGTACGCCGCGCGTTCGCGAGCGGTCGG
>DASUUH010000056.1:0-6017 GCA_036374175.1 Jiangellaceae bacterium | reverse complement strand
GCCACGCCGGGTGGTAGAGGTACTGCCGCCGACCGGCGTCGTCCGTACCGATCACCTGCAAGTGGCCGTTCGGCCAGGGGCAGATCCGCACATCGCGCCACGCAGGCGGAATCACCAAGTTGGCGATCCGCTGGAGCAGCGCCTCGTCGGTGATCTTCTGACCGTCGGGGTCGGTGTAGCTGAAACCCCGGCCCCGGCGATGTCGACATATCGCCGGGCCCGTGGGGTCCCACCGCCGCAACCGCACCGCCTGCGCCCTCCGCTCGCCCCATAGCCTGCCCAGATAGGTACCCGCCAGGCCGGCCCCGTATCACGCGGGCGCCGTTGGGACGAACGTCGAGGCCGACAGAGCCGTAATGCCCTGGTTGTTCCCACCAGGCGTTACGACGATCGTGACATGAGCGTCGAACCAGACAGCGTCGCCAGCGGGGTGTCGTTGTCCGAGCCACATCCGGGTCACCGGCCGGGGGTGCCCGCCATGGTGCTGCTGGCGGGCGTTTCCCGCCGCTACCAGGTAGGCGAGACCGAGGTGTACGCCCTGCGCGGCGTCGACTTCGAAGTTGATGAAGGCGAGTTCGTGGTGGTCTTGGGCCCGTCGGGCAGCGGGAAGTCGACGCTGCTCAACATCATCGGCGCGCTCGACTCACCGACCGCGGGGCGAGCCGTCGTGGCCGGGCGGGAGATCACCGGCATGGCCAAGGGTGAGCTATTCGGTTTCAGGCGTCAGGTCGTGTCGTTCATCTTCCAGACGTTCAACCTGTTCCCGACGCTGACCGCGTTCGAGAACGTCCAGTGCGGCGCCGAGATCGCCGGCTCGGCAAAACAAGCCCGCCGACGCGCCAGTGACGTGCTCGAACAAGTGGGCCTGTCGGACCGGCTGCACCATTACCCCAGCGAGTTGTCCGGTGGTGAGCAGCAACGGGTGGCGATCGCGCGGGCGCTGGCCACCGGCAATCCGCTGCTTGTGGCCGACGAGCCTACCGGCGACCTGGACTTTCGTACCGGCGTGCAGATCCTTGAACTGTTGCGAGAACAGGCCGATGCCGGCCACACCGTCATCGTCGTGACCCACAACCGCGAGATCTCACGGGTGGCCGATCGAGTCGTCGAATTGTCGAGCGGTCAGATCGCCAGCGACGGACCCCCTCGTGGCGGCCGGGCCGCGATCAGCGACCTGCACTGGTAGGTGACGGTCGCCATGCGCGTGCTGTTCACCCTCCGCTGGGCGGCGAGAGACCTGCGTCGCCGGTGGCTCCAGGTGCTGGTCATTGCGCTCATCATTGCGATCGGCACCGGGGTGTACGCCGGCCTTGGGAGCACCGCGGAGTGGCGGCGGCAGTCGAACGATGCGTCCTTCGACCTGCTGAACATGTACGACCTGCGGGTGACCACCGCCAGGGGAGTGGACGCCGCCGTCGGTGAGATGGCCGGCGTGCTGGCGAGCCTTCCCGACCCTGCCATGGTCGCCACCGCCGAGGAGCGGTTCATCGCGGACACGCAAGTTGATGCCAGCACTGCCGACGAGTCGATCCTGGTGCCCGGGCGGCTGGTGGGTATGGATCTGCGCGACGGTGGGCCGCACGTCAACGGGGTATACGTCGACGAGGGTGACGGGCGGTCTCTGTCGGAGTCTGACGCCGGCCAGCCCGTGGTGCTGGTTGAGCAGAACTTCGCCAACTTCTACGACCTCCAACGCGAGCGCACCTTCCGCGTCGCCGGCGGTCAGGAGGTGACCAGCGTCGGTGTCGCGCTTGGGCCGGAGTACTTCTTTGTGATGACCGAGGAGGGCGGGTTCTTCGCTGAAGCGAACTTCGCCGTGCTGTTCACCTCGTTGGAGACGGCCCAGCAGCTGGCGGGGCGAGCGGCCCGGGTGAACGACCTCGTCCTCGCGCTCGCGCCCGGAGTCGACGCGGAGGTTGCGGCCCGCGATATTGAAGCCGTGTTCGCGGAGTCGGGCGCTGGCCTGGGCGTGACGGTGATGCAAACCCGGGACGAGGATGCCTACCGCGTCCTCTATGACGACATTGAAAGCGACCAGCGGTTCTGGAACCTGTTCGCCATCCTGATCCTCGGCGGTGCCGCTTTCGGAGCGTTCAACCTGGCCGGCCGGATGGTGGAAGCGGAGCGTCGGGAGATCGGCATCGGTATGGCACTGGGCTGGTCGCGCCGGCGGTTGGCCGTGCGCCACCTGCTCGTGGGCGCGCAGATCGCGCTTGCCGGCGCCGTGCTCGGCGTCGTCATGACCTTCGTTGTGCTGGCCGCCGTCCGGCCCATCTTCGAGTCGATGTTGCCGTTGCCGGTGTGGAGCAGGCCATGGCAGCCGGGCATGTTCATCCAGGGCGCTGTTATCGGCTTCGTGCTGCCGTTTCTAGCGACCGCCTGGCCGGTGTGGCGGGCGGTGCGGGTTATGCCGGTTGACGCCATCACGACGACCCATGCTTCCGCTCGGAGCGGCCTGGCACCGCTGTTACGCCGGCTGCGTTGGCCGGTGAGCGCATTTCGCCGGATGCCGCTCGGAAATGTGTTGCGGGCCCCGCGCCGCACATTGCTCACCGCCCTGGGCATAGGCGCCGCCATCAGCACGCTCGTCGTCGTGCTCGGCGCACTCGACTCCTTCAAGGCCACCATCGACCGCAACTCGGCCGAGCTGTTCGGCGAGCATCCCGACCGGATCATGGCCACCTTCAGCGGCTTCGTCGTCGAGAACGGTCCGGAGTTGGCCGCAGTGGCGGCCGCCGACTCCGTCGGGCGCGTAGAACCTGTGCTCGAGATCGGCGGCACGTTGTCCACTCCCGAGCATGCCGATGTGGAGGTTGTGCTCGCGGCCATCGACTTCGACAGCGACGTATGGGCGCCGACGTTCGACGAGGGTGGTCTTGGCGCGGACCGCGCTGGGCTGGTGCTTGCGCAGAAGGCCGCGGACGATCTCGGCGTAGGTGTGGGTGACACCATCATGGTCGAGCACCCCGCACGCCAGGGCGGCGGCTTCACGGTCGTACAGACGCCGATGACAGTCGCCGGCATCCATCCCAGCCCGTTCCGGTTCAACGCCTACCTGGACCGTGCGCAACTCACCGCCCTAGGCGTGAGTGGCGCCGCCAACGCGGCGTACCTGCTGCCAGCGGCCGGCGCCACGCCTGACGACGTGGAGCAGGAATTGTTCGGTATGTCGGGCGTCGCTTCGGTGCAACCTGTGGCAGTGTCCAGCCAGGTAGTGGAGGACAGCTTCAAGGACTTCACCGAGATCTTTCAGGTGCTCGAGGTGTTCATCTTCGGGCTCGCGCTGCTCATCGCCTATAACGCCACGAGCATCAACGCGGACGAACGGGCCAGGGAGCGCGCCACTCTCTTCGCCTTCGGCATGCCGTTGCGGCGGGTCCTCGGCCTGGAGACCGTCGAAGGCACGCTCATCGGACTGCTCGGCACCGCAGTAGGTGTTGGCCTCGGGCTGCTGTTGAATCGCTCAGTCATTGCCTCCATGTGGGAATCCACGATGCCCGACATAGGCATGGAGGTGGGGGTTTCGGTCGCCACGCTGCTGACCGCCGTCGCGTTCGGGGTGGCCGCGGTCGTCGTCGCACCGCTATTTACTGCTCGTCGGCTCAGCAAGATGGACATCCCCGGCACCTTGCGCGTGGTGGAGTAGCCGGCATCAGGGGCAAGCGCTGAGACGATGCAGTCATGGTGTTGGAGGAAGCACGGCGCGAGTTAGTCGCGTACTGTCGCCGGCTTCGCCCGGATGGCCTGGTGGTCGCAACATCGGGCAACATCTCGGTCCGGTCCGGTGACCTGGTGGCGGTGACGCCGAGTGGCGTGGACTACGACCGATTGACGGCCGACCAGGTGGGCGTCCACCGGCTCGACGGCACCCCGGTCGAGGCGGCGCTCGGCGCGACTACGGAGATGCCGATGCACTTGGCGGTGTACGAGGCGACGGCGGCGCGAGCCATCGTGCACACCCATTCGACGGCGGCAACTGTCGTGTCGACGCTCGTTGACGAACTGCCGCCGATTCACTACCTGATCGCGTTGTTCGGCGGCCCCGTGCGGGTCGCTCCGTACGCGACGTACGGCACCGGCGAACTTGCAGCGCGCGCCATCGAAGCGCTGGACGGACGTACTGCCTGCATCCTCAGCAACCACGGGACCGTCGCCATCGGCGATACGCTCGCGGCGGCCTACGACCGGGCGGTGTACCTGGAATGGCTATGCGACGTGTGGTTGCGGGCGAGTGCACATGGCCGGCCACGGCTACTGCCGCCCGAGGAGATCGAACGGGTGGCGCGCAAGTTCTCCAAATACGGCCCGTCGCGGCGGGCGGAGGAGATCACGTGATGGTGCGGAGCTCGGTGACGACCGCGGTCACCAGATCAGCCGGCGTCACATCGAACGCCGGGTTGTACGCGTCCGCCCCATCAGGGGCGATCTGCTGGCCGGCGATGTGTGTAACCTCGCCGGCAGCACGCTGCTCGATGGGAATACCGCCGCCGTCGGGAAGGGACGGATCGATGGTCGATTCGGGCGCTACGACGATGAAGGGGACGCCGTGCCGGCCGGCGGCCAGGGCAACGGCGTACGTACCGATCTTGTTCGCTACATCGCCATTGCCGGCGATGCGGTCGGCACCGACGAGCACGCAGTCGACGAGTCCATGGGCGATCGCTGCTGCCGCCGCCGAATCAGGGCACACGCGGTACGGGATGCCCGCCTCGGCCAGTTCATATGCGGTGAGCCGGCTGCCTTGCAGCAGTGGCCGGGTCTCATTGGCGAGCACGTACTCGACCTGATCGGCCGCGGCGAGGTGACGTATCGTGCCGAGCGCCGTACCCCACGCAACGGTGGCGAGCCGGCCGGTGTTGCAGTGGGTGAGCAGGCGAAGTGGCCTGCGCTGACACAGTTCCAGTACCAGGTCGGCCGCGCGACGCGACGCCGCGCGGTTGACTTGCTCGTCCTCGGCCAAGACAGCGAGCGCCTCGGCCAGCACGGCGTCGGCACCGGCGGGCAATCGGGCCAGCGCCCGCTCCACCCCCCACGCCAGATTGACCGCGGTCGGGCGGGCGGCCGCCAGCCGAGCAGCTTCCGCACGCACCGTGTCGTGGTCACCGCGATGACATTGGGCTGACAACGCGACGCCGAGAGCACCCGCCGCACCCAAGGCGGGAGCGCCTCGAATGGCCAGCCGCTGGATTGCATCGATGAGCTCGTCGACGGTCGACAACCGGAGGGTGCGGTGCGTGTGTGGTAGCGCGCACTGGTCGACCGTCACGACCGTGCCGGCGTCCCAGTCGATCGTGCGTTCCACCGGTCCTCCAACAATTCCGGACGGCTTGGACGGCCTGCTTTGCACGCTACGCCATTGCTGGAACAGGAAACCGCCGCGCCAGGGGCCGTTAACCCCTGACGCGGCGGTGCCGATTACTTACGGAAGCGTCCAGGTGGCCGGCGGCTTCACCTGGTCCCAGAGCCAGATCTGGAAGAACCAGTCCAGGTCTTCGCCCGACACTTCTTCGTACACGGCCTGGAAGTCCTCGGACGTCGCGGCCGAGTCGTTGTAGCGCTCCACCCACAGCCGCGCGCCCTCGAAGAACGCATCATCGCCGACCTCGACGCGCAGCGCGTGGAGAGTGGCTGCGCCCCTGTTGTAGACCTGGGTGGCGAACAGGCCGAGCGGGCCCGGGTCGCCGATCTGGAACGACCAGTAGGCGGACGTTCGCGCCGGGGCGTACCAGTTGTTGTAGGCCTGCTGCGCAGTCGTGCCGCCGCGGTAGTCGGTCCAGAGCCAGGTGGCGTAGGTCGCCCAGCCCTCGTTGAGCCAGATGTCCTGCCACCGCTCGGGGCTCACCGCGTTGCCGAGCCACATGTGGGCGAGCTCGTGCGCGACAGTTCCCTGGTTCGCCTGGCTGGAATACACCGGCCGGGTCTGGGTCTCCAGGGCGTAGCCAACGCTGTCGTTGTCGACGATCGATCCGTAGGAGTTGAACGGGTACTCACCGAACAGGCTCTCGAAGAAGTCGATC
>DASUUH010000055.1:0-41500 GCA_036374175.1 Jiangellaceae bacterium | reverse complement strand
TAGAACGGGTCTGGGACAGCACCAGCAACGCCCACGTGCCGACGTAGGCTCCGGCCGCCAACCACCGGTACGCGGGCCTGCTGCCGAACAATGCGACTGTGAGGAAGAACAAGCCCGAGATAAGGGCCGAGCTGCCATAGTCCGCGAACATTCCACCGGTTACGCGCACCGGCTCAGGGCCCGCCACGGCACCGAACGGTACGACCCATTCACGGCGGACGAAATACAGAATGCCGATAGCCGCGGCCTGCAGGCTGTAGACCCAGAAAAGCACCTGTAGTGCCCTCGAACCCTGACGCGAGGGCCAGTGCCACTCCAGCAACGCCAGCACAAGGAGCTCGATGAGAATCTTGTGAGCGAAGTACCCGGTGTAGAGCGGCGAGACGGAGTACGTCACTGAGGCCAACCCCAGCAGCCCGTAGATGCCGTACCAGCGAATCGGTCGGTCGGCGAGGACGTCGGACAAGAACGGCGTACGGCGCGCGAGATGGGACACCAACAGCACGACGACGAGTGCGTCCGCAAAGACCCACGCACCGACCTGGAGCAACGCGGCAGCGTCGAAGGCGAACGGGTTGGCAAACGCCACGTCGAGGTCTCTGCCGGCCGTCCGCAGGGCCGGCGGACCCCACACGATGAGAAGCGCGGCGATGAGCAGTAGGCGGCGGGCGGCGGTTGCGGACATGAGATCTACTTGCGGGCTCGACTGACGCCGGTCGACGTGTCGAAGTCCGCGGCTGCTATGGCGGACCGGTAGGTTTCCACGAGCCGGCTCAGACCCACGGTGGGCGAATAGAGGGCGTCGAATCGTGCCCGTCCGCGCGATCCGGTGAGGTCGACGACGCTATCGTCCCGTGCATGCAGCAATGACATGGTGAGCCGGTCAGCAGCCGATCCGGTCGTTTCAACGTTGCCAGGCTCCACGGTGGCTCCGCCCGCAGCGACCTCTGCCAGCGCCCCGCCACGGGGAACGATCACAGGTAACCCCGCAGCCATCGCCTCGGCGACCACGAGACCGAACGTTTCGTACCACGTGGGGGTGGCGACAAGCGCGCGGGCACGGAGCATCCAGAACCGGACTTCCTCGGGGCCGACGGAACCGACGAAGCGGACCCCTGGCACCCGGCGCCGTGAGAGCTCCCCACGCAACGGTCCATCTCCGATGAAGACCAGCTCCAACTCGGTGTCGCCGAGAGCTGCCCAGGCATCCAGCAGATCATGGCAACCCTTGTCGGGCGAAAGCCGTCCAACGAACAGCACGGTGTGCGACTGCGAAGGCGGCGCCCGGCGCGGCCCCGGGTCCTGAACGAAATGCGGTTGAACTCGGATCCGGTCCGCAGGAAATCCCCCATCGAGCAGCCGATCTCGCACGAACTGAGTGGGAGCGAGGTACAGATCGACGGCGCGGTCCCAGGTCCGGCGGCGGCGGTTGTAGCCGATCGTCGCCGCCGCGACTGTCGAGGCGACCACCGAGTTCCGATAGCAGCGATGTCGTATGCCCGGCAATGGGGACCCGCCGATACAGTCCTCGCATGGCCGACCATCCCGCAGGAGCATGCCGTTAACACACATCAGCCGGTAGTTGTGCACGGTCATCACAATTGGCACGCCGGACGCCCTCAACCCGTCCAGAACGGAGGGCGATTGCGCGTACCAGGTGTTGTGCACGTGCGCGACATCCGGATTGAAGCGAGCCACCGCCTGCTCGACATCTCGTCGCGACGCCGGATTTCGAGGTGCCCGCAGCAGTGCCGCCACCGTAGCCACCGGCGCTGCTGGGTTGTCGGCCAGGACCTGCTCAACCTCGTGGCCGCCGGTGCGGAGCACGTGGGCCTCGGCCGCGACGACGCGATCCTCCCCGCCGGGCTGGCGATAACGGGTATGCACCTGGAGGATTCTCATGAGCGCGAGAGCTTCGCGGCAATTGGCTGATAAAGCCGCGGCCACAGTCGCCAACGGCCGGGCGCTCGTGAACGATCGAAGATGTAGCCCGCCGGTGCAGTTCTTGCCAGGTGGATGAGTTCGGTGGTCTTCTGCAGATCTTCGGCCTTCGTTCCGCGGGGCACGACGAGGACGACACCGTCAGCGTCGGCCGCCAGCCTCGTCGCTGCGGGAGATTCCAGGAAGGCTGGTCCGTCGAGAACGATGATGTCGGCCTCCTGGAGCAGTTTCGCCAGGAGCTTGGACATTTGAGCGCCGCCCGCGGTCGTCTTACCACCCTCGCCGACAACAGTGCCCGCCGGGATGAACCGGAAGCTGTCGAACGTGGGAAGCTCGTCGACTGCCGCCACGCAGTCGTCGATGACGACGTCTCCGTAGGCGCTCCAGGCGAGGAGATCAGATATCCCACTCTTCCCCCTGGCCCCGAGAAGGTCCGTC
This sequence comes from Jiangellaceae bacterium, assembly GCA_036374175.1. Classification (GTDB taxonomy): domain Bacteria; phylum Actinomycetota; class Actinomycetes; order Jiangellales; family Jiangellaceae; genus JASLBX01. The sequence continues at coordinate 39,121 of DASUUH010000055.1, read as the reverse complement.
AACCAGCCCCTGGCGTCGACGTCGGCGAGAATCACCGTGCGGTGGTCAAGTGCCGTGGACAGGGCCAAGTTGAGCGCGGCGACGGATTTACCCGGGGTTTCCCCTGGACTGGTGACCATAATCATCCGTGGCTCACTGTCCCCGCCGAGCAGTGATAGCTTCGACGCGATGAATTGGTGCTCTCGCGCCGCCGCCGAGTCCGGCGCGGTGACGACCGGTGCCGCCGCGGCTGGGGTGCGTGGCCCGTTTGTCGATATCACGCCCAGCAGTGGAGTGTCCAACGGTCCTGATGCGTCGTCAGCGCCGTTGACGACGCGAGTCCGTTCGCTGCGCCAGAATGCCACGATGATGGCGGCGATGAATCCCAATGCGCCGAAGACCGCGGCCATCCGGCGCGGGGTCTCGGAAACCGGCAGCTCCGGCGCTGCGGCGGGATAGACCCGCTCAACGCCGGTGCCGTACACGGCGGCATCCGCACGGATCTGCCCCGCGCGTGTCTGGAGGCCGGTGATCTCATTGCTGAGGCTGGTCCGCAGCGACTGTACAAGCGGATCGTCGGAATCTTCGTCCTCCGACACCGCTTCCAAGCGCTCCTCCAGGTTCGCCTCGAGCTCCGCTAATTGCGCGAGCGACGCCTCCACCTGAGCCTCCAGCTCAGCGGCGGCGACGTCCTGGTATGCCTGCATCACCGCGTTGACGACGTCTGCCGCCTGCGTGGGGTCATCGTTGCGCGCGCGGACGGTCACCTCGAGAACGCTCGTTGAACTCTGAGCCTGGATCAGCTGACGGATCTGGCCCGGCCCGAGGCGCCTGCCGAGCAGCTCAGAGGCTGCGGCGAGCACGTCCGGCGAGGTCATCCGATTGGCTTCGGTGCTCAGGTAGCGGTTGATCTCCACGTATGGGACACCCCGCTCGTGCCGGAACAGCGTGCGGTCGAAGGGACTGGTTAGCGTCACCCGACCGGTCGCCTCGTACTCCGGGGGTTGTGCTGCGGTATAGAAGTATCCGGCCATCGCGGAAATCAGAGCGAAGATGAGGACAGGCCATTTGTAGCGCCAAAGCGCACCAACCAAGCTGGGACCACGCTTCCAGCCTGGGTCGGCTACAGGTTGCGCATCGTAAGCCACCCTACGGACACCCACCGCCATCTGCCGGGACACCGCGCGACTCCGTCGGCGCCACCCGGATCACAAAACACCTCTACGTAGCAGCACAGTAGCAGGGGTCTGGAGGAGGATTCGCAGATCCCATGCGAACGACCACGAGGCTACGTAGGCGTAGTCGAGGTGCCTTAGGTCGTCGTAATCGAGTGCATTGCGGCCCGAGACCTGCCACAGCCCCGTCATTCCCGGCGGTACCGAGAATCTGATCGCCGCCCAGCCGGTGATCTCCTCGGATTCGTGGATAGGGAACGGTCGAGGTCCAACCAGTGACATCTCACCGCGGAGCACGTTGATCAGCTGTGGCAGCTCGTCGAGGCTCGTCTTGCGCAACCATGCACCTACGCGGGTGACACGGGGGTCATCCTTCATCTTGAATATCGGGCCGTCGACGTGGTTGAACCGCGCGAGCGCGGCGCGTTGCTCTTCGGCATCCACCCCCATGGTGCGGAATTTGTACATGCGGAACGGCTCGCGACGCTGACCAGACCGGAATTGCCGGAACATGACCGGTCCCGGCGACGTCAGCTTGATCGCCGCGGCCACGACGGCGAAGAGTGGAGATAAGACGACCAGCAGGGTGCCCGCGACGACAATGTCGAAAGCCCGCTTACCGGCCCGAGCGGCAGGTCCAACCTGGGCGGGTGCGACGTCGATGAGCGGGATGCCATCCAACTCCTTGATCACCGAACGCCAGGTCACCACCTCATACAGCCGCGGCACCACCCACACGGACACCCTGCTGTCTAGGCCACGCAGCAATTCGAGGGTCTCCTGCACTGGCCTGCGCGAAAAGCCCACCACGACTGCGTCGACGTCGAGTCGGGCACAGAGCTCGGACAACTCGTCGTTGCTGCTCAGCCTTGCCGAGCCAGCTTGGGGGTCATCGTCGACCACGCCCACGACCGACACCGTCGGGCAGCGCTGCAATCGCGCGACTACACGCGTCGCCACTCGGCCGCTGCCGACGACGAGCACCCGCCGCACCCGCTGCTGCGGCGTGATCAGCGCAAGCACGAGAGCGCGCGCTGCCGGGATGGTGGCCAAGCTGAGCAAGGCCACCATCCCGGCCTGCTCCAAAGCCGGCCCGTCGAGAGCGGCTGCTTGCGTTGCCAACGAGGCCAGCACCACGCCCAACGGTAGACCGGACAAGACACCCAGCCGACCGAGCCGTCGCGAGACGGTCAACCCATCCGCATTCCGGCCATACGAACCAGAGACGGCGAGGGCAGCAAGGAATGCGACCACCATGATGGCCACCACCACCAGACCCATGCCGGCCGCCTCGTCCCGAAAGACAAGGACGCCAACTGTCGAAGCGGCCACGGCTATGGCGTCCGCGCCGACGATGCCTATCCGCCGTGGTACTCCACGACTTAACCCTCGCTCGTGTGCCGGAACTGCGGCGACAGGAGGACTCGTGACCCTTCGGGCCGGAGCCAGAGTTGGCTCGAACCCCATCATGCGCTGAGTCATAGTTGCGCGATCCGCTCGGGCCGAACCGTCACCCAACTATCCACTGCCGACCGGTTGCATCTTGCGTGAGATCCGGCGTAATGCCGCACAGCTACTCCCCCTTGGCTTCCCCACCGCATTCGGCTCCGACTCCCAGGCTTCCCTCCGATGCCACCAAGGAATCGCCTCTGATCTCTCCATCGTCGGAATCACGCCAACTTGTAACCGACTTGTGATCGGAAACGCCTGCATGAACCCCCTCCGCACCCCAACAAACCTAGGACAGCACCCGCCTACTTGCCCGCCGTCCAGTACCCGCAAGCTGACCGACTAAACGCTGCGGGCGGGTCGGCGACGTCGCAGACGCGTGCGACTCGGTCTGATCTCTCCTGGTGTGCGTCGCCTGCCGCGCAGCGGTTGCGCCACTGGCCTTGCGGGCCAACGCCGGTCGCTCCACGAAGCGGTACGTCGCCGCGGCAAGGGCACCGCTGACCACTGCCACAACGGCGATGTTCGTTACCAGCCCCCCGCGGCCGGCGAAAGTCAGTCCCTGGTCGGCAAGCAGCCGGGTGATCGGCTCGTGCCACAGGAACAGGCTGTACGACGCCAGCCCGGTCAGGAACAACGGTCGCGAGTTCAAGATCCGAATCAGCAGGGACGGTCGGCCCGATTCGGGGCTTGGAAGAACGACCAGCGCAACAAGCAGCACACAGGCCAACGCCGTCAACCTTTGGTAGGGGTTCGCCACCCCCCAGTCCCACAGGATTCCACGATCGGTCAATACCACGATCAGCGCGACGTCGACGATCAGCGTTGCTCCGACGATCAGGGGCCATCGCCGCGGCAGCCGCAGCTGGCCGCGCGTAACTAACACGTGCAAGACCGCCAGAACCATCCCCGGCGCGAACAGATCCGCAAAACTCAAGAAGCTACGGGCAAAGATCGCCTGGACCGGTGTGTCGCCTGGTACGAGCCAGGCGGTGGCCGCCTTGCCGGCAGCACCGAGCAACAGCAACGCGGCGGGCGCAACGAGTAACGCCAGGCATTGGCCGAAGGAGCTCCGTGCTCGGCGGAACAAACCGCGGGTGAGCAACGCCAGTGCTGGCAGGCTGAGGTAGAAGGCGACTTCAACGGCGAGCGACCATGCGGGTCCGATACCGGTGTCCAGTGTCGCCGGCACGTAGTTCTGCGCGAGTAGCGCGTTGTTGACCAGCATGTCTGGACGACCTACCACCCGGTCCAGCTCTAGTTCCGACGGCGACCTGCGCACCAGCGCAGCGGGCAATATGACCGCGACGGCAACAAGGATCACCCAGTACGCCGGGAGTATTCGCAACGCGCGATTTCGCAGGTAGTTCCTAACGTTAGGAACGTGGCCGTTGGCCAGCAGAGAACTGACCACGGGGCGATAGAGAAGATAGCCGGAGAGCGCGAAGAAGAGCGTCACGCCTACCGGCAGGTGCGGAAGGGCGAAGCGGCTCAAATAGCCGGCATCGACCGGTCCAGATGGCGAGCTGTAAAGCCACACGTGGTAGACCACAATGCTGCCAGCTGCGACAGCACGCAGCCCCTCGATCCCGGTCAACCGGCCGACCGCTGGCGTAGGCGCATTCCCGGCCACACCACCCACGGCAGGAGCCGGTGCCCCGCCGGGTCCACCGTCTGTGGAGGTGCCCGGCAGACGTGCGCGCTTCGACGTGATCAACGCGCCTCCGCACGTACTGTCGGTGAGGGCATGCTTTCGTTACCCGCCAAGTCGTACGCCGTCACCTGATACCACAGCGCAACGCCACTGGGAGCGGTGACGCTGGCCGACGTACTCGTCGTCGTCGTCAACAGCGTGAAGGAGCCGTCGAGCCCGGTGCTGCTGCGATATACCCGGTAACCGGCTACCCCGCTGCCACTGTCGGTGGAGCCGGTCCAGCTGAGGTTCACTTTGCCCTTGGCAGCGGTGGCCTTGAGCTTCGTGGGAACACTGGGCGGCTCAGTGTCCGCATCTGCCTGCGTGGTGGAGCTGACGACCGCCGACGGCGCCGAACTGCCGCCGGTGCTGTACGCAACGACGCGGTACCAGTACGTGGTCGACGCGGTTAGTCCCGTGTTGGAGAACGATGTGACGTCAGCGCCGGTCGTCGCCACCACCGTCCAGCCGCCCACGCCATCCAGCGAACGTTCCACTCGATAGCCGGACTCACCGGAAACGTCCTGCCAGGTCACGTTGATCTGTGATGAGGAGACGGCCACAGCAGTAACGCCGGTGGGTACCGCCGGCACTGGCGACGCTGTCGTCGTTGCAGAAACGACCGCGGACGGCGCCGAGTCCCCGTTACGGCTGGTCGCGACCACCCGGTACGAATAGGAGGTGGAGGAGTCCAGCCCCGAGTCGGCGAAGGTCAGATTGTCCCGCGCCGCCGACCCGACTGCGGCCCAGTCGGTGGTTCCACTCGGCGCCCGCTCGACGCGGTATCCGGTCTCACCCATGACGTCGTTCCACGCCAGGCTGATCTGAGAGCTGGTGACCCCAGTCACGCGAAGGTTCCCCGGTGCGCTGGGCGGAGGCATTGGCGGCGCCGGGTCGGTCGACGGGACGAAGACCACATCGACCCAGTGGTTGGCCGCCTGGGGCGAGGGCGCGCTTGGGAATCCACCGGTCGCGGAGCCGACCAACCAACCGTTGCCGCCACTCTGACCGGCTGCCAGCAGACGGACCGGGCTCGTCACGATCTCGGTCTGGGTGAACACCGACGGATCCGCCGCATACCGGCCTACCGGTGCGAAGTACGACGCGACGTACGTAGTCCACGGCCACACCACGACCGGCGAGCCGAAGTCGACCTGCTGCCAGCCGGACTCCGTTTCGTTGGTGAAGGTGGCGCTGGCCAGTAGCTTGCCGTCGCGGGTCCAGAGGTTGCCCTTGTGCACGCCGGTGTTCAACGGGCCCTTGTAGAAGCGGATGCCCGTGATGTAGCCGTACTGCTCCACCCTGAAGCGGATTCCGACCTCGGTCGGAGAGGTGGAGCTGACCTGCGACACGATCGGAGCGTCGTCACTCGACCAGATGCTGCACGGGCAGTTCGGAGTGCTCGTCGGAGGTACATCGGGCAGCACCGCCTCGAGTGCGGGACGCCAGACATTGGCCATCTTGAGATAGCCATCCGCATTCGGATGAACTCCGTCAACGAGATCCGCCGGCGACATCGCGGCGTACATGTCCACGAACGACACGTTCTTGCCTGCGTTGGCTCGTGTCTGGACGAGTTCGGGGATGGCTGCGTTGTACGCCCGCGCCTGCGCGTCGTCCGTCGCGTCAGCGAGAGGCGGGATGGATCCGACGATGACTTTCGACGTCGGCGCTGCTTCGACGATCGTGTCGATGAGGTCGGCAAGCCGGGTAGGAGCGGTGTTGAGCTCGTAATCCCCGATCACGTCGTTTGTGCCGATCACAAGGAGGACTACATCGGGCCGGTACGTCGTCACCCGATCTCGGGCCAGGGCGGCGATTTCGTGGATCTTGAAGCCATTGTGGCCCTGGTGCTGCCGATCCTCCATCTCGAAGGGACCGGACGCCTGCGAGCCGACGAAGTCGAAGCTGTGACCGGCCGGCACCAACAGGTCCTTCAGCTCAAGCCGATACCCGCCGGTCGCTCCGGCACCGTGGGTGATGCTGTCGCCCATCGGCATGATGCGCACGGGTGTGTGATAGATCGGTTCTGCGGCGACGGCCGCCGCGACGACAGGCGTGCCCGCGAGGGCCAGGCCGACGGCGAGCGTCAGCGCAAAAGCTCGCCGACTCCCCCCATAAGCCAAGATCGACTGGACCCCTGCCATCGAAACCCCCCTCGCGGACCCCCAGTGTCAGCCAAGATATACCCCAGCGACCACAATAGAGAGCCAAAGTACGCAAGTGATTTGCAGGAATCGATCTCGAAGGAACACATCCTCAGGTGATCCGCCCGCACCAGCCTCCCCCAGCATGGCGTAGCGGTAGATCCCCAGCACGAACGGAATGATCGACAGCGCCGCCAAGACATTTCGGGATCCCTGCCCTTCGAAGGCCCAGAGGCAGTACGCAGTGATCGTGACGGTGGATGAGCTGGTCAACATGAACCTCAACATCGGCTCGGAGTAGTCGTCGAGCGTCCTGCGGTGATGCCCGCGGCTGTCCTCCAGTGCCCGGTATTCGGCGAAGCGTCGTCCCGTGACGATGAACAGTGCGCCGAAGCACGCGACCAGCAGGAACCAGCTCGACAGATACACGCCAGCGGCGAGCCCACCTGCGGCCGCACGAAGGACGAAGGTCCCCGCCACAGCGACGACGTCGACCAGCACGATGTCCTTGAGCCAATAGGTGTAAGCCGTCACCAGCACCAGATATGCGACGACGGCCGCGGCCAGCGGCACGCCAGCGCCCGCAGCCGCGATCACCACCGCGGTCACCATCAATACCACTGCCGCTAACCATGCGTTGCGCCGCGAGAGATCCCCGGCAGCCATCGGCCGCAGGCGTTTGGTCGGGTGAGCAGCGTCTCGCACGCGATCGTTGACGTCGTTGAGGAAGTACATCGCGCTCGAGGCCATGGAGAAAGCAACAAAAGCGATCATCGCCCGGGCCAGCGCCGTGGGCTCGAGCAGTACACCGGCCGTGGCCGGGGCTGCGAACACGAGAACGTTCTTGATCCACTGCCGGGGCCTCGCGGTAGCGACCAGAGACCGGATCAGGGTGCGCTGCCGGGGAATCAAATCCCGCCGGTCCTCGTCCCGTCGCAGCGACCGCGATGTCACCATAGCCCCCTACCGGTCATCGTGTGGCGGGCAGACGTGCACCAAGGCCGGCGGCAACGCGTCTGCCGTATCAGAGTCAACGATGACAGACAGCGCGCGCCCGGGGGAGGATTCCGCCGACTTGCGCCTCCTGCATCGGTGCTAGCCGCTGGCGCGACCGGATCGGAACAGGGCTCCGATCTGCGGCGCCGACCGGATCAAGAGCACAACAAGCAAGCCGGCCACCGTCCAGCTCACCAGCTCGTCCGCCAGTCTCAGCTGTTGAGACAGCGTGCCGATCCACAGCGCGACCACGACAACGGCCACGGTAACCAGCGGCAGGTTCAAACGGTTCCCGATGATCCGCGGTGGGTCAGGCCACCGCAGCAGCAGGGGCAGCGTCAACAGCAGAAAGACCAGGCGGTAGTCGAAGCTGTTGCCGATCACGAACGTGCCAACGTAGATCAGTGAACCCATGCGGAAGGCGATCAGATCGGCAGTCTCGGGGAGCGGCACAGCCGTGGGCGAATGATGTGATCGGTGGCGGAGCCACAGCCACATCCCGAGCGCCAGGAGTACAACGGCCAGCAGGACCAGAACCTGCGCAAGTGCGCGGCTGCCCCCCCACTGGTCACCGACGACACTGTGGTAGACCCGGCCGAGCAATATCCGGGCGCCGTAGGAGTAGTACTGGCCCTGGGTGGCAGTGGTGGAGATCGTCACGACGTCGTCGCGCGTGACGACGACGTAGGCCGCGAAAACCAGCATGGCTGCGCCGGCAGCGGTGCGGGTGCCGCGTCGCCGGGCCAGGAGGAACGCGAGCAAAGCGACGGCCGGGTAGAGCTTCGCCACCGCCATAAGAAGGACGATGGCGACTGCGGCGGACTCCGCCGTAGCCGTGCTACGGCGCCAGACGACCGCGGCGAGGGCCAGACCAGAGAAGATCACCAGGTCCATGTTGGCGCGCTCGACCGCGAACATGACGGCGGGCGAACATGCGGCCGCGGCCACCACCAGGCCTTCGGCGACGCCGAGGCGCGGCAACAGAAGCAGCAGTGACAGTACGAACAGGATGATCACTACCGCGCCGAACAGCACAGTGTGACGCTGTTCTAGGCCGGTCACGCGAAGCAGTAGCCACACCCGGGGGTAGAACATGACCCGGTCCCACGGGTCACAGGGGTTGTCGGTTAAAGGGTCGTAGCCGAGCTGGCTGCACTCGACAGCGGCAGCGACGTTGCGAGCGTCGAAGAAGATGCTGGGTCCGGAGGGGACTCCTAGCCAGGGCCAGATGTCCACATCCCACAAGGCTCGCAGCCCCGTGACGACGGACAGGTAGAGCGCGACACAACCCAGGACGATCGACCGGCCGTCGCGCAAGGGGCTCCGGTCCTCGGACCTGCGCCGCACGCTATGGCGACTCTGGTCGGCAGCGCACATAAACCGCTCCAGCCTCCTCGGGCGGACCCGATCCCGGCCGATGGCGGCGTAACCCGGGGGCCAACCCATTGGTCACGGATCGTACCGGGGAGAGGTTGTGTCCAGGGATACAAACGCGACGCCGCATCTATTTCGGCACGGACGCTCGCCGGGCGTTACCAGCCGACGGCGTAGTCGGCGATTCGCGCGGGTCGTTCAGCGGGGCAGCTGAGCGGACCGGGATTCGCCCAGCGTCCGTTGGTCTCGTGTGCCTTGTTGGCGAATGCGGCGTGGTCGAACCACTCGTCCCAGGCCGCAGTGACTTTGAAGGGATTACTGCGCTGCGTGTGGTACCACGTGTTACCGCTGAAAGACGAAGAGTTCCAGAACGCTGCATCGTCTCTGCCCTGCCAGAACAGCCACCCCTTGTTCAGCGAATCCTTCTGCGCCCAATCGTCGCCCATGGTGATCGTGTTCTGCAGGGTCATCGCATTGCCGTGGACCACGTATCCGTCGGGCATGGTCACCGGTGTCGATGATCCCGTGTGCAGGTGCTGCCAACCGGCGTTGCTGAACACCTGGCTGTTCTTGACTGTGGCGCGGTCGGTTCGAGCGTAAGAGATGCCGCTCATGCCGTTGTTGCAGATCTTCGCATTGTCGATGGTGATCGGGCCGGGGTTAGCTTCAAGGAACAGCCCCCGCCCCAGGTTGCCCGCACTCACCAGCCCGTCGACCGAGACGTGCTTGTTGTCGTAGTCGAACCACAGTCCGTGGCCGTAGTTGTCGTGCGCGTTCCAGCCCTTGATCGTCACGTTGCTGCTCATACCGAACTTGACGCTGGTCGACCAACCGGTGAAGCCCACCTGAGCCCCACGCCAGTTGTTCCGGGCCAGTTCGGCGTCCTCGATCAGGATTCCGGCTTGTTTGTAGGAACCGTAGCCGTTGATGCCGTTGTCGAGGAACCGGACATTTCGCAAGGTGGCAGCCTTGCCCGTGCCGATACTCAACCCGCCGCCCGCCGCCTGCCGGGCAGTGACGTTCTCGAAGGTCAGGTTCGAACTGTTCCAACTGCCGGCCATGTTCTCCTGCACGGCGCCGGCCCCACGTTCGAGGGTAAGGTTGCGGACGGTCACGTTGCTGCGGCCATCGATCTGCAGCGTCTTCATGCGCACGGTGACTTCGGCGCTGACGAGGGGTGCATCTCCTGCCCGCGGCCGAGCGGTGATCGTGTTGGCAGCCTCGTCCACCAAGAACGTTCCCGGGACCAGGTCGGCTGCGCTGTCCACGACGTGGTACGGCACGTTGCCGACGAACATCGCCTCCCGGTTGAGCAGTACACGGTCGTAGCTGAGGGTCGGCCATGGATCGGCCAGATTGCCAAGGTTGTGCGGCCAGTGATGGCGGAAGGTTCCGTCGCCAACCGCACTCCACGATGTCAGTGGGTCCGCCCCCGTAATGACGGCGCCCTGTCCGTCGATCGTGATCGGCGCCGACGTGGCTTGACCGTCGGGCCCGAGGATGAGCGGCTCGCGGTATGTCGTCGGTTGCAGGACTAGCCGTACGGCCTTCCCCTGCCGGTTGATGTCACGGACCTTCGTTAACGCCGCGGCTATACCTCCAGGCGCCGCGTTGACGACCACCTCGTCGGATGGAGACGCCGTAGCGGTGGGCGTGCTCGTTGGCGTCGGGCTCGGCGTCGGGCTCGGCGTCGGGCTCGGCGTCGGGCTCGGCGTCGGGCTCGGCGTCGGACTTGGCGTCGGGCTTGGCATCTGTGTACTCGGCCGGACCACCGAGAAGGATGCCGATCTGCGGGCCACGGTGCGGCCTGATGCATCCCGCAATCGGGCGATGACCTTGTGCGAGCCTTCGGCTAGCGCAGTGAGGTCCAGTGGGTTCGCGGTTCCATCTGGCGCGGTCCCGGCCAGGTCGAACGGCGCGGTGTCGTCCGTCAGCGTGCGCGCCTGGCTGGTTCCCGGGTCGAGGACGAACGTCACGGCGTCGACGGCAATCGACGGGATCACGAAGATGTACACCTGACCCGACTGGCGCGACCTGGACAGCTGAACCGCCGCTGAACGGTCCGGGCTGGTTGAGACCATGATCGATGTGCGCGTTTGTGCTGACGCAGTCGGCGAGGTTGTCGGGCTCTCCGTCCATAAGAGCGCGGTGACCAGAACGGCAGCGATGGCCGCTGCGGTCGTCAGCCGGAACTTTGCGGGCGCGGCGGTGCGGCTTCTCTTTGGGATCCGGTACTTACCGCTCTTCTGGATCCGGTGCTTACCGCGCAACGCGAAGCTCCGGTCTCCGGGCACGCGCCGTCAGCGGTCGGAACTGGGTCATCACTGACCTTCTCTCCACGCCTGCGAGGTCAGCTGTCGGGTTAGGGCGGGAGATCGCCCTGCCGCTGCGCGGCTTCACCCCTAGGTCACAGCAGCGGATGCTGCGACCACGAACCGTGGGTCCCCCGCTCCTGCCCGATCCGTCGGAGTTGCTCGACGGGCGGGGCAGGACTCGGCGTCGCCCACGAGCAGCCTCCCGAAAGGGAGGCCGATCCGCACTCTAACGAGAGGGTCAGCCTCGGGCAAGGGTCGACGCTGAAGAATCTTGGACCAGGTCAGAGCGGGTGCGGAACCATGCGATCGTCTTCTTCAAGCCGTCATCCACCGCAGTCACCGGTTCCCAGCCGAGTGCCGTCCTTGCGAACGAGATGTCCGGCTGCCGTACCGTCGGGTCGTCCTGCGGCCTGGGGACGAACTCAAATGGCGAGCGGGAATCGGCCAACTCGCGTATCCGCTGAGCGAGTTCGAGCACGGACAACTCGTGCGGGTTACCGAGGTTGATCGGACCCGCGAGATCGCTCTCAAGCGTGCGGACGATTCCCTCGACGAGATCGTCGACATAGCAGACCGAACGGGTCTGCGATCCGTCACCGGCGACTGTGATGGGTTCGTCGGCGAGTGCCTGTCGGATGAACGTCGGGATCGCCCGGCCGTCATCGGGCCGCATCCGGGGTCCGAAGGTGTTGAAGATGCGAACGATGGCCGTGTCTATTCCGTGCGTCTGCCGGTAGGCCATGGTGAGCGCCTCCGCAAACCGCTTGGCCTCGTCGTACACACCCCGCGGACCCACCGGATTGACGTTGCCCCAGTAGTTCTCGGGCTGCGGGTGCACCTTGGGATCACCGTAGACCTCGGAGGTGGACGCCAGCAGGAACCGGGCTCCCTTTTCCTTGGCCAGGCCAAGTGAGTGCAGTGTGCCGATCGATCCGACCTTCAATGTGTGAATGGGCAGCTGCAGATAATCGATGGGTGAGGCAGGCGAGGCGAAATGTAGTACGGCGTCTACCGGCCCGACCACGTGGATGAAGTCGCTGACGTCCGCGCGCACTAGTCGGAAGCGAGGCCGCTCCAGCAGGTGATCGACGTTGGTCGGTGCACCGGTCAAGAAGTTGTCGAGGCAGACGACCTCGTAATCATCCTCAAGGAGTCGTTCGCAAAGATGCGACCCCAGGAAGCCGGCTCCGCCCGTTACCACGGCGCGACGATGCATTGGATCCCCCCTTACCAACCCGACTAGGTCGAGTGGTGTCACTGCAGAACTTAAGGACGCTCAAAGGCTACGCCGAGTCCGCCTGGTCCGGGTCGATATCGCACCACTGGTTTCCCGATGCCACGAGCGGGCTCGTCCTTGAGCACGTCGGCCGGCGTCAGCTGTTGTAATTGTTCTGAGCGTAGGCGAGGCCGTCGACGAGCAGGGCCTCGACCGCATCCGCCGCCCGGTCGACGTGGTACTCGAGATCCTTACGTTCGGCCGTACTCCATGGCTTTAGGACGTACTCAGCAGGATCCTGCCGCCCGGGCGGACGTCCAACGCCGAACCGCACCCGGTAGAAGTCCCCCGTTCCGAGCGCACCGCGCACCGAGCGCAGGCCGTTGTGGCCGTTGTCGCCCCCACCGAACTTGAGCCGAAGGGCACCGTACGGCAAGTCGATCTCGTCATGGACGACCACGAGCCGGTCCGTGCCGATCTTGAAGAAGTTGAGAAGACTTGTGACCGGCCCGCCGGACAGATTCATGTACGACTTGGGGCGGGCCAATACCGTTCGCACGCCCGGCGGGCCGCCGATACGCGCCTCAGCCACATCGGCACGCCCCCGGCGGTGCGACTTCAGCTTGGTTCCGCCGCGCGCTGCGAGCAACTCCACGACCAGGTGACCGGCATTGTGCCGGGTGTTCACGTAGGAAGGGCCGGGGTTCCCGAGCCCGACGACGAGCCAGCCGTCATCGGGCATGAGTGATCCCGGCCCTTCTTTCGCACTGTGCTGGCTGGTGCCAGCTGCTGATCAGGATTCTTCCGACGCGCCTTCGGCCTGAGCGGGAGCCTCCTCGCCGCCCTCGGGCGCCTCGCCCTCGGCGGCCTCTTCGGCCTCTTCGGCCTCCTCGGCTCCCTCGAGCATCTCGGCGGGCAGCTCAGCCTCGAGCTCCTCAGCCGTGGGCGCGACGGTGACGTTCACCACAAGCAGCCCGGCGTCCGCGTCGAGTTCGGAGCCGCTCGGCAAGCTCAGATCGCCGGCGTGGATCTGGGTACCTGCCTCGAGTGCCTCCACATTGACCTCGATGTACTCGGGCAGGTGGGTGGCCTCCGCCCGCAGTGACACCGTGGGGTTCTCCAAGTTCACCAGGGTGCCTGGTACGGCCTCACCCACAACGTGGACCGGGATGTCCACGACGACCTTCTCGCCCCGGCGTACCAGAATCAGATCGACGTGCTCGATGATGCCCTTGAGCGGATGGCGCTGTACGTGCTTGGCGAGGGCAAGCTCGTTCTTCTTGCCGTCGATGTCGAGCGTGAGCAGCGCGTTCGGGTTCTTCAGCGCCAGCATGGTGTCGTGTCCCGGCAGTGACAGGTGGACCGGGTCGGTGCCGTGGCCGTAAAGGACCGCTGGCACCTTGTCGGCGCGACGGAGACGGCGCGCGGCACCCTTGCCGAACTCGGTGCGCAGTTCGGCGGCGATCTTAACGTCGGACACGGCTCTAACTCCTCGAGTGGCGGTTCGGCAAGTAATGAGTGCGTTGGGGTGCTCGGGGGGGCGCGCTCTGCCGACCACCGCGTCGATCACGGAGCCGAGTTCTGGCCGCCCTCGCCGAGGCAACTTGCAGAGTCTACCTGCGCTTTACGTTTCGGCGCGAATCGGCAGCGTGGCAATTTCGATCGCCACCACGATCAGGCGTTTCCGTCGAACAGGCTCGTAACGGAGCCGTCCTCGAACACCTCATGGATGGCGCGCGCCAGCAATGGCGCAATGGACAACACGGTCAGCTTGTCGAACCGCCGCTCCTCGGAGATCGGCAGCGTGTTGGTGACCACGACCTCGTCGATCTGCGAATTCTTGAGCCGATCAACAGCTGGTCCGGACAGAACCGCGTGCGTGGCCGCGGCGATCACTCGTTCGGCGCCGTTGGCAATCAGCGCGTCTGCCGCCTGGGTAATGGTTCCGGCGGTATCGATCATGTCGTCTACAAGCAAGCACGTGTGGCCCTCGACCTCGCCGACCACCTCGTGCACCTTGACCTGGTTGGCGACGTTCGGGTCGCGCCGCTTGTGGATGATCGCCAGCGCTGCACTGAGCCGGTCGGCCCACAGGTCGGCGACGCGCACCCGGCCCGCGTCCGGTGAAACGATCGTCATGTTCGCCGTCGAATACTTGCGCTGGATGTGATTGGCCAGCAGCGGCAACGCCCAGAGATGGTCGACCGGGCCGTCGAAAAAGCCTTGGATCTGCGCGGTGTGCAGGTCGACGGCCATCAGTCGGTCCGCCCCGGCAGTCTTGAACATGTCGGCGATCAGGCGTGCGGAGATCGGCTCGCGGCCACGATGCTTCTTGTCCTGGCGGGCGTACCCGTAGAACGGTATGACGACAGTAATGCGCCGAGCGGAGGCCCGCTTCAGCGCGTCCACCATGATCAGCTGTTCCATGATCCACTCGTTGATGGGAGTGGTGTGGCTCTGGATCACGAACGCGTCGCTGCCTCGGACGCTTTCTTCGAAGCGGACGTAGATCTCACCGTTGGCGAAGTTCTCGGCCCGGGTGGGCACTAGCTCAGCACCCAGCTCCCCGGCGACCTCTTCGGCGAGTGACGGGTGCGCCCGGCCGGTGAAGAGCATCAGAATCTTCTGGCTGCTTGCCTTGATCCCGCTCACGTGGCGCTCCCCTCGTCACCGGCGTCTGTTTCGTCACCAGTGTGCCTCGCCTTCGCTCGGCGCGCTGCTTCGGCCGCGGGAGTACCCGCACGCTTGCGCTCGACCCAACCCTCGATGTTGCGCTGGCGGCCGCGCGCGACTCCCATCGCTCCTGGTGGGACGTCATCGGTTATCACCGACCCCGCCGCTGTGTAGGCACCGTCGCCGATCGTCACCGGCGCGACCAGCATGGTGTCGCTGCCAACCCGGGCATGTTCGCCGACGACGGTCCGGTGTTTTTCCACCCCGTCGTAGTTGACGACGACGGTGGCCGCTCCGATGTTGGCCCCGGCCCCGATCTCGGCGTCACCGACGTAAGAGAGGTGCGGCACCTTCGCTCCTTCTCCTACCGTCGACGCCTTGATCTCCACATGGGCACCCGCCTTGGACCGTGGTCCGAGGCGTGCGCCAGGACGCAGGTAGGTGTACGGACCGACGGTGGCTTCCGGCCCTATCTCTGCGCCGGTGCCATGGGTTCGCACCACACTCGCCCGTGCTTCGACTACGCAGTCGGTCAGCGTGGTGTCCGGCCCGACTTCGGCGCCCGCCGCTATCCGCGTTTCGCCGTGGAGCTGGACACCCGGGTGGAGCACTACATCACGATCCAGTTCGACGCTGACGTCAACCCATACCGTCTCCGGATCGACGACGGTGACTCCCGCTCGCATCCACTTCTCGAGAACGCGACGGTTGAGTTCCCTGCGCAGTGCGGCCAGTTGAACGCGGTCGTTGATCCCTTCGGTCTGCCACACGTCGTCGGTTCGCAGGGCACCGACCCGCCGCCCGGCTTCACGCGCGATGCCGAGCACGTCGGTGAGGTACAGCTCGCCCTGAGCGTTGTCGGCGGTCAGGTGCGCCAGTCCGGTGCGAAGCACCTCGGCATCGAACGCGTAGATACCCGAGTTGATCTCGTTGATCGCCTTAATCTCGTCCGACGCGTCCTTGAACTCGACGATGCCGAGCACCGTGCCGTCGCCACCACGAACAATCCGTCCGTACTGCTGGGGATCGTCCAGCCTGGCGGTCAGAACAGTGACGCCGTTGTCGTCCGCCACGTGCATGTCGACGAGATCGTGCAGCGTCTTCGAGGTGAGCAGCGGTACGTCGCCGTACGTGACGACCACAACGCCGTCCAGTTCTGGGAGCGTCTCGAGAGCGCAGCCGACCGCGTGGCCGGTACCAAGTTGCTCATCCTGCACGGCGGTGGCCGCCGTGGGTGCGGCTTCAGCGAGGTGGGCGGTCACCTCGTCTCGCCCGTGGCCCACCACGACAACCAGGTGGTGCGGCTCGAGGCCAGCGGCCGCGGCGACGGCGTGGCCGATCAGGCTGCGGCCGCCTATCTCATGAAGGACCTTGGGGATATCAGACTTCATCCGGGTGCCCTCGCCGGCTGCGAGAACGACCACGGCGGCCGGGCGTGTGCTCACTTAGCACTGGCTCCTGGACATCGGTGGCAAGGCAGGCACGACGATACCTGCTGGAGTGGCGACGGACTGAACCAGCCCGCAGCTCCCGGGAGAGGATTCGAACCCCTACTACTTGGACCAAAACCAAGGGTGCTGCCGTTACACTACCCGGGATCGCACGCCAAGTTTGTCATGTCGTTGGCCCCTCGGACGAACGACGGTCCCGCAGCGAAACGTCACGGCCGATGAGTTCATTGTCAGAGTGACGTTGACCGTTGTACGGTGATCACGGGGGCATTGGCCGGCTCGCCGAGCCATCGGTGGGGGGCCATTGGTTGGGGGCCATATGAGCGACATTGGTGTCTCGCCGCATCGGCTTGTCGCGGCGATCACCGCCGCCTTAGTCGTTCTCAGTGGAATCGTCGTGGCGCACACCACTCCTGCACAGGCCACTGCGGTGCCGAGCGGCTTCAGCGAGCAGGTCGTCTTCGGCGGACTGGTTCACCCCACCAACGTCGAGTTCGCCGCCGACGGCCGGGTGTTCGTAGCCGAAAAGAGCGGCATCATCAAGGTCTTCGACTCGCTCGCAGACACCTCGCCCAGCGTGTTCGCCGACCTTAGGACCAAGGTTCACAACTACTGGGATCGTGGGCTGCTCGGCTTTGCGCTGCATCCCAACTTTCCAACCGACCCGCGGATGTATGTGCTGTACACATACGACGGCCTTATCGGCGGACGGTACCCGAAGTGGGGAACAGCAGGCGCTACCAGTGATCCGTGCCCGACACCGCCGGGTCCGACGAGTGATGGATGTCAGGTCAGCGGCAGGTTGTCGGTGCTGACCCAGTCCGGGTCGACGGTGGCCGAGCAGGTGATGATCGAGGACTGGTGCCAGCAGTTTCCCAGCCACTCGATCGGATCGCTGGCGTTCGGACCGGACGGCATGCTCTACGCGACTGGTGGCGACGGGGCCAGCTTCAGCTACACCGACTATGGCCAGGACGGCTACACCGCATCTGATGTCACTCCGGACAACCCGTGCGGCGATCCGCCGTCACCGGTCGGGACCGCACTGGCACCGCCGTCAGCCGAGGGCGGCGCATTGCGTTCGCAGGATCTTCGGACCTCAGCCGATCCTGTGACCTTGGATGGGTCGTTGATTCGGATCGATCCCAACACCGGGTTCGCATCGCCGGACAACCCGCAAGCCGGCAGTAGTGACCCGAATGCGCGCCGGATCGTGGCGTACGGCCTGCGCAACCCGTTCCGGTTCGCCGTCCGGCCAGGAACGAACGAGGTATGGATCGGCGACGTCGGTTGGAACGGTTGGGAGGAAATCAATCGGGTGGTGGTCAGCCCAACTGCGGGCGTGTCCAACTTCGGCTGGCCATGTTACGAGGGGTCAGGCCGCCAGCCGGGTTACGAGAGAGCCGACTTGAGGCTGTGCCAGCAGCTGTACGCCGCCGGCTCCGGCGCGGTGAAGGCCCCGTACTACGCCTACCACCACAACGCCAAGGTGGTCTCCGGCGAGACCTGTGGCACCGGTAGCTCCTCCATATCCGGCCTGGCCTTTTACCCGGGCGGCAACTACCCGTCCGGGTATCGCGGCGCCTTGTTCTTCGCTGACTACAGCCGTAAGTGCGTGTGGGCCATGCGACCAGGAGCGGGGGGACTGCCCGACCAGGCGAACATCGTCACGTTCGCCACCGGATACGGCGTCACGGGTCTGCGGGCGGGCCCGGGCGGTGACATCTTCGCCGTCGACTACGACAACGGCCGGATCGTTCGCTACGTCTACAGCGCCACCAACAACCCGCCGACTGCACAGATCAAGGCCGAACCGACGAGCGGGCTTGCGCCGCTGACCGTGGCGTTCGACGCCAGAAGCTCTCATGACGCGGACGGCGATCCACTGACCTACGCCTGGGATCTCGACGGAGACGGGCAGTACGACGATTCCACCTCCCCCACCGTGCAGCACACCTACACAACTAACGGCAGGGTCGTCGTGGGGCTGCAGGTCACCGACAGCAAGGGCGCTCGGGCCACGGCGACGGCTACGATCAGCGTGGGTAACACCGCGCCTACGGCCACAATTACCGGGCCAAGCCCGGGAACTACCTGGAGAGTTGGCGACACCATCGGCTTTTCGGGCACGGCCGTCGATCCGCAAGACGGGACTCTGCCCGCGTCGGCGCTCACGTGGACGCTCATCATGCACCACTGCCCGAGCAACTGCCACGCCCACCAGATCACCACAACCACAGGCACAAGCGGCACCTTTACGACTCCTGATCACGAGTATCCGTCGTACCTGGAGTTGCGGCTCACTGCCGAGGACTCCGGAGGCTTGTCCGATACGAAGAGCGTCCGGCTGGACCCGAAGACAGCCGATCTGACGTTCGCCTCGAGCCCGAGCCGCCTGCGGTTGACTTACCTCGCCGGCACGGCGAGGGCACCCTTTACCCGCCGGGCGATCGTTCGGTCCAGCGGATCAATCTCGGCCGGTCTGATCCAGGTACGCAGCGACAAGGCCTACCGCTTCGCGACGTGGTCCGACGGTGGGGCTCGCACCCACAACATCACCACACCCGCATCGGCCAGGACCTATACGGCGAGCTACCGAGTCAAGCGGGATCTTGCCCAGGGCCGGCCCGTCAGGGTGTCCAGCTCTAAGTCTGGCTACGAAGGGTCCAAGGCCGTCGACGGATCGATGTCAACCCGATGGCTGAGCGCCTCATCTGATCCACAGTGGCTTCGAGTCGACCTCGGCATGACACACCGGGTCAACCGAGTCCTGCTCAATTGGGATGCCGCCTATGGAAAGACATACCGGATCCAGGTGTCCACTGACGGGAGTACCTGGAGAACGGTCTACTCGACTACGACTGGCAACGGCGGAACCGATCACATCACCTTCTCCCACACCGCGGCACGGTATGTACGCGTATACGGCACCGCGCGCGCCACGTCGTCGGGCTACTCACTCTGGGAGATCGGGGTATTCGGCGATATCGGAATCATCACCGGAGTCGGCGGCAAGTGCGTGGACGTGGCTCGCTCCAGTACCGCGGATGGCAGCAAGATCCTTCTCTGGGGCTGCCACGGCGGTGCGAACCAGCGATGGACTCAACATGAAGACGGCAGCTTGCGCACCATGGGCAAGTGCTTGGACGCACGCCGCACGACGAACGGCTCGGCAACCGTTCTGTGGACGTGCAACGGCACCGGCGGGCAGAAATGGATAGCGCGCACTGACGGATCACTGTTCAACCCGCGCTCCGGACGCTGCCTCGACGCAGAAAGTGGTTCCAGCGCCAACGGCACCAGATTGATCATTTGGAATTGCCACGGCAAGGCAAACCAGCGGTGGGTTGTTCCCTAACCAGAGGGCAATGGTGCCCAGCTGACTGTGCTGCCTCGGCCAGGACCCGCCGCCCTGGTCAGCGGCCCAGGACGCCGGACGGGACACCGCGCCTAGACTCGGCGGGGTGAGTGAGGAGCGCGCCCTGAAGGCACTAGCCGAATCCGGCATAGACCACGAGATCATCCGGCACGGCCGGGTCCGCAGCCTGGCCGAAGCGGCCGTGGCCCGCGGTGTCGAGCCCGCAGCAGTGATCAAGACGATGGTGGTCCGCCGCGGGGAAGACGACTATGTCTTCGTGCTCGTGCCGGGCGACCGCACCATCGCCTGGCCGAAGCTGCGCATCCTCCTGGGCGTCAACAGGCTGTCGATGCCGGACGCCGACGTCGCCAAGGAGGTAACCGGATACGAGCGCGGGACGATCACGCCCTTCGGCTCTACCCGTCCGTGGCCGGTTGTAGCGGACGAGCGGATCGCCGGACGTGAGGTCTCCATCGGCGGCGGTGCCCACGGCGTGTCGGCGCGAGTACACGGTGACGACCTGATCAGAGTGCTCGACGCTCAAATCGCCGACGTC
The DNA here is from genome assembly GCA_036374175.1 of Jiangellaceae bacterium. GTDB lineage: Bacteria > Actinomycetota > Actinomycetes > Jiangellales > Jiangellaceae > JASLBX01. The sequence continues at coordinate 18,739 of DASUUH010000055.1, read as the reverse complement.
ACTGATCCCGAGCGCGAGTAGACGACCGGGCAATCTGGTCGGCACACATCGAGCTCGCTCGTCCGGTGCACAATCGGAGTCATGCCGCAGGCGATAACTGACCCCCGTAGGCCCACGGCTGTAGCGGACCTCGATGACGGTCCGGTCGAGTACCGGCTCGACCAACGCGGCGATGCGACCGTTGTGGTTTTCCACGGCGGGCACATGAACGCCGGCCTCGCTCTTGGTGAGGACGTCTTCATCGACCTGGGCTACACCGTGCTCGTGCCGTCTCGGCCCGGCTACGGGAAGACGCCGGTCACTTCGGGCGGGACACCAGACGGCTTTGCCCGAGCCGTCCGGCATCTGTGTGAGCGCCTCAGCATCGAGCGCATTGCGGCAGTCGTCGGCATCTCAGCGGGCGGACCGACCGCAGTAGCAATGGCCGCCGGCTACCCGCAGGTCGTCGAGCGGCTAATCCTGGAAAGCGCGGTGGGGACTCGTCCGTGGCCTGACCTCCGGACGCGGTTAAGCGCGAATGTGCTGTTCAACGGCACGACCGAAAAGGTCACCTGGGCCGCATTAGGCGGCCTCATGCGAGGCGCCCCAAACATCGGCCTCCGGCTGCTGCTGCGCGATCTGTCCACCAAGCCCGTAGGCGGGGTCATCGCGGCCTTCACCGATCAGGACCGGGCGGCAATTCTCGCGCTGCTGTCCTACATGCGCTCGGGCCAGGGATTCCTCAACGACCTACGCAACGGGCCTGCACGCACATTGGAGATAGGTCAACCCACTCTGATCGTCGCAAGCCGCCACGATCGCTCCGTCCCATTTGCTCAGGCCGAAGCGCTCGCGACCGGTATCCCACACGCAGAACTCGTCGTCAGCGAGGCAGATACGCACTTCATCTGGTTTGGCACGGACTACCACATGATCACTGACCGAATCGGGCGGTTCCTCAGCAACGGACAGGGCAACTAACCCGCGCCGAGGTTACGTGGGGGCCAATTCGGGTACACCGCTTTGCGCTACCTACGGTGTCGTAGGTTACGGTGCCGTAAGGAAGGTAGACCTTTCCTGAAGAACCGCCATCCCGGAAGGAGGTCGTCGTGACGACCGTCGCCGACACCACACCGCCCACACCATCTGAAGATCTCCCAACGGGAACGCTGAGTACTGACACGCAGTCCACCGCCGAGCGCATTACCCTCGGCATCTTCATCGCCATCCCATTCCTCGCCATTCTGGTCGCCGTCCCGTTCGCCTGGGGCGGCTGGCTTGGGTGGCGTGACGTCGCCATCGCGGTGCTGATGTACGCCATCTCCGGGCACGGCGTCACAGTCGGCTTCCATCGCTACTTCACTCACCGCTCGTTCAAGACGAACCGTGCGGTCAAGAACGCGTTGGCCATCGCCGGCAGCCTGGCGATCGAAGGGCCGGTCATCCGCTGGGTCGCGGACCACCGCAAGCACCACAAGTTCTCGGACAAGGAGGGTGACCCGCACTCGCCGTGGCGGTATGGCGAGACGGTACCCGCCCTGATGAAGGGCATGTTCTACGCCCACATGGGCTGGATGTTCGACGTCGAGCAGACGGACCAGCGCAAGTACGCTCCGGACCTCATCAAAGACCCGGACCTGCGCAAGATCAGTAAAGCCTTCCCCGCCCTCGTCGCCGTTTCGTTGTTGCTGCCGGCCGCGCTCGGCGGTCTGCTGTCGTGGTCCTGGCAGGGCGCGCTGACCGCCTTCTTCTGGGGAACTCTCGTGCGGGTCGGCCTGCTGCACCACGTCACCTGGTCGATCAACTCGATCTGCCACGCCATCGGCGAGCGTCCGTTCGCCAGCCGCGACAAGTCGGGCAACGTGTGGTGGCTGGCGTTCTTGTCCATGGGCGAGTCGTGGCACAACCTGCACCACGCCGACCCGACCTGTGCGCGGCACGGCGTCCTGAAGGGCCAGATCGACTCCAGTGCTCGCATCATTTGGGCGCTCGAGAAACTCGGCTGGGCCTGGGACGTTCGCTGGCCGAGCCCCGAGCGTGTCGAGGCCAAGAAGGTCGACGATTACGGCGGCGAAAAGACCCTGATCGCCCCCTGAGGCTCACCAGGCATAATGGCCCGTGTGGCCGAAACCGTGACGACGCGTCCCCGGGCGACGCCGAGCCGGGTCCGGATGACCGGAAAGCAACGCCGCGAACAACTACTCGACGTCGGCCGCGCTCTGTTCGCCGAGCGCGGCTTCGACGGAGCCTCTATTGAAGAGATCGCCAGCCGTGCGGGCGTGTCCAAGCCCGTGGTGTACGAGCACTTCCGCAGCAAGGAGGGCTTGTACGCCGTGGTCGTCGACCGCGAGATGGAACACCTGCTCGACTTGATCACCTCGGCACTGACCGCACCCGCACACCCTCGCGTCATTCTCGAGCGGGCGGCGCTGGCCCTGCTCGACTACATCGAGGACTCGACGGACGGGTTCCGGATTCTCGTCCGCGACTCGCCGGTGGCCCAGTCGACCGGCGGGTTCGCCAGCCTGATCTCCGACGCCGCCAGCCAGGTCGAGCACATCCTCGCTGACGAGTTCAAGACCCGGGGGTTCGACGCCAAGTACGCGCCGATGTACGCCCAGATGCTGGTCGGCATGGTGGCGCTCACCGGCCAGTGGTGGCTCGACGTCCGCAAACCGAAGAAGGCCGACGTCGCCAAACACCTGGTCAACCTGGCCTGGAACGGCCTTGCGGGTCTAGAGGTCAAGCCGCGGCTGACCGACGGAGGCTGAGCTCCCCCAGTCAGGCCGCAGCGGCCAAAGCCTGGTCGAAGTCCGCGATGAGGTCGGCGGCCGCCTCGATACCGCAGCTCACCCGAACGAGGTCGTCGGTGACGCCCATTTCGGCCCGCGCCGACGGAGTCATTCCCGCATGGGACGTGGCCGCCGGCCTGGTGACGAGCGTCTCTACCCCGCCGAGGCTCGGCGCGACGTATGGGATTGTCAACGCTTTGAGGAACCGTTCGACTGCGGCTAGGCCGCCGCTGGCGCGGAAGCTCAGCATGCCGCCGAAGCCGCTGAACAACTCCGCTGCTCGATCATGGTCAGGGTGGGACGGCAGGCCCGGGTAGTTGACCTCCTCGACTCCCGGGTGGCCGGCCAGAAACTCCGCGAGGGCCAGCCCGTTTCTGTTCTGCGCGCCGACCCGCACGGCGAGCGTTTTCAGTCCGCGGGTCAGCAGAAAACCGGCGTGCGGGTCGAGTGAGCCACCGAAGTGGTTTTGCACATACCGGACCTGGTCGACCCGTTCGGCACTTCCGGCTACACAGCCGGCAACAAGATCAGAGTGGCCGCCCAGGTACTTCGTCGCGCTGTGGAGAACGAGGTCGTAGCCGACGCTGAGGGGCCGAAAGTTCACCGGCGTCGCGAACGTGTTGTCGATGATGCTGACCAACCCGTGCCGGCGGGCGAACTCGGCCACTCCGCGCATGTCGCCCACGCGAACCAGCGGGTTCGTCACCGACTCGATCAGAAACGCCTTGGTATTGGGCCGCACCGCACCGGACCACGATTCAGGCTCTCCGGCATCTACGAGGGTGTAGCTCCAGCCGAGCCGGTCGGCGTACTTGGCGAGCAGGGAATGCGTCCCGCCGTACAGGACGTCGCCGGCCAGCAGGTGGTCACCAGCCTTGAGCACGCTCAGCAGTGCGGCGCTGACCGCGGCCATCCCCGACGACGCCGCCAGCGCAGCTTCGGCGCCCTCGAGCGCGGCCAGCTTGGCGTGCAGGTCCCGCTGTGATGGCGTAGTGCTCAGCCGCAGGTACCTGATGTCGCTGTAGCTCTCGCCAGGCTCGGACTCATACACCGTCCCCTGATAGATCGGGTACACGACCGATCCCTCCGGGCGCGCACCCCGCCTATCAGCGTGGACGGCCAGTGTCTCGACGGCCTGATCGTCACGTTCCACTACACACCTCCGGCTCACCAGCGTAAGCCGCCAGCCGCCGGCGTCCGTCCGCACGGGATCCGGTGAGCTAGCCGACCAGGGCTACCAGCATGCCGTCGTACCCCTTGCTGCCCACGGTCTGAATAGCCGTCGCGGTCAGCCTGGGATTCGCGGCGATGCCTTCGTTCATGCGCCGTACCGCTCGTACCCCGTCGTCGTCGCTATCGGCGTCGGCCACGGCGCCGCCCCGGACGACGTTGTCCACGATGATCACACTGCCGGGACGGGTGAGCTTCAAGGCCCATTCGAGGTAGTCCGGATTGCTGGGCTTGTCGGCGTCGATGAACACGAGGTCGAACGGTCCCAGACCGGCGGCCTCGAGTTCGGGCAGCGTGTCGAGCGCACGGCCGACTCGCACCTCAACTCGGTCCGCCAGGCCGGCGCGGGCAATGTTGGCCGTCGCCACTTCGGCGTGCAGCGGCTCGGCCTCGAGGGTTACCAGCCGGCCGCCGTCAGGGAGGGCGCGGGCAAGCCAGATCGTGCTGTAGCCGGCCAGCGTGCCGATCTCCAAGATCGACCGCGCTCCGCACATCCGGGCCATCACATGAAGAAGCTTGCCCTGGTTCGGTGTGACGTTGATCGGCGGTAATCCCGCCGCGTCGCTGTCGCGGAGTGCGGCGTCCAAAGCTTCGTCGGGTTTGACTAACGCGTCGACAAGGTACTGGTCGACGGACGTCCAGAGCTGCTGAGTCATGCTCCCATCCTCGCCGACCACTGCATGCTGCCCGCATCGCCCCGGCCGCCTTTGCTCCTTCCATGCCTTTGCACTGCACGCCTATAGGAAGCGCACCCGGCCCTCATGCCGTCGACTTCGCCAGGAATACCGCTCCTTGCTGATCAATCCGCCGGTGATCACGGGAATTCAGGGTGTACGGCGGCGGATTGATCAGCAAGGAGCGGTTTTCCTGGCTAGATCATTCTGGTGCCGGACTTGCCGCTTCCCATTGGTGTGCAGTGCAAAGCCTTCGGGAGGGCAAGGGGGCAGGACAGGGGAGGCGCAGGTGGCTACTCGCCGACCGATCCGTCGATGAGCTCGCGCACGACATCCAGGTGTCCGGCGTGGCGGGCGTACTCCTGCAAGACGTGGAACAAGATCCACCCCAGCGTTGGCGGCGGCTCGTCATCACCGAAGCGCCCGCCCGTCGCCGCCAGATCCGCCAACGAAGCCGTCTCGACGATCTGCCGGGTGCGTTCACCACCGGCGTGAAGACGCGCGATGAGATCGTCCACCGATTCGTCAGCATCCACTGCCCAGCGGCCGTCCGGGCCCCGATCACCCCAAGGCTCGTCGACCGGCCGACCGGCAACGCCCCACTCCAGCCACCTGCGCTCCATGTAGACAAGGTGTTTGAGCATCTCGAGCGGCGACCAGCCGGACGGCAGTCGGGTGCCACGCAGGTCGTCCTCGGCCAACCCGTGCACCTTCCGGGCGACCGCAGACCGGTAGTAATCGAGGTAGCCGAGCAGCAATTCCTTGCTGTCGCCGAGCTGCCGGTCCGGCTCGGACACCGCACTGGGAGTCGTCATGGTGGATCATTCTGCACCGTACGATGGTCAAGTGCCGGAGCCGGACGAGCACTACTTCTCCGCCCGACCGCAGGTCGCAAGCCGGGTCGGCACCGTGCGGATCGCGCTGCCTGACGTCCAGCTCGACCTGCGCACGGACGCGGGTGTGTTCTCGCACGAGCGGCTCGACACCGGCACGCGGATCCTCCTGCAACATGCGCCGCTCCCGGATATGCGCGGCGACATCCTCGACCTCGGCTGCGGCTACGGGCCGATCGCGCTGGCCATGGCGTTCCGTCGTAAACGCGCCCGAGTATGGGCGGTCGACGTCAACGAGCGCGCCCTCGACCTGGTCCGCGAGAACGCCGAGCTGACCGGACGCACCAACGTGGTGGCGAGCACGCCCGACGCGGTGCCACCGGATGTCCGGTTCGCCGCGATCTACTCCAACCCACCGATCCGGATCGGCAAGCAGGCGCTTCACGACGTCCTGCTGCACTGGCTGGACCGGCTGATGCCCGGCGGCTCGGCGGTGCTGGTCGTCCACAAGCATCTGGGCTCGGATTCACTTGCCCGTTGGCTCACCACTGCCGGGTATCAAACAACGCGGTTGCTCTCCGAACGTGGCTACCGCCTGCTCGACGTGCGCCCCGGCCAGCCGGAGACGTAGGAGAAAGCAGCAATGGCGCAACTGAGAGGTACGGACCTCAAGCGACTCCACCGGACATGGAAACGCCGGAGCGCCGCCCGCATGGGGCTGCTGCTCGACGGGGTCCAGTCGCCGTTCAACGTCGGGGCGATGGTTCGCACGGCGGCCGCCTTCGGCGTCACCGACCTCTATGTGGTCGGCCGGACGGCCCACACACGCGACCCGAAGGCACAGAAGATGGCCATGGGCACCGACCGTTACCTGGACGTCCAGAGTTTCCCGGAAGCCGGTCCTGCCGTCGAAACCGCCCGCGGCGAGGGCTACTTCGTCGTCGGCATCGAACTCACTGACGACGCGCACCCGCTGCACGAACTGCACCTGTCTCGGGATGTGTGCCTGGCGGTCGGGGCGGAGGACCACGGACTGTCAGCAGCGTGTCTGAAGGCGTGCGACGCGCTCGCCTACATCCCGCAAGTTGGCAAGGTCGGCTCGCTCAACGTCGCCGCGGCCGCGGCCATCGCCTGTTACGAGGTCCGCCGCCAGGATTGGACGAATGCGTCGCCGGACAGTGACCACGGCGACTAGTTCACATCGGCCGCTGCGCCACGGCGAATACCCGCCGGAACGGCAGAACCGTGCCATACAGCCGGCGGGGATAAGCCGTCCGCAGCTTGGCGCCGTACTCGGCGAGGAACACGTCCGCCTCATCAGGGTCCAGTGCGGCGAGCACCGGCCGTAGCGCGGTCCCGGTCATCCAGTCCAGCACAGCGTCCTCGCCCTCGAGGATGTGCAGGTATGTGGTCTCCCATACGTCGGCGCGCAGGCCCAGCGCCGCCAGCGTCTCGAGATATTCGATTGGCTCGTAGATCCCGGCGCGGGTTACCTTCGCCGCGCCGATCCGGTCGCGCCACGCCGGCGAATCAGCCATCTCACGGAGCAGGACGTGGGCCGGTTCGTCGAAGTTGCCCGGTACCTGGAACGCCAGCCATCCCCCCGGCGCCAACCAGCCGACCAGGTGTGGAAGCAGGTCCAAGTGGTCGGGAATCCAGTGCAGGACAGCATTGCTGACCAACACTCCGACTGGAGACGGCGGTTCCCAATCCCGCACGTCGGCCTCAATGGCTTCGATGCCCTCGATCTCGCGCGCTACCTTGACCATCTCGGCCGACGTGTCGATCCCGATGACCTCGGCTTCCGGCCAGCGAGCCGCCAGCGCCGCCGTGAGGTGACCCGGCCCACAGCCGACGTCCACGACGGTGCCAGGTGCCACCGCGCCAATGTGGGTGACCAGGTCGAAGAATGGTCGCGCCCGCTCAGCCGCCCGCGAGAGGTAACGCTGCGGATCCCACATCGACGCCCTCCAGTTCTCTTGACGTCAAGATACCTCCATCCTTGCCAACCAACTATCTTGATGTCAAGAAGCTCGACGCCGTAGGCTTACTATGTGGAGCGAGATCAGGTTGACCGGATCGTGGACGCGTGGCGGCGCGAGCGTCCGGATCTCGACACAGAGCCGATGCAGGTTCTGTCGCGGGTCAGCCGGCTGGCGCGCCACCTCGATAAGCGCCGCCGTGATGCGTTCGCAGCGGTGGGAGCCGATGGGGCGGGCCTGGAACTGTGGGAGTTCGACGTGCTGGCCGCGCTGCGCCGGGCCGGCCCGCCGTACGAGCTCTCGCCCAGCGAACTCATGGCCGAGACGCTGGTGACCAGTGGGACGATGACGACCCGGGTAGAAAAACTCGCCGCCCGCGGGCTCGTCGAGCGCCGTCGCCGCGAAACCGGTGATAGGCGCGGCGTCCGAGTGGTGCTCACTGGGGAGGGACGCCGGGCCGCGGACGCAGCTCTTGAGGCACTGCTCAAGCATGAGCGTGAACTCCTCGCCGGATTACCCAGGGCCGATCAGGAACAACTCGCAGCCCTCTTGCGCGTGCTCGTGCAGCCGTTCGACGGTGCCGTCGAGTGACCAGACCACCGTCTTCTGACCCGGGCAGCGTACGCTTTCCGGCACTATGAGCGTTATTGTGCAGCTTGCCGCCGCCACGGTTGCAGCACCACTGCTGCTCGCGACGCCGGCACCGGACCCGGTCGGCGGTGAGCTGCTCGGCACTGCCGGCGTGCCGGTGGTGAGCTCGGACGTTCCGGTGCTGCCCGATGTCGAGGCGGCGGCGTGGCTCGTAGCCAGAGCCGATACCGGCGATGTTCTGGCCGCGTACGACGCCCACGCCCCACTGCCACCTGCCAGCACCATCAAGCTGCTCACCGCGCTGGCGGTGCTGCCGGCGATCGACGCGGACAGCTACACGGCGTCGGAGGAGAACGGCCGTGTCGAGGGCAGCCGGGTCGGCATAGTTCCGGGAGAAACGTATTCGCTGGCCGACCTCAAGTACGGACTGTTCCTCGCGTCCGGCAATGACGCCGCCCACGGGCTCGCCGAACTGGCCGGCGGGCTGCCGGCCTGCATGGAGCTGATGAACGCCGAGGCGGCGAGGCTCGGAGCCTTCGATACCCACGCGGTGACACCACACGGGCTGGACGAACCCGGCCAGGTGTCGTCTGCGTACGACCTGACACTGTTCGGGCGTGCGGTGCTCGCCGACGCCGAGCTCGTGGAGATCGCCCAGACTCGGACCTACGACTTTCCCGGCCTGGACGGCGAGACCTTCCAGATCCAGAACCAAAACCGCCTGCTCGGGTCCTATGACGGAGCGATCGGCCTCAAGACCGGCTATACCACTGAGGCGGGACACACACTGGTCGCCGCAGCTGAACGGGACGGCGTCCAATTGATCGTGACGGTACTCGGGGCCGACGGGCGCGGCGAGCCGGTCGCCGCCGCGCTGCTCGACTGGGGTTTTGCGGTGGCGGCAACAGCGGAGCCGGTCGGAGTACTTGTCAACCCGGAGGACGTCGCCGCCGCTGCTGCTCAAGACGAACCGACGGCCGAGCCGGTGGCTGAAGCGCCGCCAGCGCACGGTGAAGACGGTGCGGCTGCTGAAGCCGCGGGTCTGGAGCTCGGTTCGAGCATTCAGTCCTGGTGGCCGCTCGCTGCTGCCGGGCTGGCAGTACCGGGTTTGCTGGCCGTCGTCGTGCGCCGGCGCCGGTCCCGCGGCCGGTACGCCGCCTGATGCGAACCCGCCTCACCCCCGGCGATCAGGTAACGGACTCGCTAGATGACTCCGCGCCGAGCGGAAAGGAACGCTGCTGCACCCAATGACCGTCGGGACGGTGCTCGTACAGCCCGAACGCCGTCACGCGGAAGGCCGCCTCGAAGTCGGCCAGTTCGGCGAAAGCACGGTCGAGTGCGTCGTCCGGCAGGTTGTGCGCCACGGTGACGTGCGGGTGGTAAGGAAAGTGCAGTTCGGCAGTCAGGGGGCCGGTTCGGACGGCGGTGGCCGTCACCTCGCATTGTGAGATGCCTTGCGCCAGCGCGACGAAGACCACGGGTGATACCGGGCGGAAGGTCGCAGTGCCACGCAGGTGGATCTCGAACGGGACGGTGCTGGCGGCAACCCCGTTCAGATGCTTGATGATGACGGAGAGTTCGTCCGCACCCACGTCGGTCGGCGGCAGGAGCGTGACGTGGGGCGGGATGGCATCGGCCATTGGGTCGCCGAAAGCCCGCCGGCAGCGCTGCAACTCCGGGCCGAAGGGTGGGGGTATGGCGATCGCGACGCCGATCGTGCGCACGTCGTCGTGCCGGGTCGGTTCGCTCATCGTCACTCGGCCGCGAGGAAACCGACGCGCTCGTACACCGTCGCTAGGGTCGGCGCTGCAACTTCGCGCGCCTTGGCCGCACCGCGGGCCAGCAGCGCGTCCAACTCTGCCGGGTCGTCGAGTAGCTCGTTGACCCGGTTCTGGAACGGGATCGCCACGTCGAGTACGGCCGTGGCGACCGCCTTCTTCAGATCGCCGTAACCCCGGCCGGCGAAGTCGTGTTCGATCTGCCCCAGGCTCTGCCCGGTCAACGCCGACAGGATGGTCATCAAGTTCGTCACGCCCGGCTTGTTCTCCAGGTCGGCCACGACGTCACGCCCGCTGTCAGTTACCGCACTCTTGACCCGTTTTTCAATCACCTTGGGATCATCCAACAACTCGATCAGACCGGCGCCCCCGATACTCTTGCTCATCTTCACCGTGGGCTCTTGAAGATCATAGATCTTGGCGGTCTCGCGAAGGATGTACGGCTCGGGTAACACGAATGTCGGGCCGAACCGTGCGTTGAACCGTCCACCGAGATCGCGGGTGAGCTCGACGTGCTGGCGCTGATCCTCCCCCACCGGCACCTGGTTCGCCTGGTACAGCAGGATGTCGGCAGCTTGCAGGATCGGGTAGGTGAACAGGCCTACCGTGGTGCCTTCGGTGCCCTGGCGGGCCGACTTGTCCTTGAACTGCGTCATCCGGCTCGCCTCGCCGAACCCGGTGATACAACCCAGGACCCAGGCCAGCTGGGTGTGCTCGGGCACGTGGCTCTGGACGAACAGCGTGCTGCGGTCCGGATCGACACCTCCGGCGAGGTACTGGGCGGCGGTCACCCTGGTGCGCCGGCGCAGCAGCGCGGGGTCGTGCCCAGCTGTGATCGCGTGCAGGTCGACGACACAGTAGAACGCGTCGTGTGTGTCTTGCAGGGCGACCCACTGCAGGAGCGCACCCAGATAGTTGCCCAAGTGGAGCGAATCGCTCGTGGGCTGCATCCCAGAGAGCACACGAGGCCGGCCGTCGGTCATAGGCGTCATTGTGTCAGTACCGCTTAGGGATCGGCTGGCTCGGTCGGGCCAGCGGCCCGCGTGATCACGGCCCGTAACCGCGACGCTCGCCGGCCGTCGAGGCTCAGCACCTCGAGCCGGCACCCGTCCACGTCCACGACGTCGCCCACCCTGGGCAACCGGCCGAGTGAGGCCACCACGAACCCGGCCACTGTCTCGTACGGGCCGTCAGGCAGCTCCACACCCGTACGCTCGGCGAAATCCTCCAGATTCAACAATCCGTCCACCGTGAACCCGCCGCCAGCGGCCGGTCCGGCGGCGTCTTCGGCCAGGTCGTACTCGTCGCGGATGTCACCGACCAACTCCTCGACCAGGTCCTCGAGCGTCACGATGCCCGCTGTGCCGCCGTACTCGTCCACCACGATGGCGATGTGCGCACCGGCCCGGCGCATCTCGGAGAGAGCAGGCAGCACCCGCTTGGTGCCTGGCAGCATGATCACGTCGCGGGCGATCTCGCCGATTCGGACGCTCCGGTTGGCCATGTCGGGCGCGAACAGGTCGCGCACGTGCACGAACCCGACCACGTCGTCGGCCGAACCGCGCACCACGGGGTACCGCGAGTGCGGCATCAGGGTCGCCTGCTTGACGGCCTGGTAGACCGGAGTGCCGGCGTCCAGGAAGTCGACCTCGGTGCGCGGCAGCATCACTTCACGCAACTGCCTATCGCCAGCCGAGAACACGTCTTCGACGATCCGGCGCTCCTCCTCGCCCAGATCCTCGTGGCCGGAGACCATCTCGCGCAGTTCCTCGCTGGAAATCTGCTCGCGTTGCAGGCTCGGATCGCCGCCCAGCAACCGGACCACCAGGTCGGTCGCCTTGGACATCAACCACAGCACCGGACGCATCAGGGTGGCGAACCGGTCGAGGATTGGACCCACAACCAGGGACACCCCGACTGATCGTTGCAGCGCGATCCGTTTGGGCGCCAACTCACCGAGCACGAGCGAGACGAAAGCGATGGCCAGGGTGATCATTACGAGCGTGACCGGTTCGGCCGCGGTCTCCGGCATACCGAGCCGCTCCAGCAGCGGCGAGACGTCGTCGGCCAGCATCGTCGCCCCGTAGGCGGCTGAGAAGAATCCCGCGACGGTGACGCCGATCTGCACGGCGCCGAGGAACCGGTTCGGATTGTTCGCCAGCCGGGCCACCCGCTCGCCCCGGCGACCGCGATGCTGGAGTTGTGCGACCTGACTTTCTCGCAACGACACAAGAGCAATCTCGGTCGCCGCGAACACACCCCCGAAAACGATGAACAACAGCACAAGCCCCACGTTGACCAAAAGGTCCGTGTTCACCGTCACTCCCATGGGGCTGGACGCTGCCGACGCTCGGCGCGGTCCATCCGAAGAGTGTACGGATGTGTCGTCATCCGCGCTCGGGTCCCATCTTCGTCACGGGTCAGCGATACCCACCATGTCGATCTCGAAAAGTGACGTCCGTGCCGCAAGGCCAGCGGCCCCGTCGGCTGTGTTGATCGGTGTTTGACGTTGTGGAAGCGTGTTAGAGGGAGGACGATTGACCACGCGCCGCTTCACCAAATCCACCGGCCGGCTCGCCGACGGCCGCGAGATCGTCTTCTTCGACCGCGGATCAAGTGGGCTGCGGTCGGTCGCCGACCCGCGCCAGCTGCCACCGGTGAGCACGTCGTCCCAGCTCAGGTACGACCCCCTGTTGGACGAATGGGTGACGATGGCCTCGCACCGGCAGGCTCGCACCCATCTGCCCCCGGTCGATCAGTGCCCGCTGTGCCCGTCGCGCGACGGCCGTCGGACCGAAATTCCGGCCGACGACTACGACGTGGTCGTCTTCGAGAACCGCTTCCCCAGCCTTGCCACCTCGGCGATCGACCCGGGACCGGGGACGCCGCTGGTGCCCCACCGGCCCGGCAATGGTCGCTGCGAGGTGGTCTGCTTCACCAGCGACCACGACGCGTCCTTCGCCTCGCTCACCCCGGATGCCGCTCGCCTCGTGATCGAGGCGTGGGTTGATCGCACCGCCGTGCTGTCCGCCCTGCCCGGTGTCGAGCAGGTCTTCTGCTTCGAGAACAGGGGGCGGGAGATCGGCGTCACGCTCAGCCACCCGCACGGGCAGATCTACGCGTACCCCTTCGTTACCCCGCAGACGCGCATCATGCTGAATTCCGCTCGCCTACACCGGGAGCGGACCGGCCGAAATCTGTTCGCCGACGTCCTCGCGGAGGAGCGGGACGCAGGCGCCAGGGTCATCCGCTCGTCGGACCATTGGACGGCGTTCGTGCCCGCCGCAGCTCGCTGGCCGGTCGAAGTGCACCTGTACCCGCACCGGCAGACTGCCGACCTGATCGCACTCACCACTGTTGAGCGGGACGATCTCGCCGAAATCTACCTGGACATGTTGCGACGCCTCGACGCGCTCTATGATCGTCCGTTGCCCTACGTCGCCGCCTGGCACCAGGCGCCGGTACGGACCGACCGCGATCTGGCGTACCTGCACCTGCGCGTCTTCTCCATCCGGCGCGCAGCGGACAAGTTGAAGTACCTGGCCGGATCGGAGTCGGCGATGGGAGCATTCATCACCGACGTCCTACCCGAGCAGGTCGCTCACCGACTCAGAGAGGTTGGACCGTGAGGTTGCTCGTCACCGGCGGCGCCGGATACATAGGTTCGGTCGTCGCCACCCAGTTGGTGGAAGCGGGTCACGAGGTGACGGTGCTGGACGATCTCTCCACCGGACACCGCGACGCCGTGCCCGACGGTGCGGCATTCGTCGCCGCGGACATCACCGAGGCAGCCGACGTTCTTGAGGGCGTTGACGCCGTGCTGCACTTCGCAGCCAAGGCGCTCGTCGGGGAGTCGGTCGCACACCCTGAGCGGTACTGGGCGACCAACGTGGTCGGCACGCTAGGCCTGCTCGCCGCGATGCAAGACGCCGGCGTGGACACGCTCGTATTCTCCTCGACGGCCGCAACGTACGGCACTCCGTCGGTCTCGCCGATCACCGAGGACACTCCGGCGGCGCCGATCAATCCCTACGGCCAGTCAAAGCTGGCGGTCGACCACATCCTTACCGGTATGGCCCACGCACACGGGCTCGCGGCGGTCAGCCTGCGATATTTCAACGTGGGGGGAGCGTACGGCGGCCGCGGCGAGCGGCACGATCCGGAGACACACCTGATTCCGAACCTGCTCGCCGTCGCTGCCGGCCATCGGGACGAAGCCGCCGTGTTCGGCACCGATTACCCGACCCGCGACGGCACGGCGATGCGCGACTACCTGCACGTGGAAGACCTGGGCCGGGCGCACCTGCGCGCGCTCGACGCCGCGCGCGCCGGAACACACCAGATCTACAACCTGGGCACCGGCACCGGATACACCGTTCGAGAGGTCATCGAAGCCTGCCGACGCGTGACCGGACACCCGATTCCGGCCGCCGACCACCCCCGCCGGCCCGGCGACCCACCGGTTCTGGTGGCCTCCGGACGGCTCGCCGCCGAGCATCTCTCCTGGACGCCGCGGCACGACCTGGACCGCATCGTCGCCGACGCGTGGGCTTTCATGATGCGGTGATCGGGACGGCTGATGACGAACGGACGTTGGGCCGCACCCGGCCGGGTCAACCTGATCGGTGAGCACACCGATTACAACGACGGCTACGTACTGCCGCTGGCCCTGTCGCAACGAGTCGTCGTGCAGGCCGAGTTCGCCCACCATGCGCCGACGCGGGTGCGGTCGCGTCAAGTGCCAGGTGCCGACGCCGTCTTCGACGCGCACGCTGTGACCCCGGGAGACGTGGAGGGTTGGGCAGCCTACGTCGCAGGCGTGGTATGGGCCTTGCGGACCGACGGGCACACGGTCGGCAACCTGGACATCACCGTGGACGGGGACGTGCCCCTCGGCGCCGGCCTCTCGTCATCGGCCGCCCTGGAATGTGCGGCCGGACTGGCGTGGGCCCACCTGTTCGGACTCCGGTTGGCCAAGACCGAACTGGCCAAGGTGTGCCGGCGCGCGGAGAACGAGTTCGTCGGCGCACCCACCGGGATCATGGACCAGATGGCGGCCATGCATGGCCGCGAAGGGCACGCCGTGTTCATCGACACCCGGTCGCTGCGGGTATCACACGTACCACTCGACCTGGCCGCCTCCGGGCTGGCACTGCTGGTCGTCGACACGCGTGCGCCGCACCGCCATGTCGACGGCGAATATGCGGCCCGGCGCCAGTCGTGCGAGCAGGCGGCCCGGCTGCTCGGCGTTCCCGCGCTGCGGGACGCTCAGCTGGACCAACTCGATGCGCTGCCCGATCACCTGCTGCCGCGAGCACGCCATGTGGTGACCGAGAACGCGCGCGTGCTCGAGGTGGTGGAGCTGCTGCGGTCTGGTGCCGATCCTCGGGTGATCGGCCCGATACTGACCGCATCACACCTGTCGCTGCGCGACGACTTCGAGCTGACCGTCCCTGAAGTTGACGTCGCATTCGACACGCTGCTGGATGCCGGAGCCTACGGGGCACGGATCACCGGCGGCGGGTTCGGAGGCTGTGTCATCGCGCTGGTCGACGCGGACCGGTCGGCGGCCGCTGCCGACGCCGTCCGCTCGGCGTACGCTCGGCACGCGTTCGGCGAACCGTCGACCTTGAACGCGGTCCCGTCGGCCGGCGCACGCCGTCTCACCTGATCGTTTCCCGCCCGTGCTGACCCTGACCGCGCAGGGTGCAGCCAACCCGCACCGGGCCGGCAACCTACACTGCGGGGCACGCCCGTCGAAGGGAGCGATCCGATGGCCGAACACACCGCGCTGTATGTCGCCGGCTCGTATGCCGAACCGATTGCCGATCAGTCCTCCGTACCCATTACCAGCCCGGTCACCGGCGAACACCTCGCCGACCTCCCGGTTGCCACGCGGGACCAGATCGACCAGGCCGTCGCCGCTGCTCGCCGGGCCTTCGAGGACTACCGGCACTGGTCAGCGCACGAGCGGGCGCAGTTGTGTCACCGGATCGCCGACCTGATCGACGCGCACACCGACGAGCTGGCCCGGCTCACGACCCTGGAGCAGGGCAAGACCTTGGCCGAGGCGCACGACGACGTACACGATTCCGCTTCGATCTTCCGCGACTCGGCTGAAGACGCCAAGCGCCTCTACGGCGAGCTGATCCCCAGTGAGGAGCGCGGCAAGCGGATGTTCACCTTCCGGGTGCCGGTTGGGGTGTGGACTGGCATCACGCCGTGGAACTTCCCGCTGATGATCATGTGCGAGTTCCTTGGGCCGGCGCTGGCCACCGGCAACGCCATCGTGTGCAAGCCACCCGAGAACACGCCGCTGGTGTGTCTGCGTCTCGGCGCTCTGCTCACCGAGGCCGGCGTCCCGCCCGGCTTGGTCTCGATCCTGCCGGGCGGCGGAACGGTCGGTGAGGCGCTGGTTACCCACGCCGGCATCGACGCCATCGGCTTCGTGGGATCGTCGGCGACGGCGGAGCGGATCGTGCGAGCGGCGGGACTGAAACGAACGCTCATCGAAGCGTCCGGCAACGGGCCGGTTGTCGTGTGTGCGGACGCCGACCTGGCGGCCGCCGCCGACGCCGCCGTCTACGGCGCCACCTGGAACTCCGGGCAAGTGTGCTGCGCTACCGAACGGGTGCTCGTCGACGCCGCCATCCGCGAGGACTTCCTCAACGAGGTGTCCCGCGCTGCGGCGGACGTGGTGCTGGGTGACCCGTTCGACGCCACGACCACGATGGGGCCGCTGAACAACGAGGCGACCGCCGGCAAGATGGACCGGCATATAGAGGACGCCGTCGGCGCCGGCGCAACGCTTGTCTCCGGTCAGGGCCGAGTGGGCGGGTATCCGACGAACCTGTACTACGACCTGGCTGTGCTCGACGGCGTGACACCCGCCATGGCGGTCGCCCGCGAGGAGTCGTTCGGGCCGATCCTTCCGGTCATTGCCGCGCCCGGCGACGACGAGCTCTTGCGGATTGCCAACGCCGATCCCCTCGGGTTGCAGGCCGCCGTGTTCACCCGCGACCTACGCCGGGCCTTCCGGTTCGCCGAAGGCCTGCGGGTCGGCTCCGTGGTGGTCAACGACTCGACGGACTATTTCGAGTCGGCCCAGCCGTTCGGCGGTGCGGCAGGATCACGCACCGGGTGGGGGCGGGTGGGTGGTCTCGCTCAGCTACGCGACATGACCGACCTGCGAGCCGCGATCTTCAGCCTCGACTGAACGTGCCGACGACTGAGCGCAGCCAGGCCCGACGGCAGCTGGCCTACATCGCTGCGGTCCAGGTGTTCGGCATGGCGACGTGGTTCTCCGCCTCCGCGGTCGTTCCCTCGCTGCGCGAGGAGTGGAACATCTCAGCCGGCCAGGCCACCTGGCTGACGGCCGCCGTCCAGCTCGGCTTCGTGGCCGGAGCGCTGACGTCAGCCGCGTTCAACCTGCCGGACCGGGTGCCCGCGTACCGGCTGGTTGCCGCAAGTTCGGTGGCTGCGGCGCTGGCGACCACGGCGGTCGCGCTGTTCGCCGATGAGCTGGCCACCGCCATCCCGCTGCGCTTCGTCACCGGTTTCGCACTGGCGGGTGTGTACCCGCCCGGGCTGAAACTGATGGCGTCGTGGTTCGACCGTGGCCGGGGCTTGGCGCTCGGGACCCTGATCGGCGCGTTGGCCCTGGGTAGCGCTCTGCCCCACCTGATCAGCGTGTCCGCCCTGCCGTGGCGTGGCGTGCTAATGGCCTCGGCCGGATCCGCGCTGGCCGCCGCCGTCATCGCCGGAGTGGGCGTCCGGCTGGGTCCGTACGCCGCGCCTGCTCCGCCGTTCCAACCACGCTACGCAATCACCCTGTTCCGCGAGCGCGGCCCGCGGCTGGCCAACCTCGGCTACTTCGGGCACATGTGGGAGCTGTACGCGATGTGGACCTGGCTGCCTGCCTACCTGGCCGCCAGCTACGCTCGCCGGCCCGGCGACATACCCGTCGGTGCCGCGTCTTTCTTCGTCATCGGTATCGCGGGGGCGATCGGGTGCCTGCTCGCCGGCTGGCTGGGTGATCGTGCCGGTCGGGCAAGACTCGCCGCGGCGGCCATGATCACCAGTGCGACCTGCTGCGTGCTCGCCGCGTTCGCCTTCGGCGGGCCGCCATTGGCGCTCTACGCCGTCCTCGTGGTGTGGGGCGCCTCCGTGATCGCCGACTCCGGGCTCTTCTCCACATGCATGAGCCAGGTGGTCGATCAGCGCTACGTAGGGACGGCCCTGACAACGCAGACCGCGATTGGATTCCTTCTAACGGTCGTCACCATCCAGGCCACTCCGCTGCTGGCCGAAGCGGCGAGTTGGCCGGTCGCCGTCGCCGTTCTGGGCATCGGTCCCGCCCTCGGTTCGGTAGCGATGCTTCGACTGCAACGACTGCTGTCGCCGGCCACGGAGCCGACCGGCTGAACCGACACTGATCACGCACCGTGATCCGGTGTATAAGGCGTCGTCCGCTGGCGATCGGGGGCTTGCCAGTTGGGATCCGGCGACGGGACCGTGCGTGTCACCGGACCCGAACACTTCTTCATGGAGGTGGGCCGGTTCGTCACAACGCGCAACCCTGACGAGGTGCTGCATTCTGCGGGTATGCAGGCGATCCGCGAGAACAGCCCGTTCTCGACCACCGACCCGGTGCAACTCCGGGCGTTCTGCGACCTGTTCGAATAGCCGACCCCCGAGGACGCCGACCGCGACGGCGCACCAAGAGTGCCTCGCGGTCGGCATTGCGGACGGTTACGCCATTTGCTTGTGCAGGTTCTCGTCCAGCGCGTCGAGGAACTGCTGCGTTGTGAGCCACTCCTGGTCACCGCCGACGAGAAGGGCGAGGTCCTTGGTCATCTGCCCGCTCTCGACGGTCTCGAC
>DASUUH010000054.1:0-4825 GCA_036374175.1 Jiangellaceae bacterium | reverse complement strand
CGCGCCATGTATGCACGCATTGGTGACGAGTTCGCTTACCAGCAACGGCAGGTTGGCGCTCGCACATTCACATCCGAGCTCGGCACACCGCGCCATCACCCAGCGACGTGCCACCCTGGGCCGACCCTCTCGGGAACCGCCGAGCTCGATGCTGAACCGGAACGCTAGCTCACTCATGCTACGAGGGCGCGAACATGAACGCGCTTGTCAGCCCGCTGACCTCGAACAGGCGGCGAACTTGTTCGCTCACGCCGGAGATCACCAGATCGAGGCCGCGATCATCCATGGAGTTTCGAGCCCGGATGAGCGCGTTCAGCCCGGACGAGTCCATGAACTGCACGCCGGAAAGGTCGATGATCAGGCGATCGGATGCCTGATCGACTGCCGAGGTGAATGCTTCTTCGAGGACTGGAACGGTCGACATGTCAATCTCGCCGAGCAAGCGTAAGCGAACGCCCCGGCCTCCGTCGGCGGTCTCCCGCACAACGGTCAACAGATCGGCCAACTCTTCCATTGCCCACCGCATCCGATTACTGGTCAGTAACACCCGCGGCCCGGCCGGGGTGACAGCCCAGCATAGTCGGTAAATCGAATCCTGCGGATCCGCCGCGGTATGGGCGGGCGTCGGCCTGGTCAGGCCTTGGGGGCCGCGGCGGCCAGCCGAGCCAGCGCCAACGCCCCAACCAGCAGCCCGAAGTCTCGCAAGGCAATGTCGTAGTACTCACCCATCGTGACGAGATTGACGATGATGCCGAGCAGCCAGGCGGCCACCACGTATCCGCCGATGGCGGGCCGCAAGGCAACAAGAACACCGGCGAGAATCTCGACCACACCGACGGCCACCATTGCCTGGGCGGCATCGCCCGGAGCGATGGAGTCCACCCAAGGGGCGAGGTACTGCTCCCAGTCGACCAACAAACCGAAGAACTTGTCCAGGCCGAACAAGATCGGCGCGATGGTGAAGACCGTCCGAAGCAGTAGGAATGCCTGCTGCGCACCGTCTTTCGTTGGCGCCGACGTGGCTGAAGTTGTAGGTGTGTGGGACATAACGGCCTCCAAGCTTCTAAAAGCGAGTACTCTCGACGGTAGAACCCATGAGGGTGTTTCGTCAATAGAACTCTCTTTTAGAAAGGATCCTGGTGCCGGACGAGCTGGTCGACCACGTCGCCGCCATCGGAGCTCTGGCGGAGCCGACGCGCCGTGCGTTGTACCGGTACGTTGCCACGCAGCCGGCACCGGTTAGTCGAGAACAAGCCGCACAGGCGGTTGACCTGCCGCTGCACACTGCGAAGTTCCATTTGGATCGGCTGGTGGAGGACGGCTTGCTCGAGGTAGAGTTCCGCCGCCTGTCCGGCCGGTCGGGTCCGGGGGCAGGCCGTCCGTCCAAGCTTTACCGGCGCTCGGTTCGCCAGTTCTCGGTTTCACTGCCGGAGCGCCGGTATGACCTGGCTGGCGCGGTATTGGCCACGGCAATCGACCGGTCGATGCAAGACGGGGTGCCGATTGCTGCAGCGGTTCGCGATGCCGCTACGCAGGCTGGTCATCGGCTGGCCGCCCGTCATGCCGAAGATGGCGGAGACGGGGGTTTGGAACGCACCATGGGCGTGCTCGCGCGGCATGGCTACGAGCCGCAGGTATCCGGAGCCAGGGTGCGGCTGGCCAACTGCCCGTTCGACCGCCTCGCCGCTGATCACACCGACCTGGTCTGTGGTCTCAACTTCGCCCTCATCACGGGTGTCGTCGAGGAGTTGGGGATCAGCGACGTGCGACCCGAACTCGCCCCCGAAGCCGGTTACTGCTGCGTCCAACTTCGCGAGCGTTCGCCGGAGTGACGGGCGATCCTGACGTGAATGATCTAAGGGAGTGAGGACGCGGTAGGGTATCTGCGGCCGCGATGGAGCCCCATCCGTGGCAGGGGTCGATTCCATGGGGGAACCCGAACAGCATGCTGTATCTGTCGTGGCGTGTGGTCCGCCTTGGCGTACGAGAGCCGTACCGGATGTCCGTGTCGAGCGAGGTGGACGCTGTCCAGCTGGCATTGACGTATGAGTCGGGCACCGGATACGGCGAAGTCGTCGCCAGCCCACAGCTCAGACTGGATCAGCGGGCCATCATCAGCACATTGGCCTGGCTGCGGCAGATGGTCGGAGGATATCCAGACCCGGAGACACTGTTGGGCGAGCTGCCCGCGGCCGCATCCCGCTGGTCAGCGCCATACAGCGTGATCGCCGCGTTGGACGCGGCCTTGCACGACCTGGTCGGCAAGCGGCGCGGGATGCCGGTACACAAGCTGGCCGGATTCGATCACTGGGCGCCGACCGAGACCGAACACACCATCGGTCATGGTTCGGTTGCAGATGCAGCCGATCTGGCGCGCGTGTTGACGGAGAAGGGTTTTCGGGCGTTCAAGATCAAGGCGGGCGTCGGGGACCCGGACGACGACCGGCTGCGGGTAGCCGCGGTCAGGCAGGTGGCGCCAGATGCCCGGTTGGTGCTCGATCCCAACGGGGCGTGGTCACCGGTCGAGGCGGTTCAAGTCCTTGACAGCATGGCCGAGCTGAAGCTGGCTGCCGTGGAGCAGCCGATCGCCCCAGGTAACCCGACCCGCATGGGGTGGATCGCTGAGCGGAGCCCGGCGCCGGTTGTAGCCGATGAGGACGTAGCTACGGCAGCAGACGTCGAGCGGCTGGCCGGATCGGTCCAAGGCGTCACGATCAAGTTGGCCCGGTGCGGCGGCATTCTGGCCGCCCTCCAGATGATCGGAACCGCGACCGCGGCGGGCATGGCCGTCAGGCTTGGCGGGGTAATCGGCAGTTCGCTGGGCGTCGCCCCTGGTGTTCACCTCGCCGGTAACGCAACCTGGGTGAACCTCGACGGTCATTTGATGCTTGACGCCGACCCGTGGACGGGCATCGATGGCACGCAAGGAGTCCTGCGACTCGACGGTTCACCGGGGCTGGGTGTGCAGCCCACCGTGCCGTGGGACCAGGGCCAGTAGGAGGCAACGCACCATGACCGTACGTGAATCTCCAATCCCGCGGTTTCATCTCGCCGTGCCGGTCGACGACCTGGCTGCCGCTCGCCACTTCTACGGTGAGGTGTTGGGCCTGGAGCAGGGCCGCAGTTCTGATACCTGGATCGACTGGAACATGCATGGCCATCAGGTGGTCACCCACTTGGCGCCACGCCGGACCGAGCAGATCCACAACCCGGTCGACGGCCACGATGTGCCGGTTCCACACTTCGGCTTGATCTTGACCGTCACGGAGTTTCACAAGCTCGCTGACCGGCTGCGGGCAGCGGGTACCGAGTTCGTCATCGAGCCCTATGTGCGCTTCGAAGGGCAGGCCGGCGAGCAGTGGACCATGTTTCTGCTCGATCCGGCGGGCAACGCCATGGAGTTCAAGGCGTTCGCCGACGATACTCAGGTGTTCGCCGTCTGAGTGGGCTATTGCCGACGCCCAGCGTTAGGCGTTGGACGGTGTGGTGGCGCCTTCGATGAGGTCGGTCATCTGACAGGTGGGCGTGACCCCGAGTTCATTCTGCAGGAGCGAGCTGAAGCGCTCGTACTCGCGCACCGCGTCAGCGGTGTTGCCCTGGGACAGGTGTACGTTGATCACTGCTCGCCGTGCGCTTTCCCTGAGTGGATCGATCTCTACGGCACTCAGCGCCATTTGCAGGGCATGTGGGTGGGCGCCCCGGTCGGCCAGCTCCTGAGCGAGCGCCTCGAGAACGTGCAGGCGCAGCTGGTGGATCCGCTCCTGTTCCACGAAGACCCAGTCGTCGTACCAGCCCGGCAGGAGTTCGCCGCCGGTGAGAGCTGGGTCGTCCAGGACAGGTAGTGGCTCTGGAATGTGTCCGTTGAGTATTTGATCAGCCTGGCGGCGGAACTCGACTACATCGGACGAAATATCACCATTGAGGCATATATCGCCATTATCCTTATTGACGAGGCTGGGGACGCGACGCTGAAGGGCAGACAGCGCGGCCCGGAGGCTGGCTTGGGCACGCGGTTCGCTCACGTCCGGCCACAGGATGCCGGCCACCTTCGCACGGTTCTGGCGACCGCGCAGGGCAAGAAGAGCGACCAAGCGCTGGCTTCGCGACGGTATCTGAATCGGCTGGCGGTCGCGGAGTAGTTGCCAGTTATTGAACAGGGTCAGCTGCAAAGGTGGCGGCTGGCGCATCTCGGCAACTCCCCGCTCGGGGCCCCCGTAGGCTGAGAACAAGACGTTCGGTCAGCTACCCCTGTCCCCGAGCGCTAAACCGCACTTCGTCTCAGTGGGCGTCCAGTTCGCGGCCGACGAGGCGGTCAAGCCACCGGTCCAGCATGGCGTGAAGCTCGTCCCGCGTGCTGGCCAACCGGATGATTTCGTCGGCGGCGTCGATGTCGGCGATCTCCGTGATGCGAGCCCGCAGTGCGCTCTCAGCCGGTTGTTCGATCCATGCCCGGATCAGCAGTAGCGCGGCTCGGCTACTTGGTGGATGTGCAGGGCCGGCCTCCGACATGAGTCCGAGCCCGAGCCCAAATATGTCTGGTGTCATGCTGTCCGCGACCT
The DNA here is from genome assembly GCA_036374175.1 of Jiangellaceae bacterium. Taxonomy (GTDB): domain Bacteria; phylum Actinomycetota; class Actinomycetes; order Jiangellales; family Jiangellaceae; genus JASLBX01. The sequence goes on along the minus strand of DASUUH010000054.1, from coordinate 266 downwards.
CCTAACGCAGCACTTCGCGGACTGTTGGCCAAATGTTGGAATCTTCCCCGCCGAGACGCCAGAAGAAGGCACCTCCCAGGCCGTACTCAGACACGAGTGCGAGCTTGGTCCGAACGCTCCGGGTGTCCTCGTACCACACCTCGTGCCGGGCGCCCGAAGAAGTGCGGTAGGCAAATGACGGTGATCCGTCACGAGTCCGCTGGATTGTGGCGTCGTGATCAGCTGCGATGGAACGCGCTTGTTCGTAGTCGACGGTGACGCCGGGC
>DASUUH010000053.1:0-49498 GCA_036374175.1 Jiangellaceae bacterium | reverse complement strand
GGCGGAGGTCGCGGGTTCAAATCCCGTCAGGACCGCCAGCGTTTCGCAGGTCAAAGGGCATTTCGATCACTGATCGTCGACACTCTTGGGCGTATCTCGCCGACAGTGACACAAGTGGCAACACGAGTCGCTCGCTTCGGCGCCCCCCAGAAACGCGCGGCCATGCCGTGCTGGGGAGCTCTGATCCAATATTTGTTCCCGGCGACGACGTCAGCGGGGCAGCATCGATCGACTCCCCAATGGGACGCTGCGGGTCCGGGCGTATGCGGGCATCGACCCGGTCACCAAGAGCCAGCTGCCGAATGGCGGGTTGACTCAATCCGCGCGAGCGAGCCGTGACCGGAATCGGCATTAGGGCACGCCCGGAAGACCGACACGCCCGCGACGAGGGACGACCGGCTTCCTCGACCTACCGCCGATCGGTGACCGAGCGGACAGCTCGCTAACGGCCAGATCCCGTGGACTCTCGTGTTCCGGCGCGTCATCGGCGGCATAACGCGAATGGCGGCAAGCCGCGGCTCATCCGGGCGGGCTGTTTCGTGGGATCGTGGGTCGGGGGTTTCAGGTCCGTCTAGGCTTCCGGAAGGGCATCGGGGCAGGGAGAGACGGATGACGATCAAGGTGAGCATAGACAACTTTGCACGCGCCGAGACGGATCGGATGTTCGCCGGCATCCAGGCCGGCGCTGGGGGGGTCAATAGGTTTCGGCACAACCGGGAGCCCGCGCCCATTGACGAACAGACCGTCATCCGGCTGAACCGGGACACCCTCTACAGCTTCGCCATCGTCGACATCTCCGCCGGAGCACGGGTGACCCTTCCCGATGCGGGTGACCGCTATATGTCTGCGATGGTGGTCAACAACGACCACTACGTCAACGCGATCTTCCATGACGCCGGCACGCACGAGTTGACCGTCGACCAGTTCGACACCGAATACGTCATGGTCGGCGTGCGGACCCTCGTCGACCCGACTGAGGAGGGCGACATCGCCGAGGTCTCCCGGTTGCAGGACCAGATCATGCTGGTGGCCGGGTCCGCGCGGCCGTTCGTCTCCCCCGACTACGACAAGGTCAGCTTCGACGGCACCCGGGATGGGCTGCTCCAGCTCGCCAAGTATGTGACCGGGTTCGACCGGATGTTCGGCACCCGCGAGGAGGTCGACCCGGTCCGCTACCTGCTCGGCGCCGCCGCCGGTTGGGGCGGGCTGCCGACCAGGGAGGCTGCCTATGTCGGCGTCGAGCCGCGTGTTCCTAAGGGCGATTACGAACTGACCCTCAAGGACGTGCCTGTCGATGCCTTCTGGTCGATCTCGGTCTACAACGCCCGGGGCTACTTCGAGCCGAACAGCAGCGGCCGCTACACGGTCAACAACATCACCGGAGTCCCCAACGACGACGGGTCTATCACGGTCCGGTTCGTCACCGACCCCAATGACCCACGGGCGAACGCGATCCCGATCCCGGAGGGCTGGAACTTCCTGATCCGCCTCTACCGACCGCGGCCAGAGGTCCTCAACGGAACCTGGAGGTGCCCACTTTGGCGTCGGCGACCTGAAACGGTCGGCTAGGCACCCCACTCAACGCGTGGACTACTAGAGACTCCTGGCAGGACCTCGGACATGCTGTCGGCCCAGGCGCTGCGCCGCCGCACAGGACACCTCGAGCGTCCTCATCGGGAGGACCGCTCCGACAGCCGCCGATGCGCGCAACTCACTGTCGCTCGACCCGGCCGTGTTCGTAGGGTCCAGACATGGACCGGCTTGCCTTCGACGTAGTGCAGATCCGATATCGGCGGCACACGAACAAGGTCAGAGGCCGACCACCCAGACAAAGGTGGCCGGCCTCTTGATCATTAACAGGGATCGTAGCTCGATGCCCCCCAAGCCACCAGCCGGCAGCGCGCGAGTATCAGGTGTCAGGACACCTCTCCAACTATGCCGCTAGACAACTCCTGCGCCTGGATGGCACCTTGTCAGGCGTCAGCGAGGCCCTGCTGCCATTCCATCAGGTCGCCGATCTTGCCAGCCAGTACGGCGCTGATCTCAGCGTCCGTGACGAGAGCGCCCGTCAGCACCTGAGCGGTGTGAAGCTCGTCGAGCGCCAGCGCATGGTCGCCTGCATCCGCGGCTGCCTCAGCGAGGTCCAGGTGCTTTGTGATGTTCTTGGCCGCCACCCCGTTCAGCACGCCACCCGCGTGTGCCAGGTCGTCCACGAGGTTAGACACCTCGTAGAACGTGACGCAGTCACCGCCGCCGCTGGCCACAACGGCGGTCCACTCGATGCCACCGAGCAGATGCGCACGAAATGTCGAATCGGCGAACGTACCCTCGCGGTGCCCGAGCGCGGTGTACCACGATCGACCGCCATCGTAGTTGTGGCACCAGCTGTACGGGTGGTCCTCGCCCATGGCGCCGAAGCCGGGATTGTACGAAGTCTCGTCGAGCGTGAGCAGGACGCGGACGACATCACGTGGATTGTTCTTGAAGTTGTACCACTCCTCGAACAGGCTCCACTCGGCAGGTACCGCATCCGCCGATGGGTGCGTCGGGTCCTCGAGCCGTAGCGTGGCCGTCTGTTGCGCGGGGTGGTTACGGAAGTACGCGTCGCCTCCGATCAGCCCGCCGTACCAAGGAACAAAATGCATAGAATCTGACGCGCCGTGGACGCCGACGAAGCCACCCCCGGCCTGGATGTAGCCCTTGAAGGCAGCCAGCTCGTCCTGGTCCAGGAGGGTGGCCCGGTTCGGGTCGAAGTTGGTGCCGTCAACAGTAGAGATGAAGACCACGGTCGCGTACTGCGCTAGGTCCTCCGCCCTGGTGAACGGCGTGCTAGGGAGCGTGAGGCCGGGTTGTGCCGGGTCCCACACGTCGACGGTGAAGCCGTTCTCCTGGCCAAGTTCGATGACGGCCGCCGTCCCCTCATCGATACTGCTGTGTCGGAAGCCGAGTGTCTTGCCGACGACAAGAACCCTGTACTCGTCGTCAGCCTGACTCGGTGGAGCCACGGCAGCCCCTCCGCCCAGGACAAGCAGTCCTGAACCGAGACCGGCGATCAGGCGGCGAACGGGTCGCTTCATAGGTCTTCCTCTCATTGAACGGACTGGACCGGCGTTCGTTGACTGCATCGACCTGAGTTTCGTGACATAACTCAATTTGTTTATGTTAAGAACAAAAACATAGTCGTTCCTCCCGCTGATGTCAACGACCCCAATTGCGGTGATCCATGTTCAGTGAGTCAGAAGACGGCTCGAGGCCTTGAATTTCTCGTCGGTGGCGATCGCTAGAGTGTCTGCGCCCGATTCGAACAATCCATGTGGAGACGCCGACTCGTGATCGCACGCAGAGCAGCAACCCCTTCTGGCATCGACGTTCGTCACCGGCCTAGCACTCGTGGGATGCGGTGGCGAAGACGCTGAATCCGACGACGTCGCCGCGCCGGCAGAGACCACGGCCTCGGAAGCCAACGGGGTTGAGGAGTTGAGCCCCGAAGAGATCCTAGAAGAGGCCAAGGGCGCTGCCACCCGCGCGGACTCTGTGCGAGTTTCCGGTGAGGTCGTCGACGACGGCAGCACCATCGTCATCGACGTGCAGTACAGCGGCGACAGGTCGGTCGGCACCATCAGCGCAGACGGCGCCACTTTCGAACTGCTGCGGGTGAGCACAGATCAGTACTACATGAAGGCCGATGCCGACACCTGGGAGCAGCTGACCGGGGATGCCGCAATCGGTGAAATCTTCGCTGACCGCTACGTGAGAATGCCCAACGACGCGAGCGTCGGTGATCTGACCTCGTTCTTCGAATTCGAGTCGTTCATCGACGAAGCCCTCGCCCCGGACGGCGCGATCGAGAAGGGCGAGACCGCCGAGGTGAACGGCGTTAACGCAATCGGCCTCGTCGACCGCGACAGCGAGGATGGCGGCACGCTTTGGGTGGCTCTCACCGGGGAGCCGTATCCGCTGCGGATCGAGTCGCCGGACGGCTCCGGTGAAGGAGCCATCGACTTCCTCGACTGGGGAGAGGCGGTTGACATCACGGCTCCGGCGGACGACGAGGTGATGGACCTCTCTGAACTAATGGACTGAGTGTCCGGACCTAAGCCGCTCAGCTTCGGTGACCCACGTCAGGGCGTGGCCACGGCTGGGCGTGCCCGGTCGGTAAGGAGGTGGATCGCGATACCGGCAAGCGCCGTTCCCATCAGGTAGCGCTGCGCGCGCAGCCACAGCGGTCGCCGTCCGAGAAAGGCGGCCAGTGCGCCCGCCGATAGCACGATCAGGCCGTTGACGGTCAGGGCGACGGCGATCTGAGTCCCTCCCAGCAGCAGGCTCTGCGCTGCAACGTTGCCCAGGGTGGGATCGACGAACTGGGGCAACAGCGCCACGTGGAGAATGGCGATCTTGGGGTTCAGCAGGTTGGTGACCATTCCCATCGTGAACAGCCTCCGTGTGCTGTCCACAGGAATCGTCCTCGGCGCAAAAACTGCTACGCCTCCCGGCCGGACCGCGTTCCAGGCCAGCCATAACAGGTACGCCGCACCAGCGATTTTGACGGCGGTGTACAGGGCGGGTACGAGGGCGAAGACGGCGGTGATCCCGGCCGTCGCCGCCACAAGGTAGACAAGGAAGCCCGCCGCAACACCGAGAAGCGAGATCAGCCCTGCCTGCCGGCCCTGCGTGATGGATCGCGAGACCAGGTAGATCATGTTCGGTCCTGGCGTTAGAACTAGGCCAAGGGCGACCGCGGCGATGCCGAGCAAGGCGGAAAGGCTGATCACATCGTGGCAACCGGCCCAGCGTACGGTCGTATTCCGGCTCCAGGCCGCCGACCTACCTCGAACCGGCATCGTTGGTGGCCGGCGGTGGCGGGCCGGACGCCAAGGCCGGGGTCAACGCTCGTCGCCTACTTAAGCTATTGGCTCTGGTCTGCACACCGGCCCAGCACGAAAGGTTGGTGACCTGAGTGATGTCCTACGCAGCTCGGGTAATGCTGGCGACCGTCGCCTTGGGACTGGCCGTCGACCGTCATGGCTGATGCCCCGTACGACGTGCTCATCGTGGGCGCCGGCCCGGCAGGATCCGCGGCAGCACTTGCCGCTCGCCGCCGCAGCGCCAGGGTCCTGCTGCTCGATCGCGACGCCTTTCCGCGTGACAAGGCGTGCGGCGACGGCATCGCACCTCATGCCCTCGGCGTGCTCGCGGAGCTTGGGGTCGCCGGGCTCACCGACGGCTACCCGCCGGTTTCGTCTCTTCATGTCGTCGGTCCCGGGGGCGACCAGGTCACGCGCCGGTTCAATGCGCCGGTGCACACGATTCCGCGGGCCGTCTTCGACGACCGACTGCTGCGCGCCGCCGTCGCCGCCGGTGCCACCGTCCGTCGGCATCGAGTGCGCCGGCTGACCGTCCACGAAGATTACGTGGACGTCGACGGCATCAGCGCGCGCGTCGTGATCGGAGCGGACGGTGCTGCCTCGACCGTGCGGCGGCACCTCGGCGCGCCGGCGAACCCGCCAGGTCATGTGGCCCTGGCAATCCGCGGCTACGCTCCGGTGTCGCCAGAGGCCCCGCATCAGCAGCAGATTGTCATGGCGGGGGGAACCTGGCCGGCGTACGCGTGGAGCTTCCCCATCGGTGACGGTCGCCGCAACATCGGGTACGGCGAACTGTTGCACGGCAAGTCGATCAGCCGCACCCACCTGCTCGACCGGCTAAGCGTGTTGCTTCCGCACGTGGACTGCAGCACCCTCACGCGGCTACGAGCGCACCACCTACCCCTGTCGAGTTGGCGGCCCGTTGCGGGGCGGGGTCGGCTGCTCCTTGCCGGTGATGCCCTGTCGCTGATCAACCCCTTCACCGGCGAGGGAATCTTCTACGCTGTGGTCTCTGGTGCGTTGGCCGGCACAGCGGCCGCAGGCGGTACGGCAGAAGCGGGCGAGCGTTATGCGGCAGCGTTACGTTACCGGCTGGGCCGCCACCTGCGTCACACGACCACGCTGGCCCGCATCGCCACCAAACCCTGGATAGTCGACGCAGGCGTGCGCGCCGCGCGCCGGCGCCAGGCCAGTTTCGACGCACTTGTCGAACTCGGGCTCGGCGATGGACTGATCACCCCACGCCTGCTCGGATCGATCGCCTGGGACGGCCGGCTGAGGCGGTAGTGGACACCGAGAGGCTGCTCAACCGCTCTGGTCGATGCCTACTGAATGCGGCGAAGCACGACCAGCGAGTGCTGCAGCATGTCGATCTCACCGTCGGCCTTCACCTCACGAGCATCGTCCACCTGAGGCGTGGCGGTGTCGAGCACAACCTCCCAGCGCGTCCCGAATGCAACGCCGGGCAGGGCGAACACCAAATCCGAGCGTTCGCCGTTGAACAGCAGAAGGAACGAGTCGTCGCGGAGCTTCTCGCCTCGCGGGCCGGGCTCGGTGATGGCATCGCCGTTTAGAAAGACGGTCACCGATCTGGCCAAGCCCGCCGCCCAGTCATCTTCCTGCATTCGCTCACCGGTGAGCCGAAGCCACTCGATGTCGGTGAGTCCACGCCGGCTTCCGCGGACTGGACGACCGTGGAAGAACCGGCGGCGGCGAAAGACCGGATGGGAGGCCCGCAGCCGCGCGACGTATTCGGTGAACTCGCGCAACTGCGCACCGTCGCTGCTAGGCGTCCAGTCCACCCACGAAATCTCGTTGTCCTGGCAGTACGCGTTGTTGTTACCCCGCTGCGTCCGACCGAGTTCGTCGCCGTGCAAGAGCATGGGTACCCCTTGCGACAGCAGCAGGGTGGCGATCAGGTTACGGCGCTGCCGCGCGCGCAGCGTGAGCACCTCGACATCGTCAGTCGGTCCTTCGGTTCCGCAGTTCCACGACCTGGTGTTGCTCTCGCCATCCCGGTTCTGCTCGCCGTTGGCCTCATTGTGTTTGCCGTTGTACGACACGAGGTCGTTGAGTGTGAACCCGTCATGTGCAGTCACGAAGTTGATCGACGCGATAGGCCGTCGGCCGTCGTCCTGGTAGAGATCACTCGAGCCCGTGAGGCGTGATGCGAACTCGGCGAGTGTTGCCGGTTCCCCGCGCCAGAAGTCACGCACCGTATCGCGGTAGCGGCCGTTCCACTCAGTCCACAACGACGGGAATCCTCCTACCTGATAGCCGCCCTCACCCAGGTCCCACGGCTCCGCGATCAGCTTGACCTGTGAGACGACGGGATCCTGTTGAACCAGATCGAAGAACGCCGAGAGGCGGTCGACCTCGTGGAACTGCCGGGCCAACGTTGAGGCCAGGTCGAACCTGAAGCCGTCCACGTGCATCTCGGTCACCCAGTACCGCAACGAATCCATGATCATCTGCAGCACGTGCGGATTCCGCATCAGCAAGGTGTTTCCGGTGCCTGTTGTGTCGTAGTAGTACTGCCGGTTCCCGTCGGCGAGTCGGTAGTACGAGGCGTTGTCGATGCCGCGGAAGCAAAGCGTTGGGCCGAGTTGGTTGCCCTCGGCGGTGTGGTTGTAGACCACGTCGAGAATGACTTCGATGCCGGCCCGGTGCAGGTCACGGACCATCGATTTGAACTCCAGCACCTGCTCGCCGCCGGTGCCGGCCGACGAGTAGGCGTTGTGCGGAGCAAGGAAACCGATGGTGTTGTAGCCCCAGTAGTTCGACAGGCCCCGCTCCACGAGATGGTGGTCGTGGATGAACTGGTGGACGGGCATCAGTTCGACCGCGGTGACGCCGAGACCCTTCAGATGGTTGATCATCACCGGGTGGGCGAGGCCGGCATAGGTGCCGCGGATCGCCTCTGGAACGTCCGGATGACGGATCGTCAGGCCCTTCACGTGCGCTTCGTAGATCAGCGTCTCGTGATACGGAGTGCGGGGGTGCCGATCGTCCTGCCAGTCGAAGAACGGGTTGATGACGACCGACTTCATCGTGTGCGGGGCGCTGTCCAGCTCGTTGATCTTGTCGCCGTCGGCGAAGCGATAAGAGAAGAGTGACTCGTCCCAGTCGATCCACCCGTCCACGGCCTTGGCGTAGGGGTCGAGCAGCAGCTTGGCCGGGTTGCAGCGGTGCCCGGCGCTCGGATCGTACGGGCCGTGGACGCGATACCCGTACCGCTGACCTGGCCCGACGCCCGGCAGGTAGCAGTGCCAGACATACCCGTCGACCTCATTGAGCGACACGCGTGATTCGGCGCCGTCAGAATCGAACAAGCACAACTCGGCCTTGGTGGCGATCTCGGAGAACAATGCGAAGTTGGTCCCTGCCCCGTCGAAGGTGGCACCCAGCGGGTAGGGAGCGCCAGGCCAGACCTGCCTGCGTTCAGCTGCCAAGGTTTCCTCGCTATCGCCGATCTCATTACGTGCGATCCTCAAGTCTGACGTATCCCACCGGCCCGCCCTCGGTTGTACGGTCTGGAAGGCTCCGGAAGGAGGCGGGCGATGACGCAGCACACGCAGCCCGAACATGTCGTTTTCGAGACGGCGGGCGAACACGTCGCCACGAACGTACCGACTGCGTCCGCGAGCGATCCGGTTGCGACAGTACGAAGATCCCTAGAGGGCCGGCACTACGAAACCCTTGCAGCGGTGGCCGTGACTCAGAACGGCCGGCTGGAGGGAATCGTCCGCCTCGGCGAACTCATGGCGGCGCCGTCCGATGCTCATATGCGGGACGTGATGGATACTTCGCCCGCCGTCGTCGGCCCAGGGGTCGACCAGGAAGTGGCGGCGTGGCATGCCGTCCAGCACAACGAGTCCGTCCTCGTCGTCGTCGATGACCAGCACCGGTTCATGGGCTTCGTCCCGCCGGAACGGATGCTCGCCGTGCTGCTCTGGGAACACGAGGAGGACCTCGCCCGTCTCGGCGGGTTCATGCATGACGCGGCAGCAGCGCGCCAGGCAAGCCGCGAGCCAGTCCTGACCAGGCTGTGGCACCGGTTGCCCTGGCTCGTGGTCGGGCTCGCCGGCGCCTTGGCCGCCGCATTCATCATGGGCTCGTTCGAAGATCGGTTGCAGGCGAACGTCGCACTGGCCTTCTTCATCCCGGGCATCGTCTACATGGCCGATGCCGTCGGAACCCAGACTGAGACCCTGGTGATCCGCGGCTTGTCGGTCGGCATTCGCATCCGTGACGTGGTCAAGCAGGAGATCTTGACCGGCTTGCTGGTCGGCGTGGCAATCGCAGCGATCTTCCTACCGGTCGGGCTGTGGCAGTGGGACCAGGACGTCGCCGTGGCTGCCGCAATTGCGCTGCTGGCAGCGTGCTCGATGGCCACTCTCGTTGCGATGGTGCTGCCGTGGCTGCTCAGCAAGGCAGGCCGTGATCCGGCCTACGGCAGCGGGCCACTGGCCACTGTGATCCAAGATCTCTTGTCGATCTTGATCTACTTCGCGGTGGTGCTCCTGATCATCGGGTGACGAGGCGGGCCAGATCCGGCAGAGCCCGCCCGACAAACCCGGGGTCCGGCTCAGACCGGAACAACGACGGTGTCTGAGGTAAGTAGCGGACGGAGCGTGCCGATCACCCCGTTCTCGCGTGCGTAGCCGTCCAGGAGTTTGCGGAGCCGCTTGCGGCCACGGTGCAGACGCGAGATGACAGTGCCCATCGGTACACCCGTGATCTCGGCGATCTCCTTGTATGCGAAGCCCTCGACGTCCGCCAAGTACACGGCGATGCGGAAGTTCTCCGGTATCTGCTGCAATGCCTCCTTGACGGCAGAGTCCGGCAAGCGAGCGAGGGCCTCTGACTCGGCGGACACCAGACCAGTCGACGTGTGGGCCGCCGCCCGGGCCATCTGCCAGTCCTCCATTTCGTCGGAGTTGGACAGCAGCGGCTCACGTTGCCGCCTCCGGTAGGAGTTGATGAATGCATTGGTCATGATCTTGTACAGCCACGCCTTGAGATTCGTACCCTCCCGAAACTGGTGGAACGAGGCGAACCCCTTCTCGTACGTTTCCTGGACCAGATCCTCCGCATCGGTTGGGTTGCGCGTCATCCGGAGTGCTGCGGCGTAGAGCTGATTGAGATACGGCAACGCGTCGCGCTCGAAGCGCTCGGCGAGCTTGTGGGGGTCCCCGGCGTCCGCAACCGGTCGCTCGGGGAATCCACGTGTCGCTGTCATGACGGCGCCCCTCTCTGGTTCAGCCAACACCCCCACTCTGGCGGATGGAACCTGAGACAACGTTGAGAGCGGCTCTCCGGTCAGCCCGGCACGGTGGCGTTCCACATGTCGATGACGGGACGCTCATGTTCGGTACCGAGACGCGAGACTGTCCCGGTGTCCAGGCGAAAGAGGCGCCCGGCGGCGGGTTCGAGACCCAGCCAGCGCGCGGTCAGCACGCGAAGGACGTGCCCGTGAGCGACGACCACGACATCGCCGTCTTCCAGCATGGAGCGAACCCGGCCGAGCACGGCGTCTACGCGATTACCCACCTGTTCGATCGATTCGCCCGGGTGGTCAGCGTCACCTGGGATCACGCCGTCGGTCCACAGGTACCAGCCGGGTCTCTCCTCACGGATCTCCGCACTGGTGCGGCCCTCGAAGCCGCCATAGTCCCACTCCCACAAGCCGGGTTCGACCTCGGCCCCGACCAGGCCGGCCAGGTCCGCAGTGTGCCTGGCCCGGATTGCGGGGCTTACCAGCACATACGACCACTTACGACCGGTCAGCCGGTCTCCAAGTGAGCGCGCCTGATCCTCACCGATCGGAGTCAGTGGTACGTCAGTTCGCCCGGTGTGGCGCCGATCCCGACTCCATTCCGTCTCACCGTGGCGAAGGAGTGTCAGCTCACCTCTCGTCTCCATGGCTCAAGCCTGACGGACCAGCGAGGGTTGTGCTGGCACTCACTTACCGGAGATCGCGCTGGCACGTAGGGCGTCCGGGTACTGTGGCCGTCGTGAACCCTGGAAAGGGCCGGCTGCGGGTCTGGCGGGGATTGCTGCTCGCCGCTGCGAGCCTGGCGATACCTACGGCGGCACATGTTGCCGCCGGCGGTGGCGCGCCCACTCAGGGACCGTTCCTGTTCGGCGCGGTGCTGCTTGGCGCCGCGTGTATCTCGCTCGCGGACCGACAACGCACCCCGGGCGGTATCGCGGGCGTCATCGCGCTGTCGCAGCCCCTCCTTCACGGTCTGCTCGCCCTTTCTGGCCATGGGTCGGCAATGGTTGTACCGACTCCACGGATGCTCCTGGCGCACGCGGTCGCCACTGTTGTGCTTACTGTGCTGCTGGCCGGCGGCGAGGCCGTGGTCTGGTCGATGGCGGCCTTGGCCGGGACCGTACTGGGTTCGGCTGCCAAAGTCTTGATGTCCTGGTCGCCGAACGTTGCTCGGGTGACCAATCCGCACCTCACACCGGTCGATCTGCCACGGCCGCGCCATCTGCTCCTCGCGACCGGATCTCCCCGCCGTGGACCGCCCGTCGGTGCTGGCACCTGAAAACTTCCAGCACCGGCGCTCGCGCATCGACCCGCGCGGCTGCCCTCGATAACAGGACAACACCGAATGATGCAATCTCGCACCGACGCGCGCCTCCGCGCGCGCAGGACCCTCGTCGTGCTGGCGTTCGCTGCCGGCGTCGCATTCAGCGCACTGCCGGCCGCGGCGCACGCCAGCCTGACCGACAGCAACCCCGAGGACGGCAGCACCCTTGCCGAGGCACCAACGGAGATCACGCTCGAGTTCAGCGAGCCGGTTCAGAGCGACTTCGTCCAAGTCGCCGTGCTGAACTCGGCTGATTCCCACCACGAGGACGGCGAGCCGGTCGTGGGAGGCAACACCGTCACACAGGCCGTGGACGAGCTGGCGGCCGGCGATTACCGGATCAGCTTTCGGGTCGTCTCCGCCGACGGACATCCCGTAACCGGCGTGCTTACGTTTACCGTGGACGCACCGGCCGACGAAGACGCCGAACCGACCCGGCCGCCTCGGCAGACGCAACCACCACGGCAAGGCCAAACCCCGGAACAAGCTTCGGAGCAGGTCGTCTCTCCAGCAACCACCGAGCAGCCGGCAGCCACAGACAGCAATGAGTCCGGCTCTGCACAGCGGTGGCTCGGCGCGGGGGCAGCGGTTGCCGCGGCGGCCGCGCTCCTATTCGCACTGGTACGCCGACCCGGTGTGCGCCATCCGAGGGCCGGGTCGGACACTGGTCCGCAGTGACGACCACCCGACAGCACTCTGACGCGCCGCCGACCCGGCGGTGGGCTGCCGCTGCCGCCGTGGTGGCGTTAGCAGTGCTGGTGGCAGCCCTCCTCGCCGGTGGCGGTGGGGCAGCGGGAGCGGTTCCCGGCCTGCCCGACCCGGGCCTGCTCACCCGGTGGGGCCTACCAGTGGCAAAGACGATCCTGAACGGGTCCAGCGCCGCCGCAGTGGGGTTCATCGCACTTGCGGTGATGCTGCCGGCGAGGGACCGGCAACTGGCCCGAGATGCTTTGGTCGCCCTGCGCGTAGCGGCCGTCGCCTCCCTGGTGTGGGCGGCCGCGGCAGCCACCGTCCACCTCCTCACGCTTTCTGACTTGCTGGGCCTGCCGTTGAGCGAAGCCGTAACCGGCGAGTCGTTCGTGAGCTACACGTCGAGCACCGAGCAGGGCCAGGCGTACGCGATGGTGTTCGTGCTGGCCATGGCACTCGTGCCGGCCACTCGGCTCACGCTCGGACACGGTGGAGCCGTTGCGGTGCTGTGTCTCGCGGTGGCCGCTCTGGTACCTCCGACGCTGGCCGGGCACGCGGGAACCGGCGACTACCACCACACGGCTCAAGTGTCGCTGCTCGTGCACGTGGCGGCGATGGCGCTCTGGGTCGGCGGGTTGATCGCCGTGAGCTGGTACGCCGCCGGGCACGGCCGCGCGCTGGGCCGTGTCGCCCATGCCTACTCCACGGTCGCGCTGGGCTGCTTTGTCATGGTCGCTGCAAGCGGCGTCATCAACGGTTGGGTCCGGATCAGCGCCCTCGGCGACCTCGTGACGACGTCCTACGGCTGGCTGCTCCTCGGCAAAGTGGCAGCGCTCGTGGTTCTCGGAATTCTCGGCGCCCGGCACCGGAACCGTACCCTGCCGGCGCTCGAATCGGGCCGGCATGGCGCGTTCCGGCGGCTTGCCGCGGGCGAGGTGGCCGTCATGGCCGCCGCGATCGGTTTGGCCGTTGCGCTGAGCCGGACCGAACCGCCCGTGCCCGAGGACCCGGGACGGATCTCCGTGGCACGGTCGCTCCTGGGATTCCCGATCCCGCCCGAACCGACCGCTTGGCGACTGATCACCCAGTGGTATCCGGACACTGCTTTCCTGCTCGGTTGTCTGGCGGCCGTCCTGCTGTACGCCGCGGGCGTACGGCGCCTGCGCCGTCGGGGTGACCGCTGGCCGGTCGGCCGAACGGTTGCCTGGATGGGCGGCGTGGGGCTGGTGGCATTCGTGCAGACGTCGGGATTGATGACGTACGGCATGACGATGCTGTCGGTCCACATGGGGCAGCACTTGATCCTGATGATGGTGTGTCCGGTGCTGCTGGTGCTTGGCGGGCCGGTGACACTCGCGCTACGGGCCGTTGCGCCGGCCCGCCGGGGCGAGCGGGGGCCGCGGGAGTGGCTGTTGGCGGTCACACAGAGCCGGGCTCTGCGGGTACTGACCAATCCGCTTGTCGCGCTCGCCCTCTTCGTGAGTGGGCCGTTCATTGTGTACTTCACTGGCCTCTTCGAGGTGGCGATGCGCAACCACAATGGCCACACGCTCATGAGCCTGCACTTTCTGCTCACCGGGTACCTGTTCTACGAGGTCCTCGTCGGAATCGATCCCCTCCCAAAACGTCCGCCGTACCTGGCTCGAATCGGCTTGCAGTTCGCCGCGATCGTCTTCCACACGTTGTTCGGCCTGGCCTTGATGGAGTCGGCCCGGCTTATCGCCGGCGACTACTACCGGACGCTCGCCGCCGACATCGCATGGCTGCCGGACGCACTCGCTGACCAGCGGTTGGCCGGCCAGATCTCCTGGGGGGCCAGTGAACTGCCGGGCCTGGCCATTCTCATCCTGCTGCTGTACCAGTGGTCTCGGTCGGACGAGCGGGAAGCCCGCCGCTTTGACCGGCGGGAAGCGGACGCAGAAGCTCAGCGCTCCGCCTACAACGAGTACCTGGCCCGGCTGAACCGCAACGAGTGATCAGGCTTACTGATTTCCAGGGGCCGCCCGGTGTCAGTTAGACTCGACGCGCACCGCACACGGACAGGTAGCTCAGTCGGTAGAGCGTCCGCCTGAAAAGCGGAAGGTCGGCGGATCGATCCCGCCCCTGTCCACCACACAAGGAGAAATGCCCCCGTTCGGTGGCCGCCTCTAACAGGACGGCCACCGAACGCGTTTCTCGCGCCTGCTCAGTCGACTTCGTCGCGCTGCTGCGGGATCTGGCCCTGCAACAGCGCACGGACCTCGGACTCCCGGTAGCGCCGGTGTCCTCCGAGCGTCCTGATCGACGTTAGCTTTCCAGCCTTTGCCCAACGGGTCACCGTCTTCGGGTCGACCCGGAACATCGCAGCTACCTCGGCAGGCGTGAGGAGGGGCTCGGCGTCTTGAGTCCTCGTCGCCATCGTCACCTCCTGTGTTGGATGCGGAGCGCCTACTCCGTCACATCGGGTATTCCACCCAAAAATGAAGACGGACGGAACCGCCGTACGGGCCAAATCTATATGGGCCATTCGGACGAGTCCTCCACCTACGTGTCTAAGACTACGCAGAGACGACGAACGTTGCGAGCCCAACACAACGGTCATCCCAGGTGGATCTATCAGTTTGGTTACGACGCGTGCCCGTGCGCTTGTACCGGTTCCCACCGGTCCGTTACGCGGCGATATGCGCGCACTGCGCGGGTGGTGTCGCCGTCCGCGATCGCTGATACCGCCGCCGCGACGTCGCTTGGGGAATCGTCGGCGCGCAGAACGTCGTCGCTGACGCAGTGAACCAGCCCCCCGTAGTCGAGCTCCACAGCGCCGTGCGGATGAAACACCTCCAGCCAGCGGCCCAGATCCTCAACCGCCTCGAGCACCGCGCCACTTACTTCTGCCTTGCGCAACGTGCGTGCAGCACGCGCCACCCGGCGACGAGCGTCGACCATCCTCGTCTGGTAAACCACGGATCGCTGCTCAGGTTCGGTCGTGACGTTACGTTCCTTCGAGGTGAAAAGCACGAACCAATGGGCCGGCACGTGCCAAGCCGAAGTAAGGATGTGTGGGACGGCGGCTGGGTGATCGGCCTGCCAGATCGCGTAATCGAACTCGGCCTGACTGGTCGGCCCTTGGGGCAGGATCGCTTCGGCAACCGAATCGGGCAGGCTCGCCCGAAATTCACTGATCGCTATCCAACAGCGGAGGCGGTTCTCCACCGGGCACGCGAGGAGCGAATCACCGTCTCGCAGCAGGTAAGCCTCGCGCGACTCCTCGAGCGGCGCCACCAGCGGCGGCGCGGCGAGCGTGCGGGCCAACGACGCCGAATGTTCGCGGACCTGAACCTGATGCCGGTTGGGAACGGTCGCCTCCGCCGTATAGCGCCCGAGCCACTCGCGGTCGTCGTCGGTGAACGCCGCAAGCGGCTCGTACACCCGCAGGTAGGCGGCGTGGGGCACCACGGTTCGCGTCCGCACGAAGCCATCGTGGCATGGCCGCGGCGGCACGGACAGGGGGCTACGCTAAGACCACAACTCAAGCCCCGCCCGCCGTGCCGTGCGGCCCACGACCTGGGATCCGATGGCGAGGCGGGCCCAAGACGCGAAGGGGTCACCATCGTGACCGAAACGTCGACACCCACCGGAGTATTCGGTCGTCATTCCGGCCATGAGCAGGTGGTGTTCTGCCAGGACGAGGCATCCGGGCTCAAGGCGATCATCGCCATCTATTCCACGGCATTAGGTCCGGGCCTCGGCGGCACCCGCTTCTTCCCCTACGAATCCGAGGACGATGCCCTGGCCGACGTCCTGGAGCTGTCCAAAGGCATGGCGTACAAGAACGCCCTCGCCGGCCTCGACCTCGGCGGCGGCAAAGCTGTCATCATCGGCGATCCGGCCAAGGACAAGTCCGAAGCCCTCCTGCGGGCGTACGGCCGATTCGTGGCTTCCCTGGGTGGCCGGTACATCACCGCATGCGATGTCGGCACCTACGTCGCCGATATGGACATCGTGGCCCGCGAATGCAAGTGGGTCACCGGGCGCTCACCGGCCGAAGGTGGCGCCGGCGACTCCAGCGTCCTGACCTCCTTTGGTGTCTTCCAGGGCATGCGGGCCTGCGCGGAGCACCTGTGGGGTTCGCCAAGTCTCAAGGGACGCCGCGTCGGCATCGCCGGCGTCGGCAAGGTCGGGGCTAAGCTCGCCGGCCTGCTCATCGACGACGGCGCAGATGTGATCGTCACCGATGTCAACGAGCAAGCCATTGACCGGCTGCGAGCCGAGCATCCGCAAATCGAGGTCGCGGCCGACACCGATGAGCTCGTCCACACCGAAATCGACGTCTACGCCCCGTGCGCACTCGGTGGCGCGCTTGACGACGACACCGTCAGCGCGCTGACCGCGAAGGCCGTGTGCGGTGGGGCCAACAACCAACTAGCCCACCCAGGCGTCGAAAAGCTGCTCGCCGACCGGGGCATTCTTTACGCGCCGGACTACGTCGTGAACTCCGGCGGCGTCATCCAAGTGGCCGACGAGCTACACGGTTTTTCCTTCGAGCGGGCCAAGGGTAAAGCCGCACTCATCTTCGATACGACCAAGAAGATCTTTACGCTCGCAGCGGACGAGGGTGTTCCGCCGGCGGTCGCTGCCGACCGGCTGGCCGAAAGACGGATGTCCGAAGTGAGCCGATTGCAAACGATTCGTCTGCCTGCTTGACCGGGGGTATGACGGTCCCTTCTGCTTGAGGACAGACCGGGGCGAGACGGAACAGGCCCGTACCATGTACCGTTATGCCTACGAGTAGATAACACCGAAGGGTCCGAGGGCGGCAGACAATCTTGTGGTCGCCCCGGTTTTGTGCGAGGAGGTCGACCTATGGGGCGCGGCCGGGCTAAGGCCAAGCAGACGAAGGTCGCCCGTCGACTGAAGTACCAGTCGCTGGACACCGACTTCGAGGCTCTACAGCGTGAGCTTCAGGGCGGTGCCAACGACAGCGACGAGTCGTCGGATGAGTTCGAGGCAGACGACGACTACGACAACGACGACGCTCGCTGGCGCTAACACGCCACCTCAGGCGGCATAGCTGCCACGCAGCTGAACCGTTCCGTCGCCCCCTCGCACTTCGCCGGCGACCCACGCGACCACATTCTGTTCTGAGAGCAGTGCGATCGCCATATCGGCTGTGGCCGGCGGCAGCACCGCTAGCATGCCCACGCCCATATTGAGCGTGCGCTCGAGTTCCTCCTGCTCGATCCGGCCCGCGCCTGCGACGAGGTCGAATATCGGATGAGGCCGCCACGTGTTTCGGTCGATCACGGCCTCAACGGTCGGGGGAAGAACTCTGGCCAGGTTGGCTGCCAGCCCGCCACCGGTGATATGGGCGAAGGCGTGCACGTCGACCGAGTCGGCGAGCGTCAGGCACGGCTGGGCGTAGATCCGGGTGGGTTCGAGCAACTCCTCGCCCAGGGTCCGGCCAAGTTCGGGCACGTCGCGGTCCAGTGACCAACCGGCGATGTCGAACAGCACGCGTCGCACGAGCGAGTACCCGTTCGAGTGCAACCCGCTGGACGCCATAGCGACAATGAGGTCACCGGCCCGCACTCGATCCGGACCCAACAGCCGGTCGGCCTCCACCACTCCCGTTACCGCGCCGGCGATGTCGTACTCGTCCGGGCCGAGCAAGCCGGGGTGCTCTGCCGTTTCTCCGCCCGCCAGAGCGCAGCCGGCTGCGGCGCACGCCTGCGCAATGCCTTTGACGATGGCCGCTATCCGCTCAGGTACCACCTTGCCGCAGGCGATGTAATCGGTCATGAACAGCGGCTCTGCGCCGCACACCACGATGTCGTCGACCACCATGCCGACCAGGTCGAAGCCCACCGTGTCATGCACGTCCATCCGCTGGGCGATGGCCACTTTGGTGCCGACGCCGTCGGTGCTCGTGACGAGCAGCGGACGAGCGTATGCCTTCAGCGCACTGGCGTCGAACAGACCGGCGAATCCGCCGAGGTCGCCCACCACTTCAGGCCGCCGGGCTTTGGCGACCCACTCTTTCATCAGCTCGACCGCCCGGTCGCCCGCCTCGATGTCAACGCCGGCAGCGGCATAGGTCACCTTGTCGCTGGTCACGGCGCTCCTCTCGACCTCACCGCCATGATCATCGGCACTTTCCGGCTGGATTGCCCCGAAAGTGCCGATGATCACGCGGGTGGGTCATGGCCGGGTCAAGGCGTCGCTTGCACCGGCGCCGCCAACCAGCACGTCCATGCCGTCGGTCGGGTCGCCGATCGAGCGCGACGCGACGGGCGGCACGATCGGCAGCTCTCCCTGCTCCAGCACGTGCTTGCCCAGATGAGCGCTGGCCGGCAGCTCGACGGGGTACACGCCGTCGAAGCAGGCGCGGCACAACCGGCTCATCGGCACGGTGGTCGCCTCGACGAGGCCTTCCAGCGAGACGTATCCGAGCGAGTCGGCGCATATCGATCGGCAGATCTCATCGGTCGACAGCCCGTTGGCGATGAGTTCGGCCCGCGACGCAAAGTCGATGCCGTAGTAACACGGCCAAGTCACCGGCGGGCTGGAGATGCGCACGTGCACCTCACTGGCCCCGGCCTCCCGCAGCATCCGGACCAGAGCTCGCTGGGTGTTGCCGCGCACGATCGAGTCGTCAACCACAACCAGCCGGCGCCCCTCGACAATCTCGCGCAGCGGATTCAACTTGAGCCGGATGCCGAGCTGGCGAATCGTTTGGGACGGCTGGATGAACGTCCGTCCCACGTACGAGTTCTTCACCAGCCCAATGCCGTACGGAATGCCGGACGCTTCGGCGTACCCCACCGCGGCCGGCGTACCTGACTCTGGCACGGGAATGACCAGGTCCGCCTCGACCGGATGCTCCCGGGCGAGGCGACGGCCGACCTCGACCCGGGTCTGGTGGACCGAGCGGCCTGAGATCTTGGTATCCGGACGGGCAAGGTAGACGAACTCGAACAGGCAACCCTTCGGGTCGACTTCGGCGAATCGGCGGGTTCGCAGGCCTTCCTCGTCGACCACGACGAGTTCGCCGGGTTCCACCTCGCGTACGAACGAGGCACCCACGATGTCCAGCGCCGCCGTCTCGCTC
Source organism: Jiangellaceae bacterium (assembly GCA_036374175.1). Lineage (GTDB taxonomy): Bacteria > Actinomycetota > Actinomycetes > Jiangellales > Jiangellaceae > JASLBX01. The sequence goes on along the minus strand of DASUUH010000053.1, from coordinate 30,257 downwards.
GCAACCACCCATCCCCGTTCCAGCCGGCCCAGTACGAGCGGACGGATGCCCTGCGGGTCGCGCGCCGCGTACAGCGCCGACTCGTCAGAGAAGATCAAGGAGAACGCGCCGCGCAGCTCGGCCAGTACGTCGACGGCGGCTTGTTCCAGCGTGACGTCCGGATCCGCACCCAATAGCGCCGTGATGAGTGCCGTGTCGGACGTGTTGCCGTACCGCAGCTCTCCCACGCGAGTGCCAACCCGCTCACGGACCACGTCGAGTAGGTCGGCTGTGTTCGTCAGGTTGCCGTTGTGGGCCAGCGCGACCGTGCCTTCTGCCGTCGCACCGAGCGTGGGCTGGGCGTTCTCCCAGCGGCTGGCTCCGGTTGTGGAGTACCTCGCGTGACCGACGGCGACGTGCCCGACCAGCGAGTTGAGCGTCGCCTCGTCGAACACCTGGCTGACCAGGCCCATGTCCTTGTACACCAGGATCTGATCGTGGTTGCCGACCGCGATGCCCGCCGACTCCTGCCCGCGATGCTGGAGGGCGTACAGCCCGAAATAGGTAAGCTTCGCTACTTCCTCGCCGGGTGCCCAGACGCCGAAGATGCCACAAGCGTCCTGCGGGCCCCGGTCGTCCGGGTCGGTCTCGTGAGTCAGCCGACCATCACCCCGCGCCACGGCTACGAGTGTACGGGCTCGGAACCGCCGTGTTGTGCGCTGGGACGACCGCGCCCTCGCGGGTTAATCTGCCGCTTCGACACCTAGGCTCGATCCGCTCGCTGCGGCGGCAGTGGGCGAACCCCCGGAGGAGTACCTGTGGCGAACGCCGTGCGCCCCCACACCGCAGAGCGGCTGATGCTCCGGTTGGCTGAAGAACAGGCTACCAACAGGTTGCCCTCCGTCGTCGCCGGCGTGGTCCGCGACGGCGGGCTGGTCTGGTGGGGCGGCCGGGGGCGCGTCCAGGGCCAGCCACCCACGGCCGACACCCAGTACCGGATCGGCTCGATCACCAAGGTCTTCGTCGGAGTATGCGTGATGCGGCTGCGCGACGAGGGCCTGCTGGCTCTTACTGATCCGGTCGACAAGCACCTGCCGGGCACGGCCATCGGCGATGTCACGATCGCCCAACTGCTCTCGCACTCGGCGGGGCTGCAGGCTGAAACCGATGGACCGTGGTGGGAGCGCACGGCCGGCGGCGCATGGGCTTCGCTTGCCCGCCAGTTCGGCGACGCCGTCAGGCACCGGCCGGGTAGCCGATTCCACTATTCCAACATGGGCTTCGGCGTCCTCGGAGAACTCATTGGGCGGATCCGTGGCGCACCGTGGGATGCCGTCGTCCGAGACGAGGTGCTGCGGCCGCTGGGCATGGGCCGTACCACGACGCGACCAGTCCCACCGCATGCCGACGGGTTCGCAGTTCACCCGTGGGCGGACGTCCTGCTTCCGGAGCCCGAGCACGACGCCGGTGCGATGGCGCCGGCCGGGCAGCTCTGGTCGACCATCGACGACCTTGCCCGGTGGGCGGCGTTTCTGGCCGGCGACACCGGCGAGGTCGTGTCCGCCGACACTCTCGCCGAGATGAGTAAGTCAGAGATCGTCGACGACACCCCAGGCGCGCCCTGGCGGGGCGGGTACGGCCTCGGCATGCAGGTGTGGAACATCGACGGGCGCCGGTTCGTCGGCCACGGTGGGTCGATGCCGGGCTTTCTCGCAGTGGTCCGCGTCGACGCCGAGACCGGCGACGGTGTCGTGACGATGACAAATAGCACGGCGTCGATGAACTACGACCTGGCGCCGGACTTGGCGACCATCCTGGCCACCGAAGAGCCGCGAGCGCCGGCGGAGTGGAGGCCGGCTGCGGTACCTCCTGAAGCGCTGGAGATCGCCGGCCCGTGGTACTGGGGACCAACGCCGGTCGTGATCCGGGCGTTGCGTGACGGCTGGCTGGATTTGCGCGGGCTGCTCGGGCCGGCCCGAGCCTCGCGGTTCCGCCCGGAGCAGGATGGCATGTGGATCGGGTTGGACGGGTACTACGCCGGTGAACGGCTTCGCGCTGTCCGAGCCGCCGACGGATCGGTCCGCCAGCTGGATCTGGCGTCGTTCTGCTTGACCCGAATTCCGTACGACCGGACCGCCGACGTGCCCGGCGGGGTAGATCCGGCCGGCTGGCGAGCAGCGGAGTAGCGATGGCCAAGCTGTACTTCTATTACTCGGCGATGAATGCCGGAAAGACGACGACCCTCCTGCAGAGCTCTTATAACTACCAGGAGCGCGGTATGCGGACGGTCATCTATACGCCGCGGCTGGACAACCGGGCCGGAGCGGGAGTTGTCGCGTCACGGATCGGCCTCAGCGCGACGGGGCGGCCGTTCGTGTCCTCGGACGACCTACTCGAGTTGGTTCGGGCGGATATCTCACAGCACGGAGACTTGCACTGCGTGCTGGTCGACGAGGCCCAGTTCCTGACTAAGCAGCAGGTGTGGCAGCTCACCGAGGTGGTCGATCAGTGCGGCATTCCGGTGCTCGCCTACGGGCTGCGGACGGACTTCCGTGGAGAACTGTTCGAGGGCAGCCAGTACCTGCTGGCCTGGGCGGACAAGCTCACCGAGATCAAGACGATCTGCCACACCGGCAAGAAGGCCACCATGGTGGTCCGGGTGGACGACGAAGGCCGCCCGGTCACCGAAGGTCCGCAGGTCGAGATCGGCGGAAACGACCGCTACATCTCGGTCAGCCGCGCCGAGTTCAAGCGCATCACGAGCCAAGCCGCCGCCGATTGATCACGTTCAGCAGGCGTATCTCTGCTGTACCACCCGCACGCGCCTGGTGGAGCACCCACACACCTGCTGAACGTGATCAATCGGACGGGGGCGGCAGGGTTAGCGATGCGAGCCGATCGAGCAGGAGGGTCTCGGCGAGGCACACTTTCGCGAACTGGCCGAGGTGCAGGCTTTCGTCAACGCCATGAGCTCGAGCATCGGGATCCGAAACACCGGTGACGAGAACCGTGGCCGCCGGGAAGACCTCGGCGAACTCCGCAATGAACGGAATCGAGCCGCCGACGCCGATGTCGACAGGCGAGGCACCGAACGCGTCGGTCAGCGCTGCGCGCGCGGCTTCGTTCACGGGCCCGCTGACGTCTAGCTCGCAGGGAGCCCCCAGCGCCCCCTCCACCACGTTCACCTTCGCGCCGAACGGGGTGTTCGCCCGCAGGTGGTCGGCCAGCGCCGCCATGGCCTGCTTCGGGTCCTGCCCGGGCGCCAGCCGCATGCTCACCTTCGCCTTGGCCGAGTGCACGAGCACGTTCGCGGCCTCGACCGTTGGTGTGGCGTCAATCCCGAGCACAGAAATCGCCGGCTTGGTCCACAGGCGCGCGGCCAGCGAGCCGGAGCCGACGAGCTGGACGCCGTCCAGGACACCCCCTTCAGCGCGAAGCCGTGACTCCGAGTACTCGACGTCCGCGGTCGACCGGCTGACCAGACCGGCGACCGCGACGTCACCGTTCTCGTCGTGCAGTGTCGCGAGCAGTCTGGAGAGCGAGGTCAGCGCGTCGAGCACCGCGCCGCCGAACATGCCGGAATGAACCGCGTGGTCGAGCACTGACACCTCGACCGTGCAGTCGACTAGGCCCCGAAGGCTTGTCGTCAAAGCGGGAATGTCGACCGTCCAGTTTGCCGAGTCGGCGACGATGATGACGTCGGCCACCAGTTCGTCGCGATACGCCTGAAGAAACGGCAGGAACGTGGGCGAGCCGATCTCTTCCTCGCCTTCAATGAACAGCGTCACACCTACCGGCGGGTGGCCGTCGAACGCCCGGATGGCCGCAATATGTGCCATGACTCCGGCCTTGTCGTCCGCGACGCCGCGGCCGTACAACCGCCCGTCCCGTTCGGTGGGCTCGAACGGCGTGCTGGTCCAGTCGGCCTCGCGGCCGGTCGGCTGGACGTCGTGGTGCGCATAGAGCAGGACGGTCGGCATGCCTGGCGGAGCCGGCCAATGTGCGATGACCGCCGGTCCACTCCCGGGCACGGACTTGATCTCCACGCTAGTCGCACCGGCTGTCTCCGCCAGCCAGGCGACTTGCTTAGCCGAGGCGTAGACCTGCTCAGCACGCTGCGGATCAGCGCTGACGCTCGGGATTCGGACCAGTTCTTCGAGATCGGCCCGGACGGACGGAAGGATCTTTTCGACGGCAGCGCGAAGGTCATCACTCACGACGACACTGTAAACGTCACCTTCGCGCGCTCCGCAGGTCGCCTTCGTCCCGCACCCGCAGTGCGGCTAGAACAGCGGCAGGTACGCCGACAGGTCGGCGCGATCGCCGCTGGCGTTCACGTGCCTTGCCTCGACGGCATCGCCCCACCGCAACCGTCCGGTGGCAAGGCGCAGCCAGGTCGTGGCGTCCATCTCGATCACGTTCGGTGGTGTGCCGCGAGTGTGGCGTGGACCGGCTATGCACTGGACGGCCGCGAACGGCGGCACCCGCACCTCCACCGCCCGCCCTGGCGCCTTGGCCGCAAGCCCGTCCAGCAAGGTCCGAACCGCAAGCCTCATGACGTCGCGTGGCATGGTGGGCGGCTCGACACCGGGGACGGACCGAGCCAGGTCGTCAGAGTGCACCGCCAGTTCGACGGCCTGAGTCGCCAGGTAGTCACCCAACCGGATGGGCCCACCTCGTGCGACCACGACCGAGTCGTTGGCGCCGAACCCCTCAAGGTGATTCAGCGCCCGCTCGTAGTCCTCGTCGAGGGCAAGCAGCACGTCGTGCGCCGAGCCACCGGCGGCCCGAGCGAGTTCACGAGCCTCATCCGCGGTGCGTTCAGCGTCCGACGCGTACCGGCCCATGTACTCGACCGGCGTGAGCGCTGTATCAGACGTCTCCGCCAGGGTGACCGACGCGGCCGAGCGCGCGACGGCGGCCATGTGCGCTGCAAGGTCGGCGAGGGTCCACCCCGGTAGGGCGCTTGGGGTGGACCACACGTCGCCGGGAAGCGCGGCGAGCCAATCCCGGATGATCAGGTGACCGAACTTGTATGCCTCACGCGCCTGCGCTGGATCGGGTTTCACTCGTCCCACGATCCGGAACGTTACCCATCTCAGCGGGATCAACCGTGCCGCGGCCGGTTCGTCCGAGGAGAACCAGAACCAGCCCGGCCACCAGCCATGTCGCGAGCACGACAAGTGGCCGCCCGACCGCCGCGCCGTCGAAGAACGCCACGGATCGCACGGCCGTGATGCCGGCGCCGGGAGGCAGCAACTGACCCCACTCGCCCCATGGCTGGGGCAAGAACTCAGGCGCACTGGCCGCTGCCGAGAACGGGTTGCCCAGCAGGATCATGACTGCCAACCCGAGGCCTGCTCCGGCGCGTCCGAATACAGCGCCGAGGCCGGCGACTGCAGCCGCGACCGAACCGACGACCAACGCCACCACCCCGGCCAGTTCCCAGTACGATCCGTCGACCACTTCGAGCCCGTACTCCAGCAGCGCAGCCGAGCCGAGCCCGGCGGCCACGGCTAGCCCCGTGACGGCCACGAATCGCTCGCCCCGGCGAGCTAGCAACAGGCTTATCGCCAGGCCTCCACCGGCACTGGTCAGTATGAGCGGAAGCACTCCGGCGGTCAGGCCAGCGCCCGTCGGATCGTCGGCGGCCGTCGGGACGACGTCCTGGACGGCAAGGCCACCATTGGTCGGCGACAATTCAGCGGCGGCGGACCGCAACATTTGGGCCACAGCCGGGCTTGCCGCCGACGCTACGAGCAGCTGCGGACCGCCGGGGCCCACCACGACGGCACCGTACACATCGCGGTCGGCGATCGCCTGGGTGGCCGCGGCCTCGTCCTCGACCTGCACCACGTCGAAGGCCGGCACACCGGCCTCCCGGCTTGGCACTGATCCAAGGGCCTGCTCGATCTGGCCGACCGCTTGGGGTGGTCCGGCAATCGCGATGGGAACCTCGCGGGGACCGCTGTTGGACGCCGGCCACGCGAACGCGAAGAGCATGAGCGCCTGGACGGCGACCACGCCGATGATGAGCCCCAGCACCAGCCGCGGGCCGGTGGGATGCGACATGGCTCCTCCTTTAAAACGAACAATCATTCTTTTACTGGCCCTATGATCCGCCTGGGTCGCCGCATTGTCAAGAAGGAACGTTCGTTTTAGGATGGCCGCATGCCGCGCGTATCAGACGAACATCGCGAACGGCGGCGGCAACAGATCCTGGACGCCGCCCGCCGCTGTTTTGTTCGCCAGGGGTTTCACCAGACGTCAATGACCGACATCTTCACCGAGGCCGGACTGTCCGCCGGCGCGGTATACGGCTACTTCAAGGGCAAGAACGAGATCATCGCCGCGATCGCCGAGCGCGTGATCAGCAACATCACCGCGATACTCGAGCCGATTGTCGAGCAGGACCCGCCGCCGAGAGTGTCCGACGCCATCAGGCGAGGCCTGCGTACGGTCGAGGACATGGCCTTCGGGCCGGACGGTTTCGCTCGGCTCGCTCCGCAGGTATGGGCCGAGGCATTACGAGACCCTGGCTTGGCCGCCGTGGTTCAGGAACGATACGTCGGCGTCCACGGGCTGATCACCCGACTCGTCGCCGCCGAACAAGCCGCCGGGCAGGTGGCCGCGGATGCTGACCCGGCAGAGGTGGCCAAGGTGCTGGTGGGTGCGATCATGGGCTACATCGTTCAGCGGCTGTTGATCGACAATGTGAACGCGGATTCGTACGCCGATGGGCTGGCCGCAATGGTGGGTAGCTGAAGCAGTAGAGGAGGTAACCCATGGACAATGATCATTGGCCCCCGTCGCCACCACCGGCACCACAGCCCAAGCGCCGGATCAGTGGCTGGCTGTTGTTCGGGCTGATATTGGCCGGGGTGTTCGTCGTACTCGGAATGGTCGTGGCGGGTTTGTTCATCGTCGGCATGTCCACGTGGGCGGGTAACAAATGATCGGCCGACTTCGAGTGCTGGCACAACTGTCGCGCCCTGGCGTGATGATGCTCCTCGCGATCTATGCGGCGCTCGGCCTCGCCCAAGGTGGCGCTTCTGATGACCTGTTCGCGTTCGCCAAAGTCCTGGCAGTCGTCGCCGGGTTCCTCGTGTACTCGGTGGTATGCAACGACATTGCCGACGAAGCCATCGACCGCGTCAACCTGCCTAATGGCACTGGGCGGCCGCTCGTTGCCGGGACGGGCACAAAGCGGGACCTCATCGTGGTCGGTGGATTAGCCGTCTTGATCGCCACCGGAGCGAGCCTTGCGTCTCATTGGGCGGTGACCGTCGTGCTGGTCTCTGGATTGATCCTGAGCACGAGTTACTCGCTGCGACCCACCCGCTTGGCGGACCGCGGCGCCGTTGCCTCGCTGATCCTTCCCGCGGGTTACGTCGCCGTGCCTTACCTCGCTGGGCTCCTGACGGCCACATCGATGGTCACAACAGCCGATCTGGCGCTGCTGGGCGGGTTATACGTCGGCTTCATCGGGCGCATCCTCCTCAAGGACTTCCGCGATGTCCGCGGTGACGCGCTGTTCGGCAAGCGTACGTTTCTAGTTCGGCACGGCCGCCGCTGGACGTGCGCCCTCAGCGCGGTGTGCTGGGCTCTGGGCGCAACGATGATCGTCGCATCGCTGGAGAAGCCATCTGTGGTGATCGTGTTGATCTACAGCGCCGCGGTCGCGTTCGTCCTGCTCCTATTGCGCGGGCTCGCCGTCGACGCGGGGCCTAGGCGCGACGAGGCGATCATCGCCGCAACGGCGATCACCGGCCGTGGCATGGTCATCGTTCTGCTGGCCCACCTCTCCATGACGCACTGGCAGCCAGCGGGCTATCACGCACTGATGGTCGCACTGGCCGTACTTGTCGCCGGCAGGTCGTGGTCGATGCTTCGGCACGGTCCCTCTACCCGCATGGTCGTCCCCGCGAATCTTGCGGCCCAAGAGTCGATCGTTGGCGCCAAGCGCGCCGCCGCTAGTGAAGGAACCCGATGATCCGCCACACCGTCCTGTTTCGCTGGACTGCCGATGCCACCGAAGCCCAGATCGAGGAGGCGTTTCGGCGGCTTTCAGAGCTGCCGGGACTGATTCCCGAGATCCGCCGTTACGAGTTCGGCCGCGATCTCGGGTTCAGCGAGGCTACATGGGACATGGCGCTCGTGGCCGACTTCGACTCCAAGCAGGACTGGGAGGCGTACGTCCACCATCCCGCTCATCGCTCGGCCGTAGCCGAAGGCACCGGTCCGATTACCGCGGAACTCGTCCGGGTGCAGTACGAGGTCTAACGGCTCGCCCTACCGTCCGTCAGGTCTCGAATCGCCCGGGGATAGTCGCCTCGGCGGCATGCCGTACGTCGTCCAGCGGAACGCTGAACAACCCGTCGACGCTCAACGCCGGACCGGCGTTTCCGCCGTCCCCGACCTCCCCGATCCGGACGTGCGGGAAGCCACGCGTGGAGCACATCGTCGTGAAGCGGTCCTCCTGAGGCTCCGGCACCGCCACAATGGCTCGCGCCTGCGACTCTGAGAACAGGAACACGAAGGGATCAAGCCCGTCCGGAACCCGGACGTTCGCCCCCGCGCCGTACCGCTGGCATGACTCGACGAGTGCGATCGCAAGCCCGCCGTCGGACAGGTCATGGGCCGCGTTGATCAAGCCGTCCCACGACGCGTCCACGAGAATGCCGGCGAGCACACGCTCGGCATCCAGGTCGACCAGCGGGGGCCGGCCGCCCAGATGCCCGTGCACGACGTGCGCCCACTCCGAGCCGCCGAACTCGTCCCTGGTCTCACCCAGCAGGTAGATCACGTGACCGGGAGTGCGGAATCCTGAGGGAGTGCGACGTGACACGTCTTCGATCACACCGAGCACGCCGACGATGGGCGTCGGCAGGATCGCCGTGTCACCGGTCTGGTTGTAGAAGGAGACATTTCCGCCGGTCACCGGGGTTCCCAGCACCCGGCACGCATCGGCCAGGCCCCGCACCGCCTCGGCGAACTGCCACATCACGGCAGGATCCTCGGGCGAGCCGAAGTTCAGGCAGTCCGTTACAGCCAGCGGTCGCGCGCCAACGGTCGCGACGTTCCGGTAGGCCTCGGCCAGCGCGAGCTGAGCGCCCGCGTACGGGTCGAGCTTGGTGTAGCGGCCGTTCGCATCCGTGGCCACTGCAACGCCTAGACCGGATTCTTCGTCGATCCGGACCACGCCGGAATCCTCCGGCTGAGCCAGCACGGTATTGCCGAGGACGTACCGGTCGTACTGGTCAGTGATCCAGGACTTCGACGCCAGGTTGGGCGAGGAGACTAGTTGCAGCAAGGTGGCGCGCAACTCCGCACCGGTCGACGGGCGAGCCAGCACGTCCGGAGTGGCTGCCTGTAGCTTGTCCTGCCACGACGGCCGCGCGTAGGGCCGCTGGTACACCGGGCCCTCGTGGGCCACCGTGCGCGGCGGGACGTCGACGACCTGCTCACCGCGCCAGTCGATGGTGAGCCGGCCCGAGTCGTTGACTTCACCGATCACGGTGGCGTCGACGTCCCACTTGCGGCAGATCTCCAGCACCCGGTCGATGTTCTCGGGCGTGACGATCGCCATCATCCGCTCCTGCGACTCGCTCATGAGGATCTCTTCGGGAGCGAGTGACGAGTCGCGCAGCGGAACGCGATCGAGCACGACGTGCATGCCGCCTTCACCGGCCGAAGCCAGTTCGGAGGTCGCGCACGAAAGCCCGGCACCGCCGAGGTCCTGGATCCCGACGACGAGCCGCTCGGCGAACATCTCGAGCGTGCATTCGATCAGCAGCTTCTCCATGAACGGATCGCCGACCTGGACGCTCGGCCGTCTGGATGACGCCGCCGGTCCTTCCGATGATGCAAATGTCTCGGACGCGAGCACGGAGACCCCGCCGATGCCGTCCCCGCCGGTTTTCGCGCCGTACAGCACAACGAGGTTGCCGACACCGGACGCGTGCGCCAGGTGCAGGTCCTCGTGTCGCATCACGCCCACGCACAACGCGTTGACCAGCGGATTACCGGCGTAGGACGGGTCGAAGACCACCTCGCCGCCGATGTTCGGCAGGCCGAGGCAGTTGCCGTAGCCACCGATGCCGGCCACGACGCCCGGCAGCACTCGCGCGGTGTCCGGCGCGTCGAACGGCCCGAATCGCAGCGGGTCCATGACGGCGATCGGGCGCGCGCCCATGGCCAGGATGTCGCGGACGATGCCGCCGACTCCGGTCGCGGCGCCCTGGTAGGGCTCGACGTACGACGGATGGTTGTGCGACTCGACCTTGAACGTCACCGCGTAACCGTTCCCGACGTCGATCACACCGGCGTTCTCACCGATACCGGCCAGCAACTTTCCGGTGGCGGTCTCCTGGGCCAGCTCGCCGAACCGGCGCAGGTGCACTTTCGAGCTCTTGTAGGAGCAGTGCTCGGACCACATCACCGAATACATTGCCAACTCGGACGATGTCGGCCGTCGCCCCAAGATGTCGTGGATGCGTTGGTGCTCGTCCGCTTTCAAGCCCAGCTCGGCCCACGGCTGCGGGTGCTCGGGTGTGACTTCGGCGTTCTTGACGGTATCGATGCTCACGCTCGTACGCCCTCACCCTCCGCGTTGATCACGGGCGATTCGTGGTTCCGGGCAGCCGTTGACCACGAATCACCCATGATCAACGCGAGGCAGGAGCGGAACATGGCGAGGCCGTCGGTGGTGGGTCCGGTGAGGGTGTCGATCGCGTGCTCGGGATGCGGCATCAGCCCGACCACGTTGCCGCGTGCATTCGTGATACCGGCGATGTCGCGGTATGACCCGTTGGGGTTGTCCTCGAGGTAACGGAACACGACCCGGCCCTCGCCCTCGAGTTCGTCCAGCGTTCGCTCGTCGGCGACGTACCCGCCCTCGCCGTTCTTCACCGGAACGACGATCTCCTGCCCGGCCTGGTACTCGGACGTCCACACCGTGTTGGTGTTCTCGACCCGCAACCGCTGGTCGCGGCACACGAACTTACGATGATCGTTCCGGATCAGGGCGCCAGGCAACAGATGAGACTCGCACAGGATCTGGAACCCGTTGCAGATGCCCAGGACGGGCAGCCCCCCGCGAGCCGCCTCGATCAGCGGCCCCATGACCGGTGCGAAGCGGGCGATGGCGCCGCAGCGCAGGTAGTCGCCGTACGAGAAGCCGCCGGGCAGCACCACCGCGTCCACCTGGCGCAGGTCCGCGTCACCGTGCCATAGCGGGACCGGCTCACCACCGGCGTGGCGGAGTGCCCGGGCTGCGTCGCGGTCGTCCAGCGACCCCGGGAAGGTCACGACGCCGATGCGCACGTCACGAAGTCCCTTCGACGTGGATGGTGAAGTCCTCGATGACCGGGTTCGACAGCAGCGTGCCGGCCGCCCGCTCGATCTCGGCGACGGCTTCGGGTGTCGCCTCGCCGGCGAGGTCGATCTCGAACCGCTTGCCCTGCCGTACGGAGGCGACGCCTTCGAAGCCGAGCCGGCCGAGAGCGCCATGGACGGCCTTGCCCTGCGGATCGAGAATTTCGGATTTGAGCATGACGTCGACGACGACGCGGGCCACGGACACGCTCCTCGCGCGGTGGTGGACGGGAACGAGTTCAAGCCTACCTGTCGAGCTGCCGGCAACCCGACTTGTCCGGCCGGACAGCGGCGTCGCGGCAGTCCACGAACTTGTCCGGCCGGACACGGGAACATGAGGGGTAGCGTGAGGCGCGTGTCGACGACGCTGCTCGACCGCATCGGATTGCTGGTCACCAACGATCCCGGAAAGGGAAACACACAGCTGGGCGAGATGCGTGACGCCGCCCTCGTCGTCGGCGGGGACGGCCGAGTCGACTGGGTCGGCCGCGTCGCCGACGCGCCTGCAGCCGACGCGAGATTCGACGCGGCAGGCCGCTGCGTCATCCCCGGGTTCGTCGACAGCCACGCACACCTGGTCTTCGCGGGTGACCGCTCAGAAGAGTTCGCCGCACGCATGGCGGGCCAGCCCTACGCCGCAGGCGGGATCCGCACCACCGTGGCAGCCACGCGGGCCGCACCGGACGAGGTGCTCGCGGCCAATCTGGCCCGGCTGCTGGCCGAAATGTACCGCCAGGGAACGACAACGATCGAGGTCAAGAGCGGGTACGGGCTGACTGTGCACGACGAGGCCCGGGCGCTCGCGCTGGCCAAGCAGTTCACCGACGAGACGACGTACCTCGGCGCGCATGTCGTGCCCGCGGAGTACGCCGAGCGGCCCGACGAATACGTCACTCTTGTTACCGGCGACATGCTAGTGGCTTGCGCCCCGCACGCCCGCTGGATCGACGTGTTCTGTGAGCGTGGTGCCTTCGACAAGGACGCGGCCAGCGAAGTGCTGCGGGCCGGTATCGAGTCTGGATTGCAGCCTCGAGTCCACGCCAATCAGCTCGGCGAGGGCCCAGGGGTTCAGCTGGCGGTCGAACTCGGCGCTGCCAGTGCCGACCACTGCACATTCCTCACCGACCTCGACGTCGACGCTTTGGCCTCGTCTAACACGGTCGCGACGTTGCTCCCCGGGGTCGAGTTCTCCACCCGCCAGCCGTATCCCGATGCTCGCCGCCTGCTTCACGCGGGAGCCACGATCGCTTTGGCCACGGACTGCAATCCGGGTTCGTGTTTCACCTCATCGATGCCCTTCTGCATCGCATTGGCCGTCCGCGAGATGCACATGACACCCGCCGAGGCCGTGTGGTCGGCCACCGCCGGTGGCGCTCGAGCCCTACGCCGTGACGACATCGGCCGACTCGTCCCCGGCGCACAGGCCGACCTGGTCATCCTGGACGCGCCGTCGTACGTTCACCTCGCCTACCGGCCGGGTGTCCCGCAAGTAGCCGCCGTATGGCGCGGCGGGCGGCCTGCCTGATGCGGCGCTGGGCGGCAGTACTGGCCGGGGTGGCTCCGGCCGCCGTCGTGTTGGTTCTCGTGCTGTCCTGGCGTGAGCGGCTGCCGGCCCAGCTCGCCACCCATTGGACCCTGGGCGACCGGCCGGACGGATTCACCGGCCGTGACGCGTTCATCGACGGGTGGGCGGTCGCCACAGTGGCCGCCGTATCGATCGCCGCCGCGGTCACACTGTCACTTCCGCGCGGGCGGCAGGTGGCCGCCATGGTCACAGGCGCGTTATCCGGGTTCCTGGCGTCCCTCGGACTGCTGGTTGTCTTGCCGAACCTCGACGTTGCCGATCCGCAGCAGGCTCAGGTCAGCTGGCAGGCCGCTCTTCCCATCCCGTTGATGATCGGCTTTGCCGGCCTGGCGTTTTGGATACACGGCCGGCCGGACGAGCCGACCCGCCCGGCGACCGGACCACCGGCTGCCGACCTGCCGCGGCTCGCCCCGGGTGATCCGGCCCGTTATGGCGAGTCCGCAACCAACTGGGGGTTCGCAGCCGCCGTGCTGGCGTTGTTCACCGTGCTCGGCGTTGTGGTCTCCGTCCTAGTGACACCATGGCTCGGTATCGAGTTCGTGGCCCTCGGGCTGGTTCTTGCCTGGTTCGCGCGCGGCGGCGTGCACGCTGGCGACGGGGAACTCACCCTGTCGTCCGGACCGTTCCGGCACCGCGTGCCCATCAGCGAGCTGATCGGCTCCCGGGTTCTCGACGAGGTCCGCCCGTTCAGTGAGTTCGGCGGGTGGGGGCTTCGTTACACCCGGCGAACGATCGCCCTGGTGCCACGGAGCGGGCCGGCGGTCGAGGCGGCCCGCACCGACCGCCGCCGCGTCGTCGTCACGTGCCGCGACCCGAGCCGGCTGGCGGCGGTGCTCAACACCCTCGCCGACCGCCGGTTCGGAAACTAGCTGATAAAGTCTGCGCTGTGACGTACTGGCACGCAGTATCGCCGCCCCCGGTCGCCTGACCAGGGCAGCGGCAAACCAACTCTGCATTTCACTGATCTGCACCGGCAGCCGTACCGGTAACGCGTGCCCGCGTGCCCTGGACACGAGTCCTTGACCTTTACTCATCCAGGAGCTTCGTCCATGGCAATGCCAATCTCGCTGACCCGCGGTTTGTTCAGCGGCGGTACGTCCATCCTGCTGGCCGCAACCCTCTGGGGTACGACGGGCACCGCGCAGTCCGTCATCCTCGACTCGGCCAGCCCGTTCTCTATCGGAGCAGCCCGCATCGTCATCGGCGGTCTGCTGCTCCTCGCCCTGGCCAACGTCGTTGAGCGAGGCGTGGGGGTGCGTCAGCTGATGGCGGTCTCGCGGCCAGACCGGCGCCGGGTCCGGCTGCTCATCGCCCTCGGTGCGGTCAGCGTGGCCATATACCAGATCACGTTCTTCGCATCGGTCGCCACGACCGGCGTCGCGGTGGGAACCGTCGTCACGATCGGCAGTGGACCCGCCTTCGCGGGGTTGCTGGCCACCGCGCTCGGACGGCGACCGTCGCACCGATGGATGATCGCCACATCCGGAGCGGTGGTAGGTTGCGCCGCACTGGTCAGCGGCGGCGAGGCGGCCGGAGTCGATCCAGTCGGCATCGTGCTTGCACTAGTGGCGGGATTCGGGTATGCCAGCTATGCCACCATCGCCGGTTACCTGATCAACCGCGGCGACGACGACCTCGCAGTGATCGCGTCGCTGTTCGGCGGTGCGGCCATTTTGCTGCTGCCCGGACTAATCGTCAGCTCGCCGGGTTGGCTCCTCGAACCCACTGCCCTCGCAGTGGTGCTCTATCTGGGGGCGGTCACCACGACACTGGGCTACGTCCTCTACGCCCGCGGACTGCGCACGACACCCGTGCCGACCGCAGCCACGCTGACGATGGCCGAACCGGTCGTGGCGGCGCTGCTGGGCCTGGCGGTTCTCGGTGAGCGGCTCGGTTCAGTGGCTCTGGCCGGATTGGGAACCATCGGCGCCAGCCTGTTGCTGCTGATCCCGCGGCGGAAGGCTCGGGTCGCGGCCACCCAGGGCTGACACGACGGCATCGCGGACGTTCGTCGACGCGCGGTTCGCCACGGCCTCCAACGGTCCGCGTCCGACGAACGTCCGCCACGGCACGGCTATGGCCAGCGCGATGACCACGTGCCACAAGTACGCGTCAGGTGTCTCGCGGGGGACGTACGAAGCCAGCAGGTACACGTGCAGCGTATAAAGCGTCAAGGTCATGCTGCCGATGGCGGCCAGCGGCCACAGCAACGCGCTGGCACGGGTAGCGATCAACAACGTGAGCCCCAGAATGCCGGCGGCCACGCCCATCGTGTGCAGCAGATCGAGTGAACTGGACGAGTGTGGCGCGGACACCGCAAGCCACCACCAGCTGGTGGTCGGCGTCGTGCCGTAGAAGCCACCCTGCAGGGCGACCTCCACGGGCAACCGCCGGATCGGTGCGTCACCTGCCCCGGCCGCCCGCAACGCCTCCAGTCCGCCGGCTGCCAGCAGCTGTGACGACACCAGCTTTGCCGCCACGGCCAGGGCCGCCCCGCCGACGAAAAGCTTCAGGCAGGTGCGGCTCGACCGCAGGTTCAGCCGGCCGACTCCCAGTCCGAACAGGATGTACGCGGTCCACTGCAGCACCGGGTAGTAACCGGTGAGCGTGAGCTCGGTCAGCAATGTTCCCGGCTCGGCCAACGAGCCGAACTCGGGAACGCTGCGCGTCTCGGCGCTCATGCCCGATCTGATCACGTGACTCAGGACGGGTGACCCGAGCGCCCACCCGCAAGCCAGCGGCAGCAGGATCGCCGGACGCAGGCCGAGGAACGGGATCGCGACGACGAACAGCAGCGCGTAGTAGACCAGGATGACGGCCACGTTCGACTCGGGAGCACCTAGCACGAGGCCGATGACCGCAAGTACGGCCGCTCTAACGGCGGTGCCGGCGCTTACTCCGGCGAGCGCTTTACCCCGGGGTGGCGTCTGGCCGCCGCTGGCCAGGGCGAGTCCGACCCCAGCGAGAATCGCGAACAGGGCGGCTGCTCGCCCGGCCACCAGCAGGTAAGACGTGGAGACATCGTTTTCGGCATTCAAGCGTGGATTGATGTGCACCGCCATCATGCCGAGCAGGGCGATCCCCCGAGCGGCATCCACGCCCACCAGCCGGGTCAGGCTCCCCACCCGTTGCCGCTGCAGCGTCAGAGTCACCAGAAAAGGCCCGCCAACCAGCGGACCACTGGGATGATCGCGGGCGCAGACAGCCCGAGCAGGCCGACCGCAGCCAACAAGGCGATGACTCGCGACCGCGTGCTGGGGCGGCCGTCTGGTTCGCGCAGGTTCCCTAGCACCCGTTCAGCCTACGTCGCCTTCGCAGTGCTCCCCCAGCCCGGACCGCAGGGGTGGCGCAGGGGCCGGAACCGTGGCAGCATGCGCGCTCGTACCGACGACAAGCGGCGATCCCGCACCCGTCACAGAACTCCTGGGAGAGCGTGAACATGTGTCGGAAATCTGCACCGGTTACGGCCTGGTGCGAAGAGAAGAAACCGCCACCGGCCCGAACGACCCACCGTGAAAGGCGGTGACGACGACCGCACCGCACGCATTGGGGACGACAGCACGCCACTGATATTTCCGCTGGTTGCCGGGCCCCGTCGACGCCGAAGGTGGGCCGGCAAAGCGATGGCAGGAATCCTGGTCGGTGCCTTGCTGGCGGTCGCTGCGGTCGCGGTACTCGGGCAACTGAACAGTCCACGCGCCCAAGGTGAGCAGCAGATCGACGGTTCCGGCGCGGACCTCCCTCGTGACCGGACTGGTGATACCGGCGGCCAAGTGAACGTGTTCGAACTCGAGCCCGGAGCGTGCCTGAAAGAACTGGCCGATGGAGCCGCCGTTCTGAACGTGTCGGTGGTTCCTTGCGACGAGCAACACGCAGCAGAAGTGGTGGCATCTTTGCGCATGCCGGGCGGGCGGTGGCCAGGTGCCGCCGCAGTCGAGGAGTTCGCCACCGCCCAGTGTGTTCCGGCGATTCACAGCGCGGGTGTCGCCGCGAACCCCGACCTGAGATGGACGTACTTCGGTCCGAGTGAGAGCAGCTGGGAAACACGCAGCGACCGGACGGTCTCCTGCCTCGTGGTCAGTCGTGGGGCGGCATTGACCAGTCGGGCTGGCGAGTGAGAGCGGGGAGCGACTATGAGGACCAGACGTTGGGTCGCTGCGACGGCCGCCGGCATCCTGCTACTCGCCGGCGCACCCGTCGCTGCGGCGGCGGACGAAGCCGACGAATGCGCGGACGCCGGGCTGATCAGCTCGCTGCTCGGCAAGTGCGGGTTGCTCGGTGCCGTGTTCGGTGGGTCGGAATCAGACGACGAACCTGGTGCGGAGGAGCCGAGTACTCCCGAACCCGGCGAGGAGGATGGCACGGGCGGCTCAGGCGGGACGTCTGGCGGCACCAGCCGCACCGGCTTGGGCGATTCTGGAGACACCACAGCGCCCTCCAGCGGTACGGGCACGTCGAACGGCGGGTCGACCGCGACCGACCAGCGAGCCGCACCCACGAACGCGGCGCCGGGCTCCTCGACACGAGGTTCAGCCAGATCCTCGGCTGCGTCGTCCGCGGAAGCCGACGGCTCCGCTCTTGCGGCCGGGTCCGCGCCGCGAGCCGGCCGAGGTGCCGGGTTCCCTGCTCAGGTCGTAGGCCCGCTGGCGCCCATCCCGCAGGACGGTGACACCGCGGACGCCGCTCCGCTGACCAGGCCTGTTGATGGCCTCACGCTGGCGCTCGTCGCCGCCGGTGTGCTTGTTGCGATCGCCGTGGTGGCAACAGCGCGACGGCGCAGCGCCACGAAGCCAAGCGGCTGACCGGCGCGGCGCCGGACCGGTCCCTGGGCGGAATAGGGGCGCCCTCCTAGAGGTTGAGTCGAATGGACTCAAGGTGGGCGGGTACACTCGCTCTCGCAGACACCTTGAGTGTTATCCACTCAACGCAGACACACGTGGAAGGGATCTACGCCATGGCACTAGCCGTCGGCATCGACCTGGGCACGACCAACTCGGTCGTGGCCGTCCTGGAGGGTGGAGAGCCCACCGTCATCGCCAACGCCGAAGGGTCGCGCACCACGCCATCGGTCGTCGCATTCGCGAAGAACGGTGAGGTTCTCGTGGGCGAGGTGGCCAAGCGCCAGGCCGTCACGAACGTCGATCGCACCATCCGTTCGGTCAAGCGGCACATGGGTTCGGACTGGAAGAAGGAGATCGACGGCAAGACGTTCTCGCCGCAGCAGATCTCCGCCTTCGTCCTGCAGAAGCTCAAGCGCGACGCCGAGGCCTACTTGGGCGAGACCATTACTGATGCAGTCATCACGACCCCGGCCTACTTCAACGACGCGCAGCGGCAGGCGACCAAGGAAGCCGGCGAGATCGCGGGCCTGAACGTCCTGCGCATCGTCAATGAGCCCACCGCCGCCGCCCTCGCCTATGGGCTCGACAAGGGCGAGCACGACCAGACCATCCTGGTCTTCGACCTTGGTGGCGGCACGTTCGACGTGTCGCTGCTCGAGATCGGCGAAGGGGTCGTCGAGGTGAAGGCCACCAGTGGCGACAACCATCTCGGCGGCGATGACTGGGACCAGAAGATCGTCGACTGGCTAGTCGACCGGGTGAAGTCCGCGCACGGCATCGACCTGTCCAAGGACAAGATCGCAATGCAGCGCGTCACCGAGGCCGCTGAGCGCGCCAAGATCGAACTGTCGTCCAGCACCCAGACCTCGATCTCCCTGCCGTACATCGCGCAGGACGCCGAGAAGAACCCCGTACACGTCGACGAGAGCATCTCCCGGGCTCAGTTCGAGCAGATGAGCGCCGACCTGCTGGCGCGCGCCAAGAGGCCGTTCGAGCAGGTGCTGAGCGACGCCGGCATCAAGGTCGCCGACATCGACCACGTCGTGCTCGTCGGTGGCTCCACCCGGATGCCGCAGGTCGTCGAACTGGTTCGGCAGATGACCGACGGCAAGGAGCCCAACAAGGGCGTCAACCCGGACGAGGTCGTCGCGGTCGGCGCGAGCCTGCAAGCCGGCGTGCTGCGCGGCGACGTAAAGGACGTCCTGCTGCTTGACGTCACCCCGCTCTCGCTCGGTATCGAGACCAAGGGCGGCGTCATGACGAAGATCATCGAGCGGAACACGACCATCCCGACCAAGCGCTCCGAGGTCTTCACCACGGCCGACGACAACCAGCCGTCCGTGATG
This sequence comes from Jiangellaceae bacterium, assembly GCA_036374175.1. Classification (GTDB taxonomy): domain Bacteria; phylum Actinomycetota; class Actinomycetes; order Jiangellales; family Jiangellaceae; genus JASLBX01. The sequence goes on along the minus strand of DASUUH010000053.1, from coordinate 11,130 downwards.
ATCCAGGTCTTCCAGGGCGAGCGGGAGATGGCTCGCAGCAACAAGTCCCTGGGCAATTTCGAGCTCACCGGTCTGCCACCGGCGCCGCGGGGCGTCCCGCAGATCGAGGTGACATTCGACATCGACGCGAACGGGATCGTGCACGTGTCCGCCAAGGACCTCGGTACCGGCAAGGAGCAGTCGATGACAATCACCGGCGGCTCGGCGCTGCCGAAGGACGACATCGACCGGATGGTCCGCGAGGCTGAGCAGTACGCCGAGGAGGACCGCAAGCGCCGCGAGGCCGCTGAGAACCGCAACCAAGCCGAGGCGCTGGTCTACCAGACCGAGAAGTTCCTCGCGGAGAACAAAGAGAAGGTCGACACCCTGCCTACGGACGTCCGCTCCGAGGTCGATGCGGCACTGGCCGAGGCCAAGAAGGCGCTCGAGGGCAACGACGACGCGATCATCAAGTCGTCGTCCGAGCGGCTGCAGACCGCGTTCCAGTCCCTCGGTGCGGCCATCTACGCGTCGGCCCAGCCGTCGGCTGGGGGCACCGCGGGAGATACTGCTGATGAGGCCACCGCCTCCGCAACTGACTCCGCGGCGGACGAGGATGTTGTCGAAGCCGAGATCGTCGACGAGGAGAAGGACGACAAGTGACAGTCGAAGAGCCGAACGACGGCCCGGTTGTGCGCGACCGGCGTCGGATCGACCCGGAGACTGGCGAGCTGCGAGACGTTCCGGCCGGTTCGGAGACCGGTAAATCGGCCAAGCGGGCTGATGCTGACTCCGGACCGGCTCAGGGCGAGCCAGCGGGCGCGGCGGCGCAAGAGGCGCTCGCCGCCGCCGAGACCCTGGCCGCCGAGCGGCTTGACCAGCTGCAGCGAGTACAAGCCGAGTACGTCAACTACCGGCGCCGCGTCGAGCGTGACCGCGATCTCGTCCGCGAGAACGCCGTCGCATCCGTTCTTGGCGAGCTGCTGGGAGTTCTCGATGACATCGGCCGCGCTCGCGACCACGGCGACCTCACTGGTGGATTCCGGTCCGTCGGTGAAGCCATCGAGGGCGTCACGACAAAACTGGGCCTGGTGAAGTACGGCGAGCCGGGTGACGAATTCGACCCCACCATCCACGAAGCCCTGATGCACGAGTACTCGGACGAGGTGACAGTGCCGACGTGCACGCGGGTGCTGATGCCGGGTTACCGGTACGGAGAACGGATCATCCGACCGGCGCGCGTTGCGGTGGCCGAACCCACCGAGGCGCTGCCTGAGCCCGACGCGCCGGATGTCGCCGAACGGAACGAGGACGATACAACTGAGGGCTGAGGAGTGACAGGGAGGAGGTACGGACGCCGGTGAGCACCAAGGACTGGATCGAGAAGGACTACTACAAGATCCTTGGCGTGCCGAAAGATGCGGACGCGGCCACCGTCAAGAAGGCCTACCGCAACCTGGCCCGTGACCTGCACCCTGACCGCAACTCCTCGGACAAAGCCGCCGAGACCCGATTCAAGGAGGTCTCCGAGGCCTACTCGGTGTTGTCCAATCCGAGTAAGCGCAAGGAGTACGACGAGGCCCGCACCCTCTTCGGAACCGGCTTTCGGGTGCCGAGCGGGGGCAGGGGCCCGACCGATGGCGGATTCAATTTCGACCTCGGCGACCTGTTCGGCGGTACCGGTGGCAGCCAGCCCGGCACGGGCGGGCTCGGCGACGTGTTCGGCGGGCTGTTCGGCAGCCGTGCCCGGACGTCGCAGCCGCGCCGGGGCGCCGACGTCGAAAGCGAAGTCAGCATCGCCTTCCGTGAGGCGGTCGACGGCATCACCGTGCCACTGCGGATGACAAGTGCGTCGGCCTGTACGGCCTGCGCCGGCACGGGCGCGCGAGCCGGAACGGTCCCGCGAGTGTGTCCCGCCTGTACCGGCACGGGATACACCAGTCGCAACGCCGGCGGTTTCTCGCTCTCCGAGCCGTGCCGCGAGTGCAAGGGGCGCGGGCTTGTCGTCGACGACCCGTGCCCGGTCTGCCACGGTTCCGGTAGGGGAACGACCAGCAAGGTCATGCAAGTGCGCATCCCCGCCGGAGTGCGCGACGGGCAACGGATCCGGCTCAAGGGCAAGGGCGCGCCCGGTGAGCGTGGCGGCCCACCCGGTGACCTTTACGTCACCGTTCACGTCGGGCCGCATACCGTATTCGGCCGCAAGAACGAACACCTCACCGTCACCGTGCCAGTGACGTTCCCTGAAGCCACGTTGGGAGCCGACATCAAGGTGCCGACCCTCAACGACAGCCCAGTCACCCTCAAGCTCCCGCCGGGCACGCCGAACGGCCGAACGTTCCGGGTACGCGGGCGGGGAGCTCGCCGACCCGACGGGACGTATGGCGACCTGCTCGTCACTGTGGAGGTCGCCGTCCCGGCACGGGTCGATCGCAAGGCCAAGGACGCACTCGAAGCCCTGCGGGAGGCGACGTCGGGTGACGAGGTGCGCGCTGAACTGATGCGGGCGGCACAGAAGGAGTGACGATGGACACTGAAACCCGGTTCGTCGTGACGGTCTCCGGCGCTGCCCGAATGGTCCGCGTCGACGAACCGCTTTACGTCATTTCAGTGGCCGCCGAGATGGCCGGCATGCACCCGCAGACACTGCGCCAGTACGACCGGCTCGGGCTGGTCAAGCCGGGCCGGGCCGGTGGCGGCGGGCGGCGGTACTCGCTGCGCGACATCGAGTTGCTCCGCGAGGTGCAGCGGCTGTCGCAGGAGGAGGGCGTCAACCTGGCTGGGATCAAACGCATCCTCGAGCTCGAAGCAGAGGTCGAGGCGCTGCGACGGCACGTCGCCGAACTGTCCTGGCTCGCCGGTCACCGGCCGGCCGCTCTCTGGCCTGCCCCACGGCGCAGCGCACTACCCTGATCGTCGCCAGTGTCCCTTGCCGGTGTCATTCCGAGCCCCAACATCTGGCGGCATCCTGACCTCTACGAGATGGAGAACCTCGGCGTCGATCCGGCCGGGGCGCTCGAGACGGCCATGCGCCAGATTCACGACTGGCGCGGCCAGGTTGTTCTCGACATCGGCTGCGGCAGCGGATACCACCTGTCGCGGTTCGCCGCTGGCGGGGCCGCAGCCGTCGTGGGCGTCGAACCCCACACTGCTCTGGTGCGCTTAGCGCAGGCTCGGGTGGCGGCAACGCCGCTTTCGAGCCCGATCAGGGTTCAACGGGGAACCGCACAGGCGCTGCCGCTTCCTGATGCGTCGGTTGATGTTGCACATGCCCGGTGGGCCTACTTCTTCGGCCCCGGGTGCGAACCTGGGCTCGCCGAGTTGGATCGGGTCATGAGACGCGGCGGCACCGCTTTCGTGATCGACAATGATGCCCGCCGCTCGACGTTCGGTGGCTGGTTCCGCCGAGCCCTGCCGTCCTACGACCCGGAGGCGGTGGAGCGGTTCTGGGCCCGGAACGGCTGGTACCGCAGGTCGCTCGACATCCGCTGGGAACATCCGGACCGGGCCACCTTCGAGGCCGTCGTACGGATCGAGTTCGCGCCCGACCTTGCGGACGCCATCCTCGCTGAGCATCCCGGTACCTCGGTCGATTACGCGGTCAACCTGCTCTGGCGCCACTACTGATCCCCACCTCACTGATCAGCGGGTGAGCAGGCCGATGCCCAGCGTCAGGGCGCCAGCGGCAAGCGATAACGCGCCGATCCAGACCAGCCAGATGAACCGGTTCGGGGTCGTGCGTCCGGCGCCGATCGAGGAGAAGAAGAACCCGGCCGGCATCAAGATTGCGGCGAGCGGAATGCCGGAGCGGGCCACCCAGCCTGCGAACCCGTCCAGTGCCGTCGCATCGGTCAGGATCGCGCCTACAAGCCCCAGAGTGACGAGCACGCCGGCATGCCCGTGACCGGCGCGCGCGAATGACTGCTGGAACGGCGTCGCCGGCACCATCCCGCGCGAAATACGGGTCAGATACCAGCCGCCTGACTCGATGGTGACGATGGCGATCATCAGGATCCCGGCCAGGCGAGTTGCCTCCGTACTCAACTCAAACATCGGGTGTGCCTCTCGCAAGCGTATTCTGTAACACTGTTATATAACACCGTTACGGTAAGCTTCGTCAAGTGGGACGCAGACGAGTTCATGACGAACGGCTACGTGAACGGCTTCTCGACGCCGCTGGGCGGCGGCTCGTCGAGCATGGCCTCAACGGGCTGAGCCTGCGCACCCTGGCGGCCGACGCCGGCACCTCTACCGCTGCGGTCTACTCGTTGTTCGGCGGCAAGCCCGGCCTGCTGGCCGCGCTCCACGATCGGGCGTTTCGGCGGTTAGGCACGGCCCAAATGGCGGTGGGCACTAGCGACGATCCCGTGGAGGATGTTGTCCGGCTCGGGCTGGCATACCGGGCCAGTGCAGTCGCGGATCCGCACGGCTACCAGATCATGTTCGGCGGCGAGATCCGGCCTGATCACGTCGGACGTCGGCTGCTCGAGGCCGCTGCCGGCACTTTCCTGCCGCTGCTGACAGCCGTCCGCCGGTGCGCGGACGAAAACCACTTCCGCCGAGACGTCCCAGCCGAGTCGATCGCGACCGCGCTCTGGGCGAATGTCCACGGTCTCGTCTCGTTGGAACTCGGTGGTGTCCTTCCACCGCAGGCCGGCCCGCCTGCGGACGTTTTCGAGGCCGCCGTGCGAGCCGCGGCGCGGGGCTGGACCCTTTAGAACCCATAGCGCTCTGCTACCACCCTCCCCGTGGGCCGACGGAAGCCTTCACGTAGCCTGGCTACTTAGATGCCAGCAACGCCCGCCGGTACGAACTCCGGCTCGACCCGCCGCCACCTGCCGGACCGGCGTTCATCCAGGTAGGCAGCGACGTCGGCCTACTCGCGGCCCCCCAGGAACTCGACACCGTGCGGCTGGCCAGTGCCGAACGCGCCGACGTCGTGGTCGACTTCGGCGCCTACCCGGTCGGCACCGAGATCATCGTGCGGAACCGGCTGGACTCTGGCCCGGTCGGGGATGTGATGCGCTTTCGTGTCGCACGCAATGGAACGGACGACAGCGCGGTGCCGGCCCGGCTGACTGACGTCGAGGTGCTGAGCCGCCGTAACGGCAAGGCTCCCGCCCCGATGGATGCCGGCTGGAAAGACACCGTCGACCTCCACCCGTACGAGGTCGTCGAGGTGCTCGTCAAGTTCAGCGGCTTCGCCGGCCGCTACGTCATGCACTGCCACAACCTCGAACATGAGGACATGGCCATGATGGCCAACTTCGACGTCGTCTAACCCGTTCCGGGCGTGGACCGCAGGTACTTCGCCACTGCGCTCATATCCGCAGCGCCGTAGCCCGCCTTGATCGCCGCACCGACGACCTCACGGTTGGCCGCGAGTTGGGTTCCCGGCGCGCCGGTGTCCGCCGCCAACGCCGCTGCCAACTCGAGGTCCTTGGCGACGAGATCGAGGGCGAACGCGACCGGTGTTCCTTCCGGATCGAGGAATGCGGCTCGCTTGTAATGCACGAACGGGGCACCAACCGCACTCGCGGCGATCACGTCGTACGCCGCTTCACGATCAATTCCGGAGCGTTCGGCGACAACGAGCGCCTCGGAGAGTGCCACATCGACTGCGTGGACGATGCTGTTGACCGCGAGCTTCATGGTGGCGCCGGTACCAAGCTCGCCAAGGTGGACAACGCGCGCAGCAATCGGCTCGAACACCGGACGGATGCGCTCGAGCGCCGCGGGGTCGCCGCCGGCCATGATGGTGAGCCCACCCTGCTCGACTGTCGGCACACTGCCGGACACCGGGGTGTCGAGAAGGACCGCGCCGGCGGCTCGGATCTGCGTCTCGAGCGCGCGCGGCGTCGCCGGCGAGACCGTACTGGTGTCCGCGACCACCGCACCTTCGGCTAACCCGGCGATAAGACCGTCCGGCCCCTCGTACGCTGCGCGTACCGCCTCGTCGTCGGCGAGAGAGACGAGCACGACGTCGGCCGCGCCGACCGCTGCGCGGGCCGTGTCCGCGACAGTGACCTTCGCCGACTCCAGCGCCTCGGCCTTGGCCCGGGTGCGGTTGTAGACGGTTATCGAGAAGCCCGCATCGGCGATCCGCCTGATCATGGCCGCGCCCATCCGGCCGGTGCCGATGAAGGCGACCCGAAGATCGGTCACGTGACCTCCCAGCCGGCGTCGATGTAGAGGCTGGCGGCGGTGATGCCCCTATTACGCAGCAGGAAGTCCACCGCATCGACGATGTCCGCCATGGTTGCCAACTGACCCCCGGGTGTCCGGGACCGGTAGGCATCCAGCACGGCGTCCGGCTTTCCGGCCCAGAATGGGCTGTCGCCGATGATGCCGGGATGCAGAGCGTTCACCCTTATCGGGGCGAGTTCTAGGGCCATCGTCCGGACCAACCCGTCGACGCCGCCGTTGACCGTCGATACGGTCGTTGATCCCGGGTACGGACGGTCCTTCGCCCGGCCGCCGAACACCACGATCGACGCATCTGGGCTCATCCGCGGCAGCAGGGCGTGAACCACCTCGGTGTACCCGATCAGCTTGAGCGTGACGAGCCGCGTGGCCCGCGCGATGTCGTAGTCCTTCACCGTGTTGGAGTCGCGCTCGACGGCGGCCAGGACCAGCCCGTCGACCCGCTCGATACCGGCCAGCGCGGAAGCCAGCGACTCCGGCTCGGCAAGGTCGATCGCAACACCGCGGGCCCCGTCACCGAGTGTCGCCGCCACGTCGGCGGCCCGGGCCGCGTCCCGACCCGTGATCACAACGGAGTCGCCACCCTTGAGTACGTGCCGTGCTATCTCCAGCCCGATTCCCGAGGTGCCGCCGATGACCACGACGGTTCGTTCGTTCATCGCTGGTTCCCTTCGCCAAGTGCCTTCGCCAGATAATCCCAGTCCCGCCAGAACCGGTATGAATGCCGGCCGGGCGGCTGCGGGGCCTGTGTCTCCAGCCAGCGGACCGGAGCGCCGGTTGCGGCAAAGCTGTGTTGGCAACCCGCGCCTGCCCAGGCGACATCACCCGGCTTGAGCCGGTACGCCTCGCCGTCGAACGTCGCGTCGACATCGCCGTCCAGGATGAGATAGGTCTCTTCGAACGGATGGTCGTGCGGGCTGGCCCCACCGTCGGGGTCGTACTGGACCATGAACATGGTCGACAACACAGCGCCGAGATCAGAGTCGACCATCATCTTGACGGTGACCCCGCCGTAGACGAGAAGCGCCGTTCGCATGGACGCCGAAACCGCTAGCAACTCCTGTGACTGTTTGCTCGGGTCCATGTGCTGCGGCCTGATATTGCCGAACGACCGGGTTCGGGGGTCGCGCGGATCGATCGAAACCGGCTCACTCAACTCCAGGTCAGGAACCCGGAAGGTGTCCGCGCCGTACCGCTCGCGGGGCTGTGGCGCCAGCATCTCCGCCCACCTGACCGGCGCCATGCCGTCGTTGCGCCAGGCGTGTGGCACACCGACCGGGACGAGCCCGTAGTCACCCTCGCCGAGGCGGACGGCGGTGCCCGGAGTCTGCAACACCACCTCGCCCTCGAGCACGTGGACACTCTCTTCGAACGAGTGGACGTGCGACGGCACCACTCCGCCGGGTTCCAGGCGGCATACGCCGAAACCGGTGTGCACCGCGCCAGGCACGCCGTCGTCGACACACGACCAGCGGCTCAGCCCAGAACTTTCCGGTGCCAATGCGCCCGCAGGCTGGTAGTCAACGTCCGCAGCCCGCCGTACCCAGTGACTTGTCGTCACGCTTCTGCCTCCACTTTCGCCTGCTCCGCGGCATCGACCAGGTAGTCGCGCGACGCCTCGACCTTGGACCGAGCGCCGGCGACGTCCGCCAGCAGTTTGCCGTCACGTTTGCGCACCACACCGTCGACGATGACGGTTTCGACGTTGGAGACGTCCGCGGACAGCACGACCGCAGCGACAGCGTCGATGACCGGCGCCACATTGATGCCGCGAGCATCGATCAGCACAACGTCCGCTCGCTTGCCCGGCGTCAGGGATCCAGTCTTGTCCTCCACTCCGGCTACGTGCGCGCCGTTGATCGTCGCCATCTCAAGCACTTGGCGTGCGTTGACGATGTTCTCTGGAGGCTCAGTGTCGGCCTCCCAGCATTGCTCGAGGACCCGCACGCGCCCCGCGCCGAAGGCTGCGCGCATCTGGGTGAACATGTCGCCGGGGACGGTGGTGACCACGTCGATGGAAAGGCTGGGACGGAAGCCGAACTGGTAGCTCTTGGTCACCGGTGGCCAGCCATGGCCCATCTGTAGCTCGACCTGGGCGGCGATTGAGATCGTGCCGCCGGTGTCGGCGACCCGCTTCCACTCGTGGTCGCTGAAGTAGCAGGCGTGCACATAGGTCGTGTCGGGTCCAAGCAGGCCGAGCCGGTCGAGTTGCTCCGCCATGGCGTGCCGGCCACCGAGCCGACCGTTTCCGACGTGCACCGTGATCGGGAGGCCAAGATCGCGCGCAATCTTCCACTCGGCTGTCACTACGTGGTCCTGACACCACCCGGGCCCACGGGTCGCCAGCGCCATGGTGAGCAAGCCGTCGTCGCTAGAAAAGTAAGTGTCGCGGATGCGCTTGACGTCATCGGCCGGGATGACCTCAGAGCTGTTGAACCAGTACTTGACCAGCGAGGTGTTGGCACTGCCGTACGCGTACTGGGCGCGGATCCCGGTTTCCTTCAGCGCTGCGATAGCAGCATCCGGGTGGTCCGGAGTGTTATTGATGTGCGACCAGTCGACAAGCGTCGTAATGCCGGCGTTTAGGCACTCCAGTGAGCCGGCCAGGTTGGAGTTGTAGACATCCTCGGCCCGGTAGTGGGGGGCGAAGGAGTCCAGGATTTCGACGAAGTAGTCATCGAGCGTGGAGTTCGGGGCGGAGTTGCGAATCGCCGTCTCCCAGGTGTGTCGATGAGAATCGATGAAACCGGGGATGACGATTCGGCCGGCGGCATCGATGACCTCGGCGTCCGCTTCGATGGACGGCTGGACAGCGGCTATCTTGCCGTTTTCAATGAGGACATCACCGGTCGCAAGATCTCCAATGTCCGGATTCATGCTGAGCACATGGCCACCGCGAATCAGGGTTCGGTCGCTCATCCTTACCTCCTTGTAGGACGGGCCGGGGGTCGCCAGTTGTCAGTAGTCGGTGACCGACTTGATCGCGGCGGTCACCTTCTCGGCAGTCGGCATGACGATGTCTTCGAGGGAATCGGCGAACGGTAGCGGCACGTTCTCCGCCGCCACCCGCCGGATGGGTGCGTCGAGCAACTCGAATCCTTCGTCGGCGACCAGCGACGCGACGGTTGCACCCCACCCACCCTGGTACGGGTTCTCCTCCACGATCACTAGCCGCGAGGTACGGCCGACCGACTCAAGCACGGTCGTCGCGTCCAGCGGGATCAGGCAGCGCAGGTCGATGACCTCGACCGAAACACCGTCGGCCGCCAGTTGCTCGGCGGCTTTCAGGGCGAGCGGAACCGTCCACGCGAGCGCGACAACCGTGACGTCGGTGCCATCGCGAACGACGTTCGCTTTGCCGAGCTCGACAAGATGGTCGGGCGGCGCCGGTGCGCCCTTCGACGCGAACAACCCCTTGTGTTCGAACACCAGCACCGGGTCGTCGCTGCGGATGGCCGCTGCCATCAGCCCCACGACGTCGGCCGGGCTGGAGGGGGCGGCGATCTTGAGGCCGGGCACGGTCAGCGCCCAGTTCTCCACCGCCTGGGAGTGCTGCGCCCCAAAACCGAGTCCGCCTCCGTTGGCGGTGCGGATCACCAGCGGGACGGTGACCTGGCCACCGGTCATGTAGCGGACTTTGGGAATCTCGTTGGCGACGTAGTCCCAGCAGCAGGCCAGGAAGTCCGAGAACATGATCTCCGCGACCGGGCGCAGACCGGTCATCGCCGCACCCATCGCCGCGCCGACGATCGCCTGCTCCGAGATCGGCGTGTCCCACACCCGCTCGGACCCGAACTCCTTGTGGAGCCCTACTGTCGTCTTGAACACGCCTTCCGCAGCACCGATGTCTTCGCCGAGACACACAACCGTCGGGTCGCGCCGCATCTCGCGCGCGATCCCTTCGGCGACTGCATCCCGGTAGGTGATTACGTCCGCCATGCCGAACCTCCATCAGCCCACACATCGGTGAGTGCGTCGGCTGGATCGGCGTCAGGGGCTGCTGAAGCCGCTTCGATCGCTGCCGCGATGGTCGCGTTGGCCCGCGAATCGACGTCAGAGACCTCGGCGTCCGGCAGGCCACGATCAGAGAGCTGCTTTCGGGCCACGTCGAGCGGATCGTGCTTGAGCCACTGCTCGACCTCGTCGGCGGGCCGGTATTTCGCCGGGTCCGTACGGCTGTGCCCGAAGTGCCGGTAGGTTCGGGCCTCGATGATCGTCGGACCGTCACCGGCGCGGGCACGCTCGGCAGCGCGCCGGACTGCGTCGTAGACGACGAGAACATCGTTACCGTCGATCACTTCAGCCGGCATTTGGTACCCGGCAGCCCGGTCCGCGGCGGGGTTCGGCACGGCCGTGACGCTCGCTATGGGTGTGTACTCCATATAGAGGTTGTTCTCGCAGACGAAGATCACCGGCAATTTCCACACGGCGGCAAGGTTGAGCGCCTCGTGGAATGCGCCGATGTTCGTTGCGCCGTCGCCGAAGAAGGCCACGGCGACCTGGCCGGTGCCGCGCAGCTTGGCCGACCAGGCCGCACCCGCCGCCATCGGTAGGTGTGAGCCGACGATCGCGTACGAACCGAGCATGTTCGACTCGGCCTTGGTCAGATGCATCGACCCGCCCTTGGCCCGGCACACACCGGTGGCCTTGCTCATCAACTCGGCGAGGCACTCCTCGGGCGTGGCGCCACGAGCGATCGCGTGGTGGTGACCACGGTAAGTGGCGAACACGTAGTCGTCCGGGAGCAAGGCGGCACTGGCACCCACAGCGACGGCCTCGTGGCCGGCCGCAAGGTGAGTCGTGCCTTTGACCTTGCCGCTCATGAACAGGTCGTAGGCGGCTTTCTCGGTCCGCCGGATCACCACCATCTGCTCGTACATCGCGAGCAGATCGCGGGAATCCACAGTGTCGGCCACCGCAGCGGTGTCGGTCATCCGGACGCTCCGT
>DASUUH010000052.1:0-12945 GCA_036374175.1 Jiangellaceae bacterium | reverse complement strand
CCCTAATCCATTCGACGTCCGACGATGGCGCCCTGACGACCGCCAAAAGGCGCGACGCGAACTGCGCCTGCCTCCCAACCGTCGCATCGTCATCTGGCATGGGCGGGTACAGATCGAGCGGAAGGGGCTCGACCTACTCCTGGATGCATGGCTCCAGGTCTGCGCCACCCGGCCCGATCGGCAGCCTCTGTTGTTGCTGGTCGGTTCGGGCCGTGACGCCGAGCTGCTTCGTCAACGCTTGGCTGATCTACCGGCCGGAGTCGTTCAATGGGTGGAAGAGTACGTGCACGACCGCGAGCTGATGTGGCGCCTGCTGTCAGCTGCAGACGTCGCCACACTGCCCTCCCGCCACGAGGGTTTCCCGGTCGCGACACTCGAAGCGATGGCATGTGCACTACCTGTCGTCGCCGCTGACGTGTCAGGAGTCCGAGACATGCTTCAGGCAGTGCCCGATACGGATACCGGGATCATCGTCCCGCCGGAGGACACCGCCGCTCTAGCGGATGCCTTGGGTCTCCTCGTAGACGACGTGGAGCTCAGCCGCAGGCTGGGTGAGTCGGCGCGCTTGGTGGCCGAGCAGTTCTCGGTCGAAGACGTCGGCTCGAGCCTGGCTCACCTGTTCCGTCAGAGCGCCGTCGTCAGTGGGACGCCGGACATGCGCTAGACCGGTGTCCTATGGGGAGCGTCCCGAGTCCGCCTCCATCGCCGGACTCCTTGCGTGCTGGTCGACGAGTTGCCACGGCAGATACAACTCGACCGCACGTTCGGGTCGCCCCTTCGTGCTTCCCTCGAGGCGCAAGGTGGCCGCCGCGGGTTCGAACAGCAGCGTGTCGTACCGCGTGCCCACCCACATTCCGATCCTGTACTCACCGACGTTGAGCACCGGAGGTACCGAAATGCGGACGGTGTACGTGCCGGGCCGATCCGGCCTGCTGCCCTCGGTATCCGACCACGCCTCGTCCATGATCCTCATACCCGAGGCATTGAAGATGAGCACTGACATGTCCAGTGCCGGCACCCGCTCGTTGATGGTGTAGGTGACCTCGATGGCGAAGGAGCGGTCTCGCCGGAGTGTACGGGCCGGCCGACCGCTCTCGTCGAGCACTCGCACCCCGTCCAAGGTGACGTCGCCGGTGTGCATCAGCGGCGCGCCGCCCTGGTCCTGGCTGGTCGCCGCCGCGACGTACGCGTCTACGACGGACTCCGTGCTGCCCTCGGCGGCGACGGCGCCGCGTTCTAGCCAGATCGCCTCAGTGCACAGCCGCATGACCGCATCGAGGTTGTGGCTGACGAAGACGACGGTGCGTCCCTCCCTTTCGGCGCTGTGCATCCTGCCTACACACTTGGCCTGGAACTCGGCGTCGCCGACCGCCAGTACTTCGTCGACGACGAGGATGTCCGGCTCGATGTGAGCGGCCACGGAGAACGCGAGACGGAGGTACATGCCCGAGGAGTAGCGCTTGACCGGTGTGTCGACGAACCGCTCGACTCCGGCAAATGAGACGATCTCGTCGAAGCGGCGGGCCATCTCCCGGCGACTCATGCCCAGGATGGCCCCGTTGAGGTAGAGGTTCTCGCGCCCGGTGAGCTCGTCGTGGAACCCGGTGCCCACCTCGAGCAGCGCTGCGACGCGCCCACGGGTTCTGGCGACTCCGGCTGTCGGCTCGGTTATCCTGGAAAGGATCTTCAGCAGCGTGCTCTTTCCCGCCCCGTTGCGGCCGATCACGCCCAGGGCATGTCCTTCCTCGAGCGTGAAGCTGACATCGCGCAACGACCAGATCTCCTCCGGCCGGACGCGTCGCCGTCCGAACCTGCGGACGGCAGCGGCAGCAGCCTCTCCGACACTTCTGGCGTGGTGGTACTCACCGAGGCGATAGCGCTTACTCACCCGGTCGACATCGATCGCGAGATTCTCGGTCATATGACGTCCGCGAAGCGCCGCTCTGTCCGCTGGAAGTAGGTCAGGGCTGCGGCCAGGAGAAGGATGGTCACCGCAGCCGAAACCAGGGCCCACGCTCCTGGCGGCGGTCCCCCGAGCAGGCACCAGCGTAGCCCTTCGATGACCGCGCTCATGGGGTTGACTGCGTACAGCGGCTGCCAGGCAGCCGGGACGGCGCTGGTCGGGTAGGCAACAGGACTGAGGAACAGCCACAGCTGGACGAGGAGGGTGATTGCCTGGTTCACATCGCGGTAGCGCACGTTCAATGCCGAAAGCAGCACCCCGACTGCGAAGGCGACGATCATCGCAGCCGCAATCCAAAGCGGCAGCGTCAGCAGTGCCCAACCTGGGCGGACGTCGTAGATCGCGTATAGGACGACCAGCACCGGCAGCGCGACGGCCAGGTCGAGCAGTCCAGGCATCACCGCTGCGAGCGGGACCAGGATCCGAGGGAAGTAGACCTTGGTTACCAAGTTGGCGTTGGACACGAGACTTTGGGTGGCCTTGGTGACAGCGCCCGATGTGTAGGCCCAGACGGTCAACCCCACGAAGGAGAAGACAGGGTAGGGCAACCCGTCGCTCTCCACGTCCGCAAGGCGCTGGAACACGATGGTGAAGACCACCATTCCGGCGAGCGGCTGGAAGACCGCCCAGCCGATTCCCAGGACCGCCTGTTTGTACCGGACCTTGATGTCGCGCAGCGCCAGGAAAGCCGCCAACTCGCGGTACGTCCACAGTTCGCGCAGGTCAAGCCGGAACAAGCCGGAACGCGGGCGATTCTCGATCCACTCGGCGGTGACACTCACCCGCGATGCCCTCGATTCATGCCGACATGGGCGGGAGTCGCGCTTTCCCAAGGACTCAATGGTCGCGTCACAGCAATACTCTGCCACGCCGCCGCGCGTGGAGGCCGGAGAATGGTCCGGTCGGCGCGCATTGATCAGCCCGACCGAGTGCCAGGCAACGTTGTGACGTCGATCCAGCGCCCGCCGGCCCGTTCAACCTGGGGCAGCCGGTCACGGACTTCACCGAGCAGGTCGGACAAGAACAAGAGAACCGTACGCGGCCGTGCTTCGACCAGATCGGCGGGGCTGATGACGGGAATGTCCGTACCGGGCATACGACGGCCTTGCTTCGCCGGGGAAGCGTCCGCGATCGCGGGCAGCACAGAGCTGTCCACACCTGCCCGGCAGAGCAGGGCTACAGTGCGCGACGCAGCGCCGTATCCCAGCACAGTAGCTCCAGCCGAACGTTGCCGAGTCAGCCATTCGCGAAGGGTCTTTGCACTCGATTCCGCGATGTACTGCAGATCACGTATTCGTAGCGGATCGAGAACCCGGAGGTTGTCCTCATCAGCCAGCAATCGACTGACCGAGACATCAGCCGCCGGCGCGGGTTCCGCATCGCGCATCGCAGCGAGCAATATCGTTCCGCCGTAGAGATCGAATTGCCAGACTGCCCGCGGCGAGAACCCGGCGGCGGCGAGCATGTGCACGAGTGACGGCGTCGAGTAGTAGGCGTAGTGGCCATGTCGGAGCGCGTTCCACTGACCGTGGCGCAGGATCGTCGCCAACGAATGGAATTGGAGCAATAGCACACCGCCCGGCGCTACTCGCGCTGCCCGCTCGGCCAGACCGCTCGCCTGGTCAGCGCAATGCATCATGCCGAAACAATCGAGGACGACATCCGCTTGCTCGTGCTTGTCGACGACGGCCAAGCCGCGCTGCGCCAACAGGGGTAACCAGGACCCACCGTGGGGACTGCCGTATTCGGTTAATCCAAGCCCTCCTCGAAGCCATCCGGCAGCCGTCAGTCGATCCACCGCCGCCGCAGCCTGCTCAGCCAATGCGGCCGGCTCTGCTCCGCGAGGTTCTTGGGGCACTGTCGGGTCTGCAACCAGTTGGGCCAACCCGCATGCCTCGCAGAGCCACATCTGGAGCGGGTAGACGGAGTCCGGGCCCGGATCATCCTTAGGGGGGAAGTGGTCACAGGCCGGCTGTTCGCCGAGATCGAGCACCACCTCACCGGCCCCGCTCCGGCATGCGCGGCAGACCATTCCGCCCATCTAAGCCTCCGCCCAGGCCCGGGGTGACACCATGGCGCGATGCAGGTCGAATCGGCCACACTTGCCGGCGTTCTGATTTTCGTGCCGACTCCGCACTATGACGACAGGGGCTTCTTCACACGAACCTTCGACTCCGCAATTGCGGCCCGGCATGGCGTTGATCCCGCTTCCTTCATTCAAGATTCTCAATCGCGGTCGCGGTTCGGGGTCGTGCGTGGCCTCCATGGGAGATCCGGGCGAGGCGAAGCCAAGCTCGTCCGCTGTGCCCGCGGCGCGGTCCACGACGTGCTGGTGGACGTTCGACCCCACTCGCCAACTTTCGGTGTGTCTGAGGTGTTTCGCCTTGATGACATGCAGCATTGGCATCTTTACATCCCCCCAGGCCTGCTGCACGGCTTTCAGGCACTTACCGACTTCGCCGACGTCTGCTACCGGATCGACCGGCCACATGATGCTAGCGAAGACATCTCGGTACGCTACGACGACCCAGAGCTCGCGATCTCCTGGCCGCTGCCGGTGACTGTGATCAGTGACCGCGATGCGGCGGCGGGATCGTGGGCACTGCTGCGGAGCCAACTGAGCCACTAGGCCGACTTGGCCGGTGGTCGGCACAGAGAGCTGCCGTTGTTTACGGCACGGTTTGGGGACGCTATTGACGACCGATAAGACGCGAAGCGCGGCCAAGGTCCGAGCAGAGCGAGTTCTTGTTACCGGCGCCGCCGGGTTCATCGGCTCTGCACTGTGTCGAGCCCTGGTGCAATCTGGCGCCGAGGTGCACGCAACGTCCCGCTCTCGGAGAACCAGCGACGACCCCGTGTCGTGGTGGCAGGTTGACCTGTCTAGACCTGAGGCGGTCGCCGGAGTCCTTCGGCGGGTGAAGCCAGGCATCGTGTTCCACTTGGCGAGCCACGTCAGTGGTAACCGGGCGCTCGAGGCGGTGTTGGCCACCGTCCGAGACAATCTGCTTGCCACCATCAACGTCCTAACCGCCGCGTGTGAGATGGACAAACCGCGCGTGATCATGGCTGGTTCGATGGAGGAGTGCGACATCGGCGAGGCAAACGCAGTGCCGGTATCGCCGTACGCTGCGGCCAAGACGGCCGCGAGTACGTATGCCCGGATGTTCCACGGCCTCTACGCATTGCCAGTGGTCAATCTTCGGATCTTCATGGTGTATGGACCAGGCCAGCACGACACGGCCAAGTTGGTCCCCTACGTGACGACTTCCTTGCTGCGTGGTGAGCCGCCGCGGCTCTCGAGCGGCCGACGGGAGATCGACTGGATCTTCGTCGACGATGTCGTCGCGGCCTTCCTGGCCGCCGCGCAGGCTCCTCGGGCGGACGGCCAGACCGTCGATGTCGGGTCGGGGGAGTTGATCACTGTCAGATCAATCGTCGAGCGCATCGCCGAACTCGTCGGCGGATCCACCAGGCCGGTGTTTGGTGCGCTGAACGATCGGCCGGTGGAGCATCGACGAGTCGCCGACGTCGCGCGGTCAGCAGAGATCATCGGATGGAGACCACGCACAATCGTGGCGGACGGGCTAGTGCAGACTGTCCAGTGGTTCCGCGCACGCTATGAAGCGGAGAAGCGGTGACACGTCCGCACGGTCGTCAATGCAGGGCGACTGCCGCCTTGTCGACGACGAATCCCTCTGCGTACCGCGCTCGTGACTCGACGCCACGGAGCCGCATCAGGCTCAGGAAGGTCTCTCTGTCCCACCAGTCGCGGCCGAGCTGGGACGGGAAGCTCTCGTCGAGTAGATCGATCTTGCGGTGAGCGACGTCTGATTGGACCGGCACGTAGTGGGTGACCCTGCCGAGGTCGCCGTCCCACTTCGGGATCTCATACCGGAAAAGCAGGGAATCGCGCCACACGGTGGGCAATAGCTCGGCGATCAACCGGTGGTCCTGATGTGCGTCGTCCATGCGGGGACCGAAGATGACGTCCGGCACAATCGACCTTGCCGTCTTTTCCAACCCCTCCTTGACCTGGCCCCATTGCGCCGGCAGGAACCCATCGCGCAGACCGAGGCTGCGAAAACGCACATCGGCCCCGGGCAGAAACCGGGACGCCGCCTTGAGAGCTTCTTCGTAGCGTTCTGCGGCTGCGGTGGCCACGACGAAGGTGGCACTGATCTCGCGATACTGAGCAAGGGTGAGCAGGGTGCCGCCGCAGCCTATCTCGATGTCATCGGGATGTGCACCCACGCAGACGACGCGTAGCGGTCCGGGGGGCAGGCTTAGTGCGATCACTCAGCACTTCCGCTGAGGTCGGCGACGTCGACCGCCCGGACGCGGCGACCCGCCCGCGACGGGAGATCCTGCCAGACAGCCCACGGGCACCGGCCGCTGCGATAGAGGTCTTCCAGTAGAGACCGTTCTTTCAAGGTGTCCATCGGCGCCCAGAAGCCGTCATAGGGGATGGCCAGCATCCGCCCGTCAGCAGCAGCCCGCGCACACGCGTCCATGACCAGATCGTCGCCCTCGTTGAGGTAGTCGAAGATCTCCTGCCGGAGGACGAAGTAGCCGCCATTGATTCGCATCTGCATGTCTGCGACGGGTGTGAAACCGGTTATCCGTGACTGGTCGTCGATGTCGAGGACATGGAACGAATCCTGGGGTGACACGGCGAGGAGGCTGGCTACGGCATTTGTGGCGAGAAGGCGATCCACCAGGTCGTTCATCGGCGCATCGGTCAGCACGTCGCCATAGTTCGCGAGGAATACGTCGTCCCCTTCCAGGAACGGGCGGACCCGGCGTAGCCGCTCACCGATCGCGGTATCGATGCCGGTGTCGATGAAGGTGATCCGCCACTCGCTGATGTCGCTGCTCAGCAACTCGATGTGTTCGCCGCCCTTGGCGAGAACGAAGTCGTTCGAGTGGGTCTCTTCATAGTTGAGGAAATATTCCTTCACGGTGTTCGCGCCGTATCCGAGGCACAGGATGAACTCGTTGTGCCCGAAATACGCGTAATACCGCATCACGTGCCACAGGACGGGGCGATGTCCGATCGGGATCATCGGCTTGGGTGCGGAGGTGTCGCTGGATCGCATGCGCAAACCGAGTCCACCGCAGAAAATGACTACCTTCACGTTCGTTCCCCTTCCGCGCCCCGACGGATCAGAACACCTCAAGCGAGGGTAGCGGAACGACGAGCCGGCCGCCCCACTCTCGGACATAGGCTAGCTGTGCGGAGATCTCTTCGCGGAGGTTCCACGGAAGGATCAGCACATAGTCCGGCTTTACCTGGGCGATCTTCTCGACCGGATGGATTGGGATGTGCGTGCCCGGCAGGAACTTCCCGTGCTTGACGGGGTTTCGGTCCACGGTGAAAGACAGGAGGTCGGACCGGATTCCGGCGTGGTTGAGCAGCGTGTTGCCCTTACCCGGCGCCCCATAGCCCGCTACTCGAGCGCCTTCACGCGACCGCGCCACCAGAAACTCGACCAGGTCGTTGCGTACCGAGGCCACCTCTGCGGCGAAGCCATCATGACCGGCCAAGCTGTGGAGCCCTGCCGCCGCTTCGAGGGCGAGTACGTTGTCCACGTTGGAGCTCGGTTGACCGGCGCGATCTACCGGTACAGACCACGTCCGCAGCGAGCCGCCGTGCGTCGGCAACTCCTCGACGTCGACCACGGCCAGTCCAGCTGCAGCGAGCACACGCTCCATCGTCAGCAGGGACAGGTAGGAATAGTGTTCGTGGTAGATCGTGTCGTATTCACGGCCCTCGATCAGCCGTTGCAGATGCGGGATCTCGATACTGACCCAACCGTCGTCAGCGACCAAAGCACGCAGGCCCGTGGCGAAATCGACGATGTCCGGCACATGAGCGAGCACATTGTTGGCGACGACCAGATCGGCATGACCATGTTCGGCGGCTATCTTCCGACCGGTGGCCTCACCGAGGAAGAGCACCTCGGTAGAAATACCACGAGACACTGCGACCTGCGCGATGTTCGCTGCCGGCTCGATGCCGAGCGCCCGAATCCGCCGTTTGATGACGTGCTGGAGCAGGTAGCCGTCATTGCTGGCTACCTCGATGACGAACGACTCACTGCCGAGCCCCAACCGAGCCACGGCAGTGTCGACGAACCGCCGAGCATGCGCCACCCAGGAGTCGCTGTACGACGAGAAGTAGGCGTAGTCGCTGAAGATGTCATCGGCGGGGATGTACGCCGGAAGTTGGACCAGCAGGCACTTGGCGCAGATGCGGACGTGGAGTGGATAGAAGGTCTCACCCTGGTCGAGCTGGTCGGCTGACAAATAGCTCTCGCACGGCGGCGACATGCCCAAATCGACAAAGGTGTGGGTGAGCTCGGAAGAGCACAACCGACACCGTAGGGCGCTCATCCTGCGCTCCCTGTCAACCGCAGGTCAGCGTCCAGCCGACGGTTGGCCAGCAACTCGCGAATCCGCTCGAGCCGGACATATCGGGGTCCCTCGAAATCGTCGGCAGACAGGCCGTAGGTTTGCATGTCGCGGGCTAGCTCTTCGATGCCAGCGGCGACTGTCCACTCGGGCTGGAACGCTGGTAGTAGCCGGCGGACCCGGGTGAAGTCGACCCGGTAGTCACGCTTGTCGGGGCCTGCCTCCGCCGCAAATGTCACAGGGGCATCGAGGATCTTGGCCACCTGCTCGGCGATGTCCCGGATTTGGACGACATCTTCGCCGCGGCCCACGTTGAACGCTTGGTTGTGGACGGCCTCACGCGGCGCCTCAAGGGCCGCGAGGAAAGCTCGGGCGATGTCCTCGACATGAATTAGCGGACGCCACGGTGTACCGTCGCTCTGCAGCCGCACCTCGCCGCGCGTGAATGCGCTTCCGGTGAGGTTGTTGACCACGATGTCGGCCCGGAGCCGTGGCGACGAACCATACGCGGTGGCATTGCGCAGGTAGGTCGGGCTGAAGTCGTCGTCCGCCAGCTTGGCGAGGCCGGCTTCGGCCATGACCTTGCTCTCGCCGTAGGGCGTGACCGGTCGGAACTCCGCGGCCTCGGTGACCGGAACGTCGCCGGCTGACCCGTAGAGCGAGCACGACGACGAAAACAGATATCGCGGGACTCTTGCCGCCTTGGCGACCTTGCCGAGATGGACCGATCCGTGTGCGTTCACTGAATACGTCGTAGCGGGGTTGAGGTATCCAAGCGGATCATTAGAGATCGCCGCCAGATTGATGACAGCGTCGAAGTCCCGGAGATCCTCGATTCGAACGTCTCGTATGTCGCCGGTGCGCTGTTCGTAGTCGTTTGGCACCGGACCGAAATCGCAACCGTCGTACCAGCCGGCGTCTAAGCCGACCACGTGATGCCCGGCACGCCGTAGGAACGGCACGACGACGGCGCCCAGGTACCCGCGGTCGCCGGCGACGAGTACATGCATTTTCCCGTTTCCCCCAAATCGGCCTGGACCGGCCGCGATGATTGCGTTCATGACGAGGCTACCCCGCCGACGTCTCTCGTCGACCCCCTCACCGCGGTTGCTAGAGGAGGTCGCACACTACGGGACCAGCGGACCGCCGGCGGGCTCCTTTTTCGGCCCGAGACGTCTGGACGATTTCATACGGTGGCATCTTTGTACCTGAGGAGCCTGTGGAACGCCACGTCGACGACGAAATCCTTGCGCGCCGCCTTGCCACTGAGGCCGGGGCGCTACTGCTACGCGTCCGCGACCAGTTCCAGTCACCTGATCGCCAGGCGTTACGCGATTCTGGTGATGCCGCGGCGCAGCAGTTCCTAGCGGCTGAATTGGCGGCTGCGCGCCCTGCTGATGCGGTGTTGAGTGAGGAAGCGGTGGACGACCCGGAGCGGTTGACGGCGGACCGGGTGTGGATCATCGACCCGCTCGATGGCACCCGCGAGTTCGCAGAAGGCCGCGAAGATTGGGCGGTGCATGTGGCGCTGTGGTCCGACGGCGATCTTGTCGTCGGCGCTGTCGCGTTGCCTGGACTCGGCTGTACGCTCGCCACGGACGTTCCACCTGAGATTCCGGGCCGTGATGGTGGCCGGCCACGTATTGCTGTCAGCCGAAGCCGAGCGCCCCATGTGGCGATGGTTGCGGCTCGCGAGCTCGGGGCTGAGCTGGTCCCGATGGGCTCGGCCGGGTTCAAGGTGGGCGCGGTGATGCGCGGGGACGTGGACGCCTACGTGCACGCCGGCGGCCAGTTTGAATGGGATTCGGCTGCGCCTGTCGCCGTCGCTCGCGCGGCCGGGCTGCACGCGACGCGCTTAAACGGTTCGCGACTCGTCTACAATCGTCCGGATCCCTACTTGCCAGATTTGATCGTCTGTCGTCGGGAAATCGCTCCTGAGCTTCTGTCCGTTTGCGCACCCGCTCCGAGGTAATCCATGACGACACCGGACTACCGGCTCACCCAGCTTGACGTGCTGGAAGCCGAGGCGATCCACATCATCCGCGAGGTCGCCGCCGAGTTCGACAAGCCGGCGCTGTTGTTCTCCGGCGGCAAGGACTCGATCACCATGTTGCGGCTGGCAGAGAAGGCGTTCTGGCCGGCCCGCATCCCGTTCCCGGTGATGCATGTAGACACCGGCCACAACTTTGCCGAGGTGCTCGACTTTCGGGACCGAAGGGCCACCGAGCTTGGCGTCCAGCTGATCGTGGCGTCCGTCCAGGACGCCATCGACCGCGGCATGGTGCGCGAGGAGTCGAACGGCTCGCGCAACCGGATTCAGACGCCGGTGCTGCTTGAAGCCGTGGAGAAGTACCGGTTCACAGCCCTGTTCGGCGGAGCCCGGCGCGATGAGGAGAAGGCCCGGGCTAAGGAGCGGGTTTTCTCGTTCCGCGACGAGTTCGGCCAGTGGGACCCGAAGAACCAGCGTCCGGAGCTGTGGAACCTCTACAACGGGCGGACCCATCTTGGCGAAAGCATCCGGGTCTTCCCCTTGTCGAACTGGACCGAGCTGGACGTGTGGCAGTACATCGCGCGGGAAGGCATCGAGGTGCCGTCCATCTACTACGCACATGAGCGTGAAGTCTTCGAACGGGACGGCATGTTGTTCGCGGCCAACGAGTTCTGCCGACCTCGGGACGGCGAGACGGTGTTCACCGAGACGGTCCGCTACCGGACGGTCGGAGATGCTTCGCTGACCGCAGCCGTCCGGTCCGACGCCGACACGATCGACAAGATCATCGAAGAGACGGCGGCTACCCGGTTGACCGAGCGCGGCGCGACCCGTGGCGATGACAAGTTCAGTGAGGCGGCCATGGAGGACCGGAAGAAGGAGGGCTACTTCTGATGGTTGCGGTGAGTGACCAGGTGTCGGGGGTTCGCGGGGGCGGAGCCCCTGCGGGTATGGATCTGCTGCGGTTCTCCACTGCCGGCTCGGTCGATGACGGTAAGAGCACGCTGATCGGCCGGTTGCTGTACGACTCAAAGTCGATCTTCACCGACCAGCTGGAGGCGGTCGAGCGGACCAGCCGCGAGCGGGGCGACGACTACACCGACCTCGCACTGCTCACCGACGGTCTGCGGGCAGAGCGTGAGCAGGGCATCACAATCGACGTGGCGTACCGGTACTTCGCTACGCCCCGGCGCAAGTTCATCATCGCCGACACACCTGGGCACATCCAGTACACCCGCAATATGGTGACCGGTTCATCGACCGCCAACCTGTCCATCGTCCTGGTGGATGCCAGGAAGGGGCTGATCGAGCAGAGCCGCCGGCACGCGTTCATCGTGTCGCTGCTGCGGGTTCCGCACCTCGTCCTGGCCGTCAACAAGATGGACCTGGTGGACTGGTCGCAGGAGGCCTTCGAGGAGATCGCCGCCGAGTTCGCAAACTTCGCCACCAAACTCGAGATTCCAGATCTGACCGTCATCCCCATCTCCGCGTTGCACGGCGACAACATCGTGACCAGGTCAGAGCACATGCCGTGGTACGAGGGACCGTCGTTGCTCCACCACCTCGAGCACGTGCACATCGCGTCCGACCGCAACCTCGTCGATGTCCGGTTTCCGGTGCAGTACGTGATCAGGCCGCAGTCCAACAGCCACGTCGACTACCGCGGATACGCCGGCCAGGTCGCCGGCGGGGTGCTCAAAGCGGGGGACGAGGTGATGGTGCTGCCGAGCGGCTTCACGTCGACGATCCTGTCGATCGAGACCGCGGACGGGCCGGTCAGCGAGGCCTTCCCGCCGATGTCGGTGACCGTCCGGCTCGCCGACGAACTCGACGTCTCTCGCGGTGACATGATCTGCCGCCCGCACAACCACCCGGCGGTGGCGCAGGACATCGACGCGATGGTGTGCTGGATGGCCGAGGAGCCGCTGTCGCCGGGGCAGAAGCTTGCGGTGAAGCACACCACGCGGTCCGCGCGAGCGCTGGTCAAGGAGCTGCAGTACCGGTTGGACGTCAACACACTGCACCGCGACGAGTCGGCGGATTCGCTGGGGCTCAACGATGTCGGGCGGGTCCGGCTGCGGACCACAGTGCCGCTAATGGCGGACGAGTACCGCCGGAATCGGCAGACCGGTGGTTTCATCCTGATCGACGAGATGACCAACCGGACCGTCGGCGCGGGAATGATCACCTCAGCTGTGTGAAGCCCTGACGTCGCTCACGAATCAGGCGCGCTCTGCGTCCTCGTGATGCGGTTCCAGGCGATGGGCGGGATCAGCGGTGCATAGGCACGAGACATCAGCGATGTCGACGGCGACTTCGTCGCAACGCCTCGTTTGCCGTCGGCCATACTCTCGGATCCTCTCCGCCCAATCGCCAGAAGAAGGCGCCGCCCAGCCCATATTCGGACACGAGTTCCAGCTTTGGATGAGCGCTTTCGGCATCCTCGTACCACACCTCGTGCCGGGCGCCCGAAGAAGTGCGGTAGGCAAATGACGGTGATCCGTCACGAGTCCGCTGGATTGTGGCGTCGTGATCAGCTGCGATGGAACGCGCTTGTTCGTAGTCGACGGTGACGCCGGGC
>DASUUH010000051.1:0-9138 GCA_036374175.1 Jiangellaceae bacterium | reverse complement strand
CTTGGTCCCGCTCCGCAGCTGATCACCGACCATGCAGTCACGATCGGCGCTCAGCCCGAGCAGATCTGGCCATGGCTGGCCCAGATGGGTTGGCATCTGGGCGGCTACTACACCTCGGCATGGGTGGACCGGCTGATGTTCCCGAACAACTGGTTCAGTCTCGACCATCTCGATCCGAACCTCGTTCGGGACCTCGAGGTCGGCCACACCATTCCAGACGGCCCGCCAGGTACCGCACAGTACGTGGTGCACGAGGTCGAAGCGCCTCGGCTGCTGGTGCTGCGCTCGACTTCGCATATTCCGCCGGGTTGGGACGACAAGTACGACGCCCGCATTATCTGGACCTGGTGCTTCACCCTCACCTCGGTGGGCGACGGCAGGACCCGCGTCCACTTACGCGTGCGCGGACGGATGTCGCCGCGATGGTTCGCCGCGTTCTTTATCGGCACGATCGTCCCGGCGGACTTCGTGATGGCCACCGGGATGCTCCGTGGCCTCAAGGAGCGCGCTGAAGCAGACCCACCACTCAAGATCTCAGGTCGGGCACCCCTTGCCGCCGATGGCTAGCGCCTAGCCGGCCACACCTACTCAACGGTCTCGCGCAGGAAGGCAGCGATCTCGCTGGGCACTTCGCGGTGGTTTCCAAGGCCGAGATGTCCTCCGTGGTCGATGCCAAGTAGCCGGGCGCCGGGTATGGCGTCGGCGAGCGCGACCGCTCCGGCGTATGGCGGTCCGGCGTCGTCCTTGTAATGCACCAGCAGGGTCGGCGCGCCGATGGTGTGCAGGGGGTAGCCGGTGTTGATGTCGGCGTTGCCGGTGAAACCGTCGAAGACCGCTCCTTGGACGCGTTCGAAGACGGGGAAGATCGCGTCGAGTTCTTCGTCGAGCCGGGCGCGGTCCGCTTCGGTCAGCGGGAGGTCCTTGGGGATTCCCATCATGTTGTTAACGATCACGGTGGACAGGTAGGTGCGGATGAGCCACATCAGTAGGTTCGATCCCCACAGCCGTTGAGCTAGCGAGCGAGGGAACGGTCCGCGGCGATGGTGCGGGCCAGGCACGTTGGACGAGACCAGCACCAGCGCTGCAACGCGGCTCGGATGCCGGATGGCCATCTGCAAAGCCGAGGTAACTCCGGCCGAGCCGGCGGCCACCGCGACCTGGTCGATGCCGAGTGCGTCCAGCAGCGCGGCGTGTGCGTCCGCCTGTAGTTGGACGGTGGGGTTGGGCGGCATCGGGGTACCTGGGTAGCCGAACCGGGACGGTGAGATGCAGCGGTAGCCGGCGCGGACCTCGGGGTCGATCAGGCGCAGTCCAGCGTCGTAGCCGCCGAAGACGCCATGGACCAGCAGCAGCGGAAATCCGACGCCTTGGTCGACGTACGAGATGCGGCCCGGCGGGGTGTCGATGGTGGCCGGGGCGAGCGCTGTCAGCCGTCGACGCGCAGTCGGGATGTCGGTGCGGTAACGGGTGGGTGAACGCAGGCTCATGGCGGGCTCTCCTCGTGGCAAGGGTCGAGGGCTGCGGCGGACTCGGTGAGGTTCCGGAAGGTTGCGGTGAACCGGGCGGCGGGCGCGCCGTCGACGACCGCGTGGTCGAAGGTGACGGTCAGCGGCAGCATCGACCGGGCTACCACGTGCCCGTCGATCACCATCGGCCGAGGCGTAACGGCGCCGACCGTGATGGTGACCGTCAGCGGCGCGATCGGGATCGCCCAGCCGCCGCCGGCGGCGAACATTCCCAGCGAGGTGACGCCTACCGGTGGGCCGAACCGGGCTGCCACGGCTGGGTTGCGGCCCGCGAGCCGCAGCAGCCGGCGCCGTACCGGGCTCGGAAGCATCGCCAGGCCGGACAGCGGGCCACGCGGTGGCTCGGGGGCTGGGCGGGTCTTGGCTCGCTGCAGCTCGTCTGTGATGACCTGGCCGGACTTCCGGTCGGCGTTCCGCACCGCCACGGCGACTGGTACGAGCGCACCGTCGACGGGTCGCTCGACGGTTACCGCGACGTCGACCCGGTCGAAGACGAGCAGGCGGCGTCCGGCGCGCCTGGCGTTCACGTCAGGATGGGCGGCGACCGCCCTGGCCACGGCCGCCACCACGAACCCGGTCCACGACACCGCGCCGCGGTCGCGCAGCCGTTGTTCGGCAACGGTGACGTCGAACTCCACGAGCGCGTGTACCGGGTAACGCTGCGCGGCCCCGGCCAGCACGTCCAGAACCACCTGCCGGCCGCGCGGGACCCGCTGGACCCGGTACGACCGGTGCGCATTGACGGCGGCACCGCCGGTGCGGTTTATCACAAGACTTACCTCGCAGCCAGCGTGCAGCACACAGTGCCCCGACGCCAGGGCCGTTCGTCCGCGACCCGCATCGCCTCTGCTCGTGGTTCGGGATGGGGTTCGGTCAGACGCGCCTGGGGACGTTGCCGGCCAGGGTGAACATGAACCGCATTGCCTTGTGCCCCGCGTCTGCAGTGGGCGCGAACATCAGCGGACAGCCGCCGTCGATGACCTTGATGCCGTGCTGCCGTCCGTAGTCGGCGGCGTCGCCGGACACGCTTCCGCCGCCGAAGGAACGGTGCATCCACACGTGCGTGATGCCCAGTTCCGCGCATTCGCGCATGGTTGCTTGCGCGTGCTCCGGCCGGGTGCCGATCACGACCGCATCGACCCCACCGGGTATCGATTTCAGGTCGTGGTAGCAAGCATCACCTTCGACCTGGTCTGCGTTCGGGTTGACCGCGAAGACCTGGTAACCACGTTGGCGAAGCCGTTGGTACACGATGTTGCTGCCGTGGTTCTGCGGATTCCGGGACACTCCGGTCACCGCGACCCGTTTGTTGGCGAGGAACTCCGAGGCAGCCTCCTTGATCGTTGGCATGACGTCTCCTTCCTGCCGGCTGCAGACCGATGGCCCGCGCCGACTCCGGTGCACTCGCCGTCGGATCCATGCTGCGAGATGCGGCGTGAGCGACGGTGGGGGCGAACGGCCCGCTCCACTGGGTCGAACGGCCCTGGCCGAGCACGACCGGGCGTATCAACCCTGGGCGCATAACCGAGGTGATAGCCGTATGGAACGACTGACCGCCCAGGACCTGAGCATGGTGTGGCCGGATGACGTCGGCTGGCCGCAAGATATCGGTGCCCTGGCGATTCTCGACGGAACCGGGCTGTTCGACCCGCAGGGTCACTTTCGCATCGACGCGATACGGATGACGATCGAGGCCCGGCTGCATCTAGTCCCGCGGTTCCGTCAGCTTCTGTACCGGCCTCGTCGTGGCCTGGGTTGGCCGCTATGGGTGGACGCCCCATCGTTCGAAATCAGCGACCACGTCCGCGTCGAGCCGGTGCCGGCGCCGGGCGAAGAGGTACAACTACTGCACGCGACCGAGCGGCTACGCCAGCGCCAGCTCAACCGATCGCGTCCGCTGTGGGAGATGTGGTTTCTCACCGGACTGCCGGCCAAACGCATCGGCTTCTACCTCAAAGTGCACCACGCGATCGCCGACGGCGCGGCAGGCGTGGCAACACTCGGCGCATTTCTTGATGCAGTTCCGGACGCGTCCACTGCTCCGCCGCGGCCGTGGACACCTGCGCCGGCGCCATCGGCGGCGGAGTTGTTCCACGACAACATGCGACAACGAATGCACGGAGTGGGCCGCGCGGTCTCCGCCAGCGCCCGCCCGCAGACCACCGCGCGACATGTGCGGGAGGGGTGGCCAGCCGTGCGGGAAACTCTGGCCGACATGCGCGCCCCTCGGACCAGCTTCAACCGCCCGATCGGACCGGATCGCAGGCTTGCGCTCGTCCGCGCCAGCATCGAGATGGTCAAGCGGATCGGCCACCGGCACGACGCGACGGTCAACGACGTGCTGATGACGGTGCTGGCCAGCGGGCTGCGCGACCTGCTCCTCGGACGCGGAGAAGAAGTGGACGAGCTCGTGCTGCGTGCCTACGTGCCTGTGTCACTGCATCCCAAGCAGCCGGGGGCGGCGCGGGGTAATCGTGACGGGGTGATGGCCGTCCCGCTCCCCGTTGGCGTGTCCGATCCCGGCCGGCGACTTCGTCTGATCGCGGCAGAGACCGCGGAGCGGAAGAAGAGGAAGCGTCCCGCTGCGGGAACGCTGCTGCGAAACGGGGTTGCACAGCGGGTCTTCCTGCGCCTGATGGCCCGTCAACGGTGGGCCAACGTATACGTCGCCAACGTGCCAGGTCCGCCCACGACGCTCCACCTTGCCGGCGCACCGCTCCGCGAGGTCTTCCCAATCGTGCCGCTGACCGGGAACATCGCGCTCGGGGTCGGTGCGCTCTCCTACGCCGGACAGTTCAACCTCACCGTGGTAGCCGACAGCGACGCCATTCCGGACATCGAGGTCTTCGCCGCTGGCATGCGCGACGCCCTACAGACCCTCGCCGCATCCGCAGGTCTCACACCCGCGGCATCGGGAGTGTGATCTCGGTGATACATGCCTACAAACGTGACATGCAGCGAGCCGGGGAAGGATGCCGGCCTTACGGCCACTCCAACCATCCAATGCCAACGATCAGCGCGATGTTGACAGCCAGAATGAACACATACCACCGGTAGAAGAACAGCAGAAGCAGCACGGTGGACACGACCAGCCCGACAATCGCTGCCAACCGCAACAGACCGAGATCAAGATCTACCGCTTCTCTGACGGTCTCTGCCCTGGCCGCCGGTCAGACCGTCCACCCCGATGCCCGCCACCTCAGGTGCGTAACCGACCTGGCGCGCCGTTCCTCATGGTGTCGCTGGCCACATACAGCAAGATCGACGCACACCGTCGTGCGGCAGGAGATCATGACCGGCCTGTTCGTCGGGCTGGCGATCGCTGCAATGTTCTTACCGGTCGCCCTGTGGCAGTGGGAGTACGACTTGGCGATCGCCGCCGCGCTGGCGCTGTTCGCGGCGTGGTCGATGGCCACGTTGGTGGCGATGGTGTTGCCATGGCTGCTGACCAAGGCCGGCAAGGATCCGGCCTTCGGTAGCGGCCCGTTGGCCACGGTCGTACAGGACCTGTGCTCGATCTTGATCTACTTCGGCATCGTGGTGCTGATCGTTGGCTGAACGAGCTTGCGACGGCGCCGCCGCCACTTGTCCAGCCGATCGACGAGCATGACCGCGACGGCGCCACCGACGGCTACCAGCCAGCCGGCGAGCGGCGGGTTGGTGTGGCCGAGAATGCCGGCCACCGGGTCGACGTAAAGGAGCCCGATGGCGATCGCAAGTTCGATGCTCACGGCCCAGAGCAGGAGCCGGTTGCCCGTCCAGCCCAGGGCTTGTGGGGTAATGGTGGAGCTTCGGCAGGCGAAGGCATTGGCCGTCTGCGCGATCACAACCGCGATGAACGCCGCACCCGACGCCGCGAGCGCGACGTCGCCGCCCGGGAACGGATCGCCTGGACGCCAGCCAGCGACGGCCAAGGACACCAGGAACGCGATCATAGTGAAAGCGGCCACGGTCGGCCCGAGCACGCCGAACGCGCGGCGCGCGACAGTCCGGTTGAGAAGGCGTCCACTCACAGGAGGGCGTTCGAGGTTGTGCCGCCCGGGTGGCTCGGCGCCGAGGGCGACTGCGGAAAACGTGTCGGTCGCGATGTCGAGAGCGAGGATCTGCAGCACGCCAAGGGCGAGCGGGAACTGCCCCGCGGATAGCGCCCACACCACGAACGGGGTGAGCTCGGCGACGTTGTCGGTGAGGTGGTAAGTCAGGAACCGGCGGATATTGAGGAACGTCGCCCGGCCCTGCTCGACTCCGGACACGATCGTGGCGAAGTGATCGTCGAGCAGGACCAGGTCGGACGCCTCCCGCGCCACGTCGGTGCCGGACTGCCCCATGGCGATGCCGATGTCTGCCTCGCGCAATGCGGGCCCGTCGTTGACACCGTCGCCGGTCATCGCCACAACGTGGCCGCGCCGCCGCAGCACGCGGGCGATACGCAGCTTGTCCTCCGGAGCGACGCGGGCCACGACGACCCCATCCCGGTCCACGATCACACCGAGTTGCTCATCGTCGGCTGGCAGATCAGCGCCGCTCAGCACCGGATCGTGCGTCTCCCGCAAACCCACCTGGCTGGCGATGGCAGCCGCCGTAATGGGATGGTCGCCGGTGATCATAGCGACTCTGATGCCGGCCCGGCGGCAGGTGAGGATTGACTCCCGAACCTCCTCACGCGGCGGGTCCTGCAGTCCTACGAGCCCATAAAGCTCGAGGTCGGTTTCCGCCTCGGCTGCCGTGTCAGGCGGCCGGTTGCCGACCGGGCGACCCGCAACGGCTAACACCCGCAGTCCCTGGCCGGTGAGCTCGGCGACGGCCTGAGCGGCGCCAGGAGCCGGCGTGCACAGCGGTACCACCGCGTCCGGCGCACCCTTGACCAGGACCTCGCCATTGATCACCACTGACATGCGTCTCCGCCGGGGGTCGAACGGGAACCGCGCCGCCGGATGGCGGTCGATCCCGTTACCCCGCGCGTCCTCGGACACTCTGCGTGCGAACACGTCCAGCGCGGCCTCCATCGGATCGCCTCGGGCGCGCCACACGCCGTCGGACTCGTAGACATACCCGGTGCCGCAGCCGGCACCTGCGAGCGCGAGTTGCCTGACCGCGACCTCGACACCAGGGCCAGAGAACGTCGCAGGCGCGGTAGGGGTGTAACCCGGAACGTCAACGGTGGCCGACCCGTAGGGAGTCCAGGCCCGAACGACTGTCATCTGGTTCAGCGTCAGCGTGCCTGTTTTGTCGGTGCAAATGAACGTCGTGGAACCGAGTGTCTCGACCGCTTCCAGGTGCCGGACCAGCGCCCGGCGGTGCGCCATCTGCTCGGCGCCCCAGGCAAGGGCCAACGTGACGGTCGGCAGCAACGCTTCGGGTACCAGGGCCACGGTGACGCCGATACCGAAGATCAGCCGGTCCGCGGTGGGGATGCCCACAACGGTGGCGACGGCAAAGAAGGCGGCGCCCACCCCAACGGCAATGACGCTGATCGTGCGCACGACGCGGCGGAGTTCGCGGGCCAGCGGGCCAGGCTCATGCCGGGCGCCGACGGTCAACTGGGCGATCCCCGCAAGCCTGGTCGAGGCGCCGGTCGCCGTGACGACGGCATCGCCCGCGCCCTCAACGACGAAGGTGCCCGCGTAAAGCGAACCGCCGCCCGCTACTGCGGTCGGCTCGCTCTCGCCGGTGAGCAGCGACGTATCAACACGCAAAGCGGCCCGCTCCGAAGCGATCGCGTCTGCCGGTATCCGGTCGCCGGCTTCGAGCACGACGATGTCGTCCCTCACGACTTCGCTGGCGTCGATGATGGTGCGCCGCCCGTCCCGCCTCACGGTCACCTGCGTGGGCATCAGTCCGCCGAGGCGTTCTGCCGCCCGGTCCGCTCGGTGCTCCTGGACGAACGCGAACGTGCCGTTCAGCACCACCACAGCGGCGATCGCGATGCTCAGTTGCGGCATGCCGGCCAGTACCGCCAGTCCGGCAGCGGCCCACAACATGAGTGCAAAGAAGTGAACTAGTTGACGAGCGAACCGCCACACCGCCAGTGGGCGGCGGGGCGCAGGCAGCGTGTTCGGCCCGTCGCGCGCGAGGACGGCTGCAGCCTCAGCCGACGAAAGCCCAGGCCCCGTTGTCACGCCGCCGCTCGCACCCGCATCCACGTCCTCGTCCTCACCTTCGAAGTCACCGCCGCACCTCGGCGGCCTTGGCGAAACCGCGGTGACGACAACCACGCGGCGGACCACCTTTCATTGAACCGGCACGGCGAGGCACGGCACAGGGCATAACGTCCCCACGGACCAGGTACGAAGCCGGATTATCCCGGCGCGGCGGCCGCTTGCCCGGTGGCCGGCCGGGTTGGCACGGCCGCTCAATTCAAGGCACCCCGTCCCGGGCACCGTGGACATTCGCCCCTGCTTCCTGCTCCAGTATCCGCCCCGTGATCACGGAAGTTCCGATCGGTACGGAGGACGTCATGGCGACGACGACCGCGCACCGGCCCGCCACGGCGACACGCCGGCTGGGTTACGTCTTCGGGATGTTGGCAGGGGCTGCCGGGCTGATCCTGATCAATATCTGGCCCGGATGGGAGCAACTGTCGTTCCTCACTCGGGACACCACCGAAGTGCTCTGGCTAGTCAACGCCGCGCTGCTGGCCGGAATGGTTGCCGACCTGGTCCGACAGGTGGCGACAACCGATGACGATCACAACTAAGCCCAGGGTGGTGGTGCTGGCACTTGCCGTGTCGTTGCTAGCCGGTTGCGGTGACGATGGAGCAGAGACTCCGCGCCCGGGCTCGCCGACGACCCCAGCAGAGGTGGAACCTCGGAGGCCGAATCCCCCGCCGAGACCGAGGCGCCTGCGGAGACCGAGACGCCGGACGAGCCGGCCGAGCTCGAGGACGGTCGGCACCCGACATACATCACGGCCATCGACGTCAGCGGGAGTTCGGTAACCGTCGATGTCATCCAGTTCCTCACCGGAGAAGACGCCGTCGCCGCCTACGCCGAGGATCACCCTGACGATCCAGATGGACCGCCCAATGACTACTACATCCGCAACGTCAACCCACGCCTGCGGACTGTTCCGGTGGCATCTGACGTCGCCGTGACAGTGATCTGGCTGGGCTCGGGTGGAGCCGACACCGAGAGGATCGCGTTCGACGAGCTGCCCTCATACTTCACCACCAATCCGGATCCGGAAAGCCCCTACGAGTGGTGGGCCCCGTTCTGGTTAACCGTCCGCGACGGGCAGGTAACCGTCATGGAGGAGCAGTTCATCCCCTAACGGGGCACCAGTAGTGGCAGGTTGAGTTGAAGGCATGACCGGAGAGCCGGGCCTGCAGGTAGTCCCGCTAGATCATGGCCATTTCGGTCCGGATCTCCTCCAACGTCTCCATCCCAAGCCCGCGCTTCGTACATGCTCGGAAGAGGCTCTGCTGGTGCATCCTCCCGCGCTGGTTCATGGACCGATGCATGACCGCCCGGAGCCATTGGTGGGTCGGTCCCGACGCTCGGCCGAAACGTGTGTCTTGGAGCACGTCGGCGCGTGGGCCAGGGATAAAGTGGGATGCGGCCGCCCGGGTCCGTAGAGGACCTGAACGCACAGACCCATGGTGAAAGCGGCAAC
>DASUUH010000050.1:0-3586 GCA_036374175.1 Jiangellaceae bacterium | reverse complement strand
TGGGCAGTGATCCTGGCGAACGACTCGGGCTCCGTGATGCGAGCCCAGGAAAGGCGCGAGACGATGCCCATGAACTCGTCAACGGGCACGGTCTGCAGGTAGGTGGTTAGGTCCCAGAGCGCCGTATCCTGAGGGATCAAGAGTGACGTCGCCATGGACTCCATCATCCCAGGCGGCAGAGTCGATGGACCTGACCGTGGGACGACGATCTCTGGAAAGTCAGCCCTCAGTCCTACAGACAGCCCAGACGGCTTGTTGGGCGTTCCCTGCATCGTCAACTCCGTAGTGCAGCTGGCAAATCTAAGACGGCGTGTCGTGACTTATGACAGGAGGTATCGGAGCTTGCTCTCTCGTCTGGCCACGTTTCGGGATGGGATAGAGTCCCTGGAGGAGTGTAAAAGGGTCGGTCGTTGACGAAGACGGCCATCGTGTGGTTCTCATCGAAGTTGTCCAGACGACGATGGGAGGAGCCACGACGATGGCCGAGACGGTAAGCATGGCACTGGCCGACCTGGTGCGCAAGGCGGAGGAGCACGGGGATGTGGACTTCCTGCGCGAGGGCGTGCGGGTGCTGACGCAGGCGCTGATGGAGATCGAGGTCAGCCAGCAGCTCGGGGCCGAGCGCTACGAGCGGACCGGCGAGCGGGTCGGGCAGCGGAACGGGTACCGGGAGCGCGACTGGGACACGCGGGTCGGGACGATCGGGCTGCGGGTGCCGCGCGTGCGCGAGGGCGGGTACGTGCCGGGCTGGCTGGAGCCGCGGAAGCGTGCGGAGCAGGCGCTGGTGGCGGTGGTCCGTGAGGCGTACGTCCAGGGGGTGTCGACCCGGAAGGTGGACGATCTGGTGAAGGCGCTGGGGCTGGACGGGATCTCGAAGAGCCAGGTCAGCCGGCTATGCCAGTCGCTCGACGAGGAGGTGGAGCGGTTTCGGAGCCGACCCCTCGAAGGCGTGTTTCCTTATGTCTGGTTGGATGCCACCTTCGTGAAGGCCCGCGACGGCGGACGGGTTGTCTCGCAGGCGGTGGTGATCGCCATCGGGGTCAACGGCGACGGCCAGCGGGAGGTGCTCGGGCTCGACGTCGGGCCGAGCGAGGACGGCGCGTTCTGGCTCGCCTTCCTGCGCAGCCTGGTCGCCAGAGGACTCAGCGGGGTCCAGCTCGTCAGCAGCGACGCCCACCAGGGGCTCAAGGGCGCCATCGCCGCTGTGATCCATGGGGCGACCTGGCAGCGCTGCCGGGTCCACTTCGTCCGCAACCTGCTCGGCCTGGTCCCCAAGTCGGCCGCCGAGATGGTCGCCGCCACCGTCCGGACCGTCTTCGCCCAGCCGGACGCCCCAGGTGCCCGCGAGCAGTGGCGCGCGGTCGCCGATCGACTCCGGGCGCGCTTCCCCAAGGCCGCCGACCTCATGGACGAGGCCGAGGCCGACGTCCTGGCGTACCTCGCCTTCCCGAAGGGCCATTGGCGCCAGATCTGGTCCAACAACCCGCTCGAACGCCTCAACAAGGAGGTCAAGCGCCGCACCGACGTCGTCGGCATCTTCCCCAACCCGGCCGCCGTCGTCCGCCTGGTCGGCGCCGTCCTGAGCGAGCAGCACGACGAGTGGCAGGTCGCACGACGCTACCTCAGCGTCGAGTCCCTCGCCAAACTCAGAAAGGAGGCCCCCGCCGAGCCGACGCCAGCACTCCTGGCCGCAGGCTAAACGACCAGCCTGTGGCCATGTGGATAACGCTTAACGCGTTATCACACAGGCCCACAGGCTCGACGACGAGGGCCACACGATCCGATTTACACCCTGCTGTGAAAACTCGGGCGTCAACTCGCCTTCTCGAGCGTGACCTTGTTGCCCAGCGCTTCGAGGCGGCGGACGAGGCGGTGCTCGATCGCTTCGTGATCTCGTCGGTCGAAGTAGTCGCCGCCGAGGTCGGTGTACAGGTCAGGGCGAGTCAGCAGATGGTAGACGGAGATGAGGATGCTGTGGGCGACGGCGATGATCGCCTTGTTCCGGCCGCGACGGGCCGCCAGGCGGTGGTATTGCGCACGCAGGTAGGTGTCCCGGGACCGGCGCGCGGCCTGGGCGGCCTCGGTCAGCGCCCAGCGGAGCCAGCGGTTGCCCTTGCGCGTCTTGCCGCTGCGCCGCTTTCCGGCGCTCTCGTCATTGCCGGGACACAGCCCGGCCCAGGAGGCGAGATGGGCGGCGCTGGGGAAGCGCGTCAGGTCAGTCCCGAGCTCGGCGACCAGGATCTCGGCGATCCGGCGCCCCACCCCAGGGATCGTGTCCAGCCGGGTGATCGCGTCCTCGAAAGGGCGCATCTGCTCCTGGATGCGGTCGCTCAGCTCAGCCAGGGTCGCGTCCAGGGCGTCGATGTGGGCCAGCATCGTCGCGACCAGGTAGCGCTGCTGGGGGCCGAGCCGCCCGGCCAGCGCGCGTTCCAACTCGGGCCGCTTCTTCTTCAACTGCCCCAGCGCCAGATCGGCGAGCGCGGCGGTGTCCATCGTGCCGGCCAGCAGTGCGTCGAGCATGTGCCGGGCCGACACCCCGAGCACGTCGGAGGCGACGCCCGCCAGCTTGATGTTGGCCTGCTCCAGCACCTTCTGCAGCCGGTTGACCTCGGCCGCGCGCTCCCGCGTGAGCGAGGTCCGGTAGCGGACCAACTCGCGCAGATCACGCTGCTCGCGATTTGGCACTACGCTGCCACGGAGCAGGCCGTGGCGCAGCAGGTCGGCGATCCATTCGCAGTCTCGCACGTCGGTCTTCCGCCCCGGCACGGCCTTGATGTGCCGCGCGTTCACCAGCAGCAGCGTGAACCGGTCCTCCAGCAGGTTCCAGATGGGCTGCCAGTAGACCCCGGTGCTCTCCATCGCCACGTGGGTGCAGCCGGCCCCGGCCAGCCAGTCGCCCAGCGCCAGCAGGTCGTCGGTCATCGTCCCGAACGTCCGGATCTCCTTGCGAGGCTTCGCGGTCGACCCCGGAAGGACCAAGCAGGCCACCACGCTCCGCTTGTGGACGTCCAGGCCGCAGCAGCGCGCATAGAGCACGTCCATCGCCGTGCCCTCCTCTCGCGACGGTCGGGTGGGGCGCCCGGGACTTGCAGACTCTGCTGTGCGTGCTTCCCGACCGGGAGCAACAATCGGTGGTGCCTCAGGGCACCCGAGGCCAAACTTGACGCGGGCTCACAGCACCACTGTGTACCGACCTTCGACGACCCGATCCGTCTACCCGAGATCGTACGCCCACGCTGCGCACGTTTTCATCCATCGGTGGTGCTCCGCAGGAGCATGACCAACTTGACAGGACTCATACCTTCGCCGAGGCCGGCGGACCCACGCGCGCTTAGTCCTACAGTGTCCCTTTCCGGAGCCATCCTTACCCACACTCACTCACGCGCTCATCGTAACCTGAATCGGGCGCTGAAGGGTGGACCGCCGAGTTGTTCGTGTACGCGCTGAGCCAGTGTTCGGGCAGCCGAGTGCAAGTGGTCACTGTAAGACTCACGGACAGCTCACATCAGTGCAGCAATGGTGCCACCGCTGAACTGACGGCCGCGAGGCTTCAAGACGTTCGTCGGCGCATCCAGAAGCTGCCACC
>DASUUH010000049.1:0-112440 GCA_036374175.1 Jiangellaceae bacterium | reverse complement strand
GACCGCATCACCGATCCGGCGCACCACCGCCGGGCCATCTTCCTGAATCCGAGACACCAACGCCGGCAACCCGGTATCGGCAGCCTCCAACGCCGCCGACCGCAACCGCCGCAACGGCCGCACAATCGACCGCGCCACCGCGAACGCGGACAGAATCGTGAGCACAAGGACCACCAGCACGACAAGTGCGGTTGCCACAGCCGCCAACCGGGCCGAGGAAGCGGCGTCAGAGGCCCGCTGGGCGATCGAGTCGGCATACTTGCCCTGCAGGTCTCGCATCACGTTGATGCGGTTGCTCGAGACTTCGTACCACTCGTGTGGAGTCGCAGTGCGGCTACCGGAGCTGATCAAGTCACGCCGGACCTCGTCGACCTCCTTGCGGGCTTCGGAGTACGCGATCCAATCCTGGGACTCGGCCGCCGCGGCGAAGGGTTCGAGTAGCAGGTCCTGCTCGGTACGGGTGACGGCAAGGAACCGGTCGCGAGCAATCGACACGTCCTCGCCGATGGCGACCAGATGTGCGACCAGGCCGCGCTCCAATGAAGCGGCTTCGGTAGACCGGGCGAGCGCATCGAGGATGTCGATCTCGGCGACCAGGTCGGGATCGGTGAGCCCGGCGCCACTGGCCTCGTTCACCTCGAGCAAGGCCCTGATGATCATGCGGTACCGGTCGGTGTTGGCCTCGCGATCCTGGCCGCCACGGGCCACTTCGAGCCGCTCCAGGCTCTGGCTGGCGTCGGTGATCGCACTGCTGAACGGCGATTCGTCGTCCGGTGACAACTCAGCGAATCGTGCGTTCAAGGCGGCGACGGCCTGATCTGTCTGGTCACGGGCCGACGCGACAGCACCGTCGCCGTTGATGCCGGCTCGGAGCAGGGCCGTGACGTCGCGCTCGTCCTGGAGCCGGTCCGCTACGGCGAGGACGGTGCGGACGGTCTGTGCATTGTGCTCGACCGAATTGGCAGTGGTGAAGTCGCGGACGGCGTCGTAGAACACCGATGCACCAAAGATCAGTGCACCGAGCAGCGGGATGAACACCAGACCTGCCACCCGCGCACGCACACTCCGGTTGTGCAAGAACGAGTACCGCAGGCTGTGCCGCTTAGCGTCCTCTCGGTCGGAACTGATGCCGTCAGTGCGCTCAGGCTCGGTAGCGAGGCCTTCGGGATGAGGTCCCCGCGCAGTGCGCGTCATCAGCTAGTCCTTTCGTCGCGGAGGATAGTGCATGCCCGCGGATACACACAGTTGGTAGACGACGCTCCCTACAAATGTGCCGTCCTGTCAATACGTGGTCGCCATCATTTACATCGCTTGATGCATGGACCAGAACAAATAGTCGCAAACTACGCGATAGACGTCAGGAGCGTCGCGCTGAGACGCTCCGTCGACCGTTCGGCACATCGACGTGGCCGGCGGCACGGTTGAAGAGCGGGGCAGAAAGCCGAATGCCGGGAACGGCGTGTGACCGTCCCCGGCAATTCGGCTCAAGAGGCAGCGGCTGCTTCGCGACGCCGCTACCTTTGCTCGCTCAGCGCTCGACCTCTCCGGTTGTTCTGGTCGAGGTCTCGGCTTCGCTCGGCTCCGGCAGCGGCTGCTTCGCGACGCCGCTACTTTTGCTCGCTCAGCGCTCGACCTCTCCGGAAATGAACTTCTCCACCAAATCCCTACACACATCGTCCGGGTACTGCTCCGGCGGCGACTTCATGAAGTAAGACGACGCCGACAGGATCGGGCCGCCGATGCCGCGATCCTTGGCGATCTTCGCCGCACGAATGGCATCGATGATGATGCCGGCCGAGTTCGGCGAGTCCCAGACTTCCAGCTTGTACTCCAGGCTCACGGGAGCGTCACCGAAGTTGCGACCCTCGAGGCGGACGAACGCCCACTTGCGGTCGTCCAGCCACGCAACGAAGTCGGACGGCCCGATGTGCACGTTGCGGTCGTCCAGCCCGGCCACCAGCTGTGACGTCACGGACTGCGTCTTGGAGATCTTCTTGGACTCCAGGCGCTCGCGCTCGAGCATGTTCTTGAAGTCCATGTTGCCGCCGACGTTCAGCTGGTACGTCCGGTCCACCGTCACGCCGCGGTCCTCGAAAAGCTTGGCCATAACCCGGTGCGTGATGGTGGCGCCGATCTGCGACTTGATGTCGTCACCCACGATCGGTACGCCGGCCGCAGTGAACTTGTCGGCCCACTCCTTGGTCCCGGCGATGAACACCGGCAGGGCGTTGACGAAGGCGACACCGGCATCGATCGCGCATTGGGCGTAGAACTTCGCAGCTTGCTCCGAACCGACGGGCAGGTAGCACACCAGGACGTCGGTTTTGGCCGCCTTGAGCGTCTCCACAATGTTCACCGGCGATTCGTCTGACTCGACGATCGTCTCGCGGTAGTACTTGCCCAGCCCGTCGAAGGTGTGACCACGTTGCACCGTGACAGCGGTCGGCGGGACGTCGGAGATCTTGATGGTGTTGTTCTCACTGGCGCCGATCGCGTCAGCCAGGTCGAGCCCGACCTTCTTGGCGTCCACGTCGAATGCGGCGACGAACTCCACGTCACGGACGTGGTAGTCACCGAACTGGACGTGCATCAGGCCGGGGACCTTGTGCGCGGGGTCGGCGTCACGGTAGTAGTGCACACCCTGGACAAGCGATGCGGCGCAGTTGCCGACTCCCACGATCGCTACTCGAACGGAGGTATTGCCCGAGCTCATCAATTCGTTTCCCTTCTCACTGAGCGGGGGCTGCCGGCGGCGCGCCGGTTCCCTTGCGGTCGGCAGCTGGGTGCTGGTCCGGCCGCACGTTGTCATTCGATTTCTGCTCGACGGTCCCCCGTTCGGCATTGATCAGCTCGTCGAGCCACCGAACCTCACGCTCCACGGATTCGAGGCCGTGGCGCTGCAGTTCGAGCGTGTATGCGTCGAGGCGCTCCCGGGTGCGCTGCAGCGCAGATCGGAATTGCTCGAGGCGTTCTTGCAGCCGACTGCGCCTGCCCTCGAGGATGCGCATCCGGGTTGCGGCGTCGGCCTTGGCGAAGAACGCGAAGTGGACTCCGAACTGCTCGTCGTCCCAGGACGACGGGCCCGCCTGGGCGAGGAGCTCGGCGAAGTGCTCCTTGCCGTCCGGAGTCAGCTTGTACACGATCTTTCCGCGTCGGCCGCTGAGGTGCGTCCCGGCCGGGTCGGCCGAGTCCTCAGTGAGGTAGCCCTGGCGGACAAGTTCCTTTAGGCAGGGGTACAGGGTGCCGTACGAAAAGGCACGGCCCCACCCGAGCAGTGCATTGACCCGCTTGCGCAGCTCGTATCCGTGCATAGGCGCGTCGTGGAGCAGGCCTAGCACGGCCAGCTCGAGCGCCTCTGCACGTTTGCCCACGGGAACACTCCTTCAGAACTACCAGTCCGATGTATCGAATAGATACATCGTATCGATATGGGCACTGTAGGTGCTGGACCAAGTGAAAAGCAAGCGCACCCCAATGGGCCGGTCCAAAGCGGGTGGTGTAGTGGGCGAGTTTTCGCCGTCCGGCCTGGTTCGTCGTACCCTTGACGACCGGTGCCCCAGCACCGCGCTTGCCCCTGCCTCCTAGTCCCCGAGAGCGCCTGTGAGTACCGACCGACGACGTCCTGCCGGGCGCGCACACGCGCGGCCCAGTACGCCGTCCATCGGATCCAACCGAGCCTGGAACGAGTGGGCCCGCCCTAACGGCGACTCCGGCCCCAGCCACGCAGCGGGCAGTCCTCGATCGCCGCGGCGCGTGTTGCCGGACTCGACCCGGTCGGCTGGCAGGGGTTCGGCACCCGCCCGCGCGGCCGGTTCACGTGGCGGAAGCGGATCCGGCCGCGGCGGCCGGCGGTATGCCGCCGACAAGGGCAAACCGCTGTGGCGCAAGATCCTCAGTTTCAAGGTGCTCGGCCTGACCGGCCTCGGCATGTTCCTGCTTGGCGCGATCGGAATCGGGATCGCGTACGCGATGACGCCGATACCAGACCCGAACGAGGTGACCGGTTACCAGGCGTCCATCATCTACTGGAACGACGGCGAAACCGAGCTGTACAAGTACACCGACTACGACCGGGAACCGGTCACCCTGAGCGACGTCCCGCTGCACGTCCAGCAGGCTGTCCTGGCGGCCGAGGATCGCTCGTTCTACGAGCACGGCGGGTTTGATCCCATCGGCATTGCCCGTGCCGCGGTCAATCAGCTGCAAGGTGGCGTCGGCGGTGGCTCGACGATCACTCAGCAGTTCGTCAAGAACTACTACCTGACTCCAGAGCAGACGCTCACCCGAAAGGTCAAGGAGCTGTTCATCTCGGTCAAGATCGACCAGCGGATGAGCAAGGAACAGGTTCTCGAGTCGTACCTGAACACGGTGTTCTGGGGCCGCGGCAACGTGCTTGGCATTCAGAGTGCGTCGAAGGCGTATTTCGGCAAGCCGGTAGCGGATCTGAGCCTGGAGGAGGGCGCTGCGCTCGCCGCACTTATTCAGAGCCCCAACCGGCACGACCCGACGATCGGCGAGCAGAATGCGGCGAACTTCGAGAGTCGCTGGCGGTGGGTGCTCAACGGCATGGTCCAAATGGGCGCCATCGACCAGGCGACCGCCGACTCGGCGGAGGTCCCGGAGTTCGCGTCACCGAAGTCCGGCAACAGCCTGGGTGGTCCGAACGGGTACCTGGTCGACCTGGTCGAGAAAGAGTTGTTCGATGCGGGGCTCACCGAGCAGCAGATCAAGACCGGGGGCCTACGCATCGTCAGTACGTTCGACAAGGACAAGCAGCAGGCGGCGATCGAAGCGGTCGAGCAGGAGTTCCCGCGTGACGAGGACGACGAGTTCTGGGAAGACCTTCATGTCGGCCTTGCCGCCGTCCGTCCAGGCACCGGCGAGGTCGTGGCGGCCTACGGTGGCCACGACTACGTCGAGCGGCCCGGCGTCAATGACGCCCTGTCGGCTCTACAGCCCGGTTCGACGATGAAGCCGTTCGGTGTCATCGCCGCGCTTGAAGAAGGCATCTCGCTCGAGAGCCGGTTCCAAGGGGATTCACCGATCGAGGACGAGCGCCTCGGTGAGGATGACACCGTCGAGAACCAGGGCGATCGAGACTACGGAGAGGTCGACCTGGTCAGAGCGACAGAGCGATCGATCAACACCGCCTTCATCGATATGACCCTCCAGCTGGGATATCAGAAGATGCAGGACGCGATGGTCCGCGCCGGGATACCGGCGGAGAGCATTGGTATCGACTCTGACCAGCCCAACCCGGAGTACCGCTCTCTGATCGGTATCTCGCTCGCTTCGCCGATCCAGATGGCGAACGCGTACGCCACACTCGCCGCCCAAGGCCG
The DNA here is from genome assembly GCA_036374175.1 of Jiangellaceae bacterium. Classification (GTDB taxonomy): domain Bacteria; phylum Actinomycetota; class Actinomycetes; order Jiangellales; family Jiangellaceae; genus JASLBX01. Next base: position 107,098 of record DASUUH010000049.1, on the reverse strand, counting down.
GCAGGCAGACTCGTACACAGTTCAGCGGGTCACCGCGCCCTCAGGTGCAGTGCTCTACGAACCCGAGTCCGAGCCGGAACAGGTCTTCGACGAGGACATCGTGGCGGACGCTACGTATGCATTGACCCAGGTCGTCGAAGCAGAGGACGGAACCGGCTACGCCGCCCGAGAACTGGACCGCCCGGCCGCCGGCAAGACGGGTACCCACGAGGAGGTCACCTCGTGGTTCTCCGGTTACACACCGCAGCTGGCCGGCTCGGTCATGTACTACTACGGCACCGGCGGCACCGACACGTCATTGAGAGGCATCGTAGAAGGCGAGCCGGACGAGCCCTTCCCTGGCGGTAAGGTCCCGGCCAGGACGTGGACGGCCTTCATGAAGGCCGCGCTCGCGGACGAAGAAGTCTTGCCGTTCCCGCCACCGGCCAACGTCGGAGAACCGGTCAACCCCACGCCGACGCCGACGGTCGAACCCACCTGCCCGCCGGGCATGGAGGGTGATCCTAGGTCGGACGAGGGCTGCCGCCAGATAGGGCCGACGGCCGAACCCACCTGTCCGCCGGGTATGGAGGGCAAGCCGCCGAACTGCCGGCAGCCGAGGCCGACGCAGACTCAAGATCCGGAAGTCACAGTGCCCAACGTGGTCGGCGACCGCGAGGACCGCGCCCAACTGCGGCTCACCCGCGATGGCTTCGACGTCGCCGTCGAATACCGCGAAACCAATGCCGCGGAGGCGGGCAGGGTCATCGAGCAGAGTCCGGGCGGCGGGTCGTCCGCTCCGCCGGGCTCGCGAGTAACGATCGTCGTGGCTCAGGCCGAACCGGACCCCGATCCGACTGATGACCCGTGCGACGGGCCACCGGGGCAACGGCCGCCAGATTGCGGCGGTTAGCCGATTGAATCCGGCAGGCGGTCTGCGCGCGTGCTGCATGGCCGCCTGCTAGATCCGCAGCGCTTACGCCACAATGGCCCGGTGATGCGAGAGGCCCCGTCGCCGACACCGGTCGCGCTGCCGAGCCGTGACGACCCCACGATTGCGGCATTGAGCGAGCGGTTCGGTGGCCCGGCCGGCGCTCGTGCCGTGCCCGCGCACCGCTGGTGGGGTCCGATCAGGGTGGCCCTGGCCGTCGCATGTGCCGTCTTCGCACTTGGTGTGATCGCAGACACGCCGTGCCGCGACGACAGCTGGGCCGAGCGTGATCACCAGATGTGGACGAGCCTGTGTTACAGCGACGTCCCATTTCTGTACCGTGAGCGGGGCTTCGCCGAAGAAAAGGTGCCTTACGCCGACACCCGGCTCGAATACCCGGTCGTGACCGGGGCGGTCATGCAGGCCACTGCCTACATCGTGAGGGCTGCAACCGGGAATGGCGGCGAAGCTCTCATCGAGAGCGGCCGCTTCTACGACCTCACGGCGGTCCTGCTGGGTATCGCCTTTCTGGTGACGGTCTTCGCCACGGCTCGCACGATCCGGCGCCGGCCGTGGGACGGTCTGCTCGTGGCCGCATCACCGGTCGTGCTCCTCACCGCGACAATCAATTGGGACCTGCTGGCGGTGGCGGCTACGGCGCTGGCCATCCTGGCCTGGACTCGCCGGCGCGGCGTGCTGACCGGCGTGTTCATCGGTCTCGGAGTGGCTGCCAAGTTGTACCCGGTACTTCTGCTCGGCGCGCTGCTGCTGGTGGTCCTGCGCTCGCCGCGGCGGCGGCAGGACGCAGGCCAGTTCGTCGCCGCATTAGGTGCCGCGATAGTCACCTGGATCGCCCTCAACCTCCCGGTGTACCTGTGGGCCCCGGACGGCTGGGCGGCGTTCTTCATGTTCAACGCCGAGCGCACCGCCGACTTTGGATCTGTCTGGTTCGCGCTGGGTCTGAGCGGCGTGACACTCCCTGACCCGGTCAATCTCGCCGCACTGGCCGCCGCGGGGTTGCTGCTGGTGGCCATCGTCGTGCTGGCGCTCACCGCACCCGAGCAACCACGCTTCGCACAGCTGGCATTCCTGGCCGTAGCTGCGTTTTTGCTGGTCAACAAGGTGTGGTCACCCCAGTACGCGCTGTGGTTGCTGCCCCTGGCAGTGCTCGCCAGGCCACGGTGGCGCGACGTTTTGATCTGGCAGGTCGCCGAGGTGGTGTACTTCGTGGGAATCTGGTGGTACCTCGCCGGCGAACTCACCGATACGCAGTACAGCGTGGGGGTCGCCATCAGGGCGGCTGGGTTGTTGTGGCTGATGGGAGTCGTCGTCCGCGACGTCATCCGCCCCCGTCACGATCCTGTCCGGCCGTACGCCGATCCGCTGGCACCGGTCCGGCTTGAGCTGCCCCGAACATGACCGATCCACGCCCCACCCACGAAGATCAAGTGTTCGCTACTAGCCGACCCGATCGGCAAGGCGACCCTAGTTCGGAGCACTTGATCTCGGCCGACGACGCCAACGGCCGGCCGTGGTGGCGACGGCTCCGTCCGGCGGATCGCGACGCGCTGCTGATCTGGCTGGCGAGCCGGGTGTCGATCCTGGTTGTCGCCAGCGCAACCGGATGGCTGCTGCTAGGTCCAGACCAGGTTGTCCGGCCGTTTCTCGATCGCTGGGTGCAGTGGGACTTCTACCACTACCGGGGGATTGCGGAATTCGGTTACGGCGGCGAGCCGACGGGCGTGCCTAACGAGGCGTTCTTTCCCGGGTTGCCGGGGCTGCTGTGGTTCGGCAATCTGCTCGGTCTGCCGCACGTGCTGGCCGGCCTTGTGGTGTCCCTGGTCGCCGGTGCGGTGGCCGCAGTGGCACTGGCCCGGCTCGGCGATCTCGAAGGCGGGCCTGGAGTGGGCCGGCTCGCGGTGGTGGCGTGGGTGTTCGCCCCGCCCGCGGTGTTCCTAGCCGCTCCCTACACCGAGTCGCTGTTCCTCGGCCTGGCGATCCCCTCGTGGCTGGCCGCCCGGCAGGGCCGCTGGGCACCGGCGGGCATCCTTGTGGCGCTGGCGTGCACGGTGCGGGTCAGTGGCGTGTTCCTGGTCGTTGCGCTCGTTGTCGAGTGGCTGACATCTCGGCATAGGCGTGGAATGGGTGGTGCGGCCTGGCTGCTGGCACCGGCGGTTCCCCTGCTGGCGTGGATGAGCTATCTGCGCTGGCTGACCGGTGACTGGTTGGCGTGGCTCAACGCCCAAGCTCAGGAGTGGAACAGGACGTTCACCTGGCCATGGGACGCGTTTGCCAACACGTGGAACGCGGCCTTCGAAGGGACGGTATCGATCGGCTTCGTGTGGATGTTCCGGGCCGAGATCGTCGCCGTGCTTGTCGGTGTCGCCCTGACCGTGACTCTGATCGGCATGCGCCGCTGGGGAGAAGCGACCTGGGTGGGGCTGCAGGTGGCCGCGTTCGCGACCTCGTACTGGTACTTCTCGGTTCCGCGCGCAACGTTGCTCTGGTGGCCGCTGTGGATCGGGTTAGCCGTGGTGGCGGCGCGGCGCCGCTGGGTCCTGTGGGCGTACCTGAGCGTCAGCGTCCCCCTGATGGCTATCTGGGCAGCGGCGTTCCTCACCAGCCGCTGGGCGGGCTAACGCCGCCGAAACTGCGTTGATCACGGGCGGTTGGCCCTTTCCACGGTCCGGAAGGGGCATTTGCCCATGATCGACGGGGACGGGAGTGAGATCGTCAGCTCCAGCGGATCTGGTCGAAGCTTGTGGTCGTGAACCGCACGTCAACGTCCAGTTCGTCGCCCACAGCCGGTGGCGCCACACCGGCCGGAAGCCAGATCATCGAGCACTGCATGTGCGGCGGTTCGGCGAACCAACGCTGTTTTCCGCCGATGTGGAATGGGGAAAGCGCGCGTCCGGTCGCTTCGAGCCCGCCCTTGGCGACGGCCACGGCTCGTTGCCGAAGCGATGCGGCCGGTGTCGGCGCCTCGAGTGCTATGCCGTGCGCGGTGCCGCCCGTGACCACGACGATCCGCCCGGCGCGGCGGGCTCGCCGCTGGCGGTAGCCGAATGTCTCACCACGCCGGAGCTCGTGTACGTCGAGAACCGTTGCGCGCGCTCGCAGTGCCGACCGGGCGCCCAGCCACAGATCCGTCCCCACCCGCAGGTGGACGTCGGTCGACAGATCCGCGGCCAGCACCGCGGCGTGGTTGGGCTCGAGGTGGCTGACCCACAACGGTCCGTGGGCGGCGGCCAGTAACGGTCCCGCGAGCGAGCGGGCTTCGCCGAGCCGGTCGCCGGTCAAGGGAAGGTGAAGGGCCCAACCGCGAAAACGCACACCGCGGAGCAACGCCGCGACATCGGATAGCTCGTCGAGCGTGACGCCGTGGCGCCGCATGCTGGTGAGTAGCTCGACGACGACGTCGGGTCGGTCCTGCTCACGTGTCAGGTCGCGAAGGTCGCTTAGCCGCGAGACGGTGTGGATAACCCGGCCGGGGGCGGCTTGGATGCCGGGTCGCCATGGCGACAGCACCAGCGTCTCACCTGGAAAGGCGCCTACAGCCGGCAACTCGTCGTACGTCCCGACGGCGAGTGTTGAGACGCCGAGATCGGCGGCTTCGGCTGCAAGGACGGCCGTCCCGAACCCGTATCCGTTGCCTTTGGCGACGGGCACGACACCGGGATGGGTGCCTACGTACGACTTCAGGTGATCGCGCCAGCGGCCGGCGTCGACCTCGAGAATGAGCGGCACCGCGAGCTCAACTCCTTCGCTTCATGTACAAGTCGAACGCGGTGTACAGCACGGTGGAAATCGGCAGGTCCCATTCGCCGAGGTACTCCACCGCCTCGCCGCCGGTCCCGAGCTTGAAGCGAATCAGCCCGGCGTGCGGGTCGTCGGCGTCCAGGGTGTCGGTGATGCCGCGCATGTCGTACACGGTGCACCCGTCCGCGAGGGCATCACGCATCATCCGCCACTGGACGGCGTTCGAACCGCGAACGTCTCGTTTCACAGTCGACGAGGCGCCGTAGGAGTACCACGTGTGTTCGCCGACGCGGACCATCGTGGTGGCGGCGACCAAGTCGCCGTCGTGACGGGCCAGATACAGTCGGAGCCGGTCCGGCGTTTCGGCCGTCATCGCCTGCCACATGCCATGGAAATACAGCAGGGGACGTGGGGTGAATCCGTCGCGATGCGCCGTCTCGATATACAGGGAGTGGAAGGCCGGCAGGTCATCCGCTGTGCCGAGCTCGACGGTCACGCCCGACTTGTCCGCCTTCTTGATGTTGCGGCGCCAGAGCTGGTTGAAACCCTTGAGCAGGTCGTCCTCGTCGCGGCCGGCCAACGGCACCTGAAAGACGAACTGTGGCTGCCCCGCGGTGAAACCGCCAGTCGGTGCCTGGTGCCGCCACCCGAGATCCCGCAGCTGATCGGCCAGAATCGTGCCGTCGGGATTTGTGGCATCGGCGGCCAGGTCACCGAGGCTGGTGACGAGGTCGTCGGCGAGCGCTGCCTTGACGGTCGCCGAGCTCCAGCGGCGTACCTGGACCGGTGGCCCGATCCGCAGCCCGAAGGCACCTCGCTGTTTCACATGGGCCGTGAGTGGATCGAGCCACCGGGCGAGGCCCTGGCCGGCCGCGTCGGCCCAGTCGATCGCCGGTCCTTCGGGGATGTAGGCCAGGTAGCGTCTGACCCGCGGAATCTGCCGGTACAGCACGAGTGCGGTACCGACGATGGAGTCCCCGTCGAACCAGGCCAGAGACTCCGATCGCCACTCACGCTTGACCGCGCCCCAGGCCGGAGTCTGGAGAAAGCTCACCGAGGGGCGGTCGGCGATGGCCGCGAGGTGTTCCTCGCGGGAAATCTCTCGTACCTCGAGCGCCACGGTGCACGAGCGTACGTGGCGCACCCAGCCGGTGGGTTGCGGGGGCAACCCTAACGTCGATCATGCAAATCGGGTTCGACACGCCAGACTGCCTGAGTTGTCTTGCCCAGGCTCAGTGGGGCGAATAGGCGAGTCGAACCCGATCTACTTGATCGACGACTTGTCACACGCGGGCGCCCTGGATCTCGATGGCCAGCGTGACCTTCCTACCGACCAGGACACCGCCGGTCTCGAGAGCGGCGTTCCAGGTCAGGCCCCAGTCCTCGCGGTTGACATCGGCGCGCCCGCTCACACCGGCGACCTCAGTGCCGTACGGGTTGACCCCGATGCCCTCGAAAGTGACGGTGAACTCGACCGGCTTGGTGATGCCTCGGATGGTGAGCTCGCCGGTGACGGCGAACTCGGCCCCGCCGACGTGCTGGATGTTCGTCGAACGGAAGTTCATCTCAGGGTAGTTCTCGACGTCGAAGAAGTCCGCCGACCGCAGATGGTTGTCGCGGTCTTCGCTACCGGTCGTGACGCTCGCCGTCCGGACAGTGATCTCAACAACCGAATCCGCCGGGTTCTCGGCGACCGTGACGCTCCCGGACACGTCGGCGAAGTTGCCGCGCACCTTCGTGAACATCATGTGCGTCGCCACGAAGCCGACGTTTGTGTGCGCTGGGTCGATGCGGAACGTGCCGGGCGCCGGCAGGTTCAGCCCCTGCCAGTCGCGTGTCGTCTGCAGTGTGGTCTCGGTCATGTCATTGCTCCATGGGGGCTAGGAAGCGGGTTACAGTTGAAGTAGCAATTATCTACTCAGCAATATTCCTCAGAGCAACAGTTGACCATTGGTAGTATCTGGGACATGGCTTCCCCACTCCTGGACGACCCACGGCTGACGGCTGTCGGACTGTTCATCGAGGCCCACCTCGGTCTCACCGCGAGGCTTGCACCGCGCTTCGCCGAGTACGGGTTGTCCGACACTGAGGTCGAGGTTCTGCTGCGGTTGGCCCGCACTCCTGGTGGGCGATTGCGCATGACCGATCTGTCGGCCCAGACCAGCCTGTCGACCAGTGGCATCACCCGCGTTGTAGATCGGTTGGAGCGCACCGGTCTTACCACGCGGGTGAGCTGTGAAACGGACCGTCGGGGCACCTGGGCCCAGATCACCGATTCCGGGATGGAGCGGATCGTCGCTGTGCTAGGGCCACATCTCGACGATGTGGAGAAGTGGTTCACCGGCCGGCTTACGGCCGGTCAGTTGGATGCGCTCACCGAGGCCCTACGGATCATTCGCGACGCTGTTCACCCGGATGCGGTGGCCGGGGCTGCGGACGCAGCGAAAACCGCAGCAGATAACGCCGCCGCTGGAGCCGCCGCGATCAGCTGAGCAGCTTGCGCAGCAACGCGATGTCGTGAGCGTGGCCCACTCCGGGCGTCTCGACGATGACCGGAGTGCCCGCAGCGCGAGCTACGGCGGCAATCGTCTCGCCGCCTATCTGGCCGTCGCCGATGTTGGCGTGCCGGTCGGCGCCGGAGCCGAACTCGTCGCGGCTGTCATTGGCATGGACCAGGTCGATGCGCCCGGTGATCGAACAAATCTTGTCGACTGCATCGGTCAGGTCGATGCCGGCCGCGTGCGCGTGGCAGGTGTCCAGGCAGATTCCAAGCCCAAAGCTGCCAACGGCATCCCAAAGTCGCGCGATGTTGTCGAGCTGGCGGGCCATTGCGTTGGTGCCCCCGGCCGTGTTCTCGATGAACACCGGAAGCTTGAGATCGGTACGCTCGGCGCACTTTCGCCAGTTGTCGAACCCGATGGCCGGGTCGTCGCCAGCGAGGACGTGACCCCCATGGACGATGAGGGCCCTGGCACCCACCTCGGCAGCGAGATCGACGTGCTGTTGGAGCAGCTTGCGGCTCGGTATCCGAATGCGGTTGTTGGTGGTGGCGACGTTGAGCACATAGGGCGCGTGGACGTAGAGATCGACATCAGCTGCCTCAGCGGCCGCCTTGAGCGCAGCTGCGCCTCCTTCGAACTGCACAACCGGGCCCTTCCAGCCCTGTGGGTCGCCCAGGAAGAACTGGGCTACGTTTCCTTCGCGCTCGAGCGCCGCAGCGACCGGATCGGCCTGGTCGACGTGGGCACCTATTCGCAATGTCGCCATGGCGCCACCATACGAGCGCTCGCCGACATCCGGCAGCCGGAGCCTGCCGGCGATTGGGTGGCGGGACGACGGCGCTGGTAGTCTGATTCTTCGGCCTGGGCTACGTGCGGTACCTCCGTACACCCGGGCCGGTTGGACGCACAGCCCTCCTGTCACGGAGAGACCGTGGCCGCGAAGCCCATAGGAGGTGATTGGCACGATGCGTCAGTATGAGGTCATGGTGATCTTGAGCCCAGAGCTCGAGGAGCGGACCGTGGCCCCCACCCTCGACCAGTTCCTCGGCGTGATCCGCGAATCCGGCGGTTCGGTAGAGAAGGTCGATGTCTGGGGTCGGCGTAAGCTCGCCTACGAAATCAACAAGAAGGGCGAGGGTATCTACGCGGTGCTCGATCTGAAGTGTGAGTCGGCCGCGGTGGCCGAGCTCGACCGCCAGCTCGGGCTCAACGAGAACATCCTGCGTACCAAGGTCGTCCGCCCGGACGCCCACTGATCCCAACACCAACGGCTACCCACCCCTGCGGAGGGACCATCCATGGCAGGCGAGACCATCATCACTCTCGTTGGCAACCTGACTGACGACCCCGAGTTGCGGTTCACTCCGTCGGGTGCGCCGGTGGCGAACTTCCGCGTCGCGTCAACGCCGCGTACGTTCGACCGGCAGACCGGCGAGTGGAAGGACGGCGACCCGCTGTTCTTGTCTTGTGCCGTCTGGCGGCAGGCGGCGGAGAACGCCGCGGAGTCGCTGCAGCGCGGCATGCGCGTGATCGTGACCGGCCGGCTCAAGCAGCGCACGTACGAAACACGTGACGGGCAGCAGCGCACGGTCGTGGAGTTGGACGTCGACGAGATCGGTCCGAGCCTGAAGTACGCGACGGCGAAGGTCACTCGAACCCAGCGCTCCGGCGGTGGGTTCGGTGGCGGTGGTGCGCCGTCGGGACCCGCAGGCGGCGACCCGTGGAGCACCGCTCCGGCGGGTGGCCAAGCCAGTGGACCGGCCGACAGCGGTCAGGCCGATCCCTGGGCCGGCGGTGGCGCCGCGGACGAACCGCCCTTCTAACCGATACACCATCCCGGTCGTCGCACAGGACCGACCGGGCTCCAGTGTGAAGTTCTTTAAGGAGCACCACGATGGCAAAGCCACCTGTGCGCAAGCTTAAGAAGAAGGTTTGCGCATTCTGCAAGGAAGACGTTAAGTACGTCGACTACAAAGACACCGCGTTGCTGCGCAAGTACATCTCTGACCGCGGCAAGATTCGTGCGCGCCGCGTCACCGGTTGCTGCACCAGGCACCAGCGTGACGTCGCCACAGCGATCAAGAACGCGCGCGAGGTCGCGCTCCTGCCGTACACCTCGACGGCACGCTGAGGAGGGACGCAACGATGAAGCTCATCCTCACTCAAGAGGTTCCCGGTCTGGGTTCGCCCGGCGAGGCCGTCGATGTCAAGGACGGCTACGGCCGCAACTACCTGATCCCGCGCGGCTACGCGATCGCCTGGACCAAGGGTGGCCAGAAACAGATCGACGTGATCCAGCGGGCGCGGTCCTCGCGCGAGATCGCCGATCTGGACACCGCTCGGGCGATCAAGGCCAAGCTCGAGGCGACTCCCGTTCGCCTGACGGCCAAGGCGGGCGCGTCCGGCCGGCTGTTCGGCGCGGTGACTACCACCGACATCGTCGAGGCGGTCAGCAAGGCCGGCGGCCCCGCGGTCGACAAGCGGCGGATCGAGGTAGGTAACCCGATCAAGACGGTCGGCCTGCACACCGTCACCGTCCGCCTGCACCCCGAGGTCGCCGCAAACGTCCAGCTGGACGTCGCCGCCGCCTGAGCCGGGGCATTGCAGGTTGTCCGGCCGGACAAGCCCCTGGCCTGCGCGACCCTCAACCGTGGCCCGGACAAGTCACACTGCCTGCGACTTGTCAGGACGGGCCGCGGCGGAAGATCGTCACCAGGACTCGCAGGCCGAGCACTGAGCTGACCACGAGCAGGTTGTAGCCGAACAGCGCGAACAGGCTCACCGATTCGGTGACCCGCGGGCCGCCGTCCGTGCCGAGCAGCAATACCGCCATGATGCCCACCGCGGCAGCCAAGAAGGCCAGCAACACCTTGTGCAACAGGTCGGTGACGACTTCGCGGTCGCGCTCGTCGGCGAAGAGGCGGACGTTCACCGCGAGCCGACCGTGCTCGGCCGCACTGGCGATCCGCTCTACCCGCCTCGGAAGGCGGCGTAGGATCGGTACGAGCGCGATCAGCTCCTCCGTCGCGGCGTGCCGCAGCGATGCCGGTTCAAGCTGCTCGGTGACGTAGGAGGCACTGAGCGTGCGGGCTTCGCCGACCAAGTCGAAGCCGGGTGCCAGGTGGTCCAACGTGCCTTCGGCGGTTCCAAGCGCGCGTAACACGGCGGCGAGTTCGCGGGGTATGGAGAGCCCGTGATCGGTCACGATCCGAAACAGGTCGCCGAACATCCGGACGGTCGAGCCGGCCGACGAGTCGACATGACGGGCTAGGAACCGCCCCAGGTCACGCTCGAGTGCCTGCTCGTCGACGGTGTCCGGCCGGGGCACGATCTCCAGCAACGCGTCGGTCGTCCCGAGTGGGTCGGCCCTGTTGACCGCCATAAGCAGGCGCTGGAATGCCTCGCGCAACCCACCGTCCAGGCGGCCAACGGAGCCGAAGTCCAGTAGGCCGAGCCGACCGTCGGCCATGACAAGGACGTTGCCTGCGTGTGGGTCGGCGTGGAAGACACCGTCAAGGAGGATCTGCCGCAGCAGGAAGTCAAGGAGCGATCGGGCGAGCGCTGCCCGGTCGACCGCGGCTTCACGCAGGAGTGGTTCGGCCACGTTGACCGGTGTCCCGTGCAGCCGCTCCATGACGAGGACCCGCTCGGTGCAGAGGGCGGGATGGATGCTCAGGACTCTGATGCCGTCAATACCCCGCGCATCGGCGGCGCGGGCCACTGTCTGGATGTTCTCGGCCTCGATCCGGTAGTCCAGCTCCTCCCGCAGGGCCGTAGCCAGCCCGTCGGCGAGTGAGCGCAGCCCGAGCGCCCGTCCCCAACTCGTTCCAGACTCAAGGCGAGCAGCAAGCCGCTGGGCTATGTCCAGGTCCCGCTCCACAACTGGACGGATGCCTGGTCGCTGCACTTTGACCACGACGTCTGCGCCAGATCGCAGCCGGGCCGCGTGCACCTGACCAACCGAAGCCGCAGCGAGCGGTTCACGCTCGAACGAGGCGAAGATGTCATCGACCGAACCGCCGAGTTCGGCCTCGAGCACGTCTTGTACCTCGGGCCACGGGACCGGCTCGGCGCGATCCTGAAGTTCGCTCAGTTCGTCGACCATCTCGGGCGGAAGCAGATCCCGCCGGGTCGACAGGATCTGGCCGAGTTTGACGAATGTCACTCCAGCGGCGTTGAGCGTATTGCGCAGCGCGACGCCGAGGTGACGCCGGCCTCCGGAGTCGTCGAGGGTCCTGCGGCGCGTCTCGCGGACGAACGGCCCAAGGCCGTTGCGCAGCCCGATCGCGACGATCTGCCAGTAGCGCCGGGCCCGGGCGAGCCGGCCCCGGATACCACGGCCCCACACCAACGGCGGCGGCAACGAGCCGAGTGGGACGAAGGCCTCCATGATGACCAGGAAGATCATCGAGGCCAGGATGGTGGTGGCCATCCCCAGGAGCGTGAGGGCCGCCACGGGTGCGATCTCCCGCGACGTCGGTGCGCGGTCAGCGAGGTCTCCGAGCACTCCGATCATGAGGGGTCCGTTGATCGTCATCGCCACGACACCGGCGATGATCACTCGTACGAAGCCGAGTCGAATTCCCAGCAGCCGCTGTGCGACCAGGCCGAAGATGAGAGCAGTGACGAATGCCAGCACGATGGCGGTCGGCAGAGTGACCAACTGCATGGATTCATCCCCAATCGGCGAGAGCTCGTGGCCGACGGCCAGCCTCTCACGACGGCCCGCCACCGGATGGGCCCGCGGTTCCGCCGCCGGCGGTGCTGGGCGGGCACGGCGTCCTTACCGTGTCGCGCCGGTTACGAGCCAACCGCTGCCGCGCTCGCGGAAAGCCAGGGTGGCCGCCCGGGCGAACGTCCATATTCCAATGGCGATCCACAACGCCACGAGTCCTGCCTGCTGCGACAGGTCCAGAACGAGCACGGCCCACGCCATCGGTAGGAACACCGCCACGCTCGCCGCTGAGGCCCAGGCCAGATAGCGGCCGTCGCCGGCACCGATGAGAACGCCGTCCAGGACGAACACCCAACCGGCGATCGGTTGCAGGACGGCTGCGACGATGAGCGCACTCACCACGAGCCCCCGCACCTCGGCGTCGGTCGTGAACAGCCGTGCGTACACCGATCCGGCCGCGAGCAGGATCACGCCGAGGACGATGCCGGCGAAGACTCCCCACTGGACCATCCGGCGCGTGATGGACCGTGCCGAGGTCGCGTCTCCGGCCCCCAGTTCACGGCCCACGAGCGCCTGCGCGGCGATCGCCACCGCGTCGAGGACCAGGGCCAGCAGCAGCCAAGTATTGAAGACGACCTGATGAGCGGCAAGTGGTGCGGTGCCAAGCGCCGTGGCGACGAGCGTGGTGACGATGAACGCCACGCGCATGGCCAGCGTTCTGATCAACAGCGGGACGCCGGCACCGAACGAGCGGCGTACACCCGGCCAGTGCGGCCGTAGCGATGCCCCATGCAGCCGGGCGCCGCGGCCCACTATCACCACGAAGACCGCTGCCATCGCGGTCTGTATGACGACCGTGCCGATGGCCGAACCGGCGATGCCGAGGCCGGCGCCGTGTACCAGCACCAGGTTCAGCGGGACGTTCACGGCGGCACCGGTGCCCGCCACGACCAGCGGCGTGCGGGTGTCCTGCAGACCCCTGAGCACTCCAGTCGCGGCGAGAACGAGCAGCATCGCAGGGATGCCGGCAAGGCTGATCCGCAGGTATGTCTCCGCGTGTACCGCCACCTCTGGGGCGGGGTTGAACAGTGCCACGATCCGCGGCGTCAATGGGAGGCCGAGCACAAGAGTGCCACCACCGATGAGGACTGCCAGCCAGCAGCCGTCCAACCCTTGACGCATGGCCCCGCGCAGATCAGCAGCACCGAGCAGACGCGCGACGGCGGCTGTGGTGCCGTATGCCAGGAAAATCGAGAGGTTGACGAACGTCGCCAGGACGGTGGCCGCGATTCCCATACCGGCAAGTTCGGGTGTGCCGAGCCGGCCGACGATCGCGGTGTCCGCGAGGAGGAACAGTGGCTCGGCGACGAGGGCCCCGAGAGCCGGTAGGGCGAGCCGGAGAATCTCGCGGTCGGCGTCGTGCTTGCGCAGGGCCGCTGCTCGGGACAAACGCATGGCAGCACCGACAGTATGAGTGACGACTGACGCGTCTCGAGGCCGTCTCACATAGCGAGATTCGGGCCGTGGAGTTCTCTTCCACAGGGCGTGGACAGAAATCGAGGCAGTTCGTGAACCGAGGCATTCGCAGGGCAGGCCCACACTGTGCACGTGTTGTCCCCAAACTTGTCCACACCCTGGGGATTGCTTTCCACCGGTGCGCTGCTAGGCGTCCACAACCGCTGTTGATAGAGCACTTGGGGGCGAGCTGTTGATGGCCGTATGTTCGCCGGGGAAAAACTGCGACGCGCATGGCCAAGAGAAGTGTCAGTGATATCTGCTAGAACGGGTGTATGAAACGGCTGCACGGACAGACGGGGGTGATCTAAGGCCATGAGCGTGACCGAGTTGCCGAACCGTAGCGACGACCCGGTTCCACCCCCGGGCTACGATCGAACTCCTCCGCAGGATATTGCGGCCGAGCAAGCCGTCCTTGGCGGGATGCTGTTGTCCAAGGACGCAATCGCAGATGTCGTCGAAGTCCTGCGCGGCCACGACTTCTACCGTCCCGCTCACGAGACGATCTACGAGGCGATTCTCGATCTCTACGGCAGGGGCGAGCCGGCCGATCCGCTGACCGTTGCCGACCACCTCCAGAAGAACAACGAGTTGGGCAGGGTCGGCGGGGCACCGTACCTGCACACGCTCGTCAACTACGTCCCCACGGCTGCCAACGCCGGCTACTACGCCGACATCGTTCGCGAGCGCGCCATTCTGCGCCGCCTGGTCGAAGCCGGCACCCGCATCGTGCAGATGGGGTACGGCGGCGACGGCGAAGCCGACGACATCGTCGATGCTGCTCAGGCCGAGGTCTATGCGGTTACCGAGCGGCGGGCGTCCGAGGACTACCTGCCGCTGGGCGAGATCATGGAAGGAACGCTAGACGAGATAGAGGCGATCGGCTCGCGTGGTGGCCAGATGGTCGGCGTGCCCACCGGTTTCGTTGATCTCGATGCGCTCACCAACGGCTTGCACCCCGGACAGATGATCGTCATTGCAGCCAGACCCGCCGTCGGCAAATCGACCATAGGACTCGATTTCGCCCGCGCTGCTGCAATCCGTCACCAATTAGCCACGGTGCTCTTCTCGTTGGAGATGAGTCGCAACGAGATCACCATGCGGCTGCTCTCCGCCGAGGCGCGGGTGCCGCTGCATCACATGCGGGCTGGTCAGATGACCGACGACGACTGGAACCGCATCGCGCGCTGCACGGGAGAGGTGTCCAGCGCCCCGCTGTTCATCGATGACTCACCCAATATGACGATGATGGAAATCCGGGCCAAGTGCCGGCGGCTCAAGCAGCGGCATGACCTCAAGCTGGTCATCGTCGACTACCTCCAGCTGATGAGTAGCGGCAAGCGAGTCGAGAGCCGCCAGCAGGAGGTCGCAGAGTTCTCGCGGGCGCTGAAGCTGCTGGCGAAGGAACTCGAGGTCCCCGTCGTCGCCATCAGCCAGCTCAACCGCGGTCCCGAGCAAAGGCAGGACAAGAAGCCGATGTTGTCGGATCTGCGGGAGTCGGGGTGCCTGACCGCATCGACACGAGTAATGCGGGCCGACGACGGTAGTGAGGTGGCGCTGGGTCAGTTGCTTGCATCCGGCGAACGCGACATTCCAGTTTGGGCACTCGACGAGAGTCTCCGGTATGTGCCTCGAACCATGACCCACGTTTTCCCGAGCGGGGTCAAGCCGGTCTTCCGCCTGCATCTCGCATCCGGAAAGCAGATTGAGGCAACTGCAAGCCATCCCTTCCTGACCTATGAGGGGTGGAAACCCCTGGAGGACCTTGAGCTGGGGAGTCGCATAGCCACACCGCGTCATGTGCCTGGCCCATTGGTTCAAATGCCTTGGCCGGAACCGAAGGTCGTGTTACTTGCTCATCTGATCGGGGATGGTTCGTTCGTTCGTCGACAGCCCGTGAGATATGCGTCGGTTGACGAGTCAAACCTCGCGGCCGTAGCGGATGCGGCCAAGCACTTCGGTGTAGTGGCGGTTCGGGATGCTTATGCGGCCGCTCGGGTGACCACGCTCCGGTTGCCGGCTCCGTATCAGTTGACCCACGGTCGGCGGAACCCCATCGCAGAATGGCTTGACACACTGGGCTTGTTCGGTCTGCGGTCATACGAAAAGTTCGTACCTCCACAAGTATTCTCGCTGCCGAAGCGCCAGATCGCGTTGTTCCTCCGTCACTTGTGGTCAACTGACGGCTCGGTCACGATCAACCGGAAGGGCACCGGAGGTCGGGTTTACTATGCATCGACGAGCAGGCGGCTACTCGTGGATGTCGCCGTGCTGCTGTTGCGCTTCGGCATCTCGGGACGCGTGCGCACAGTCAAGAGCAGCCGCTCTGTTCGAGCGCAGTACACGCTGGATATCTCAGGTCGTGACGACCAACTGAGGTTCCTCCGCGAGATAGGATGCCATGGCGACCGGTCCAAGGCGTGTGCTGACTTGCTAGCTGTGCTGGAGTCGACCCGGTCGAACACCAACGTCGACACCATTCCAGTCGAAATATGGCAGCACGTGCGAGCAGCTCTAACGAAGCGCGGGATGACACACCGCGAGTTTGCGGCCGCGATGAACACACAGTTCTGCGGCAGTACGCTCTGGAAGCGAGCGCCTAGCCGGGAACGGCTGACTCGTGTCGCGGCGATTCTCGAAAGCGCCGACTTGGAGATGTACGCGACCAACGACATCATCTGGGATTCGGTCGTCAGGATTGAGCCACTCGGCGAGCAGGAAGTTTACGACGCGACCGTGCTCGGATTGCACAACTTCGTCGCCAATGGAATCGCAGTCCACAACTCCATCGAGCAAGACGCCGACATGGTGATCCTCCTGCACCGCGAGGACGCCTACGAGAAGGAATCACCACGGGCGGGCGAGGCCGACTTCATCGTGGCCAAGCACCGGAACGGGCCGACGGCCACGATCACGGTTGCCTTCCAGGGCCATTACAGCCGATTCGTCGACATGGCTCAGTAGCCGCGTCCCAAACACACATGGGCAATAGGCATGCCCAAGCGAAGTTGAGTGCTTGAAGCACTAGTCGGTTCGCCACAACTACGCTCGCCAACGGGCCGAGACGCTGGTCCGCGCGGCGCGTAATGCGATCTGAGGGGGATTCTTGTGAGTGCACCTTTAGGGCGACGTGGTCGGGTGCTGTTCTGGGACGCAAGAGCAGGGGCGAGGGCGCTGCTCGCGGTCGTGAGTGCGGTGGCGGTTCTCCAGCTGGCTTCACCCGTCGCCCTTGGGGCGGGCAACCTGTCCGCTTCGGCCGTTCAGGACGACCCCGCAGCTACGGAACTCGCGGAGCGGTATGCACCGGTTATCCGGCTGCGAGCTCAGGAGGAGCCGTGCGGCGACGGCACGCCGTACCGGCCAATGGACATCACCACGCTGATGGACAACTCTGGCGTCGCACTTCGGGGGCCATGGCACACCAATGACCTCGTCGGGGTTGCGCCCGCGGCCGTGGACCTGACGGACGGTTTGCCGCAGTACCACCTGGACTTCCCTGGCAATGCGCTCGACCCGGGCTGCGGATACGAAGAATGGCAACGTGAGATAGGCCGCAACAGCGAAGCGACGGTCTACGCCCGGGTGGTGACCGATCCGGCTCGGCAGGGCCAGATCGCCTTGCAGTACTGGTTCTTCTACGTCTTCAACGACTGGAACAACAACCATGAGGGCGACTGGGAGATGATCCAACTCGTCTTCGATGCGCCGGACGCGGAAGCCGCCCTGGCCACGCCGCCGTCTGTTGTCGGGTACAGCCAGCACACTGGCGGCGAGCGGGCCAGTTGGGGGTCGGCCAAGCTCGAAGTCGTTGATGGGACGCATCCAGTGGTCTACCCGGCGGAGGGCTCGCACGCGAACTTCTTCGGCTCCGCCCTCTACCTCGGACGCAGCGCCGAGACCGGGGTCGGCTGTGATGACACCAACGGCCCACATGACGAGATCTGGCCGCAGGTCGCGGTCGTGCCGACCGAACCGGATGCTTATCTCGACGAGTTTCCATGGCTGGGGTTCCAGGGACGCTGGGGCGAGCGCCATGAGGCGTTCTTCAACGGCCCGACCGGACCGAACATGAAGACGCAGTGGACCGCGCCGGTCCGGTGGGGCGAAGACGGCTGGCGCGACGATGCCGTCACCGTACCGTTGCCCGCCGCGGTCGGGCCGAACGTCACCAACACGTTCTGCAGCGTGGTGGCGGCCGGATCCAACGTGCTCCGCCGAGCGCTCGACGATCCTGCACCGGTGCTGATCGGGCTCGGCGCCGTGCTCGCACTGCTGGTGGTCGCGGCGGCCCGGACCCGTTGGGTGCCCGACGCTCCTTACCCCGTGGTCCAACGCCGCGCGGCAGGACAATTGCTCGCGGCGTCGGCCCGGATGTATGCCCTGAACTGGCGCCTAATGCTGGGAATCGGGTTGGTGTATCTGCCAGTGATGGCGTTGGCCGGGGTGGCCCAATGGCTGCTGGTAAGGGCCGCAAATCTGGAGGCGCTGGCTGGGCCGGACGGGGACCAGAACGCGTGGGTGATTGCCACGGTACTGCTGGTGGGCGAGGTGATCTCGCTGCTCGCCTATTTCAGCGTGCTTGCTGCTGTGTCCGGAGTTCTCGATGATCTCGCGCAGGGCCAATTGCCGTCCTTGCGCGCGGCATACGGCAGGGTCGCCGCTGCGCTGCGGCCGTTGACCGGTGTGGCCGGCCGCATCGTGCTGGTGGTGGGTTTGCTGCTACTGCTCGTCGTGACGTCGCCACTCGCGTTGGTCTACGCCGTCCGGCGCGCCTTTGCGGTGCCGGCCGTAGCGATCGAGAACAGGTCAGCTCGGGGTGCGCTGCAACGCAGCCGGCAGCTCGTCCGAGGTCGTTGGTGGCCGGTGGCGCTGCTGCTAACAATCGTCGTCGGCTTCGGTGCCGTGAGTGGCCCGCTGGTCGGCGTCGTCCTGTTGCTTGTATTCGGCGGTTTGTCGTTCGCTCTCGTCAACATCATCGCCGGGCTGGTCTATGCCGTCGCGATTCCGTTTGTGGCGCTGGTGATGAGTTATCTCTTCTTCGATCTCAAGATGCGCGAACCCGTAGTGGAGGAGGTGCCTGTCCCGGTCGGGTAGGCGTCGCAGCAACTCTTTGCGCTCGTCTATTGCTCTGGACGCGTCCAGTCCGTCGGAAGGTCCGAACCGCCTTCAAGAGTGATCCGCTCGCCGGTCTTGAACAGCAGCGGATGGGGTGCGATCTGGCCGGCCGCGAGGCCCTCGCCGAGCCGGAAGGTGGCCGAGCGCTCGATGAGTGCTGCTGGGACGGCGGAGAAGGTTGCGCCGAGATGTGCGATGTCGGCCGCCGAGTTCATGCGCATCAGAAGCAGGTTGTCGCACTGTGACAGGACGTTCTCGTGGATCTTCGTTGGTCGTTGGGTGGCAAGAAGCAGGAAGATCCCGTACTTACGACCCTCGCCCGCGATGGCGATCATATGCTCCGTGGCGAGGGCCTGGTTGGCATCGGCCGGGACCTGCGGGCACACGTTGTGGGCCTCGTCGACGACCAAGAGGACAGGGTGGCGCTCGCGGCGGCGCTCCCACACCGCGCTGACGACGGCCGCACTGATGATCGACCGCTCCTGCGGCGATGCAAGTGAGCCGAGATCGAACACGGCGGCCCGCCAGTCGTCCCCGAGCCGATCGATGATGGCCGGGTGCTGCTCGTCGGCCCAGATATCCATCCGGTCGAGCCGTAGGTTCTTGATCCGCAGTGCCAATCGCTCGGCGGCTGGATCACCCAGGGTCTGGGCGCGGCGTGCCAGGTCTGCGGGTGAGAATCGTGTGGTGCCGATATCGTCAGCGATCTGCAGAGCAGCGCCGACCTCCTCCGCATCGGCGATCGGGTCCAGACCCAGGACGGTGGCCTGCTGGCGCGGCGTCAGGTTGCCCAGCCAGAGTCGGAGCTCACCGGGCTCGTCGCCGAGTACGCGGAGCCGCTCGGCGATCTTCTGGTGGCGGTTCCAGGTCATGGTGTCGATGGGCCCCTCCGGGGCGGATGGACCAGCCAGCGAACCGATCCGGACGTAGTCGGAGTTCGGGTCAAGGACGACGATCCGCAACGACGTGTGATGCAGGAGACGCTCCAGCACCACGCCCATCGAGTACGTCTTGCCTGAGCCGGACTGCCCGCAAACGAATGTATGTCGCCCGAAACCCGAGACCCGCAGGACCGCGGGAAGGCCTTCCAGGTCTGCCAGCGCGCCGATCTGAATCGCACCCTCGTCGCCATCCGCAGGCAGTCGGCTGCGGACCAGGGCCGGATCTGCGACGGACAACGTCGCGTTCGTGAACGGCTTGTCTACAAACTCCGCGAGCAGCCGACCCGTGCCGCGCATTATCGGTTCGGCGAAGGTGGCGCCGGGTTCTGGGCGCAATTCCAGAATCTGACCGAGGTGCTGTTCGCCGTCCGGCGTCTCAATGGCCGCATACGAACCCGGCCGGACGCCGGCCATGACCGGCCCGCTGAATGCGAATGTCCGGCCATCGATCGAATACGCCGCAGCCTCGGTGTCCGCCTCGAACCGGCTCACTGGTCGTCCCCGCCTTTCGCTGCCCGGGAGTATCGACGCCGGCCCGGCGAGGGAGAAGCCTGGACAACGGTCCAGGCGACTCAGCGGTACGGCAACCCCATTAATACACGAGCTTGCCAGCGCGACGCGCCTTGAGTCGCGAATTGCTCGCGGTGAGTGAGCGGTGTCGTTTATGATCACGCTGGCCTTGGCGCCAAGGGGGGTTGGGGTCGCCGATTCACGCACTAGTAGGTGGAGGGATCCCATGGACGACTACCCGTTGCTGAACCTCTTCTGGACGATGCTCTGGTTCTTCCTTTTCGTCGCCTGGATCTGGCTGCTCATCTCGTTGGTGGCCGACATCTTCCGTAGCCGTGACCTCTCCGGTTGGGCGAAGGCGCTGTGGACTCTGTTGATCATCGTCACACCGCTCCTGGGCACGTTGATCTACTTGATTGTGCGTGGTGCAGGAATGGCTGAACGCAATGCTGCGGAACAGAGCCGGCGGGAGGAAGCGTTCCGCGCATACGTCCGCGACGCGGCCAGGGAGCCAAGTTCAAGCGTTGCTGATGAGTTGACCAAGCTCGCTCAGTTACGGGACGCAGGCGCCATCACCGGCGAGGAATTCGAAACCCAGAAGGCCAAGCTGCTGGCCTGACGGCATGAGCGACGACCGGCGGCCGGAGAGTGCCGGCGAGCTAGTACGCACTCGCGGTTACCTCCGGTTGTTGGCGCTGGCTGGTCTCGTCGGCGTGCCGGTGTCCCTCGCGGCGTTCGGGTTCCTGGCACTGCTCCACGAGTTCACCCACGTCGTCTGGCGGGCGTTACCGGACGACCTTGGGTACGACGTGCCACCGTGGTGGTGGCCCGCACCCTGGCTCGTCGTCGCAGGTGTCCTGGTCGGGGCCGCCATCCGATTCCTGCCCGGCCGCGGTGGCCATGTACCGATCGACGGCCTTGGAGCTGATCCGGTGCCGCCGTCACACCTACCGAGCATCATCCTGGCTGCATTGGGCGGTCTGCCGCTCGGCGCCGTGCTAGGCCCCGAGGCGCCGCTGATCGCTTCCGGCTCCGCATTGGCGATCTTGCTAACCCGTCGGTGGGGACAGGAGCCGGGCCCCAACGCCTACGCCCTCATTGGAGTGGCTGGTGCAACGGCCGCGATCGCTGTCGTGTTCGGCAGCCCGCTCGTTGCGGCACTATTCATCCTTGAGGCGATCGGCCTGGCCGGGCCACAGCTGGCACGTGCGATCCTGCCGTGCCTGCTCGCATCCGGCGTCGGGGCTCTGGTCTTCACCGGCTTGGGACGCTGGACGGGGTTCGAGATCGCCTCCCTGAGCCTGCCCGAACTCTCCGGGCCAGCCCGGCCTGACGTGGCCGACCTGCTGTGGACGGTCCCCGTGGCCGTTGCCATTGCCTTCGTCATGCGCCAGATCCATCGCATCGGACATTGGGTCGCGCCGCGCGCTGCGGGCCGTCCAATGATCGGCAGCATCTCGGTAGCGCTCGTGATCGCTGCTTGCGCCGGGGCGTACTCGATCCTGACCAACAGGTCGCCGGTCGAGGTGGCGTTGTCCGGTCAGCAGACGCTGGCATCGCTTGCCACCGACCCGCACGGATGGTCGGTCGGTGCCCTTGTCGCCCTGCTCGTGCTGAAGGGAATCGCGTACGGGGCATCGCTGGGCGCACTCCGTGGCGGTCCCATCTTTCCGGCGCTGTTCCTTGGCGCGGTGGCCGGTGTCTTGCTGTCCGGGCTCCCCGGATTCGGCGTCGTGCCCGCCATGGCGGCCGGGATGGCGGCGGCAACCGCGGCAATCCTGCCGCTTCCCGTCGCTTCGGCCGTTCTCGTGACACTCCTACTCGGCACTAGCGCTCCTGCCATGACACCCATCGTGCTGATCGCCGTTGTCGTCGCGTTCGTCTCTGAGCAGATCGTCGAGAGACCGCGGTCGGAGCCGAGACGAGAACCGGGGCGAGCTGAGACAAGGCCGTGACGGAAAAGCCAGCATCTTCGACCGCGCGGCGCCGAACAATCCGCCGCTGGCTCAGCTCACTCCTCGTCGTGCTGTCATCCCTGCTCGTGGTCGTGTCGGTGATGGCTGTGTGGGCGCATCGCACGATCTTCGAGACCGATGCCTTCATGGCAACGGTTCAGCCGGCGCTCGACGACCCAGCGCTCTACGTGGCGCTGAGCGACTCTGTTTCAGAGCAGGCACTGGAGATTCTGGATCTTGATACCAGGGCTGCGAACCGGCTGAGCGAACTCGACGAGTACTTGGCTACCGCGCTTGGGGCTGCTCTTGACCTGGATGCGCGGGTCGCGGGGGTACTGTCGCGCCTCGACCGGCCAACGCTCGCAGTTCTTGGCCCGCCGATCAGCGCCAGGCTGGAAGATCGTGCGACGCAAGTCATTGACGAACTGATCAGGTCGGAGGCATTCCGGCAACGGCTGCCGGTGCTGATCCGGCGGGCTCACCAAGCGTCGGTGACGCTGGTCCGGAGCGACGTTGCTGGGCTGCCGAACGTCTACGTAGCCGACGGTGCGGTTCAGCTCAACCTGATACCGGTCATCGCGGATGCCCTACGCCATGTGGAGCAGGAGATCCCCGAGTTCCTGCCCGATGTGGAACTCCCCGGTCTGGTATCGGAGCGAGCGGCCGAAGGGCGGGAGCAACTGGCGGCAGCCTTGCGCGCGCAAGTCCCGGAGGACTTCGGCCAGGTCAGGCTGATGTCCGAGGACTCACTCGTCGTAGCCCAGCAGACCATGCACCGCATTGACCGGAATGTGTGGGCTGTGCTGCTGATCACCTTGGCGGTGGTCGCCGCAGCCGTCGCGCTGTCCGCGGCCAGGCGACGAACGCTTGTGCAGGTTTTCCTCGGTGTAGTGATCGGAGTCGTTCTTGCCGCGGCGCTCGTCCGGCGCCTGCGGTCGTCGTTCGTCGATGACGCGGCGGCTGCCGACGGCCGCAGCGCGGTGGGGATTGTGCTCAACGCGACGACGTCCAGTGTCTACAGGCTCGCGCTACTGGTCGGATTGGGAGCTCTGATCGGCGCTCTGGTCGCGTACCTCGCCGGACGGCCGGCGTGGATCGAGCGGTCCGTCAAGCACGCTGCGCGGTTGGTCGACCGCTCCTGGTCGAATGGCCGGTTCAACCGCTGGGTTGCCGGACGCGCCGATCTTCTGCGGATCGCCACGATCGGCGCTGGTACGGCTATCATCGTCGCGTCGGGGCTAGATCCGGTGCCAGTCGTAATCGTCGCGCTAGCGGTCGGCATGTGCGTGTTGGCCATATCGCTGTCGGCACGGCGAGCCGGGCAGCGAGCGCCGGACGACTGGAATCCGGGGGGATGACGGGGGGCGCAAGTACAAGTCCGGTAGGTCTCACGCGCATTAGGTGGATCCCGGGTGCCTGCAATCCGTGGTCTCTCGTGCGCCGCGTGGCATTGCACCAGTTACTGTGGGAGGCGACATGAAAGACTTGCTGGACAAGTCTAAGAATCCATCTGGTTGGGCCATCGGCGGCCTCGTCTTCGCCGCCATGATGATGGTACTGGTGGGCCTTTTTCAGTTCTTCCAGGGCCTTGCGGCCATCCTCGACGACCAGTTCTTCGTGGTCATTGAGAACTACGCGTTCGAACTAGACCTGACGGCATGGGGTTGGATCCATTTGATCCTTGGTGTGATCCTCGTAGCGTCGGGCCTGTTCCTCTTTGCCGGCAGCACGGCCGCAGGAGCAGTCGCCGTCGTCCTGGCCGGATTGAGCGCACTGACGAACTTCTTCTTCATCCCGTACTACCCGTTCTGGTCGATAGTGATGATCGCGCTGGCAATCTATGTCATCTGGGCCATTACGCGAGCCGGCGTGTTCGATACCTGATCGGCCAGCACAAGTCCGGAAGTCATGTCGCCGGGTTCCTGAGTTGGAAGTAGGTTCGCTGCCGTCGTCGCGCCAACGAACCCACTTCGAATGCTTTACATCGGGGAGTGTGCTAGAAGCCTCCGCGAATCCATTCCATGGACGACTCGGCGGCTCTGGCGATGCCTGCGAAGTCGGCGGGACCAGATACTAGGTTCACGTCTCCGATGATCGAGCCGTCTGCGAGGGCGTCGCGAAATGCCGTGCGGCTACGGAAGGTGAAGCGGAAGTCGTCGCCGGTCTCCCGGTGGGAGAATCGCGAGCGGATGATCGATCCCACTCCGTCCCACGTGATTGAGACGGTAACGTCGGCCGTGAAGAACTCACAGTCCCCGCCCTCTTTTCGTTGGCGTCGTCGTAAACGCAACGAGATCCCTCCAGGGTGAGGTCGGCGTCGACGGAGGCGCTGCGGAGTTTGCGGTCGATGTGGAACTGGCTGTCAGTCAGCGTTGTGAAGCCGAAAAAGTCAGTGACCGTGAAAGTCTCTGTCACCGGATCGAACTCTTCAGCGAAGTGGAACACCTCAAGGGCCGGCCCGCGAGTCGGCTTGCCTTTGCCGAACTTGGTCCGGCCGTTGGTGACCACGGTGAACGTGTCGGAGAAGGCATTTTCGTCCTCGGTGAACCACTCCGCGAACGCCTGAGTCCCTCGGAACGAACTCTTGAACACCAGGGGCTTCTTGGTGGCCTGCTTCGAACCGCGGGTGAACGAGATCTCCAGCTGTCCGGCAGCACTCGGTTCGCCCCCGAATGCGCCCACCTGCACGTAGACCGTCTCCCCGCGGGCAACGCTGACCGACACCCTGGCCTGCAGGTCCTCGGCGTCGTCATTGCACGCCGCGAGATCGAAGTTGGGGAAACCGGTGCCTCGAAACACGGACAGCACGGTGTCGTAGTCCGAGCCGGCCGTATCAATGGTGAGGGTGCTCTTGCGGTCGAGTGTGACGGCGTACCACACGGTGGCATCGACAGGTGCACAAGTAGAGTCGGGTTCGCCGGCTTCAGCGTCGCACCGGTCGCGTCGACGGAGTCGGTGAAGCCGAGCGCAGATACGCAGCGACCCCGGGCAATGTGCACGGTGACGCGGCGAGCACTTCACACCCCCCTTACTAGACGCGCTGTTTCGGCGCACCGACGCAGTCATGCCCTTCGCTTCGCGCACAACGCGCGATCGTCGAAGGATTCCATGATTAGGCGCAGAAGACGACAGTTGTCTGAACTGTTCGTGTCAGCCGGTTCCCCACGCCGGGTCCGCGAGCAACCCGGCCAGGGACCGATCAAGTGCACCTGAGCTGGGGTGGGGCCAAGCAGAAACGACCCGTCCAGGGGGATATGCCAACGAAGAATTCCGGAGTAGGTTCTTCGGGAACGGGCCAAGGCACCCCAGGGCCGGGTGCGAAAGGGGGTGAGTGAGCAGACGCACGCAGGTGGCCCGCCGGGTGTCTTCGACCCTCCTCGATTCCCGTATCAGAGGAGAGTTCTATGAAGCGTTTGTTTCCATTGATCGCAGCGGGCGCCGCCATTCTCATGGTTCAGCCCGCGGTAGCAAGTCATCCGCCGATTACCGGCGGTCCAGACGACGAACCATTGCCGGTCCAGGATCCCTCCGGAGGCCTTGAGGAGCTCGACGCGATCGGCGCCTCGGTGATCAGCGACGGTCCGTCCGCGAAGATCACAAAGAATCTGCAACTGCGCGGCCGCGGTGAACGGCTTGTTGGCCAAGCGACCACGGATGTCTGGGCCCACAAGAACTTTGCCTACACGGGTACCTTCAACAGCCCGTGTGGCGGTGAAGAGGGCGCCGGCGTCTGGGTGTGGGACGTCCGCAACAAGAACAAGCCGTCGTTCGTCACGGTCATCGAGTCCGAAACCGGCAGCCGATCGAATGACGTCAAGGTCGCCGCCATGAATTCCGGCGATATCCTCGTCCACTCCAACGAGACGTGTGGAGCAGGCGGTCTGGGCGGGTTCGAGGTCTACAACGTCGACGATCCGCGCAATCCGGTCCACCTTGCCACGGTGCGGGTGCACGAGGCCAACGAGACGCTCCGGACCCTCTTCGGCGGTGTCAACCGCGGTGTGCACAACCTGTTCCTGTTCACCCAAGGTGACCGGGACTTTGTGGCCATGCAGACCCACGCGTGGTTCGGTGGGCTGCAGATCTTCGAGTTGACGGACCCGACGAACCCGCAACTGGTCAGCGCGTGGGGCGCCGAACTGCTGTGTGAAGAGGCGTACTGCAGCAGCGATCCCTACAACGAGACGAACCCCAACATCCTGATCAACCACATCAACGGGTTCATGTTCTGCCAGCTCACGCCGTGTTACGGGCTCTCGCTGAACAGGTTCCTGCACGACGTGACCGTGACCGCGGATGGCACACAGGCGTACCTGTCGCACTGGGACGCGGGGCTGATCCTGCTCGACATCAGCGATCCAGCCAACCCCGAGTTCATCTCGCAGGCGCTCGAGCCCGACGCCGGTTCGCTGGACCGGGAGGTGAACAGCCACGCCGCCTGGCCCACCGAGGACGGTGCGATCGTGGTGGAGACCGAGGAGGACTTCAATGCCTGGGTGACCGTCCAGCCGCTCGGCAACTTCACGTTCGGCGAACAATCGTGGAACACGATCCCGGGCGTGGGCGTCAGCACCTCCGCGGGTGACGACTTCGAAGCCAACCAGACCGGAAACGAGGTGACCGTCACCGCGAACAGCGTCACCGTCAACAGCGGTCCGTTGGCCGGCAACGTGTACCCCGCAAACGAAGGCGCCGGCAACCAACCCAAGATCGCTGACACCGGGCCGATCACGGCTGAGGCCGTGTGGGTCGGTCGGGGCTGTGACACAAACAACTTCTTCGTCGCGGGTACCGACCAGCCGGGCATCGTCGATCCACATCTCAACGACCCAGCCGGCAAGATCGCCGTGGTGCGGCGCGGTGGCTGCTCGTTCTCCAGCAAGATGGGCGCCGCGCAGGCCGCTGGTGCTGTCGGCATCATCGTCTCGAACAACCTCGTCAACAACACGCCGTGGGGCGGGGTCCGGATCTGGGACTACTCAGACCCGAGCAACCCGGTCCTGGCGTCGACGTTCGACACGGTGTGCAGTGCTGCCGTCGACCCGTTCGAGGCAGGTTGCGACCCGTTCGGGACCTACTCGGTGCACAACGTGGTCGTCGAGACCACCGACGACGGTCAGGTCAAGGCGTACCTTTCGTGGTACTGGGACGGCATGATCATCCTGGATGTCACCGACCCTTACAACCCGAAGGAGATCGCCCGGTACTTCGACAACTCGCCGGAGTTCCTGGCGTCCAACGGCGGCCGGCCGCACGACTTCTGGGGCGTGTGGAAGGTGCCGGACGAGCCGTGGATCTACGGCTCTGACCGCAACGGCGGACTGTACGTGTTCACGCAACAAGGAGCAGGCTCCGGCGGCTAGTCGCCGGCATGCTGGTGGATGGGGTGGCCCGGCCTGGGTCACCCCATCCACGCGAGTCAGTGCGCGGCGCCGATCAGAACGCAGGCGGCGTGCCGGTGTATTCCGTGCCCGCTCGGCGGGCAAGGAACTCTGACAGCGGCCCGGGAATCTCGGCGGCGCGACCGCCCCAGTCGTACACAACGGCCGTCCTGGCTAGCCGGTCGTGCAGGGCTCGGTGGTAACGGTCGGTCACGATGCCGACGAGGCCAAGGCCGAAGATGGCGAAGCTGATCGGGTACGCGACGGTCCGGCCCAACGCCTGGCGCACCGTGAGAGCCGACCCGTCGGCCCGAACGACCCGTAACCCGACGATGCCTTTGCCCATGGTCCGCCCGGCGATGGCAAGGCTGCCCCATACGTAGAGGAATGCCCAGGCCGCCAGCGCGATGACAGAACCGGGCCCGGACCGGCCTCCTGCGATGGATCCACCGAAGACCACTCTCCACAACAGATCGACCCCGGCGAGCCCCGCTGTGAAGATGCCGATGGCAATGGCAAAGTCGAGAGCGGCCGCGACGGCTCTGCTGACCACGCCCGCGTAGTGGCCCGTGATTTGGAGGCGGGAGTGCGTGCTCATGCCGGTTCTTCCCTGACGAGGGCCGGTGGTCCCTGTTGAACTCCGGGGCCACGGCCGAATAGCCGGTCGATCAGCCGATCGACGACGAGGTCGAGACCGGCGATCTGCCGGCGCGCGAGGTCGAGCGCCGAGCCGGCGACGCGGCCGGTGCTTTCAGCCACGATCTCCGGCACACCGGCTCGCCGGACGGCCGCTTCGAGGTCGACGTTGTCGAGGATCGCATCGAAGTTCACATGGGCGAGTATTCGATTCGGATCCACGCGGTCCACGAGCGAGTTCACGTCAACCCGGTCGAGCAGGCGGTTCACGTCAACCCGGTCGAGCAGCCGGTTCACGTCCACGTGATCGAGCAGGCGGTCGACGTCCACCCCGTCCAGCAGCTTGTCGACGTCGACCCGCTCAAGCAGCTTGTCGACGTCAATCCGCTCAAGCACCTTGTTCATGTCGACGTGTTCCACGACCGTGTCGGGGTCGATCGTTTCGACGACGCGGCCGGTTACCGCGCCGGCCAGGCGGCTCAACCGGCCCTTCTGCTTTGGTGACTGGCCGCTGCCCACTCCGGAAGTCATGAACCAATCATGGAGCA
The DNA here is from genome assembly GCA_036374175.1 of Jiangellaceae bacterium. Lineage (GTDB taxonomy): Bacteria > Actinomycetota > Actinomycetes > Jiangellales > Jiangellaceae > JASLBX01. Next base: position 78,652 of record DASUUH010000049.1, on the reverse strand, counting down.
GGCCAGGCGATATCGAGCGGTGCGGCGCGTCAACCCGCGGCGGCCAGGGTCACGTCCGCGAAGAGCTGATCGAACACCGATACGCGGTCGAACTGAAGGGCGTGTTCGGCGGCCCGAGCAGCGCGTGCGGCCCGTTCTTCGGGGCTCATGGCCAGGACGGCGTGGTCGATTGCGGCCGCTAGCGCCGCGACGTCCCCCGCTGGTACGACCAGGGCCGTGTCTCCCACCGCCTCCGGTATCCCACCCGTGTTCGTGGTGATCACCGGCCCGCCGCCGGCGAGCATTTCTTCCACGAGGGCTATGCCGAACGTCTCCACGAAGTCGGGTGCCGGCTTGCTGGGCAACGTGAAGGCTGCGCAGCCGGCCATGAGTGCGGGTTTCTCCTCGTCGGTTACGTCGGTGAGAACCAGGACACGATCGTCGTCCCTCGTCATGTCCTGGATTTCGGCGAGGGCCGGGCCGTTGCCGGCGATGACCAGCCGATGTGAGGCGCGAGTCGCGGCTGCGCGGAATGCGGCGACCAGATCGTCGGCTCCCTTGGCCCTGGTCACGCGGGACAAGAACAGCACGTAGCCGTCGCGCATCAGTCCGCGTCGTGCGAGGACCTCCTCTACTCGAGATGGGTCCTGGACCAGAAATGCGGACGAGTCGACAGCGGGGAAGCTAACCGTGACCCGCCGTTCACATTCGGCGGCGAATCGGGTGCCACAGCGACGGTCGACCTCCCGCGCCGATGACAGGATCAGGTCCCGCGTGTACGCCGACACCGCGACGCACTTGTCATTGGCGAGGTAGGTCGAGAACAACGCAATCGCGGCGCCGAGCTGGCCGCTGCGAAGGCACGACCGGACGACGTTTGTGACATCGGATCCGACCGCCTCGGCGATGGTCTGCACGTTGAAGCCCGCACCCGCGGAGCGGGCGACGGTTAACGCCTCCATGACGATGGAGGTATGCGGGCTGAGGTACATGGACATGCATACCGTCGGCACTCCGTCGCTGAACAGCTCCACCAACCTGCCGGTGAGGCCGGCGGAGTAACGGCCGTCCGGTACCCGGTAATCACCGACCGGCTGCGGCCGCTCGACGGATATGCCCGGACTGTACGGCAGGACTGACTCGAGCGGTTTCATCGGAAGCCCGGCCGTCAGCAGCACATCGAGCGGCCAGGTGATCAGCCGGACGTCGTCGAACCCGCGGGACACTGCGACTTCGGCGAGGTTCCTGGCCTCGCCGGCGTGCCCGCAGATGACGGGGTCGGCCCGAACAACGATGAGCAGCCGGCGAGCCGGCCGGGCGAACTGAGCGATGTCAAGAGGCATGATGCTCACCTCATCCACAGAACGGGAGCGTGATCTGCGGTCGGGCACTCCGGGGCTCGGTGATGCCGCCGCTGAGATTCCTGTGCTCGGAGAATGGGGTAGCCGCTGACGGCGGCAGCTTGGCGGAGTTGTGTTGAAGAACCGGCCCGCCAACGGATCGTCGGACGAGCCGGTGCTGAAGATGATGACTCGGCGCGCCCGGAATCCGCAAGTGGCCGGTCCGGGAACGGTCGTCGGTCAGACGCCCAGCAGGTCTTGTACCGGTCCGATCGCGAAGTAGATCACGAACAGAACCGCGACGATCCACATCAGCGGGTGGACCTGTCGTGCCTTGCCGCGAGCGAGCTTGAGGATGACGTACGACACGAAGCCGGCGCCAATACCGACGCTGATCGAGTAGGTGAACGGCATCAGGATGATGGTCAAGAACGCCGGAATGGCGATCTCAGCGTCTTCCCAGCTGATGGTCCGCACCTGCGTCATCATCAAGAACCCGACGAGCACCAACGCAGGAGCGGCGGCCTCATTGGGAACCAGCCCGACCAGCGGCGAGAGGAAGGTCGCCAGCAAGAAGCACACTCCGGTCACGACGCTGGCCAGTCCGGTCCGTGCGCCGTCACCGACGCCGGCCGAGGACTCGATGTAGGAGGTGTTGCTCGATACGGAGGCCGCGCCACCGGCCGCGGCACCCAGCGAGTCGACAATCAAGATGCGCTGTGTGTGCGGCGGGTTGCCCTGCTCGTCCAGTAGTCCACCCTCGGCGCCGACAGCGACCATCGTGCCCATGGTGTCGAAGAAGTCGGCGAGTAGCAGGGTGAACACGAGCAGGATCACCGTGACCACACCGACGGCCTCCCATGATCCCAGCAGGCTGAATTGGCCGAGCAGCGAGAAGTCCGGAACCGCAGCCACCTGATCGGGAATCTCTGGCGCGTTGAGAGTCCACCCGGTTGGATTGCCGCCGTCAGGTGTGCGGGCTCCGATGTCCCCGACCTGCTCGACGATGACCGCAAGGATCGACGCGCCGACGATCGTCCACAAGATCGCTCCCTTGACCCTCAACACGTACAGAACGATCACCGTGATCAGACCGAGCGAGAACACCAGGATCGGCCAACCGGCGAGTGAGCCGTCGATGCCCAACTGCAGCGGCGGTACGGCCAGCAGGGTGGAGCTGACGAAGCCGCCGTTGACCAGGCCGACAAGAGCGATGAACATGCCGATGCCCACGCTGATCGCCATTTTCAGTGCCGGCGGAACGGCGTTGAAGACCGCTCGCCGGAAGCCGGTGAGCACGAGCGCCAGGATGATCAGACCCTCCAGGACCACCAGGCCCATCGCATCGGCCCAGGTCATCTGAGTCGCGATGCCGAAGGCGACGAAGGCGTTGAGTCCCAGGCCGGCGGCCAACGCCAGCGGGAAGTTCGCGAACACGCCCATCAGGATGGTGATCACCCCTGCAACCAGGGCGGTCGCGGCGGCAACCAGCGCCAGGTTCGGCTCGGTACCACCGCCAAGGAAGGTGCCGGTGGAGTCTGGGACGGTACCGATGATCAACGGGTTGAGCACGATGATGTAGGCCATCGCGAAGAAGGTGACCAGGCCGCCGCGAATCTCGCGGCCGACGGTCGAGCCACGTTCACTGATCTTGAAGAACCGGTCGAGCGTTGATTGCTCGGGCGCTGTCTGCGTCATGCCTGCCTGCTCCTTGGGTGACTGCCGATCCCCCGCAGCGCAGAGCATGGCAGAAGGTTGTTTCGTGCAGGTGCCTTGACACGCTTTTGTAATGCGGCCGTGCTCGGCGACATATCGTCGCGGTATGAGCAATCTCGAGCGCCGTCCAGAGGAGACAGTCTGCAGTAGTGCGGGCGTCCTTAACATGCCGCGCACAGCCGAGGTACTCGAACCGCGCGAGGTGCCGCTGGGCGGTCCACGCGCGATGCTCGTGCAGCGCACTCTGCCGCACAAGGACCGCCGGATGATCGGTGCGTGGTGTTTCGTCGATCACTACGGGCCGCACGACGTAACGACCGGCCCCGGTATGCAGGTGCCGCCGCACCCGCACACCGGGCTGCAAACCGTCAGCTGGCTGCTCGAGGGCGAGATTCTGCACCGCGACAGCCTGGGAAGTCTGCAGCTGGTACGCCCGGGAGAGTTGAACCTGATGACGTCGGGCCGGGCTATTTCCCACTCTGAAGAGTCGCCGGCGGAGCGGTCCGGCCGGCTGCACGGCATCCAACTGTGGGTCGCGCTCCCCGACGAGCACCGGCAGATACAACCCTGGTTCACTCACCGTGCCGACCTGCCTGTGGTAGCTGTCGGAGCAGCAACCGTCCGCGTGGTCATGGGGGCGTATGCAGGGGCCGCGTCCAGTGCCGTGGCATATACACCGCTGGTGGCGGCGGAGGCCGCCATCGCCGCTGACCAGGAGGTGCAGCTGCCGCTCGATCCATCATTCGAGCACGGTGTGTTGGCGCTGTCGGACGGGCTTACGGTGGACGGGTCAGCGGTCCCACGTGGCTCAATGATCGTCTTTGACGTTGGTCGTACGGAGTTCAATGTCGCGACCGCTGGGCCCGGGCAGGCATTGCTGATCGGCGGTGAGCCGTTCCAGGAAGAACTCGTCATGTGGTGGAACTTCGTCGCCCGCAGCCACGAGGAGATCGTCCAAGCACGCGAAGACTGGGCGGCCAGTCGCGGATTCGGTGAAGTACGCGGATACGCCGGCGATCGCCTGGCCGCCCCGCCGATGCCCGGCACCCGGCTTCGTCCCCGGCCGCGCGTCCGGCCAAAGTGACCCGATCTCAATCCCGCATCGGCGCCCCCAGGGGACTGGCGCAAACATGAGCATCGTTCTAGTTTCGTCGCCATGGTGGTGTTACGCCGGATCGCCGGCGCCGCTGGAGTCGCTGCGGCATTCTCCGTCATCATGGCTCCGTCCGCGGGAGCACATGCCGATCGCGAAGTAGTGCTGCCGGACGGCAGCGGCAGCGTCCCGAACTACCGGACGGCGGCCGAAGCGTCCGAGATCCTGCTCGTGTGTAATGCCGACCAGGCGGACTTCGAGCGACGGGTGGCGGGGTTTCCGGCGGATCTTCAACGGCAGAACCTCGAGCTGTTCGCCGAGTGCCAGGACCGCGGCTTCGCCACCGTGCAGGAGGCCGTCGACGCGGTCACTCAACCCGGTACCAACATCTACCTGCTGCCCGGCGATTACCCGGAGGAGCCCTCCCGCCCGGAGCCCATGGGCGCCTGTGCCGAGCTGGATCGTCCGTGGTACGACGGCGGGCACTACCGGTACCAGATACTCGAATTCGACGATCAGGTCGCGTGCCCGACGAACCAGAATCTGGTGGCGATTCTGGGTATCCGTGACTTGCAGATCGAAGGCACCGGCGCCGAGCCAGGCGACGTCATCCTCGACGCCGGTTACACCAAACTCAACGCACTACGCGCCGACCGGGCCGACGGCATCTATCTGAAGAACTTCACCGCTCAGCGCACGACGTTCAACGCCATCTACGTCATCGAAACTCAGGGTTTCGTCATCGACCAGGTGGTCGGGCGATGGAATGACGAGTACGGCTTCCTGACGTTCGCCGTCGATCATGGCCTGTACACCGGCTGCGAGGCGTACGGCAACGGCGATTCCGGCATCTACCCCGGCAGCGCGTCCGACATCAACAAGCACCGTGGGTACGGCGTGGACCGCTACTCGGTGGAGATCACCGGCTGCTACAGCCACCACAACCTGCTCGGGTACTCGGGCACCGCCGGCGACTCGGTCTGGGCGCACGACAACGACTTCTCCAACAACACCGCCGGGCTGGCGATGGACAGCCTCTTTCCGGACCACCCTGGTCTTCCGCAGAACCACTCCACGTTCGAGAACAATCTGATCTACGAAAACAACCAGGACTATTACGGGTACGTACGCGACGGGACGTGCGGGCTGCCCAGCGCAGAGCGCGGCTACGAAAACGGGGTCGTCTGCCCGGCGATCGGCGTGCCGACTGGCACCGGCCTGCTCACTGCGGGTGGCAACTACAACGTGTTCCGCGACAACTGGGTGTACGGCAACGATTACGCCGGCTTCCTGCTGCTTCATCCGCCGGCATTCGTGCGCGGCGAAACCGGTTTGACCACGCAGTGGGACACCTCCCACCACAACACATACATCGGCAACCGATTCGGCGTGACGCGGGACGGCGAGTCCAGCCCGAACCGCCTCGACGTCTGGTGGGACGGGCAGGGCACGCAGAACTGCTGGCAGCCGGACACCGGTGACACGGTGCCGGTGCGGTTGCCGGCGTGCGGCGCTGAGCCCGGAACGTTCAGCGGCCCGCAGACTTCTCGGCTGTTCGCCGAACCAGCCACCCTGGCGTCCCTGTATGTGTGTGGCGAGTACAGCCTCAGCGATCTGTACATCCCGTCCGGCTGCGAGTGGCTCGGTGCCAGTGGCCTCGGGCGGCTGGACGTGCAGCTGACGCTCGCCAGTTCGGTGCTGGTCGGGATCGTCGGGCTGCTTGTCTGGTGGCGGCAGGCGCGCGAGTCTCGGCTGGCCACCGTAGCGACCCTCGTCGGCATCGTCGGACTGGTGCTCAACGTGATCGTCGTCCCGCAGTGGCACACAGTGCTGCCGGCGGTGGCGATTGCGCTGATCGGCTTCTGGCTGGTGGCACTCGGAGTGGCGGTGCGCCGGACGGGGCGCCGAGCGTTCGGTTGGCTGACGATCGCCTTCGGCGCGGTGGCGCTGCTGCACGCCGTCGACAAGGCAGTGATCATGCTCCCGTGGATTCCCTTGTCGCCGGGCTGGTTCCGGTTGCTTATCGGCATGGTCTGGGTCGTGTGGGGGCTTGCCGTGGCCGCAACGTCGTCGAAGACGGCGCCGGACGTTGCTGCTGAGCCGGCGCCGGCCGCCGTGTGATGGACTCGGTCGGCGATGACTCGCGCCTTGCGCCGCCAGCCGACGCAGTTTCGCGGCGCGGTACGTGTCGACCAGTTGTTGGACGCCTGCGGCGAGGTGCTCGATGAGCTTGGCCAGGACGCGCTGACCACGCGCGTAGTAGCGGCCCGGGCCGGGTCCTCGATCGGGTCCTTCTACCAGTTCTTCGGCGACAAGAGCCAGCTGCTGCGAGCGTTCGGCGAGCGTAACCTCGAGCGGTACCTCGATGGCGTCAATCGTCGGTTGGAAGCCGACCCGCCCGAGACGTGGACCGGCCTGCTCGACGTGGTATTCGACGAGTATGTGACCCGCCGGCGCACCATCCCGGGCTTCGGAGTGGTCGACTTCGCCCTCGCCGGAGACGCGGACCCCAGCCAGCGCTTGGCCGACCAGCTGGCCGAAACTGTGACTCGCCTGTTCCGCCGGCCGGCCACCGTCGACGTGCAGCGCGCGCTGCGGGTTGCGGTGGAGACAGCCGACGCCCTGGTGCGTCTTGCATTCCGGGATGACGCCCGAGGCGACCCGGTATTGCTGCACGAGGCGCGCACCGTCGTACGCGGTTACCTTGCGACCTATCTCGACGAGTAAGGCTCCCTAGCGAGGAGGGGTCAGAGGGCGGCAGAGCAATCAGCTATTCGCACGCAACGCCATCGATCGAGCCGGTCAGCTCTGACGTGGTGAGATAGCCGCAGCCATCGATCCGGTAGGCGATCGTCTCGGACTGCATCTGAAACGGTGTAGGGACGTGCCGGACCGGCCATTCGGGGAATGTGCCGAGATCGGCGCTCGACTCCGTAGCCCGGTACTCGTAGATCTCGTCGTAGGTTCGGACGATCACTCGACCGGGCGTCGAGTCGGCCGCCGTGACCACGTGGCCGACCAGCCCCGCGAATAACGCGGATTCCGGCTCCGGCAGATCCAGGTCACCGAGGTGCTCCAGCCTCCCGCCGTCCCGGCTCCCCCGCAACACTTGGGTGGGGCCGGTCTCTCCGGTCGACTCGTCGAACCATGCCTTGCTGATGAGGATCGGCCGGCCCTCGTCGTCGACGAAGAGCGCCTCGGCGTCGGTCGGTTCGCCCGGGTAGGTGTACTGGAGCATGTCTGCGGACACCCGCGCCGGCAGGTCGTCGAGATCGGATTCGGCAATGCGGTAGATGAACAGATCCGGCAGCCCGACGTGGTTCCCTATGTCGCCGATGAACAGGCATGTGGCGTCGTCATCCGGTCCGCAGGGCCCGACGGCCAGATCTTCTGCGTTGCGCGCCGACAACCCGTCCACCTCGATCTGCCCGACCACGGTTCCGTCTTCTTCCACCACCGCCACGTCGGACGTGCCGGCGAGATCACTGATGACGTAATAGAGCTCAGGGCTACGGTGGCTCGCTGCCATCCCACTCAACTCCGAGACGACCGCCGGGTCGAAAGCACCGAGTGATTCGGGTGCCGCGTAACACGGCTCGTCCGCGCAGGCCGGTGATGGATCAGCGGAATCGGCTGGTGGTGTCGGCGTCGGTGTGCTTGGCGCCGCGGTCGGCTGCGCCGGTGCGTTCACGTCGCCGACTTCGCCGCCAGGGGAACAGCCGGCCAGCACGAGAGCAGCGCAGGCGATGATCCGGGCACGCAGCACCCCGACACGGTAGCGAAGCCGTCCCGACCGCCTTCTACAGCGCTACCCGGAGACTAAGCTTGCCCGCGTGGGGAGCATCAACACCGCCTACGAAGACCTGCTCCGGCATGTGCTGGTCCACGGCACCAAGAAGTCAGACCGCACCGGCACCGGCACCCGGAGCATTTTCGGTCACCAGATGCGCTACGACCTCGCTGCCGGCTTCCCCGTCATTACAACCAAGAGGGTGCACCTAAAGTCGGTCGTCCATGAGTTGTTGTGGTTCCTGCGCGGTGAGTCGAACGTCCGGTACCTGCAAGAACACGGCGTGCGGATCTGGGACGAGTGGGCGGACGAGAGCGGTGAGCTCGGGCCTGTGTACGGCGTGCAGTGGCGTTCGTGGCCCACTCCGTCAGGTGAGCACATCGACCAGATCTCGCGCGTCATCGACACCCTCCGGAGCGATCCGGACTCGCGGCGGATCATCGTGTCGGCATGGAACGTCGCCGAGCTCGACAAGATGGCTCTCCCACCGTGCCATGCGTTCTTCCAGTTTTACGTGGCTGACGGTGCCCTGAGCTGTCAGCTCTATCAGCGCAGCGCGGACCTTTTCCTCGGCGTGCCGTTCAACATCGCGAGCTACTCACTGCTGACACACATGGTGGCCGCGCAGACAGGGTACCGGCCCGGCGAGTTCATCTGGACCGGCGGTGACTGTCACATCTACGACAACCACGTCGAGCAAGTCGAGGAGCAGTTGTCGCGGGAGCCCTACCCGTTCCCGCAGCTGAAGCTCGCCGAGCGCGATTCGATCTTCGACTACCGCTTCGAGAACGTCGAGGTCGTCGGCTACCAGCACCATCCCGCGATCAAGGCACCGATCGCGGTATGACCGTCGGCCTTATCTGGGCTCAGTCCACAGCCGGGGTCATCGGACGCGACGGACGACTCCCGTGGCACCTCCCTGAAGACCTCGCCCACTTTCGTACCGTCACGACCGGCCGTCCGGTAGTCATGGGGCGGCGAACGTGGGAGTCGCTCCCACCGCGGTTCAGGCCGCTACCCGGTCGCCGCAACATCGTGCTGTCGCGCCGGCCCGAGCGGGCCGCCGACGGCGCCGAGGTCGTGGCTTCGCTGGACGTTGCCCTCAACCTGGTGGCGGGCGGGCCGGTATGGGTGATCGGTGGCGCACAGGTGTACCTGGCGGCCCTGCCCTACGCCAGCATTATCGAGGTCACCGAAATTGACATCGACGTAGCCGGCGACACTCATGCTCCTGATCTGACGGGCTGGATGCTCGAATCGGCCGGTGCGTGGTCGACGTCGGCAACCGGCCCGCGGTACCGGTTCCTCACGTACACAGCGAGAACCCGCTGACCAACATGCGGACAAGTGTTGGCCACCCAAGGCCGACTTACCTACTATTCCTACTTATCAAATAGGAATGGGGGGATCCGTCGATGCACGCGCTCGTCGTCCTCGGGCTCGTCGGCTTTGGGGCACAGCTCATTAACAGCAGTCTCGGGATGGGCTACGGGGTTACGTCGACATCGGCCCTGCTCGCAATGGGCACCGCACCAGCGCTTGCCTCGGCCACAGTCAACCTCTCCCAGGTCGGCTCGCAATTGGTCTCTGGCTACGCCCACTGGCGGTTTGGGAATGTCGACTGGGATGTTGTCCGACGTGTCGCACTGCCCGGCGCCGTCGGCGCATTCAGTGGGGCCCTGGTGCTCAGCTGGCTCTCGACGGAGGTGGCCAGGCCGCTCATGGCGGTCATCCTGATCGGTCTGGGCAGCTACATCTTGCTGCGGTTCACCATATGGGGCACGCCCAGTGGCCGGCTGGGGCAGCGGATCAGGTCCCGGGTGCTCATGCCGATCGGGCTGGTCGGTGGCTTTCTGAACTCGACCGGAGGCGGCGGCTCAGGTCCGATCATCACATCCGCGCTGCTGGCCACCGGACGACTCACGCCGCGGGTGGTCGTCGGCTCAATCAGCGCCGCAGAGTTCGCGATTGTGAGCGCGGGTAGCACGGGCTTCATCGTGGGCCTGGGGATCGGCGGCATCAACGTGTCCTGGGTGCTCGTGATGCTGGCCGGTGGCATGCTGGCGGCACCGGTCGCGGCGTGGCTGGCCAAGCATGTGCCGGGCCGCATGCTCGGCTCACTCATCGGCGGACTGATCGTCGTGGTCAATCTGCACAACCTGTTGTCCGGACCATCCACGGGCTGGGCACCGCTGATCCTAGCCATCGCGGTATTGGTCTGGATCACGGCAGTGATCCACTCTGCTCGACAGCACATTCGTGAGCGCAAGGTCAGCATCGCACCGTAATCACGCCCGATAATCAAGAGGCGCACGGCGGCGCGGCGACCGTACTCTTATGTCCCGTATGGACATGCCCGTGAACCCGGTGCTCGCCGACCTCCGCGGGCGCGTAGCCCAGCTGACCCTGCGCGACGAACGGCGGTTCGCGCGGCGGCTGGATGGCCTGCGGACGGTGCGTGACCGCGACAAGCTCGCTGCCGCACTCACCGATATCGAGGCCGGCATCGCGGTAGCGAAGGAGTTGGTCGCTCGGCGCATCGCGAACGTCCCCGTCCCGGCCTATCCGGACGAGTTGCCGGTCAGCCAGCGCAAGGACGACATCGCAGCGGCCATCCGCGATCACCAAGTCGTGATCGTGGCGGGTGAGACGGGGTCGGGTAAGACGACCCAACTCCCGAAGATCTGCCTCGAGCTCGGCCGGGGCATCCGTGGCACCATCGGGCACACCCAGCCTCGCCGGATCGCCGCGCGCACCGTGGCCGACCGCATCGCCGAGGAGCTCGGCGTGGCTCCGGGCACCGCCGTCGGGTACAAGATGCGGTTCACCGATCAGGTCAGCGACGACACCTTGGTCAAGCTGATGACCGACGGGATCCTGCTCGCCGAGCTGGCCGGTGATCGAGCGCTGCGCCAATACGACACCTTGATCATCGACGAGGCCCACGAGCGAAGCCTCAACATCGATTTCATCCTCGGCTACCTCAAACAACTGCTGCCACGCCGGCCTGACCTCAAGGTGATCATTACGTCGGCGACGATCGACCCGGAACGGTTCTCGCGGCACTTCGACGACGCACCTATCGTGGAGGTCTCCGGGCGGACGTACCCGGTCGAGGTGCGATACCGCCCCTTCGGTGTTGAGGATGAGCGCGACCAGACGCAGGCCATCGCGGACGCGGTCGACGAACTGAGGGCCATCGGCCCGGGCGACATCCTGGTGTTTCTCAGCGGTGAGCGGGAGATTCGCGACACCGCCGACGCGCTCCGCAAGCAGTTCAATCACCAAGCGCGACCGCCCGAAGTGCTGCCGCTGTACGCCCGGCTCTCGGCCGGAGAACAGCACCGGGTGTTCCAGGCGCACCCTGGGCAGCGGATCGTGCTAGCGACCAATGTCGCGGAGACATCGCTGACCGTTCCTGGCATCAAGTATGTGGTCGATCCAGGAATGGCCCGGATCTCGCGGTACAGCCAGCGACTCAAGGTGCAACGCCTGCCGATCGAACCGATCTCGCAGGCCTCGGCCAACCAGCGGGCCGGCCGGTGTGGCCGCACGTCCGACGGCGTGTGCATACGCCTGTACTCCGACGATGACTTCGACAGCCGACCCGAGTTCACCGAACCGGAGATTCTGCGCACGAATCTGGCTTCGGTCATCCTCCAGATGACCGCCCTGGGTTTGGGAGAGCTGGCGGGTTTCCCGTTCGTCGAGCCGCCGGACCGCCGGCAGGTGACCGACGGAATCAATCTGCTTCACGAACTCGGTGCCTTCGACGCCGGGCAGGCCGACCCGCGCAAGCGATTGACCTCGATCGGCCGGCGGCTGGCCCAGCTACCCATCGACCCTCGACTCGGCCGGATGATCCTGGAGGCTGATCGCAACGGCTGCGTCCGGGAAGTTCTCATCATCACCGCCGCGCTGTCGATTCAGGATCCGCGCGAACGACCAAGTCGATCTGCGCCCTCGGCGGAGGGACGTGCCTCCGCCGGGGACCAAGAGACGGCCGCTCGGCAGCAGCACGCCAGGTTCGCCGACGAAACATCTGACTTTCTCGCGTTTCTCAATCTGTGGCGCTACTTGCGCGAGCAGCAGAAGGCGTTGTCCGGCAGCCAGTTCCGCAAGTTGTGCCGTGCCGAGTTCCTCAACTACTTGCGCGTACGCGAGTGGCAGGACCTCTACATTCAACTGCGCCAAGCGGCAAAGCAACTCGGCGTGACGCTCAACTCGGTACCTGCCGACAGCGAGCGGATCCACCGAGCCCTACTGGCCGGACTGCTCTCGCACATCGGAGTGCAAGAAGAGGTCAAACGAACCCCACCCGGTGCCGGTGCGGGGCGCGGTCGACGTCCGATGACCGAGTACCTCGGTGCCCGCGGTGCCCGCTTTGCCATCTTCCCTGGATCCGGGTTGGCCAAATCCCGGCCCCAGTGGGTCATGGCCGCCGAGTTGGTCGAGACGTCCCGGCTGTGGGCGCGTGTCGTTGCCAAGATCGACCCGGCCTGGGCCGAAGAACTGGCCGGTCATCTGGTCAAGCGGACCTACAGTGAGCCGCACTGGGAGAAGAACGCCGGGGCGGTGATGGCCTACGAGAAGGTGACGCTTTACGGCGTGCCCATCGTCGCGGAACGCAAGGTCGCCTACGGCAAAGTCGACCCAGAACTCTGCCGCGAGCTGTTCATCCGGCACGCGCTCGTGGAGGGTGAGTGGCGAACAGACCACACGTTCTTCCACCAGAACCGTGAGCTGCTCGCCTCCGTGGAAGATCTGGAGCACCGGGCGCGGCGACGCGACATCGTCGTCGACGACGATGATCTGTTCGACTTCTATGACCAACGGATTCCGCCGCAAGTCGTGTCAGCGGCGCACTTCGATAGCTGGTGGAAGAAGACCCGGCGCGACAAACCAGACCTACTCGATTTCGACCCCGCCATGCTCGTGCGCGACGAAGCCGGCACTGTCAGCGTCCACGACTACCCCGACGAGTGGGCCGCCGGTGACCTTCGATTCCCGCTGAGCTACCAGTTCGAACCGGGCGCCGATGCGGACGGTGTGACGGTCCACATCCCGCTGGAGTTGCTGAACCAGGTCGATTCGCACGGCTTCGACTGGCAGGTACCGGGCCTGCGCGAAGAACTCGTCACGGCCCTCATCCGGTCACTGCCGAAGTACCTGCGGCGCAACTTCGTACCTGCGCCGGATCGCGCTGTTGACGTGCTACGTCGGGTAGGGCCGGACGATGGCCCACTGCTGCTGACTCTCGAACGCGAGCTCCAGTCGATGACGGGCGTGAGCGTCCCGCGGGACGCTTGGGCCATCGATCGGGTGCCGGACCACCTGCTGATGACGTTCCGAATCGAAGACGAGCAGGGCCGCAGGCTGGCCGAGGGCAAGAGCCTTGAGGAGCTCAAGCGTGAGCTCGCGCCGGCGACGCAGGCGGCCATCTCGTCGGTGACGACGGACGTCGAGCAGTCAGGCCTGCGCTCCTGGACGTTCAACGAGCTGCCACGCGTCGTCGAGGGCAGCCGCGGCGGCCATGTGGTCAAGGGCTATCCGGCACTGGTCGAGGAGGGCGACACGGTGGCGATCCGCGTACTGGATACCGAGGCTGAGCAGCGCCGGGCGATGTGGCGGGGGACGCGGCGGCTACTCCAGCTGACCATTCCTTCGCCGAACGCCTTCGTCTCGGGGTGGTTGAACAACGAGAGCAAGCTGGCGCTCAGCCAGAACCCGCACGGCAGCGTGTCGGACCTGCTGGCCGACTGCGTCGCGGGCGCGGTGGACGCGCTGATGGCCGAGGCGGGCGGTCCCGCATGGGACACGGACGGATTCTCCCGACTCCGCGACGCGGTTCGCACTGATCTGGTTGACGTCACGTTGGACGTGATTGGCAGGGTCGAGCAGATTCTGACGACGGCACGGGCGATCGAGCAGCGGCTCAAGGCCACCAGCAGTCTGGCGCTGGTGCCAGCGTTGACCGATGTCAGGACCCAACTTGCCGAGTTGGTCTATCCAGGTTTCGTGACCGCCACCGGGCGGCGTCGCCTGCCCGACCTCGTCCGGTACCTGCGGGCCGTCGAGCGTCGACTCGACAAACTGCCCACGACCCACAACCGCGACCGGCAGCTGATGGAGCAGGTACACCAGCTGCGCGAGGAGTACGACGACATGGTGGCCCGGCTGCCGGTCGACCGGCGGGAGGACGAGGACGTCGTACAGGTCAGATGGATGCTCGAAGAGCTCCGTGTTTCGTACTTCGCGCAGTCGCTCGGAACCGCCTACCCGGTTTCGGACAAGCGGATCCGGCGCGCCATCGACGCGTTGTGACATTGGCGGGAATCATCGTCCGCGCGCCAAGGCGATTACGTGGTCGATCTGGGCCATGCCGACGTCGACGTCCGTTGAGGGGAACAACCCGATGCTGTGCACGCCCGCGGATTCCAGGGCGGCGATGTGAGCGGCCGCGTCGTCCAGCGTGCCGATAGGGCCGAGCTCGGCCCACCAATCGGCCGGCATGGTCGCCAGACCGTCCACGCCGAGCTCGGCATACCGCGCGGCGAGGTCGTCGAAGAACGGCAGCACGGTGAGGCTGACGTTCGGACGCTCCAACATCGAGGCCAGCCAGGGCGCCATGATGCGGAATGCCTCAGCGCGCTCGTCGGTCACACACAACGCTGAGAAAGCCGCGACCTGGAACTCGTCGGGCCGTCCGGCCTGATCCAGCGACCACCGCACGTACGTCGGACTCGCCGGCTCGGCCAGCACGATGCCACCGGCCGAGCGACCGGCCAGGGCCAACGACTTGGGACCGCGGACGCCGGCGAGGATGCCGGGCGGATCGGCGGGCGGCTGGTCAAGTTGCACGGCATCCAGATTGACGTACCGCCCCTGCATGGTGACCCGCTCTCCGGCGAGTAGCCGTTGCACAGCCACCAGCACCTCCTCGAGCATCGTGAGTGGGGACGACGGGCGAACGCCCATCTGCTCCATCCATGACTGAACGCCATGGCCGATGCCTGGGATGAATCGGCCAGGCGCAAGCGCGCACAGCGTGGCGAACTCCATGGCCGTGATCGCGGCGTTGCGAGCGACCGCGGGTACGATGCCGAGCCCCACACGCAACGAGTCGGTCACCGCCAATGACGCGGCCGCCAGGCTGATTCCAGCGGTGTAAAAGCAGTCCTCGATGACCCACAGCTGATCGGCCCCACCGGACTCGAGGCGGCTGGCCACATCGGTGACCAGCGCCGCAGGATACGTCCGGGGAAAGCACGTACCGATCTCGGAGCGGTTTGCAGACATGCCTCGTGACATTAGCTGCCGCATCTGACAGCCCATCTTCAGCAGCCGGGCGGACGACCAAGACCGTCGCACCATATCGTTGAGCGCATGAGCACACACTTCGACGTCGTTGTCCTTGGGGCAGGTCCAGGTGGTTACGTGGCCGCGATTCGGGCCGCCCAGCTCGGGTTGAACACGGCCATCATCGAGGAGAAATACTGGGGCGGCGTCTGCCTCAACGTGGGGTGCATTCCGTCCAAGGCACTGCTGCGCAACGCCGAGCTCGTCCATATCTTCAGGGACGAAGCCAAGACGTTCGGGATCAGAGTCGACGGCGAAGTGAGCTTCGACTACGGGGAGGCTTTCAAGCGCAGCCGCAAGGTCGCGGAGGGCCGGGTCAAAGGCGTCCACTTCCTGATGAAGAAGAACAACATCACCAAGTACGACGGATGGGGCACCTTTTCGGACGCCAACACACTGCAGGTCTCGCTGGCCGACGGCGGGAACGACACCGTGACGTTCAACCACTGCATCATTGCGGCCGGTGCAACGACCCGGCTGCTGCCCGGGACGTCGCTCAGCGAGCGGGTCGTCACCTACGAAGAGCAGATCATGACCGACGACCTGCCGCAGAACATCGTCGTCGCGGGTGCGGGCGCCATTGGCGTCGAGTTCGCGTACGTGCTCAAGAACTATGGCGTCGACGTCACGATCGTCGAGTTCCTCGACCGGCTGGTTCCTCTCGAGGACGAGGAGGTATCCGCAGAACTAGCCAAGGGCTACAAGCGGACCGGCATCAAGGTCATGACATCCACCCGGGTCGAGGGCATCGACGACTCCGGCGACAAGGTCAAGGTGACCGTCAGCAGTAACGGCACCGAGCAGGTCATTGAGACCGACAAGGTTCTACAGGCGATCGGCTTCCAGCCACGCGTCGAGGGTTACGGGCTGGACAAGGCGGGTGTGGCACTCACCGATCGCGGCGCCATCGAGATCGACGGGCGCGGCCGGACGAACGTCCCGCACCTGTACGCCATCGGTGACGTGACGGCGAAGCTGATGCTCGCACACGCGGCAGAGGCGATGGGCATCGTGGCCGCCGAGACGATCGCGGGCGCTGAGACGATGGAGCTGGACTACACGATGATCCCGCGCGCAACGTACTGCCAGCCCCAGATCGCCAGCTTCGGCTGGACCGAGGCGCAGGCGCGGGACCGCGGCTTCGACGTCCAGGTGGCCAAGTTCCCCTTCACGGCCAACGGCAAGTCGCACGGCCTTGGTGACACGACCGGCTTCGTCAAGCTCATCAGTGACGGCGAGTACGGCGAACTGCTAGGTGGGCACCTAATCGGTCCGGACGTCACCGAACTGCTACCCGAGCTCACGCTCGCCCAGCAGTGGGACCTGACCGTTCACGAGGTCGCTCGGAATGTTCACGCGCACCCGACGCTCAGCGAAGCGGTCAAAGAAGCCGTGCATGGCCTCGCCGGACACATGATCAACTTCTGAGTTGCAGGGGCGACTCGGGATTTAGGCATCAGGGCGCCCGCTCCCTGGCGGTGCGGGCGCCGCGGGCACTGCGCCTAGGTCCGTTCGCCACCCACGGCCGGCGTTACGACGAGGTCCTGGTACTCCGGATGGCGCTTGACCCAACTCGCCACGAACTTGCATTCCACATCCACCTGCCGACCGGCGGCGCGCGCATCGTCGAACAGAGTCCGGGCCAGTTCGGATCCGACACCTTTTCCTTCGGCATCCGGATCGACCTCCGTGTGGATTGCGGTGATGACGTCGCCGTGCCGGCTCATGGACAGGTTTCCGACCCTCTGCTCGTCGAGGTATGCCTCGTATGCCAGTGCCGTCTGCCGTACTTCGATCGTCACCGTGACCTCCTTCGCTTGAACGGTACAACATGTTGATCCATCAACTATTCCTGTCCACGGACATGGCCAAGGCGGCTCACTGCGTCAGGCCGGTAAGGCGAACCTAAGCCCGACCAGGCGTCAGTGTGCCTGCCAAGATGCCGTCATGCGCCTCGACCACGTCTCGTTCGCAGCAGGACCCGAGGGCCTCGATGCAACAGCCCTCGACCTTGCCGCAACGTTGGGGGTGGAATTCGTCGACGGGGGCGTGCATCCGCGGTTCGGTACCCGCAATCGGGTGTTACCCGTCTCGGACGGGCATTATCTCGAAGTCGTCGAGGTGCTGGACCATCCCGCGGCGGACAAGGTGCCGTTCGGCCAGGCGGTCAAAGCGCGGACGGAGGCGGGGGGCGGCTGGCTCGGGTGGGTGGTCGCCGTGGATGACCTTGCGCCCGTCGAGACTCGGCTCGGCCGCCGTGCGGTGGACGGCAACCGCCGGCGTCCAGACGGCTATGAGCTGCGGTGGCAACAGATCGGCGTGAACGGCTTGATCAACGATCCGCAACTGCCGTTCTTCGTGCGGTGGGAGTGCGAACCGGCCGAGCACCCGTCGCAGCCGGGCAACGGCGTGGAACTGGTGCGGCTGGAGATCGCCGGCGATCCGCACCGGGTGGCGGAGTGGCTTGGCGAACCCGAGAACCACCCGCTCGATGACGTCGAGGTGGAGTGGACGGCGCCCCGCGGCCAGCCGGGTATTCAGGCAGTGCACTTTCGCACCGTTAGCGGATTGGTGCGCATTTAGCTGCACTTGATCATCGGCACTTTCCGGCTGGATAACACGGAAAGTGCCGATGATCACGAGTGGGTTGAGGTGGTTAAGCGTCGCGGGTCTGGAAGCGATACCAGCCGACGGCCAGGATGACCGCCATGAACAAGGCGAACACGCCACCACCTGCCCAGCGGCTGAGCAGTTCGATCTCTGCCTCGCCGGTGTCGAACGCGTCGGTCACGGTCAGTCGGTCACCAGCGCCGAACGGCAGGTACGGGACGATGTCCTGCAACCATTCGAGCGCCGGAATGAACGACAGACCGGTGATCAGTCCCTCGACGATCAGCGGCGTGACGAGCAGGACCACGATCGCGGACGGCACGCCACGGAACAGCAGGGCCAGCGCCAAGCCGAGCGCAGCGTAGATCGTTACTTGAACGAAGTACCCGGGGATCGCCTCATTGAGTGGCGCATCGGTAAGCCCGGGCAACTCACCCCAGAAGATCGTGCCGAGCAGGGTGTTGACGACTACCGAGACCCCAGCAGCGACGAGCGCCACAGCGATCACCACGACTACCTTGGCAGTGAGCAACGTGGACCGCTGGGGGATGGCGGTCAGGGTGGGCTGGATAGTGCCGTACCGGTACTCGTGTCCGATCGCGAGAACACCGACGATTGCCATGAATATCGGCAGGAAGCCCGCGCCGAGTCCACCGCTGCCCATCATTACCGCACCGGCGAGATCCGGTGTCACCGGCTCATTGCGCGTTGCCAGCGCGATCACAAAGGCCACGCCCGCGCTGAGCACCAACGCCAAGCCGACCAGCCAGTACGTCGATCGCAGAGTGCGGATTCGCACCCACTCGTAACGCAACGCGTCGGTCATGCCGCACCTCCAGCCGTCTCGTCGTTCTCCGGTCTCGCGTCGGCCTCAGCGGCACCCATCACTTCGGCAACATCGCGCGCGACGTACTCCTCCGAAGCACCGGTGGCGGAGATGAACGCCTGTTCGAGCGATGCGCTGTGGGTCGCAAGTTCGTGCAGCATGACCCCCTCGCGGAACGCCAGCGCACCCACGGCGGCCGTGTCCAGGCCGCTGATCAGTAGCGAGCCGTCAGGCCGGGTCTCGACCTCGGCACCTTCGCGGCGCAGCGTTTCAGTAAAGGACTCTGCGGACGGTGTGCGGACCAGCACGTTCTGCTTGGTGAAGGACTGGACGAAATTGCCCATCGTGCCGTTGTAGATCATCTTGCCGCGGCCGATGACGACCAACTCGTCGGCCATCAGCGCCATCTCGGCCAGCAGGTGACTCGAAACAAAGACGGTCCGGCCCTGCCTGGCCAGCGACTTAAGGACGTCACGGAGCCAATGAATGCCATGCGGATCGAGGCCATTCGCGGGCTCGTCCAGGATCAGCACCTTGGGGTCGCCGAGCAGCGCCTGAGCTAATCCGAGACGCTGGGCCATGCCGAGGGAGAACCCCTTGGGCTTTTTGTTCTTCACGTCGGACAGCCCGACGACCTCGAAAACCTCGTCGACCCGAGCGTCGGGAATCCGGTTGGCGGCGGCGAGCATCCGCAAGTGGTTCCGCGCGGTACGGGTCGGGTGAAACGCCTTGGCC
This sequence comes from Jiangellaceae bacterium, assembly GCA_036374175.1. GTDB lineage: Bacteria > Actinomycetota > Actinomycetes > Jiangellales > Jiangellaceae > JASLBX01. The sequence continues at coordinate 59,204 of DASUUH010000049.1, read as the reverse complement.
TCCAGGACCGCGCCGATTTCGTTCAGCGGGTCCTTGATCTCGCGGAACCGACGTCCGTCGAACCGGGCCTCACCTTCGCCGTGGTCGAGGTCGAGCATGAGGCGCATCGTCGTGGACTTGCCGGCGCCGTTCGGGCCGAGAAAGCCAGTGACGACACCGGGCTGGACCTCGAACGACAGGTCGTCGACAGCGACCGTCGAACCGTAGCGCTTGCGCAGCCCGCGGGCTGTGATCATGTCGGCTCCAGGTGAGAATGATGTTGGACGCCACGAAACTATCGCCGCCAAGTCGCCGCCTCCTCATTCCTGGCGGCGAATCGCCGGTACTGCTGGAGGGGATACAACCCTGAGCCGGCTCCTACCGGACGTGCAGCCGGTGTGCTGACGGGCCGGGCGCGCGACGTGCCGGCCGCACGTCAACCGATCCGGTATCTGCGCGCGATCCGGCCGGCCTGGGCACCGTACGACCCACCGAACAACACCGCGTGGACGAGCACGGGGTGGAGTTGATGCAAGGCCATCCGGTCCCGCCAGCCATCGGCGAGCGGCCGCGCATCGTGGTAGGCGGCCAGCACCCGCTCCAGGTGTGGGAATCCGAACAGGTCGAGCATGGCGAGGTCGGTTTCCCGATGACCACCGTGTGCTGCCGGATCGACCAGCCGGGCAGCGCCGTCGGCGCCCCATACCACGTTGCCGGCCCAGAGATCGCCGTGGATAAGAGCCGGTGCCTCCGCGGGCAAGGTCAGTTCGGGAAGTTCACTCATGAGCTTCTCGACATCGTAGGCATCCTTGGCGCGGATCGATCCGGCATCGACGGCCGCCTTCAGGAACGGCAGCACCCGGCCTTCAATCCACATGTCCTCCCAGCTCGACCACGGGCCGCCCGGTAGCTGCAAGGTACCGATCCAGCCGTCACCTTCGGCAGATCCGAAGGCCGGGGCACCGGCGGCGTGAGTGGCGGCGAGCGCCCGGCCGAATCGCTCCGCCGCCTCGAGCGACGGCGCGCCAGGTGATATCCACTCGAGCACCAGGTGCTCCTGGTCGTGCGCGATCACCTCGGGGACCGAGGCACCACCGCGCGCGGTGCTGAGCCACCGCAGACCGGCCGCTTCGGTCGCGAAGAATCCTGGTGGCGCTCCGGTCCTCGTCTTGACGAACATCAAGCGGCCGTCGGCCAGCCTCGCGCGTTTCGCCTCGCAGATGTCGCCGCCGCCGACCGGGTCGAGGTTCACGATCCGCTCGCCGACCAGACGGCTCAGCTGCTCAGCGATCACCCAGCTCCTCCTGCAGCGACTCGACAAGTCCGTCCGCGGCGCGCTCGAGTTGGTTCAGCACGTGCGCGAACCCATCTGCGCCACCGTAGTACGGATCCGGAACGTCGAGGTCGCCCGATGCCCGGGCAGCCGGATCGTACGACCGGAGCAGCCGGATATCGGCATCGATGCCCTCAGTTGCTGCGAGCCGGGTGAGCTCGGCGTAGTTGTCCTGGTCCATGGCCAGAATCAGGTCGTACTGGCTGAACCAGTTGGCCGCGAATTGGCGAGCGCGGTGAGATGTCCCGTCGTAACCCCGCTCGCGGAGTGCAGCGAGCGCGCGCGGATCGGCGGGCTCACCGACGTGCCAGGCTCCAGTGCCGGCGGACTCCACGCTGACCCGGTCGCTGAGCCCGACTTTCTCCAGCCGGTGCTGGATGACAACCTCCGCCATCGGTGACCGGCAGATGTTGCCCAGACATACCAGGCAGATGCGATACGTCACGACATCCTTGCTGGAACGCTGTCGATCAGCTACTCGCCAGCCGCGCCAGCTCGCCCACTGCCAGGGCTAGCTCGGTAGCGAGTTCGAAAGAACGGTCGTGGTTCGGATTGCTGCGCGTCCAGCTGCAGACCGTCTGTACGACCGCACCGGCCCATGCGGGGTCCAGATGAATGGCGTACCGCACGGACACGGGTCGCGGGCTGAACGACGTGACGTCGTACCACTGGCCATCGGCGAAGGCGAGCAACGGGTAGCCCTCGGCGTCGTCGTAAACGACGTCGTACTCGCGCCCGCTCAGGAGGCTGTCGTACCACGCCCGGTTGCCGGTCGACTTGCCGCGATCCGGCTGGGACGAGGGCGCCGATTGCACCGGTGCGGCAGGTGGAGCAGGCGGTGCAGGTTCGGGAAGCAGTGATTGCTGGGTGAGCGGAGCTTGTTCGGTAAGCAGCGAGTGATGACCACGCGGCGGATGGTGTGTCGGTGCTAGGTGCTGAACCGGATAACGATCCCGCTGCGGCGAGGCTTGTGGCGGCCGCTGCGTGTCGTGGGACGGGGGATTAGCGACGGCGCCACGGGCGACTGGCGTAACCAGAAGCTCGTCGGACGGGGGGCGTTCGGTCAGTACGGAGCCCACAGAGCCGAAGCCGCTCGTCATGTCTACTCACCTGCCTTAGGACGCGAGGTCGGCACGACCATCCCCCGTAGGCCGCCGGCGGTTATGACGACAACCCCTCGATCGTGCAGGAAGTGGCCACAACGGTACGGCACGGCGGAGCCGTAGTGAACTCCGACTCGCCGGATCGTTGTATTCCGGCAATAACGGCGTTCCGGTCTAGTCCGGCAACAGCAGGTTTAGTAGCCAACTGACGAACGCGACCACCAGGCCACCGAGCACCGCGGCCCAGAACCCGTCGACGCTGAATGGCACGTCGAACAGATCGGCGATCCACGATGTCAGCAACAGCATGAGGGCGTTGACGACGAACGTGAACAGCCCGAGCGTGAGCACGTAGAGCGGCAACGACAGCAGCTTGACGATTGGCCGTACCACCACGTTGACGAGGGCGAAGATCGCAGCCACCACCAGCAACGTGAGGACCTGCTCCTGAGTCGAGGCACTCTCGATTTCGACTCCGCTGACGATGACGGTGGCGACCCATAGCGCTACCGCGTTGACGACGAGCCGAATGATCAGCGACATGGCCGGAGCGTAGACCAATACCTGTGGTCGCCGCACCCCTGGGTACCGGGCCGATCCAAAAGTCTTGTGCGCGGCTGCAGGTGCCGGCTCGCAGGTGGCGAGTCGTGGCCTATTGTGACGGCATGCCGTCGGATAGTCCTCGATTGCGTCACGCCCTCGACAGTCTGCCCTCGTACAAGCCGGGACGCCGGCCCGCTGCCAGCAGCGGCCAGATCGCGTACAAGATCTCGTCGAACGAGAACCCGTATCCGCCCCTTCCGGGCGTCCTCGAAGCCGCGATCGAAGCGGCCGGTTCGATGAACCGCTACCCGGACATGTTCGCCACCGGCCTCGTCGAGGCACTCGCGGACCGGTTCGATGTGCCGGCTGCCCACATCGCCACGGGAACCGGCAGTGTCGGCGTGCTCCAGCAGGTCATCCAGGCGACGGCGGCTGATGGTGACGAAGTCGTATACGCGTGGCGGTCCTTCGAGGCCTACCCCATCGTGGTCGGAATCTCGGGAGCGGAATCGGTGCGGGTCCCGCTGGCTCCGGGCGCCCGACACGACCTGGACGCGATGGCGGCGGCCGTTACCGATCGAACCCGGCTCGTTCTGGTCTGCTCGCCGAACAACCCGACCGGTCCGGCGGTGCATCGAGACGAGATGCGCACGTTCCTCCAGCGGGTGCCCTCCGACGTCCTGGTCGTCGTGGACGAGGCGTATCGCGAGTTCATCCGTGATCAGGACGCCGTCGACGGCATTGAGATCTACCGTGACCATCCGAACGTCTGCGTACTGCGGACGTTTTCCAAGGCCTACGGATTGGCCGGGTTGCGGGTCGGATTCGCGATAGCGCACGAGTCGGTTGCCGACGCGTTGCGCAAGACCGCGGTGCCGTTCGGCGTAAGCGGCGTGGCGCAGCAAGCTGCCATCGAATCTCTGCGGCGTGAGGACACACTGGCCGAGCGCGTGGAAAGACTCATAGCAGAACGCGACAGGGTCCGGTCAGCGCTTCTCGAGCAAGGGTGGGACGTCCCTGACACCCAGGCCAACTTCGTCTGGCTGGCATTGGGAGATCAGACGACTGAATTCGCCGGGGCGTGCGAAGCCGCCGGCATCGTCGTGCGTCCGTTCGCCGGCGAAGGATGCCGCATCACAGTCGCTGAACCCGAGGCGAGCGACCGCCTGCTGAAGGTGACCGCGGATTGGCGAGCGCGCTCGAGGTAGCAGGTCGGCCGATTCAAGCAGCCAGCCTGCACGACAAAAGCCCCGGCAAGAGCGATCCGATGGATCTCACTCCTGCCGGGGCTTCTGCGAGCGGCTATCCGATTCGGGGGGCGAAAACGGAAAGCCGTCGACCGCGACGCTCGGGAGCTAGCAGCACCCCAGCGGACCTAACCAGGTCGCAGCTGCGGGTGAGGCCAGCGCTACCGATATGGCAACGATGGTGAGGGTTGCGGCAACGAGACGGACTACTGCTCTCCGGACCATCTCAACTCCTCATGGCAAGGGACTAGCGCAGACATGACACCTCGTAGTGAAATGGTGTTATGGCATATCGTCAAGTGGAAGTCAGAGAGCCATCCCAGACTTCGGACTCCCATGCGGAGTCGTTGGTCGGTCGCCGGATCCATGCCCGCCGTCTTGAGCTTGGACTGACTCAGGCCGAGGTCGCCGCCGGGATGCTCTCGCCCAGCTACCTCTCGTTGGTAGAGAGCGGCCGCCGGCAGCCCGCACCGGCCGCGCTGGCGCACATCGCCGAACGGTTGGGTGTTGATCCTGGCTACCTGCTCGACGGAATCGATGCTGAGGTACGGCGCCGGGCCCGGCTTGCCTTGGGCCACGCGGAGGTCGCCCTGCATCGCGGCGAAATCGAGGACGCGTACAAGCGGTTCGCCGCGCTTGAAGGTGACCCGGGTCTGAACGATGAACAGCATCGGCGGGTGCGCATGGGCCGGGCCATCGCCGCCGAGCGCAAGGGCGACCTCGAAGAATCGCTCCGAATTCTTGGCGAGCTTGCCGAAGAAGCACGGCGTGAGCCGAACGTCCACCCGTGGATGGATGTCGCCGAGGCGTTGTCCAGGTGTTACCACGAGGCGGGCGACCTCGACATGGCGATCCACACTGGCGAAGAGGCCATGCAGTCGGCGGCGGAGTTGGGCCTTGAGGGCACGGACGAGTTCGTTCGCCTGGGCTGCACAGTGCTGATGGGCTACTACGAACGCGGCGACCTCGCTCGCGCGACCGTCCTCGCGGCGGATGTGATCCGCGGTGCAGAATCGTCCGGCGCGCCGCACTCTCGTGGCGCCGCATATTGGAATGCTGCCCTCCTTGCTGAGTCGCGTGGTCACGTCGGCGAGGCGTTGTCGCTGGTCGATCGGGCCTTGGCGCTTTTCGGTGAGAGTGACGACCGGCGCAATCTTGCCCGGCTGCGGGTGTGCTACGCCTGGCTGTTGCTCCAGCAGTCTCCACCCGACGCTGAGAATGCCCTCGATCTGCTCGATAACGTCGAGCATGAGATCCACGTGCACGGCGGCGCGGTCGACTTGGGTTACTACGCAACTGAACGGGCGCGGGCTCTGTTGGCTCTCGGACGCCTCGACGAAGCCCAGGCAGCCGCCGAGGAATCGCTGGCTAGGCTCGGCGACCAGCCCCGGATCGAGTCCGCCCGGGCTCGGCTCCTGCTCGGGCGCATCCTGCGCGAGCAAGGCAAATCCGATCAGACGCTGGAGCAGTGCAGCGCCGCCGCGACCATGCTCGAGGCGATGGGCGCTTCACGTCAGGCCGCAGCAGCGTGGCGTGAGCTCGGCGACCTTTACCGCGATCTTGGGCGCATCGACGAGACATTGGACGCTTACGATCGTGCACTTGTCGCCGTTCGGGTGTCGCCGGTGGCCGGTGTCGGTCCGGTGGCCGCCGTGGAGCTTCCGGTTGCCTGAACAAAGCGCCCGCCGGGATGTCACATGATTTGACTTCACGTTGACTTGCCGTCTTGACTAGAGTCACGTCCTCTGGGGCGGACACGTGCACCGCAGGGGAGTGGATGTGCCGCCCCGGAGGGCGCTATGAGCGCACCCGATCAGGTACCGGTGTTGTCGGTTCCGGCTTGGGTTGGCGCGGCCTCTCGGCGCTGACCACCAGCGCGACGCCGATGACGACGAGCGTGCCGCCGCCGATTACCACGGCCGTGATCGGTTCGGCGAGAATGGCCCAGCCCAGGATCACCGCCACGACGGGGTTGATGTAGGCGTACGTCCCGACGAGCGACAGCGGTGCGTTGGCCAGTGCGTAAGCGTACGCGGTGAAGCCCAGCAGGGAGCCGAACACCACGAGGTACCCCAGAGCGATCCAACCGTCAGCCGTAACGTCCCCCACCTCGAACGTCCGGGTGTCGCTGAACAGCACCGAACCGGCCGTCATCAGGGCGCCGCCGGCCAACATCTCGTAGCTCACCGCCACCATCGTCTGGCGGGGTAGATGCAGTCGAGGTGACAGATACGAGCCGATGGCCCACGAGATCGTGGCAGCCAGCAGCAGCACGACACCCCAGTATTCGACGCCGTCGATGCCACCGCGTGGCAGGCTGATCGCGGCGATGCCGGCGAAGCCAACGAGCACGCCGAACCAGGTGAGCGCACGCGGGCGGTCACCGCCGCTGAAGCGCAGCAATACGAACCAGAGCGGAACGGCGCCAATGATCAGCGCGGCCAAACCGCTGGGGACCGTCTGCTCCGCGATGGCCACGAGTCCGTTGCCACCCGCGAGGAGCAGCAGACCCATGATTGCGGCACCGCGAAGCTCGATCCAGCTGATCTTGAGGGACGAGAAGCCGTCGCGGGCGGCCAGGATTGCCATCATGATCGCAGCCGCGACGAGGAACCTGACGCCCATGCCTAGAATCGGGGGGATTCCAGACTCCACGACGACCCGGATGGCCAGGTACGTGGAGCCCCAAATGATGTAGACCGTGACGAGAGCAAGCCACACTGCGGCGCTTGTCGATCTCCGAACCCGCTCTGCCATGACCGTCCTAACACTTCGATACTGACACCACTGTCTATTGTGCGGCGCCGGGACGCCTCAAGAACAGCGGATTTCGGCCGTTGAGCAGCGACATGCCGCCATCGCCGTTTTGATGCTACGCGCGTGCGGCCTGCCAGGCCCGCCCGAGCGGTCCTGGCCGCCTTGCGGCGCCGACTAGGCGACCCTGACGCGGGCGAGTTGCTGCGACTGTGCGACCAGGTCGCCGTTGGCGTCGTACACCTCAGCCTCCTCGTCGAACCACTCGTCCCGCAGCAGGCGTCCGCGCAGGTACACCGTCAGCCAGCCGGCCGCCGGCAGCGCCCTGTTGAGCAGCGACAACTGGACGGTGGGCGCCCAGCCCAGCCGGCCCAGGCCGAAGACAGTGGGAGGCAGCGCGTCCACGGCAAGGGCGAGGACCAGCGGGTCGGGTTGGCTGCCGTCCATGAGCCGCAGGTGACCCCGCATCGCGAGTGAACCTGCCGGCCGGCCGGAGAACCAGCCGAGCGTCTGTGGATCGAGTCGAAGGTCGACGTGCTCGAGCAGTCCGACGTGGGTGCCATCAGGCAGGTCGACGCGGGCGTGCACACAATCGTCCAGGTCTGCGACCGGTTCAGGAGTCGGCCCGCTCCACTCTGGGACGGATCGGGGATCCAGGTCGCCGGTGGTGGCGGTCACATGCATCAGCGGCGTGCCGTCCTGGATCAACGTCGCGTGGAGCGTTCCGGTCGTACGGCCGACGCGCAGCGTCTCGACCCGGATGGTGGCCGGCCCAGCCTTCGGGGGCACTAGGAACTGGGCGTTGGTCGCAACCGGGTGCGGCTGGCTCGATTCGGTGAGGAAAGCGCGCATGACCAGGGCCAGCAGATACCCGCCGTTGGGTACCTCGCCGACGGACCAGCCTCCGTCGATCTCAGCGGCATAGTGGCCGGGCTCGAGCTGGCGGACGGCGGTGGCGTCGCTGAAGTCACCCACGGTCCGCCACCCTAACCAGCCCGGGCAGCAGCGCTCAATGGACGGTGGGGTGCCAGCGTCATCGAACGTCGGAGGGGTCGGCCCGCGGTACGTGGACGGCCTGCTACTTGTCGGTACCGGCCAACTGCGAAGTGACCGGTTTGTACCCGGGTCTGGCGCCACGAGCGCCGCCGTACTCTGTACCGTGAACGTCAACAACCTACGAGCGGTCGGCGCGCCGGCCGCTGACGCGCGACCCCGGTCACCCACCCACAGTGCGCCGGTGTCGACTACCAGCCGCGGCACGACGGCCTACTGGCGGAGATCCCGCAGGGCCGCACGACGTGAAGGAGACGCGATGACCGTCGAAACACCCGGGACGGCGGCCGGACCGCCCCCCGATAGCGACCACCCACTGGTTCAGCTGCTCACTCCGGAAGGTGAGCGCGTCGCCAGTGAGGAGTACGACCCACTGATCGCCGACGTCACGGATGACGACATCCGTGGCTTCTACCGTGACCTGGTTCTCGCGCGGCGGGTCGACACCGAGGCCGTTGCTCTCCAGCGGCATGGCGAGCTGGGCCTGTGGGCATCGCTGCTCGGCCAGGAAGCCGCCCAAGTCGGTTCGGCCCGAGCACTGCGCCCGCAGGACCACGTATTCCCCACGTACCGCGAACACGGAGTGGCCTGGTGCCGCGGCGTCGATCCGGCGTCGTTGTTGGGCCTGTTCCGCGGTGTCGACCAGGGCAGCTGGGACCCACGTGAGAACAACTTCCACCTCTACACGATCGTCGTCGGCGCCCAGACGCTGCACGCCACGGGTTACGCGATGGGAGTGCAGCGTGACGGCGTGGTCGGGACCGGAGACCCGGATCGCGACACCGCGGTGATCGCCTACTTCGGTGACGGTGCCAGTAGCCAGGGCGACGTCAACGAGTCGTTCATCTGGGCCGGGGTGTTCAACGCTCCCGTCGTGTTCTTCTGCCAGAACAACCAGTGGGCGATCTCCGAGCCACTTGAACGGCAAAGCCGGGTACCGCTGTACAAGCGCGCAGCCGGATTCGGCTTCCCGGGAACTCGTGTTGACGGCAATGACGTGCTGGCCTGTCTCGCGGTGACCCGGCAGGCGTTGCAGTGGGCTCGGGACGGTGAAGGCCCGACGATGATCGAGGCGTTTACCTACCGGATGGGTGCCCACACCACCACCGATGACCCGACCCGGTACCGGTCGGCGTCCGAACTCGAGCACTGGAAGCTGAAGGACCCGATCGAGCGCGTCAAGGCGTATCTCACCCGGTCCGGTGCGGCCGATCAGGATTTCTTCGCGTCGATTGACACCGAGGCTGAAGAACTCGCCGAGCACTTGCGGTCCGCGTGCCGGTCGATGCCGGATCCAACGCCGATCTCGATCTTCGATCACGTGTACGTGGAGCCGACCCCGGCGCTCGTCGCGCAGCGCGACGAGATGGCCGCATACCTGGAGTCGTTTGCCGACGAGGAGGCACGATGACCACGACAATGCCTCTTGGCAAGGCGATCAACGCCGGCCTCCGCCGGGCTATGGAAGCGGACGACAAGGTCTTGGTCATGGGTGAGGACGTCGGCAAGCTCGGCGGCGTTTTCCGGATCACGGACGGCCTGCAGAAGGACTTCGGCGAAGACCGGGTAATCGACACGCCACTGGCCGAGTCCGGCATCGTCGGCACCGCCGTTGGTCTGGCGCTGCGCGGCTACCGGCCGGTTTGCGAGATCCAGTTCGACGGTTTCGTGTTCCCGGCGTACGACCAAATCGTGTCCCAGGTCGCCAAGATGCACTTCCGGTCCGGTGGCCGATTACGCGTCCCGATCGTGATCCGAATTCCGTACGGCGGAGGAATTGGCGCGGTCGAGCACCACAGTGAAAGCCCGGAGGGCTACTTTGCGCACACGCCCGGCCTCAAGGTGGTGTCGGTCTCCAACGCGGTCGACGCGTACTGGATGATCCAACAGGCGATTCAGCTGGACGATCCGGTGCTGTTCTTCGAGCCGAAGCGGCGCTACTGGGATAAGGCCGAGGTGGACACCGAAGGCTTGCCGGATCGTCCGCTCGAAAAGGCGCGCGTCGTCGCGTCCGGCACCGATGCGACCGTTCTGGCGTACGGACCTATGGTCAAGACGTGCCTGGACGCTGCCGCCGCGGCCGCTGAGGAGGGCCGCTCGATCGAAGTCATCGATCTGCGCTCGTTGTCACCCCTCGACCTGACCACGGTCTACGAATCGGTGCGCAAGACCGGCCGCTGCGTCGTGGTGCACGAGGCACAGCGGACGCTCGGCATCGGGGCCGAGATCGCGGCGAGCGTCACGGAGGAGTGTTTCTACTCGCTCGAGGCGCCGGTTGCCCGGGTCACCGGGTATGACACCCCATATCCGCCGGCCCGGGTCGAGGAGGAGTACCTGCCCGACCTGGACCGGGTGCTCGACTCCGTCGACCGCCTGCTGGCGTACTGAGGGAGGTGCGAGCATGAGCCAGGTGTTCAAGCTCCCCGACGTCGGGGAAGGCCTGACTGAGGCTGAGATCGTCTCGTGGAAGGTCAAGCCGGGCGACACCATCAAGGTCAACGACGTCATCGTCGAGATCGAGACGGCCAAATCGCTCGTCGAGTTGCCATCACCGTATGCCGGCGTGGTCGAGGACCTCCTCGTCGAGGAGGGTACGACCGTCCCGGTCGGTACCCCGATCATCTCGGTCGGCACTGGCGCTGCTCCGGCCAAACCGGCTGAGACCGGTGGCGGGGGCGAGGACCTCGTACCGCAGCCGGCGGAGCAGGGCGAGAAGCCGGCCGAGGAGCGGCAAGCCGTCCTGGTGGGATACGGCCCCCGGTCGACCTCGGCCAAGCGCCGTCCTCGCAAGGCCGCGGAGGCTGCGGTTTCGGCGGCGTTCTCGGCCGAACCAGAGCCCGTGGCGGCTGAGGCCGCACAACCGCCGACCGCTAAGGCCGACCATGATGCGACCGGCGCCGTCCCGCAGAACGTGCGCGTGCTCGCCAAGCCGCCAGTCCGCAAACTGGCCAAGGACCTCGGAGTGGACCTCCGCATCGTGACGCCGTCCGGCCCGGGTGGGACTATCACGCGGGACGACGTCCAGGCCGCAGCGTCGGGCGTTGCACCGGCCGCTCCAGCCCGGCAGGTCCGCACCGGCGACGGGTGGGACGGTCTGCCACGCGAGGAGCGCATCGCAATCCGTTCGGTGCGCAAGATGACGGCGGCGAACGTGGCGAAGTCTGCGTTCACCGCGCCGCACGTCACCGAGTTCATCACGGTCGACGTCACGCGGACGGTGCGGCTGATCGACCGGCTTCGAGAGTCGCGGGAATTCCGCGACGTCAAGCTGTCTCCGCTGGCCGTGCTGGCCCGGGCGATGTGCATCGCGGCACGGCGGACGCCGGACGTCAACGCCCGATGGGACGAAGACGCCGGCGAGATCGTCATGCAGCGGTACGTCAACCTTGGTATCGCCGCGGCCACACCCCGCGGATTGGTCGTCCCGAACATCAAGGACGCCGACCAGTTGTCGCTGCGCGAACTCGCCGTGGCGATCAACGAGTTGGCGGCGACTGCACGTGAGGGCAAGACACCGCCCGCCGACATGATGGGCGGGACGATGTCGATCACGAACGTGGGAGTGTTCGGAGTCGACACCGGGACGCCGATTCTGCCGCCCGGCGAGGCGGTGATCATGGCTTTCGGGGCGATCAAGCAGCAGCCGTGGGTGCACAAGGGCAAGGTCAAGCCGCGGTGGGTCACCACGCTCGGGTTGTCCTTCGATCACCGTCTGGTCGATGGAGAGCAGGGGTCGCGGTTCCTCGCCGACGTGGCTGCTCTGCTGGAAGACCCTGCCCACGCGCTGGTGTGGGGATAACGTCCCCTGCATGCTTCACCACCGGCGCGCAGAAGCGGCCCGCGATTACCGCTCGTCGGCGGGCTCAGGTTCACGGTGGCGGAGGTTTTCCGCGTTGATCTCAGCACCGAACAGTGCGGCGTAGGTGCTGAGCCACAGCCACAGCAGGAGGACGGCCACGCCGGCGAGCGACCCGTACGTCTGCGCGTAATTGCCGAAGTTGTCGACGTACACCGAGAAGCCGACCGATACGACGATCCAGATGAGCGTCGCCACGATGGCACCGAACGACAGCCACTTCCAGCGGCCGGAGCCATGTTCGGGTGCCCAGCGATACAGCACACTGAGTGCCGTCACGACGGCCAACACGAGGGCGATCCAGCGCGCGATCTGGACCAGGACGTTGACCCAGCCGGGCAAGTTGAGCGCGTTGAGAATGGCCGGAACCGCGGCCACCAAAGCCACCGCGGTCACCACGAAGATGATGGCACCCAACGTGAACAGCAGCCCCATCGCTCTGCGTTTGACGAATCCGCGTTCCTGCTCGCCGCCGTAGGCGTGATTGACGGCCATGATCATGTTGGCCGTTCCATTGGATGCTGACCACAACGCGATGGCCAGGGCGATTACTAATCCGATGCTCAACGACTGGCGCGGCATCTCGGCCAGAGTGGACATCTGCTCACTGAGCAGATTCTGGGCACTCGACGGCAATGCCGACGCGTACGTCTCCACCTGTTCTGTGACCTGTGCAGGATCGCTGACCAGCCCATATATCAGTACCGCAGCGACCAGTGCCGGAACGATCGACAAAAACGCGTAGAAAGCCACGCCCGCTGCGACGAGCGGCAGTCGGTCTTCCCTCGCTGCCACCCACGCTTGCTTCAACGTCGCGAACCGCCCCGGGCGGCGGGATCTCTCGCCGGCCTGGTCAGTGTGGGCGGCCCGACGCGAGTCGGTGACGCTTCCGGCCGTCATGAGCGCACATACCCGGCATTACTGCAGGTATGCGTCCGATTTTCAGCTCAGGGTCGTTCGAGCAGCGTGGCGATGCCTTGCCCGACGCCGATGCACATTGTGGCCAGCGCGCGGCGGACACCGCGCTGGCGCATCTCGAGTGCGGCCGTGAGGGCAATTCGCGCACCGCTCATGCCCAGCGGATGACCGAGCGCGATCGCCCCGCCGTTGGGGTTCACGTGCTCCGCGTCGTCGGGGATGCCGAACTCACGCAGGCAGGCCAGCGACTGCGCAGCGAACGCCTCGTTCAGTTCGACGACACCGATCGCCTGCGTATCGTGCGCGTCGAGACCGAACCGGCCGAGCAGCTTGCGCGTTGCAGGTACCGGACCGACGCCCATCACTCGAGGCGGCACACCGGCGGTCGCCAGTCCCGCGATCCTGGCCAGCGGGGTCGCGCCGTAGCGCTCGATCGCCGCCCCACTCATGACGAGCATCGCGGCCGCACCGTCGTTGATGCCGGACGCGTTTCCGGCGGTGACAGTTCCGCCGTCTCGCACGACCGGGCGCAGGGCGGCAAGCTTGTCGAGGGACGTCTCGCGGGGATGCTCGTCCGTGTCGACGACGGTGGGAGCGCCTCGCCGTTGGGGCACGCTGACGGGCACAATCTCGGCGGCCAGCCGGCCCGAGGCGATCGCCTTGGCGGCCCGCTCCTGGCTGCGCAGCGCGAACGCGTCCTCGTCGGCTCGGCTCACGCCGTACTCGTCGGCCACGTTCTCCGCGGTCTCGGCCATCGATTCGGTGCCGTACTGCTCTTCCAGTGCGGAATTGATGAATCGCCAGCCGAGCGTGGTGTCGTAGATCCTGGCCTGACCGCGGTCGTACGGGCCCTCGGACTTGGGCATGACGAGCGGTGCGCGCGACATCGACTCGACACCACCGGCGATGACGACGTCGGCCTCCCCGGACCGGATCATCCGGGCCGCGTAGCCCAGCGCGTCCATGCCTGAGCCGCACAACCGGTTGACGGTGACCGCCGGCACGGAATCGGGCAGGCCGGCCAGCAGCACGGCCATCCGGGCGACGTTGCGGTTGTCTTCGCCGGCCTGGTTGGCGCAGCCGAGCACTACCTCGTCCACTGCGGCCGGGTCGACGCCGTCGTGCCTGGCTGTCAGTGCCCGCAGTACGTGCGCAGCGAGATCGTCGGGACGCACGGCCGCCAGCGCGCCACCGTACCGACCAATCGGCGTGCGTACGCCGTCGACCAGGTATGCCTCTGTCGTCACGCCACCAGCCTAACGTGCTGGTGTCACACGTTTCGGTCGCGGAGTTCGCGCGAGCGTCCTCTGAACTCGGCGACGACCTCAGCGTCGCGGCGCACTGTGACGTCGTAGATTCCGTTCCGCCCGTAGCGATGGCGCTCGATCGCCTCCGCGGTCAGCACGTCGCCGAGTCGAGCGGGAAGGACGAACACGATGTCGCAGTCCTGGGCGACAGTCACCGGCCCGTAGGAGTTGCACGCAAACGCGAACGCCGAATCGGCGAGCGCGAAGACGAGCCCGCCATGGCAGATCCGGTGGCCGTTGACCATGTCGTCCCGTACGCGCATGGTCAACCGCGCGTATCCCGGCCGGACCTCGTCCAGGGACATGCCCATAGCTTGAGAAGCAGCGTCCTGCGCCCACATGGCCGCCGCGGACCGCTCGGCCAGCGCCTGCGGCGACAGGCCGGCGTCGTCAGCCATTGTTGGCGGCTTCGGGGGCCGGCTGGCAAAGGTGCTCGGGGACGCGGTATCTACGGGCGTCGAGCGCACTCAGCGCGTCGAGCACGCCCACGACCCAGTCCCAGCCGAGGTCCTCGCCCCACTCGACCGGCCCGCGTGGGTAGTTCACGCCGAGCCGCATCGCCGTGTCGACGTCCTGGGCACTTGCGACGCCGGCCGCGACGGCGTCCGAGCCGAAAGCCGCGAGCATCGCCACCGTCCGCGCGACGACCAGGCCTGGTGTGTCGGCCAGCACGGTCACGTCGGCGCCGGCCGCTTGCAGGCAGCCGGCCGCCACCTCGACTGCCGGCGGTGGAGCCCCGACGGGTGCGGCGATGGCGATCCGCTGCGCCGTGGCGAAGTCGAGAGCGAGGTCGATAACGATCGTGGTCTGCCCGGTTTCTGCCGTGACCTGGGCAGCGGTACGGCCGTCGGTCAGCTGCATCACGACGTCGTCAGCCGGCCTGATCCGGATCGGGCCGAAGTCACGTGAGCGGCGCACCAGGACGGTGGATCGCTCCAGCCGTTGCACCAGCGCTTCCAACGGCCCGCCGCCACCGTTGACGGTCACATGGTCCGGCTGCGGGCACGGCCCGGCGGTTGCCGGCTCGGGTTTGCTCGTGCCTTCGTAGAAGCCACCGCCAGACTTCTGGCCCAGCCGACCGGCGGCCACCATCGCGTCCTGAAACTCGGACGGCTCGAAGCGCGGATCGCGATCGAACGCCTTCCACACACTGCGCGTGACGGCTGCGTTGATGTCCTGCCCGATCAGATCGGTCAGCTCGCACGGACCCATCCGGAAACCGCCGGCTTCGCGAAGGACGGCATCGAGCGTTGGCGGGTCGATGACGTCTTCGCTGAGGAGACGGAACGCCTCCGCGTAGTACGGACGGGCAACCCGGTTGACGATGAAGCCGGGCGTCGACGTGCACTGCACCGGCTGTTTACCCCACGCCGCGGCGGTGTCCGACAGCACGTCGGCAATCGCCTGACTGGTCGCTTCGCCGCGAACAACCTCGACCAGCGGAAGGAGCGGAGCCGGGTTGAAGAAATGCAGCCCGGCCACTCGTTCCGGGCTTTCGAGGTCGGCAGCGATGTCGGTGATGGAAAGCGACGAGGTGTTGCTCGCGAGAATGGCGTCGGGACCGCACACCGTCTCCAGTCGCGTGAACAGCTCTTGCTTGGCCGTCAAGTCTTCGACGATCGCTTCGACGACCAAGCCGCAGCCGGCCAGGTCGGTGATCGAGCCGACGGCGGTCAGCGCGGCGCCGGCACGTTCTGCTGTGCGGGCGTCCAGTCGGCCCTTGTCGGCCAACCTCGTCAACTGCCGCTGAATCCGGTCTATCGCTTCGGCCGCCACGCCTGGAATGTCGTCATGGATCCGAACCTGGTGGCCAGCCACGCCGGCCACCTGCGCGATGCCGGCACCCATCGTGCCGGCCCCGACGATACCGACGGGGGTGTTGAGGTCGAGCGGTGCCATGAGGCGAGTCTGCCGCACTCGTTCGGGCCGTGTGGGCGCTCTCGCGGGTGGATGGGGCATCGGCGGCATAACATCCTCAGCCACGCCTTGGCTGGAGCAGTTGCGCCCCAGCGCTGTAACGCGATTGGTGTGCTGACGCGTCATTGAGGGCGAGGACGACGAACGGAGTCAGCATGCCGGCAGATGCGGAGTTCACCGAGTTTGCAGCGGCGCGAGGTCAAGGAGTTCCGTGACAGCATGTCGGCAGCCAGCCGGCGCCTTGTCGATGCTCTTGGCAGCGGTTGGGCGCCGCCGGAGACGACTCGCTTGGGGTACGGGCCGGAAGTACTACCCACGCGGAGAATGCAGCCGAGCTACCGACCGGCTACGCGTACATCATGATGACCCGCGATGTGATTCCCGACCATCCCGGAGTGTTCCTCGACGACGTGTGTCACGAGATGACCGAAAAGGGTCGGGAGAGAGGCTCGTGTGACGAGTCGACGACTCCGGCGGGTGAGCCGGTCTACCTTCGGTGGTCAACCTCCGTCGATCACTCACAGTCAGTCCCGCACGATGAGCTGTGGGTGATGTACGTCAACGACGAGGACGACGTGGTTCGGGTGATGCTGAGCGTCAGCGACGATCCGGAGCTGTCGACTCCGGAGCGCCGCGCTGAGATCGTTGCGTGGATCGAGGACCAGATCGACGCGATGATTGCGGCCGCCACTGCAGAGGACGCAACCACCCGCTGACCGCACCCAGGCGCGACTGCTGTGAAGGCCAAGATCATGCTGCGGCCGGAGAAAGGCGTCTGACGGCCCGGCAAATCGGACGGATCGACCACTTACTCCGGCCGCAGCATGATCTTGGTGACGCAGCGTCACTGATCAGCAAGGCACGCAGTGGGGCCAATCGCCTCGGCTATGACACAGTAGGAGCGGTACAGCCCAGCCTTGTCACATCTCGCCGCCTTGTTCGCGCCGGAGGTAGCCGTGTCCATCGACGAGCTCATCACCCGTCATCAGCAAACTCTTGACGACGCGCTGAGCGCGATCCGTACCCGGACGTACTACTCGGCGTATCCCGAGTCACCGAGCCCGCGGGTCTACGGCGAAACGGCGGCACCCGAGGGCCAGGCCGCCTACGAGGCTCTGCTGGACAAGGACTTTCCGCTCGAGACGCCCGGAGCCGACGGCCGGGTCGCTACCGAGACCAGCCCGTTCGGTCCCAAACTGGGCGTCACGTATCCACGCGTCCCGAACTCATCCGAGGCGTTGGACGACCTGCTGAGTGCCGCGCAGGCTGCCATGCCCGGCTGGCGTGAAGCCGGCCCTGGCGGTCGAGCGGCAGTCTGCCTGGAAATTCTCGCTCGCCTCCACGCGCGCAGCTTCGAGCTGGCACATGCGGTGATGCACACGTCGGGGCAGGCGTTCGTGATGGCCTTTCAGGCCGGCGGCGCCCACGCACTCGACAGAGCACTCGAAGCCGTTGCGTATGCCTACGAGGAGCAGTCCCGGACGCCGGCCACCGCTCTGTGGGAAAAGCCCGCCAAGGGCGAGCCGCTCCGGATGGTCAAGACGTTCCATGTCGCGCCACGCGGGGTCGGGCTGGTCATCGGCTGCAACACGTTCCCGACCTGGAACTCCTGGCCCGGTTTGTTCGCGTCGCTGGCCACCGGAAACGCCGTGGTCGTCAAGCCGCATCCGGGGGCCGTCCTGCCGCTGGCAATCACCGTACAGGCTGCCCAGGAGGTCCTCGCCGAGTACGGCTTCGATCGCAATCTGGTCACCCTCGCCGCCGAAGATCCCGCTGACAAGTTGGCGGCCACGTTGGCGGTCCGTCCTGAGGTTAAGGTCATCGACTTCACCGGTTCCAGCGGGTTCGGCGAATGGCTCGAGGAGAACGCCCGGCAGGCCGTCGTCTACACCGAGAAGTCAGGCGTCAACACGGTGATCATTGACTCTACGGACGACTTCGTCGCGATGTGCCGCAACGTCGCCTTCTCGTTGAGCCTCTACACGGGGCAGATGTGCACGGCGCCGCAGAACATCTTCATTCCGCGCGAGGGCATTGCCACCAACGAGGGCCACAAGTCGTTCGAGGAGGTCGGCTCCGGCATCGCCCAGGCGGTCGAGAAGCTGCTTGGCGACGATGCCCGGGCCGTTGAGATCCTCGGCGCGGTCGTCAACGCCGGCGTATTGCAGCGACTCGAGGCGGCGCCGGGCGGACACGACGTCGTGCTCGCGTCCCGCACAATCACGCACCCAGCGTGGCCGGACGCTACCGTCCGAACTCCGGCGATCCTCGCGCTCGACGCGGCAGACTCCGATGTGTACACGTCCGAGTGTTTCGGCCCGGTGTCGTACCTGATCGCGACCAACTCGACCGATGCGTCGATCGACCTGTTCCGCGATACAGTACGCGATCATGGTGCGATGACCGCGTCGGTGTACTCGACGGACGAGAAGGTGCTGGACGCTACCGAGCGGGCGGCGATCGACGCCGGGGTCGCCCTGTCGATGAACCTGACCGGTGGCGTGTTCGTCAACCAGTCCGCAGCGTTTTCCGACTTCCACGGAACCGGTGCGAACCCGGCAGCGAACGCGGCATTCACTGACGGGGCGTTCGTGGCGGGCCGGTTCCGGACCGTGCAGTCCCGCCGCCACGCCTAGCCGGCAACGCACCTATCTGGCGAGCCGCAGCCAGCGCACCCCATAGGCCGGGATATCGACGTCGAACACGCCGTCCGCTTCGGTTGTGAACTCGCTGCGGTCCAGCACGTCGACGAGAACGGAGCCACCGGGCAGCCGGTCGGGAGCTATTGCCCGCACCCGGCCCGGGCGTCCGGAGACGTCCTGCAAGCAGACGACCGTGCGGTCACCGCTGACCGACGTCCGCTGCACCGCGAAGTGTGCAGTGCCTGCGTCGAAGACGTGTTGAGCTGCGTTCGGATGAAACGCCGGCTCGCGCATCCGGGCCTCGATCAGCGTTCGCATGCGGTTCAACACCGCGTGCCGTAACGATCCGGGGTCAGACAACCGCGCCTCGAGTGCCGCTCGCGAGTAGCGCTGCCGGTTGATGACGCGGGCACGCCCGGTGTGGTCGGCGCCCTCGGGCCAGTTGCGGCTGCCGAACAGGGAGTTGAAGTAGATCGCCGGGACGCCGGCGAGCGCCAGCAGTATCGCGTGCGCGGAGCTGAAGCGGTTGATCTGGCGGTCGAGGGTTTCGTCCGCAGCGGCCGGCGCCAGCGCTTCGAAGTACACCGTGTTCAGCTCGTACGGACTGACCGAGCCGTCTCCACTGGTCCGGTAGGAGACTCGCCCGTCGCGGGCCTCGACCGCTGCGCAGAGCCGGTCGATCTCGTCCATACCGAGGAGCCCTTCGACCGGGCGCAGGCCCACCCCGTCGTGCGAGGCGAGGAAGTTGAGAAACGTGGCCTGCGGGCTCGGCGGCGGCAGCGTCGCTGCCCACTCTCGAAGCCGCGTCACATCGCCGGCATGGAAGGCCGCCAGCGTGAGGGGCGGGAGCGGGAACTGGTAGACAAGGTGCGCTTCGTCCGTCCCGTCCCCGAAGTAGGTGATGTTCTCAGCGTGCGGGACGTTGGTCTCGGTGACGATCAGCGTGCCGGGCGCCACGGCGTCGAGCACCGTGCGCCACAGCCGAATGACCTCGTGCGTCTGCGGCAGGTGCAGACATGTGGTGCCCAGTTCCTTCCAGAGGAACGCGATGGCGTCGAGTCGCAGCAGGCCCGCTCCGTGCGCCACGTAACTGAGCAGGACCTCGGTGACCGCGAGCAGGACCTCGGGGTTGGCGTAGTTCAGGTCGACTTGGTCTGCACTGAACGTCGTCCAGACCGACCGGACCCCTTTGTCGCTAGTCCAGAACGGTGTGAGCAGCGGCGATGTGCGCGGCCGAACGACCGAACGCACATCGGTAGCGGGGTCAATGGCCAGGTAGAAGTCGGCGTAGTCACGGTCGCCGCACCGCCACCGGACGAACCACGGGCTGGCTACGGACGTGTGGTTCACGACCGCGTCGAACATGAGCCGGAAGTCGCCTGCCAGCTCTTCGACGTGGCGCCACTCGCCGAGGGACGGGTCCACCGCCGTGTAGTCGACGACGGCGAATCCGTCGTCGGAGGTCCAGGGATAGTGAGGGAGCAGGTGGAGTCCCGAGACGACGTCGCCTACGTGGGCCGTGAGGAAGCTACGGAGTGTGGCCAGCGGCGGCTGATCCGGCTCTCGCACCTGGTCGCCGTATGCGATGAGGAGGACGTCGGTCTCGTCGAACAACTGCTCTCGGGGCGGCCTGTGCTCGACCGACTCGAGCATGCCGACGAGCCGGGGCAGAGTCCCGGCCGCGACTCCCGGTCCGTAAATCCGGTCCAAGTGGTCGCGCAGCCGGGCTGTCACGTGGCCGGGCAGCGGACGCCCGCCCGTGGTAGACGCGATCGTCATTGAGATGTGACTGTACCGCGACCCACCGCGAGCCTACGCTGGAACGAAGCACAAATGGGGGAGCAGTCGCATGGTCAATTGGCGAAGTTTCTGCTCACGGAGTAGCACGTGTATCTCAGATGCCCTTGCGGCCACGGCCTCGCGCCACCATTATCAACTCCACCGGCTAGTACAGCTTGCCTGACGCGAGGGAGCGGCCATGGCAAAGATTGAGTTCGACGGCGTCTGGAAGCGGTTCCCAGACGGAACTGAGGCAGTTAAGGATCTGAACCTCCAGGTCGACGACGGAGAGTTCGTGATCTTGGTAGGACCCTCCGGGTGTGGCAAGTCGACGGCGCTACGGATGGTCGCCGGGCTTGAGACGATCTCCGAGGGGAAGATGGTCATCGGCGACCGGGTCGTGAACGACCTGTCACCGGGTGAGCGGGACATCGCGATGGTGTTCCAGTCGTACGCGCTTTACCCCCACATGTCGGTGGGCGACAACATGGGGTTCGCGCTGAAGATGGCCAAGATTCCGAAGAACGAGATTGAGGAACGGGTCAATAAGGCCGCCGACATCCTCGGGCTGACCGAGTACCTGCACCGTAAGCCAAAGGCACTCTCCGGTGGTCAGCGGCAGCGGGTGGCCATGGGGCGCGCCATCGTCCGGAATCCGCAGGCCTTCCTGATGGACGAGCCGCTGTCGAACCTGGACGCCAAGCTGCGCGTCCAAATGCGAGCGGAGATCGCGGCGCTACAGAACCGGCTCGGCGTCACCACGCTGTACGTCACCCATGACCAGATCGAAGCCATGACCATGGGCGACCGGGTGGCGGTGCTGAAACTCGGAGAGCTGCAGCAGGTTGACAGCCCGCAGGCGCTCTACGACAACCCGGACAACCTGTTCGTGGCTGGCTTCATCGGGTCGCCCGCGATGAATCTCGCAGAGGGGACCGTCGACGATGTTGACGGCGAGATCCGCGTCAAGCTGGGCACCCTGTCGTCGCTCAAGGTCAACGATAAGGCTCTGGAACGCTACCCGGGTCTGCGAAGCCGCGTCGGCGGCAAAGTGGCGGTAGGCATGCGTCCGGAGCACTTCTTCCGGGCCGACGGGTCAACCCCGCAGGACCAGATGATGCCCGAGCGCAACGTGACGATGGTCGAGCTGCTGGGCTCTGAAGTGCTGGTGCACTTCGGCACCAGCGCGTCCCCCATCATCACCGAGGACATGCGGCAAGCAGTGGACGATCCAGAGGCGTTCGCTGAGATGGAGCGCGAGGCCCGCGAAGGCGGTCAGCAGTTCGTCTCGAAGATGGAACCTCAGGACGCTCCCAAGGTGGGTGATCGCGTCGATGTCGGATTCCGGGCTGACCAAATGCACTTCTTCGACATCGAGACTGGACTGGCGCTGCGCTGACCAGCGCTGGATCATCGTCGGCGCCCTGTCGCCGACGGTGCGTGATTTGTAATGAATTGCGCCGCCCATAGCGGCGGCGAGGAGAGGGACGAGATGAAGACACGGAGAACCTTCAGTACCTGGATATCTCTCGCCGGGGGATTCGCACTTCTAGCAGCGGCGTGCACGCCCGGCGGTGACGACGATGAAGCAGAAGGTGGCGAGATGGTCTGGGCCATCGGCGGCTCAGAGGCCCAGGTCGGCGGCGTCCACCAAACCATCGCGGAGAGGTGGAGCGAGGCGAACCCCGACAACCCAATCCGCATCGAGATCCTCCCCGAGGCCGCGGACGAACAGCGCGAGCAACAGGCCCTCGATCTCCAGGCAGAGGCCGGCGGGTTCGACGTGCTGGGCGTCGATGTGATCTGGACCGGTGAGTACTCCGAGAACGAGTGGCTGGAGAGCCTCGAGGACATCCGCGGCGACATCGAAGCGGTCACGCTTCCTGGGCCGTTCGAGACCGGAATCTGGGGCGGCGAGCTATGGGCCGCTCCGTACAACTCGAACGCCGGGTTCCTGTACTACCGCACCGATCTGATCGACACGCCCCCGACGACCTGGGAGGAGCTGTGCCAGGTGGCCGAGGAGGCCGGAAGCGCCGAGGGCATCGCGGGGTTCGTCGGTCAGGGCGCCCAGTATGAAGGCTTCGTTGTCAACTGGCTCGAGTATTACTGGGGCCTCGGCGGAGAACTCTACAACGAGGACCAGAGCGAGGTGCTGTTCGACGTCGAGCTGGCCACGCAGGCCACCGAGTTCATGGCCGACGCGCTCAGCGACTGCTACGCGCCTGGGTTCAACACCTCGATGGAGGAGGAGGCGCGCAACGAGTTCCAGGGCGGCAACGCGGTGTTCATGCGCAACTGGCCGTACGCGTACTCGCTGATCCAGGAAGACACTGGCAGCCCGGCCAATGAGAACTTTGACATCGCGCCGCTGCCGACGTTCACCGGGCAGGGCACCATCTCGGCGCTTGGCGGTTTCAACAACGCCGTGAGCGCGTTCTCGAACAACAAGGAGGCGGCGAAGGAGTTCGTGCTGTGGGCGGCGACGGATCCTGAGGTCCAGGCCACGCTTGCCACCGAGGCCTCGCTGCCTCCCACCATGGCGTCGGTGTACGACGATCTGGCCGACGACCCGGTGATGTCCTTGCTCGGCGAGGTCCTCAGCGAGGCCAAGCCGCGTCCGCCGGCCCCGCAGTGGAACGAGATCAGCGTCACCATGCAGCGGGCGCTGTACCCCGCGTACAACGGTGAAGGGGACCCCCGTAGCGCTGCCGAAGAAGTTCTGGCCTTCCTCGAGGGCACTGTCGGTAACTAGCTGGAGCGGTGAAAGGGGGCCGTCATGGCCGACACGCAGATCGCACCGGAGCCCGGCACTCGGGCAGGCGCGGGTCCTGGCGGCCCCCGAGCCGCCAAGCGGAAGGGGTTGTCTGAGCGCGCACTCGCAAGGGTGTTTGTAGCTCCTTCGGTTCTGCTGATGGCGCTGGTTGCGTTGTTCCCAGTGATCTGGGCCATCGTCATCAGCCTGTTTCTCTACACCCGGCGGCAGCAGACGGGCTTTGGCGGACTCGAGAACTACACCGACGCGCTCACGTCCGGTCGGTTCTGGGACTCCGTCTGGTTCACGTTCGTCTTCACGGTGTCGTCGGTGACGTTCGAGTTCCTGATCGGGCTCGGCTTCGCGTTGCTCATGAACCAAGCGTTCCGTGGCCGCGGGGTCACCCGCGCGGCCATCCTGGTGCCGTGGGTGATCCCTACGGTCATCGCCGCGCAGATGTGGTTCTTCATGTTCAACGTGACGCCGGGCTTCATCAACAACCTGCTCGGGCTCGGCAACTTCAACTGGCTCGGCCAACCGGGCTGGCCGATCTTCGCCGTCGTTTTCGCCGACGTGTGGAAAACGGCGCCATTCGTGGCGTTGCTGTTGCTTGCCGGGCTGCAGACGATCCCTGGCGATGTTTACGAGAGCGCCCGGGTGGACGACGCGGGAATGTTCCAGCGGTTCTGGTTCATCACCATGCCACTGCTGAAGCCGGCGATCCTGGTCGCGCTCCTGTTCCGCACCGTCGACGCGTTGCGGGTCTACGACCTGCCGGCCGTGATGACGCAAGGGGCGTTCGGCACGGAGTCACTGGCCATCCTGGTCCGGGAGTTCGTCGTGCGGACGCCGAACCCGGGCTTCGGCGCGGCACTGTCGACCCTGACGTTCATCCTCGTTCTCGGCGTTGGAATGATCTTCGTCATTCTGCTTGGTAGGGATCTCGTCATCGGGACGGAGGGGGAAGAATGAGCGACACTGCACCGGCCCCGGTCGAAGAGGTCACGCGACGCGGCCAGGCTCGTAAGAACCGTCGTCAGGGGGGAGTCGTCGAGCAACGGTCGACGCTGCAGGTCTGGGGGAAGTCGGCGCTCCTCGGCGTCATCCTGCTCTGGTGCCTGTTCCCGTTCTTCTGGCTGATCATGACCAGCCTCAAGATAGGTGACCGTGCGCTGAACAGCCCTGACCTATTCCAAGGTCCGTTCGGGCTGCAGAACTATGAGGCGGTCTTCGGGCAGAACTTCCATCTGAACCTGCGCAACTCCTTCGTCGTCGCGGGGGCGACGACGATCATCTGCATCCTCGTCGGCTCGCTGACCGCCTACGCGATCGCCAGGCTGCCGCTGAAGCGGAAGATCCTGCTGCTGTCCGGCGTTCTCGCCGTCTCGCTGTTCCCGCCGGTGGCGCTGGTGCCGCCGTTGTACGAACTGTGGCGCAATCTGGGCCTGCTCAATACCTGGGAAGGGCTGTACATCCCGTATACCGCGTTCACGCTGCCGTTGACGATCTTCATTCTAATGACGTTCTATGCGTCCATACCGAAGGACTTGGAGGAGGCTGCGCGGGTTGACGGGGCAACCCCGTTCCAGGCGTTCTGGCGGGTGATTCTCCCGCTGGCGGCACCTGGGGTGTTCGCGGCGGCGATCATCATCTTCGTGCTGTCGTGGAACGAGTTCCTACTGGCGAACACGTTCGCGCCGCGCAACCCGGAGATCGCCCAGACGGTCCCGGTGGCGATCGCAGCATTCACCGGCGCCGTCCCGTTCCAGCGTCCAATCGGGACGATCACGGCCGCCTGCGTGATCGTCACCATTCCGATGATCATCATCGCGCTGATCTTCCAGAAGCGGATCGTAGCCGGCCTCACCGCCGGCAGCGTGAAGGGCTGAGCGCACCAAGTCGGCGGCGTCCGTCACGCGGTCGGGCCTTAAGGTCGGTCGGAGCACTGGCCGCCGCCGAACCGGCCCAGCGCAGCCACACCGCGACCTGGCAACTCCAGCGGTTGGTCGCGAACAGCAAAGTCGGGGCTTGTGATCTGCGCGATCAACGGGATGTCGGCGAGTCGGTCAGTGAGCTCGCAGTGCTCAACGGTCCACAACAGCTCGATGGTCACCCCCGGGTCACTGGGGCGCAGCGTGACTGGCAGCCCAGTGCCCTCAGCGCGGAAACCAGCGCTCTCAGCGCTGAGTGCGGTGACGGTGAGTTCGCTGGCGCCAGTCGGCTGAATGTGGCGAATGTCCACCTCCATGCGCAAGCTTTCTTCCTCGACCGCGATCGCACCGACGTCGTCCACGGCGACCCCGGTCAGTTCAAGATTGCTGCAAGCTTCTCCATGCAGCCAGGTCAGGAAGTCCGGCACCAACGGGATCGTCACGTCACGATCGCCACCGTCTGTACGTACGACGAGATCAAGTTCGGGCCGCGCCGGCTCCTCGCAGTCCGGCGCGATCGCGAGCGACAGGTTCGTCCACTCCCAGGCTGCAACCGGCGTGAGTTCCAGGTCGGCGGTCAGCGTCCAGCCGGCCGGCCGCGCCTGCAGGACCGCCACCTCACGCTGCCCGAGGTTGAATACGGCGACCGTGAGCTCGCGAGGGATCGGAGGGAGACCAGCAATCGGCTCACGAGCTGGCTGCTCGAGCGGAACCATCGGGAATCCGGCCAGCAGATCGACCTGCGAATCGGTGGCGGCCGGGTCGGCCGCGTTCTCGTAGAGGTGCCACCCGGACGCACCCAGCGTTCCACCCACGGCAAAGGCCGTGACCAGCGCGAGCATCCGGCGCCAGACCAATGCGGTGGGGCTTTCGAGTGGACTCATGCGTCACACTCCTCGGCGGCGAAACGTCCCAGCAGCGCGATCGCATGAGGCGGCAGGGGAGCCGTTACTGAGGGTGTGCCGTCGGAAGTTCTTGTCTCGAAGTCGACGGCGAACTCTCCGAGCTCGTCCGTCCGAGCACAGTCGTCGATGTGCCATTCCAGCTCGAAAGGCACGGATGATTCCGCACCAGCCGCTATCGAAACCGGCAACCCCTTTGTCGCTGCTCGGAACCCCGCATCTGATGCGCTGACAGCGGTGATGTCGACGTCCGCAGGCGACCACACTCGCGCAGTGACGACCATGCGAAGGGTTCCTGACTCGTACGTTTGGAGTAGGACAGTGGGGTTGAAGTCGATCAGGGGGCCCGCCGCCCAACCGCTGCACTCGGCCTCGAGAATCAACGCCAGCATGCCTGACCCGGGTGGCAGGGCAATCGCGGCTGGTCGTTCGCCTGCCTCGGTCAGAACCCGGGCCTCCAACTGTTCCGGTACTGGGGCATTGCAGGCTGGGCGGACTGTGGCGAAGACATCTGCCCAACCCGCCGCGGGGACGGTCGTGGCCTGGGCAGCAGCAAATTCGTCACGTGCCTCCCAACCCGTCAGGTGCAACGCGAGCACCGTCACGTCCCGAGCTCCAGCGTTGTGCAGGCGCACAGCAAGGCGCAGACCTTCACCCGCTGGAGAGTCGGGCATGACCGAACCGGCCACGAGCTTTACCGCGCTTGCCTCGGCCGCTAGATCGACGGCGTCGCTGCGCGCATCCCACACGGACGCGCCTGCGATCAGACCAAATGCGAAGACGGCAGCCATGGTGGCCCAGCGGCGCCACGCCGGGCCAGGTGGGCTGAGCACATCGGGTGGCGGGCTACCGGGTCCGCCCACCTGTTGATCGAGAGCGAGCGGCGGCAGAGCCGGAGCGGCGGCCCCATCGTCGTCGGGTACGGCGCCGCGACCGAGTTCGACGGTTTCATAACCCTCATCGGAGCTTCGGTCCACTGTCGCACCCCCGTTACCGGGAGTTTTACCGCACAGCGGTGCCGTGGTCGAGAGATTGAATGTGATGCCGAAATCTGCGGCCGCCGACTACTTGTGTCGCGCGGCTCAGTTGTTGATCATTGCCTCGACCCCGTTGAGGATGAACGTCAGCCCGTATTCGAAGTCTTCGTCAGGGCCCTGGTCCGGAGCGTCGAACACACCCGCGGACACGACCCTGGCGAGGGCCGGGTGGTCTCCGTCCGCCACGATCTTCCGTAACATCTCGCCGTATACCCGGCCCCATTCCTGTGGCTCCACCCCGGTGACGCGAGCACCTTCGATCAGAGCAAGCTCTTGGGCAGCTTCGGTGCGGACGTACCCACTCAACAGGATCAGCAGCCAAATCATGTCCTCGGGCGTGAGCCCACTGCCCTCCATGGCCCGCAGGGCGGCTTCCATCCACCGAATGTTGTTCGGCCCGAACGGAGGATGGCTGAACGGGAACTGGACCAGCCAGGGATGCCGGCGGAACGCCTCCAGGTTCTGGCGCGCCCACCAGTGCAGCGCAGCGCGCCAATGCTCAGGCATCTTCGACAGGTCGGGCCCCGGCGCGGCGATCGTGTCGAGCATCAACTCGAGCAGGTCGTTCTTGCTGGGCACGTAGCGATACAGCGACATGGTCGTAACGCCGAGCTTTTCGGCGACCCGGCGCATTGAGACGGCGTCGAGGCCGTGAGCGTCCGCGACCTCGATAGCCGCTTGGACGATCTGTTCGACGCTCAGGCTCGGCTTGGGGCCGCGCGTCGGCTGCTCGCGCAAGCCCCACAGCAACTCGAAGGTGCGCTGAGCGCTGCTCTTGTCCGCCATCGGTTTCCTTGACGTCGTTGACAGAACTGTGTATACCATAAGCAGAGCGTGTACGGCATAAACAGTTTATGTCGTTCTACAGAATCTGGAAGGACGAGAATGACGGATCTGGCGATCGTCGCTGAAGGGCTCCACAAGCGCTATGGCGAGACGGCGGCGCTGGACGGCTTTGACCTGCCGGTACCCGCCGCCACGGTTCACGGGCTACTCGGCCCGAACGGTGCGGGCAAGACAACGGTGGTGCGCATCCTCGCCACCCTGTTGCGATTCGACAGCGGGCGGGCCACGGTCGCGGGCTACGACGTAACTCGGGATGCCGCGCAACTTCGCGGCCGGATCGCGCTGACTGGCCAGTACGCAGCCGTGGACGAGATCCTGAGTGGACGGCAGAACCTGATGCTGTTCGGCCGGTTGCTCGGGCTGAACAAGCGGCAGGCCCGGCAGCGGGCGGACGAGTTGCTCGAGCAGTTCGACTTGAGCGAGGCCGCGACCAAGTCGGCGGGGCAGTACTCCGGTGGCATGCGCCGGCGGCTGGATCTCGCCGCAAGCCTGATCCTGACTCCCGACGTGTTGTTTCTGGACGAACCGACGGCAGGGCTGGACCCGCGTAGCCGCAATAGGTTGTGGGATGCCGTCCGCGCCGTCGTCGGCGCGGGCACCACCGTCCTGCTGACCACTCAGTACCTGGAAGAGGCCGACCAGCTCGCCGACCGGATCTCGGTCATGGACCGCGGCCGCGTGGTGGCTGAGGGAACGGCCGATGAGCTCAAGGCTGTGATCGGCGAGGACCGGATCGAGATTGTCGTCCACGACGTGGCCGATCTGGCAGCGACGGTCGAACTCGTCGGACGCCTGACGGCCACCGAACCCGACGTCGATTTCGACAACCGCCGGATCAGCGCTCCCGTCGCCGATCGCATTACCGCGCTGACGGACGTAGTGCGTGCAGTGCACGACCACGGCATTGCCGTTGAAGATGTGGGGCTGCGGCGGCCGACCCTCGACGAGGCCTTCCTCCACCTCACCGGCCACTCCACCATCCGTGTTGATCATGGGCAGATGACCCCTTCCCACCGCCAGGAAGGGGCCATTCGCCCATGATCAACACGGAGGTTGGGCAGCAGCAGGGGCGGGCCAGACGAGTTGTTCGTGATGCCTGGGCGATGACCACGCGGAACATTGCCCATGTCGTCAGATCGCCCGAGGAGATTGCCATCTATTTCTCAGTGCCGATCATGTCGGTGCTCGTCTTCGGGTATGTGTTCGGCAGCGGGATGATGGTTCCGGGCGGGGGGAGCTATCGCGAGTTCCTCGTGCCCGGCGTGTTCGCGATGTCGATGCTCTATGGCATGGGCGCCACCGGGACGGCGATCGCGTACGACGTCAATCGGGGCGTAGTCGACCGGTTCCGCTCGATGCCTATTGCCAGGTCCGCGCTGGTAGTCGGGCGGAGCGCCGCCGATGTGTTTCGCGCACTCCTGGAGATCACCGCCCTCGTCGTGTGTGGACTGCTGGTCGGCTGGCAGTGGCACCGGGGCGTCGGCAACGCAGTGTTGGCTGTCGGTATCGTGCTGATGCTGCGGGTCGCGATCACCTGGATCGGCATCTATCTGGGCCTGGTCGTCCCGAACCCGGACACGGTCGGCATCATCGTCTTCCCGCTGGCATTTCCGCTCACCGCTGTATCCAACGTGTTCGTCGCCCCGGAACTGATGCCCGGCTGGTTGGGGACCGTCGCTGAGTGGAATCCGCTTTCGGCCACCGTGTCAGCCGCCAGGGAGTTGTTCGGTAACCCCGGCGTGGCCGGCGACGCCTGGGTATCGCAGAACGCCATGCTGATGGCGATCGTCTGGCCGGTCGTATTGACGGCGATCTTTGTGCCGCTGGCGGTTCGCCGGTACCAGCGCCTGAGCCGGTAACTCTTTGTCGAGCCGGTTAGCAGCGTGATAGGCAGTCTGTCGTGGCAGAGGAACAGCAGCAGACCCTAGAGACGCCTTTCCATGATCTGGACGCCTACGTAGCGCTACCACGAACGGGTGGACTTGCGATCTCACCGGATGGAACCCGCCTCGCGACGTCCGTGGCGACGCTTAGTGCCGACAAGACGAAGTACGTCAATGCTGTCTGGCAGGTCGACGCGGCGGGGGAGCAACCCGCCCGCCGGCTTACGCGCAGCGCCAAGGGCGAGGCCGGCCCAGCCTTCCTCCCGACGGGTGATCTGCTGTTCACATCGGCCCGGCCAGATCCCGAGGCCAAGGACGGTGACGAGGTCCCACTGCTCTGGCTCTTACCGGCCGGCGGGGGTGAAGCCCGGGTCGTCGCGAAGCGCCCGGGCGGCATCGGCGGTGTCGTGGTCGCCCGGGAGGCCGGAACGATAGTGGTCTCGTCCGACACCCTGCTCTCGTCCACCGACGCCAACGACGAGGACGCCAAGCGCAAGGACCGCAAGGAGCGCAAGGTCTCGGCGATCCTGCATGAGCGGTACCCCGTCCGGTACTGGGACCACGACCTCGGCCCTGGCGCGCCGCGGCTGTTCGCCGGCCGGCTCGACGATGACGAGCGCGTGGAGTTGCGGGATCTCACGCCGGACGCCGGACCCGCACTGATCGAAGCCAGCTATGACATCAGCGCCGACGGGACCACCATCGTTACGACGTGGCACGCCGAGGAGGTCGGCGCGTTGCGGGCGACCCTTGTCGCGATCGACGTCGCCACGGGTGAGCGCCGTACGCTGCTCGACGAGGAAGACTTCGAGTACTCCAGCCCGGCGATTTCGCCCGATGGCACCCACGTGGCGGCCATCCGTGAATCTCGGAGCACACCGACCGAGCCGCCCGACATGACGCTCGTGGTGGTGTCCTTGGTCGACGGGTCGGTACGGGAAGTCGCCGGAAACTGGGACCGCTGGCCGTCCTGTCCTTCGTGGACTCCGGACGGCGCCGCCCTGATCGTCACCGCGGACAACAACGGCCGGGCACCGGTCTTCCGGATCGACGTCGATTCCGGGAACGTGACTCAGCTGAGGTTAGACGACGCCGCCTACATCGACGTCGTTGTCGCGCCAGACGGAGCGTCCATCTACGCGCTGCGCACCTCCTACTTGACGCCGCCGACCCCGGTGCGGCTGGACGCGAGGACAGCCGGCCAGGTACCGCAGCCGCTGCCGGCCCCGGCTCCAACGCCGCAGCTGCCGGGGCGGCTGACGGAGGTTTCCACTGCCGCATCCGACGGCGTGACTGTCCGCGCTTGGCTGGCCCTGCCCGAGGGCGCGTCCGAGAGCGACCCCGTGCCGATGTTGCTGTGGGTTCACGGCGGGCCGCTGCACTCGTGGAACGCGTGGCAGTGGCGCTGGAATCCGTGGCTTGCCGTGGCCCGCGGGTACGCAGTTCTACTGCCCGATCCGGCCCTGTCGACTGGCTACGGCCGCGACTTCATCCGCCGGGGCTGGGGCAACTGGGGCGCTGCTCCGTACGCCGACCTGATGGCGATCACCGACGCCGCCGTCGAGCGGCCGGACATCGACAGCGAGCGGACGGCCGCCCTGGGCGGCTCGTTCGGCGGCTACATGGCCAACTGGATCGCGGTCAGCACGGACCGGTTCCGGGCCATCGTCACGCATGCCAGCCTGTGGGCGCTCGACCAGTTCTGGCGCACTACCGACGCATCGTGGTACTGGGAACGCGAGATGACCCCGGAGATGACCGAAGCCAACTCGCCCCACTTGCGCGCCGACAAGATAGTCACGCCGATGCTGGTGATCCACGGCGACAAGGACTACCGGGTACCGATCGGGGAGGCGCTGCGGCTGTGGTACGACCTCGCCTCTCGAGCCAAGGCCGGCAACGGCGGGGAACTACCGCACAAGTTCCTGTACTTCCCGGACGAGAATCACTGGATACTCACGCCGGAGCACATCAAGATCTGGTACCAGACGGTATTCGCGTTCCTGGCCCACCACGTGCTTGGCGAGCCGTGGGAGGTTCCAGCCCAACTGCGCTGACACCACCAGCGAGGTTAGCTGCGGACGAGGCGCGCGATGGCGTCGGAGGCTTCGCGAACCTTCGCGTCGGCCTCTGGCCCTCCTGCCCGGGCGGCATCAACCAGGCAGTGCGAGATGTGCTCGTCGAGCAACTCGAGCGAGAACGACTGCAGCGCCTTGGTGGCGGCTGAGACCTGAGTCAGGATGTCGATGCAGTACTTGTCCTGCTCAACCATCCGCTGCAGGCCACGGATCTGCCCCTCAATCCGGCGCAGCCGCTTGAGGTGGCTTTCTTTGTTATCCATGTAGCCGACCACGTGAACCTCCCTGAGTACTGTCCGGCGCCAATGATACCCCCATTAGGTATGGCAGCCCTCTGATCGACAGCCCGCCGGAAGAGGAGCCACGATGTCACGGTTGACTTGTGTTGTGAATGTACGCGTGCGTGCGCCTGAACTGACCGGTCGCGGTGGCTGGATCGGCACTGACCGGCCGCTCTCACTTGCCTCGCTCCGGGGTCGGTTTGTCGTCGTCGACTTCTGGACGTTCTGCTGCATCAACTGTCTCCATGTGCTGGACGAGTTGCGCCCGATCGAAGCGGAATACGCCGATGTCCTCACCGTTGTCGGTGTGCACTCGCCCAAGTTCGTCCACGAGGCCGACCACGACGCCGTCGTCGCTGCCGTCGAGCGGTACGAAGTTCATCACCCTGTCCTTGACGACCCTGATCTGACGACCTGGCAGGCGTACGCGGTCCGGGCCTGGCCGACGTTGACCCTCATCGACCCGGAAGGCTACATCGCTGCTCAGTTCTCCGGCGAAGGTCACTCGCACGCGCTACGCGCGAGACTGGCCGAGCTGATCGCGGAGCACGACGCCAAGGGCACCCTGCGCCGTGGCGACACACCGTACGTCCCGCCCGAGCCCGAGCCCTCCACGCTGCGTTTTCCCGGCAAGGTGATCGCGCTGGCGACCGGCAACGTGCTCGTCAGCGATACCCGCAACCACTCACTGGTCGAACTGGCAGCTGACCTTGAGACGGTCGTCCGCCGCATCGGGACCGGCGAGCGCGGCCTGGTTGACGGCGGGCCGGACGACGCGCGGTTCAGCGAGCCGAACGGCCTGGTGGCGTTGCCGGCCGAGATTGCCGAGACGGCCGGGTACGACGTCGTAGTGGCGGACACCGTCAACCACGCCCTGCGCGGCGTACGTCTCGCCGACGGGTGGGTGACCACAATCGCGGGTAGTGGGCGGCAATGGATGCAGGGTGACGGCACAGACGCGATGTCTTCACCATGGGACGTCGCCTGGTGGGCCGACCGGATCTGGATCGCGATGGCCGGCATCCATCAGTTGTGGACGTTCGACCCGCACACCGGCGCCGTGTCGGTCGCCGCAGGTACGACGAACGAGGGATTGCGTGACGGTCAGCTCGGCACCGCGTGGTTCGCCCAGACGTCCGGCCTGTCAGCGGCAGGTGACACGCTGTGGTTGGCCGACTCGGAGACGTCGGCGCTGCGGCGAGTCCGTGGCGATCAGGTTGAGACGCTGGTCGGTACCGGTCTGTTCGACTTCGGGCTGCGTGACGGACCGGCCGACAAGGCCCTGCTCCAGCACCCGCTGGGGGTCACCGCTCTGCCCGACGGTTCGGTGGCCGTCTGCGACACCTACAACGACGCCATACGCCGGTACGACCCGTCGACGGGCGAGGTGACCACCATGGCGACCGGCCTGCGCGAACCTAGTGGAGCGGCCGTTGTCGGCGAACACCTGGTCGTGGTGGAATCCGCGGCGCACCGGCTCGCCCGGGTACCCCTCGGTGCTGCTGCAGTCCCCGTCGACGACTTCTCGCACCAGACGCAGCGTCCGGCGACCGAGATCGCTCCCGGGCCGGTCGACCTGGTCGTGGTGTTCGACCCGCCGCCGGGTCAGAAGCTGGACGACCGGTACGGCCCGTCCACCCGGCTGCTGGTTTCGGCCACGCCGCCCGCGCTGGTGCGAAGTGGGGACGGACGGACGTCGGACCTGACGCGGACCCTCGAGATCGATGCGGCCGTTGGTGACGGTGTGCTGCACGTAGCAGCCATGGCGGCGTCCTGCGAAGAGTCGGCCGAGCACGCTGCCTGCCACGTTCACCAGCAGGACTGGGGTGTGCCCGTCCGGGTGGTCGACGGCGGCGCAACCCGCTTGGAACTTGTCCTCTCCGGCTAACCGCTCACCCCAAGCCCTTGATCATCGGCACTTTCCGGGTTATGTAGCCGGAAATTGCCGATGATCAGCGGAATCAGGCTTGGCCGTACAGGCGCGCCACCTTGAGGCGCAGCACGAGCCGCCGTTCGGTAACCATGGCGCGCCGGTAGTCGTCCCAGTCCGGGTGCTCCCCGCTGACCGCGCGGTAATACTCGATCAGCTCCTCCACCGTGGCGTCGTGCGGGTCGGCGGCCACCGGTGAAAGCTCGGCCGGCCCCTCAGCGGTAACCCAGGACCACGCCGAGCCACCGGTAACGTGCAGCGCGGCGCGCGGGTCATGGCGCAGGTTCCGCGTCTTGACCCGGGTGTCGGTGATGGAGATCCGCACGGTCTCCGCAGCGCCGTCCACCGCGTACGTGATGGTCGACAGGTGGGGCCGGCCGTCGGGTAGCAACGTTGCCAGCACGCCGAGATGTTTGCTGCCCAGGAGCTTACGGAGGGGTTCGTCACTCATGGCAGCGACAACCTCCAGAACGCCGAGGGGATTCCGGGTTTCGCGGTTCGGCGCCCGACGGGGTAGTGTGGAGCACAGCCAAGGCCTCGCTGCTGGCAGCGTGGCCTTTCTTTGTGCCCGGTGTCCGGACGAGGAGTGTCCGCAGGGACGTCACGGGTACGCACGCCCTCGGCTCACCGTGCGCCGCACCCGCGGCCCGCGTCGGAGCGTGCTCCATGCCCGATGACCGGAGCACCGACATGCCTGTCGACAAGTCCACCCTGCCCAAACGGAAGCACTCGAGCACCCGCCCCTACTCGAAGAACCGCCGGCCCGGCCCGCGCCGGCCCGCCAATGCACCCGATGCAGCCCGGCGCGCCGCCGTGGACGCATTCGATCCGTCGGCGTCGCAGTTCGGCCCGTTGGGCGTTCCGACCCAACTCGTGAAGATGCTCGGCGTTGACGGCATCACTCAGCCCACGCCCGTCCAGGCAGCGGTGATTCCCGACGCCATCGCCGGACGTGACGTGCTGGGCCGGGCCCGCACCGGCTCGGGCAAGACGCTCGCCTTCGGCCTGCCCATGCTGACCAGGCTGGCCGGCCAGCGCAGCAGGCCCAACCACCCCCGGGCACTCATCGTCGTTCCCACGCGCGAGCTGGCCGGACAGGTAGCGGCAGCGCTCGAACCGCTGGCCGGCGCGCTCAAACTGAGCCTCGTGACGGTCTACGGCGGCAGCCCGTACGGCTGGCAGATCCGTGCGCTGGACCGCGGCGTCGACCTCGTGATCGCCACGCCGGGGCGGCTGCAGGATCTCATCGACCGCGGCGTGTGCGTCCTCGACGATGTCGAGGTCGTCACCCTCGACGAGGCCGACCACCTGTGCGACCTCGGGTTCTATCCGGCCGTGTCAGCCCTACTGGCCACAACACCCGCCGGTGGGCAGCGGCTGCTCCTGTCGGCAACTCTGGACGGGGACGTCGATCGGCTGGTGCGCAGATACCTGTCCGACCCGGCGCGACACGAGGTCGACCCGGACGCCGGCGCCGTCACCACGATGGACCACCACGTGCTGGTCGTCGGTAACGATGCCAAACTCGAGGTGACGACCGAGTTGGTCCGCGCCAACCCGCGCAGCATCGTTTTCACCCGAACCAAAGACGGCGCTACCCGGCTGGCCGGAAAGCTCGCGGGGGCCGGCGTGCCCGCAGTGGACCTGCACGGTGATCTTTCCCAGCGGGTGCGCGAGCGCAACCTGCGGAGGTTCCGCAGCGGCCACGCGCAGGTTGTCGTAGCCACCGACGTCGCCGCTCGGGGCATCCATGTCGACGGTGTTGAGATGGTCGTGCACTTCGACCCGGCGGGTGAACCGAAGGCCTATCTACACCGCTCTGGTCGCACGGCGCGGGCCGGCGCGTCTGGTGCAGTCGTCACCGTTGCCACGCCGGCCCAGGCACGCATCATGACGGGCCTGCACCTGCGGGCCGGCGTGGATGCCAAGCACATCGATGCGCGCGGGATCGCCGGTCGGCTCACCGTGGCCTCGCTGGCCGAGGCGCCGCCGACCGAGCAGCGAGCTGAGCGCGCCGCCGGCGGTTCCGGGGCACGCCGCACCAGCCGGAACGGCCGGAGCGGCAGCAACGCACGCCGCTCCAGCCGGTTCCGTCCCCGTCGTTAGAAGGCCGCCTCGTCGAGATCCATGACTGCGTTGTCGGTGGCTTCGGCGATGGTGCGCTCCGCGGACAGCTTCGGCAGCACCTGCCGAGCAAAGAACTGTGCGGCGGCAACCTTGCCCTCGTAGAACGCCCGGTCGTTCGCGGGTAGGTCGCCGGCGAGCTTCTCCTGGGCCACTGCGGCCTGCTGGATCAGCAGCCACGCCACCACGAGGTCACCCGTGGCCAGCAGCAGACGGGTGGTGTTCTGTCCGACCTTGTAGACGTTCCGGAGGTCACCGTTTTCGGTGTTCGGATCGGCCGACATGAGGAATCCGACCATCGCGCCGAGCATGCCCTGGACGTCCTGCAAGGCTGTGGCGAGCAGTTCTCGCTCGACCTTGAGCTGTCCACCGCCGACCTCGGCATCCAGCGTCTGCTGGATCTGCGCGGACAGCCAGCCGATGGCTTGCCCCTTGTTCTTGATGATCTTGCGGAAGTAGAAGTCCATGCCCTGGATGGCGG
This sequence comes from Jiangellaceae bacterium, assembly GCA_036374175.1. Taxonomy (GTDB): domain Bacteria; phylum Actinomycetota; class Actinomycetes; order Jiangellales; family Jiangellaceae; genus JASLBX01. The sequence goes on along the minus strand of DASUUH010000049.1, from coordinate 22,525 downwards.
TGGTGCCCTCGTACAGGGTGTCGATCTTTGCGTCGCGGACGTACTGCTCGATCGGGTAGTCCTGGAGGAAACCCGAGCCGCCGAACGTCTGCAGCGTCTCCGAACCGAGCAGCACCCACGACCGCTCGGAGCCGTAGCCCTTGACGATCGGCAGCAGCAGGTCGTTCACCCGATCGGCCAGCTCGTCGGTTTCGCCGCGAGCAGCAGCGGAGAAGATCCGGTCCTGCATCGTCGCGGTGTACAACACCAGCGCCCGCATACCCTCCGCGTATGCCTTCTGGGTCATCAGCGAACGCCGGACGTCCGGGTGATGCGTGATCGTCACCCGCGGCGCGGCCTTGTCGTTGGCCTCAGTCAGGTCCGCACCCTGAACGCGGTGCTTGGCGAACTCGAGCGCGTTGAGGTACCCGGACGACAGTGTCGCGATGGCCTTGGTACCGACCATCATCCGGGCGTACTCGATGACCTGGAACATTTGCGCGATGCCGTCGTGCACCTCGCCGACCAGATACCCGACCGCCGGCCTGCCGTCACTGTGTCCATCACGGCCTCGGCTGAGGTGCGCACCTCGGCCGAACGTGAGCTCGCACGTGGACGAGACCTTCAGGCCCATCTTCTTCTCGACGTTGGTGGCGTAGACGCCGTTGCGCTCGCCGAGTTCGCCGGTCTCCGGGTCGAAGTGGTACTTGGGGACGATGAACATCGACAGCCCCTTGGTGCCCGGCCCGCCCGCGCCTTCGACGCCGACCGGCCGCGCGAGCACCAGATGGATGATGTTCTCGGTGAGATCGTGCTCGCCTGACGTGATGAACCGCTTGACGCCCTCGATGTGCCAGGTGCCGTCCTCCTGCGGGAAGGCCTTGGCCCGGCCGGCACCCACGTCCGAACCCGCATCCGGTTCGGTGAGGACCATCGTTGCGCCCCACCCGCGATCCAGCATGATTTCGGCAATTCGCTTCTGCTCGGGCGTGCCGAAGTGCCAGATCACCCGGGCGAAGGACGGTCCACTGCCGTACATCCACGCCGCGGCATTGGAGCCAAGGACGAGTTCGGCCGCCGCCCAGTAGAGCGACGGAGGCACGGGCGTGCCGCCGAGGTCCTTGGGCGTCACGGCGCGCCAGAGTTCAGCGCCCATCAGGGCCTGGTACGACTTCTTGAACGACTCAGGGACAGTGACGGACTTGGTTTCGGGGTCGTAGACGGGTGGATTGCGATCGCCGTCCTCATACGCGGCGGCAAGGTCGTTGCGGGCCAGCCGGTCGATCTGCTGGAGCAGTGAGCGGGCCGTGTCGAGGTCGACGTCCTCATACGGGGGCTGGCCGAGCACTTCGGCCCGGCCGAGCACTTCGAACAACGTGAACTCGATGTCGCGGAGGTTGGACTTGTAGTGACCCATAGTTGATGTCCTCCAGCCCCGGCAGCCGCCAGGGACGAATAGCTACTCGCCAGTAACTTCATTATGCTACTAGCGAGTAACTTGATGCAAGGGTGGCGCACGCCCACGGCACGGCAGAATGGAGTCAGTGAGTATCCGGCTTATCGCGATCGACCTCGACGGCACCCTACTGCGGTCGGACGGTTCGGTGTCGAAGCGGTCGATCGACGCGCTGCGGGCCGCGGAGAATGCCGGCATCGTGGTGGTCGTTGCGACCGGCCGGCCGCCTCGGTGGGTGCATCCCGTCGCGGAACACCTCGCACACACAGGCATGGCCATCTGCGCGAACGGCGCTGTGGTGGTCGATCTTCACACTGAGCGCATTCTGGACGTCCGCCCGTTGTCTCGCGATGTTGTGCTGAAGGTGGCAGAGACCATCCGGGGCGGAGTACCCGGCGTCGCGTTCGCGATTGAGACCACGGGCCGGGGCTTCGGGCAAGAGCCGGATTACCACGCGCACCTCGACGACTTCCGAAACGAGCCGTGGGTAGCGCCCATCGAGGAACTCGCGGCCGACGACGTCGTCAAACTACTGGCCCGGCACGAGCAGATGAACCCGGACGAACTTCTGCACCTGGCGAGGGCCCTCGTCGGCGACATCGCTGAGCTGACCCATTCGAGCAGAAGCGCACTTCTGGAGATCTCGGCGGCCGGAGTGACCAAAGCGTCGACACTCGCACGGGTCGCCGACGACCACGGCGTCGGCCCCGAGGAGGTCGTCGTTTTCGGCGACATGCCGAATGATCTACCGATGCTCGCCTGGGCAGGCCAGGGGTACGCGATGGCCAACGCACATCCGGACGTGCTCGCGGCGGCAGAACGTATTGCGCCGGCCAATGACCACGACGGTGTCGCGCAGGTGATCGAGCGCCTGCTGCCGTAACTGACGGCTTGGCGCGCTTGCGGCCGGTAACCGGTTAGGCGTTGGCTAACGCGGCCAGGACGGTGCTGGTCAGCACGCGGACGCCGATGCCCAAGGCGCGCTCGTCGATGTCGAAGTTGCCCTGGTGCAGATCGCGCACGGTGGACAGCGCCTCGCTGTGCGTGCCCAGGCGGGCCATGGTCACCAGAGCGTGCTCGCCGAACCAGGCGAAGTCCTCACCGCCCATGCTGGTTCGCGTACTCGCGACGGCCGCGGGACCCAGTTCGGCGGTCATCGCCGCGCGCATCAGTTCGACTCCGCCCTGGTCGTTGACGACGGGTGGCACGCCGCGTTCGTAATTGATCTCGACGCTGGCTCCTGCTGCGGCGGCGATGTCTGCAATGACCGAGCTGACCTGCTTTTCCGCGTCGGACCACGCCGCATGATCGAGAACCCGGACGGTGCCGCGCAGAATCCCTGTGCTGGGTATCGTGTTCGGCGCTTCGCCGGCCTGAATGGCTCCCCACACGAGCGACAGCCCGGCCCTCGCGTCGACGCGCCGCGCCACCATGGCCGGTGAATCGACCGCAATGCGCGACAGGGTCTCGACCAGGTCGACCGTCAGGTGCGGCCGCGCCGTGTGCCCACCAGGGCCGTTCAGCCGGACCTCCACAAGATCGCAGGCCGCGGTGATGGCGCCGGCTCGCAGGCCCACCTGGCCGACCGGCAGGTGAGCATCGCAGTGCAGCGCGAAGACGTGCTCGACGCCCTCCAATTCGCCAGCCTTGATGACCTCGCGAGCGCCGCCCATCCGCTCCTCGGCGGGCTGGAAGATGACCCGAACGCGGCCAGGCAGGTGCGGCACCTCAGCCAGTGCCAGCGCCGTACCGACTGCGATGGTCGTGTGCGCGTCGTGTCCGCAGGCGTGACAGACGCCCTCGACAGTTGACCGGTACGGCACATTCTTCAGGTCTGGTACCGGAAGTGCGTCGATGTCCGCACGCACCGCGATGGGCCGCTCGCCGGTGCCGATGTCGACCACCAGGCCGGTCCCACACGGCAGGCGGCGTGGGTTCAGGCGGGCGGCCTCGAGGCGGCCGAGAACCAGTTCGGTGGTCGCGTACTCGGTGAAGGCGAGTTCCGGACGGCTGTGGAGACGGCGTCGTAGATCGACTAGTTCGGTCTGGTGGTCCGCCACCCAGCCCGCGAGCCAGTTGTTCGTCACGGTAATCCCGATGCCATCTCGTCCAGAAGGCTGTCGACGACCTTGGTCAGATCGCCGCCGCTGGCCTCTGCCACAGCGCGTTGACGCTGATAGCTCGCGCCCACCGTGAGGATGTGGTCGACGCCACGCAGTTCGTCAGCGCAGTCGAGTGTATGGGCAATTGGCATCAACTCGCCAACTATGTCGATGAGTGCCCGCCGCACCGGTACCACAGAACGCTCGTCGTGGACGATCAGACCGGCTTCGAGGCCGAATCGGGCCGCCCGCCACTTGTTTTCGCGCAGCAGCCAGGCATCCGGCACGGGCAATTCCATCGCGGCGTTGAGGTCTCGGTCGAACTTCTCGACCAGGCACTGCGCCAATGCGGCTACGACCGCGATCTCATCGAGAGTCGGCACACCGTCGCACACCCGAAGCTCGACGGTGCCGAGGTCTGGATGAGGGCGCACGTCCCACCACACCTCTCGCACCGACTCGAGCGCCCGGGCCTGGACGAGCGTTCTCATATAACGCTCGAACTGGTTCCAGCCGGAAAGCTGATACGGCAGGCCCGCACGCGGCAGGGCTTCGAAGACTTTGCTTCGCGCGGAGGCGAGTCCGGTGTCGTTGCCGATCCAGTACGGCGATGACGCAGTCAGCGCAAGGAAGTGCGGGATGTAGCCGGAAAGTGCGTTCACAATCGGCAGTACTCGCTCCCGATGCCCGACGCCGACGTGGATATGGATGCCGAAGATCTGGAACCGGCGCGCGATCCACTGCAGTTCCTCGACCAGTTGCTCGTAACGCGGCTGAGGTGTGATCTCCTGGTCCAGCCAGTGGCTTATCGGGTGGGTGCCCGCACACATCACCCCGACATTACGGGCGGCCGCTGCATCGCTGACCGCCCGTACGGATTCCGCAAGATCCGCTCTAGCCTCTCTAACCGTCATGCAGACGCCGGTGACGACCTCGATCGTGCACTGGAGCAATTCATGTTTGATCTTGGCGTCGTCACTTGCACCTTCTGGGTACAGATCGCCGATGATCTCAATCGCGGCAGAGGTCAGCTCGCGGGTGTCCGTGTCGACGAGCTGGAGTTCCCATTCCACACCGAGGCTTCTGCGCTCTGAGGGTGTGAAAGGGATCTCCATGATCGAATTGTGACATGGGGGAGCCGGTTCGTGGAATGGGCCGTTTAGAGATACATGCCGCGACCCTGCTGCTGGTCGTCGGGCTCTCCGGGCGCCGCTTGGGGCGGCTGAGGTGGCTGCACGCCAGGCGGCAGGGCTCGCCGCATCTGCTCCAACTGCGCCCGAGCGGCCATCTGCTGGGCGAACAGCGTGGTTTGAATGCCGTGGAAGAGCCCCTCCAGCCAGCCGACGAGCTGCGCCTGGGCGATCCGCAATTCGGCATCGGTCGGGACGTCGTCTTCCGCGAACGGAAGCGCGAGCCGTTCAAGTTCTTCGATCAGCTCTGGCGCCAGACCGTCCTCGAGTTCGACGATCGACGAACGGTGGATCTCGCGCAGCCGGGCGCGGCTCTTCTCGTCCAGCGGTGCGGCCTTGACCTCCTCGAGCAGCTGTTTGATCATGCTGCCGATCCGCATGACCTTGGCGGGCTGCTCGACCAAATCGGTGAGCGATCGGTGGTTCTCGTCGTCCTGACCGGGTTGCGTCGGTGTGTGTTCGACCGCTATGCCGTCGGGGCCGACCACGACCACTCTGCCGTCGTCAGCGGGCTCATTCTGCTCCGTCATGCCTCCATGCTTACCGCATCTGCGGCCTGGTAAGACGGCGACCCGGTGGAAACTCGGTTGCTGTTGCGGTGACCCGGCCGTCACGCTGAGCCCATGCAGGTGCCTGGACTTCCCATCTCATGCCCAGCTCGCCGGCCTTTACCGGAGGACGCTGAAGCCATCTTCGAGTTGGTCGATGCCTGTGACCAGGTCGTGCTCGGCCGCACCGACAGCACAGTGGCCGAAATCCGGGAACTCATGGACATGCCGAGGTCCCCGCTGGATCGTGATCATTGGCTGGTCGAGTTTGACGGCCGACCGGTCGGGTGGGGCCTGGTCATGGACGAGGGGCGGGGCAGGCGCATCGACATCGATGTGTACGTCCATCCGGACCCGCCGCCGGCAGACCGGACGGCGGTCCGAGAGGCACTGTTCACCCTGCTGCTGGACCGCCTGGCTGAGCGGGCCGCCAGTGTCGACGGTGGCGAGTTGACTGTGATCGCCGGTTGCATCGTCGGCGATTCAGAATATGAACGCGCCTTGGCCGGCCGGGGATTCGTGGCCAAGCGACGCTTCTCCCGGATGCGCGTCGACCTCACGCCGGATCGGCCATTTCCGGTGGCGCCGGCGGGTGTCGAGCTTCAGCCGTTCGACCCGTCAGTGGACTGGGAGGAGTGGCATTCGATCTACGACACGTCATTCGCCGACCACTGGGGGCACGAGCAACGGTCGCTCGCAGACTTCCGGGCTTCGGTCCAGGCGATGGACGAGCCTGAGCTGGAACGATGGCGGTTCGCCCTCGTCGACGGTCGGCGGGCGGGCATCTGCCAGACCGGTGGGCGGTACGCCGACCACAGCGGCGGCTGGATCCACAACCTGGGCGTGCTGAGCGTTGCCCGTGGCCGCGGCGTGGGTCGCTACCTGCTTGAACACGCGCTCGCGTCATACGCGGCCGACGGCAGAACGTGGGCAGGGCTCGGCGTCGACACCGAGAACGTCAGCGGTGCGCTGCGCCTCTATGAATCCGTCGGCATGCAGCCGGCACTCCAGGTGGACGCCTACGAACGCACGGTCAGCAGCACTCCTCTACGTTGATCACTTCTCGTACGTCGAGCACTTCTCGGCGTTGATCATGGGCGAATCGTGGTAAACGGTCGGCGGGAACCACGGAACGGCCATGATCAACGCGGCGGGGGCGGCGGCTTTGCCTGGCGCGGCTGCGGATCGCGTGCTGCGGCGGCGCGCCGCAGTGCCAGGACTTCGCGGGTGCGCCGGCGGGCGAGCTCTTGAGCCCTCCGCCGGTCGGCGGCGTTCATGTCACTTCCCAGGGTTCGTGGTCGGAAATCTGCGCGGCAATAGGATTGGTCACGTTCGTATCCCCCGTGTGTTTGTTAGCACTGCACCGACGCCCCCGCGTCGCTGCAGCTCAGAGCATCTTTCCATGTCGCAGGCGGTTGACGCCACTATGTTTCGCACGTCAAGTAGCCCTCCTGATTACCGGTAGCCGGCTCGGCCGGACGCTGAGGCTTATGCCGCGAAGGGCGTGGACGGCAGTCGGTCCGTCACCATGAATTCGGGTGACGCTGCGAAGTTCGATAACCGGGGACTCGGCTGCGGTTGAGCAGCTCTGCCAGCGTGTTTGGCCTTCATTCGTTCACCTCGGCGGGGATCTCGTCAGCGGACGTCGATGATGGCGCCGGCGTGGCGCGGCGGGTCCGCGAGCGTGCCAGCCGGGTCTCGGAGTGGTCGAGCCACCGGACTTCGGCCTCGGCGCGGAAGATCATGGCGTCGAGGACGAGCAGCCACGCGGTGTCGTTCTGCTCGTTCGCATCCGCCTTGAGCCGGGTCAACTCCTGCAGGTGCCGGATGGTGGCGGTGCGCTGGCTTTGCACCACCTGGTGAACGTCCACCCCCGGCGTCGTCAGCGCGAGTGCCACTTTTGATAGAGAGCTCGTCGCGCGGCCGTTCGTTCGCCGCCATGGGGTGGCAAACCAACCCGTTAGTTCGGCAGTCAAGCCGGCCAGCCCGACCCACCTTGCCCGCGTGTCCGGCCGGACAAGTTTGTGAGCTGGGGACGAGAGGCCGCTCGCCCGGACAAGTCGGGTTGAGGAAGGCTACGAAGCAGGGACGGTCGACTCCTCGGCTGCAGAGAGTTCCACTGGCAACGGACGGCCTTCGACGACCGCGGACGCCAACCGGTGCAGGTCGGTCGGCCAGATCCGCTCACGAGTCATTCGCAACTCGGTCACGGGCCACCAGCGGTGACCGAGCATCGACAACTGTTCATCCTCGGTGTGCCCGTCAGTCACGACGCTGAATGGCGCCACCCGCACCAGGTAGAAAATCTCGCGTTGCTCAACGATCTTGTCGCTGTAACCGTGCACGACGTGACGGGCGGCGATCGGGCCGCGCAGGGTCGTGGGCTCCAGCACATGGCCGGTCTCTTCAGCGACCTCGCGCACGGCAGCTTCCGCAGGAGTCTCACCCGGGTCGATACCGCCGCCGGGGGTGATCCAGAACGTCGGGCGGGACGGCAGCCCAGGGTCACTGTCCTCAAAGAGCAGCACCCGGTTCGCCGGGTCGATCATCAACACCCGGACGGTCTCACGCCGGATCACAGGCCTGCCATCAGCGGGACGTCGAGGCACGCTCGCAGACTATGACACTTCGGAAGCCGCCCGACGCGCCCCGTTCTCAGCGGGCAAAGGTCAGGTCGGCACGTCTCCTGCCGGCATCGTGAGCACGACCTTGCCGACGTGCTCGCCGGCCTCGACCACCCGATGTGCTTCAGCAATCTCAGCTATCGGTAGGACGCGGTCGATAACGGGCCGCACATCACCGGACTCGAGCAGCGGCCAGACGTGTTCACGTACTGCAGCGATGATCGTCGCCTTCTCGGCCACCGGGCGCCAGCGAAGGGTGGTAGCGATGATCGCCGCCCGCTTGGTGAGCAGCGCATTCAAGTCCAACTCCGCGCGCCGACCACCCTGCAGGCCGATCACGAGTAAGCGCCCGTTCGTTGCCAACGCTGCGAGATTGCGAGCCAGGTACTTCGCCCCGATCACGTCAAGGATCACGTCGGCGCCGTGCCCGTCCGTGACTTCGCGGACCACGTCCTCGAAAGCCTCCGTCCGATAGTTGATCAAGATACTCGCGCCCAACTCCCGACAGCGGGCCAGCTTCTCCGCTGAGCCGGCCGTTGTTGCAACAGTCGCACCGACGGCAACACCAAGCTGAATCGCGGCCGTGCCGATGCCACCCGCGCCACCGTGCACCAGGAGTACCTCGCCGGGCCGTAGTGAGGCCGTCATGAACACGTTCGCCCAAACTGTGCAGAACACCTCGGGAAGGGCGGCTGCGCTGACCAGATCAACGCCGTCCGGTACGGGCAGCAACTGCCCGGCGGGAACAGCGACCCGTTCGGCGTACCCACCGCCGGCCAGCAATGCGCATACCCGGTCACCTACCGTCCAGCCCCGCACTCGGTCGCCGACGTGCGCAATCGTGCCGCTGCACTCCAGCCCGAGCCATTCCGACGCGCCGGGCGGCGGCGGGTAGAACCCCTGCCGTTGCAGCAGGTCAGGCCGGTTCACCGCCGTGGCAGCCACGTCGAGCACGACCTCGCCGGGTGCAGCGACCGGATCAGGCACCTCCCGCCACGACATTACCTCCGGGCCGCCCGGCTCGCTCACGACCACGGCATGCATCAGTCCTCCTCGCTCGCGGCTTCGAACTCCGCGCGCGGCGCCCACGGCAACGTCTCGGCCGACCGTACGACGATGATCCGATCGCCTCGGACCAGATGACCTATCGCGGGGGAGTGGAACGGCAGCAGATTGCCGTCGCGGATCACCGCGAGGACCACATCGTCGATCTGCTTGGTCGTCCGACCCTCTTCGCGTGGGGTGACGTCGCGCTCGGCGACCTCCAGGCCCTCACCGGTGGCCAGCAGGTCTTCAAGCACGTGACCGAGGGGCGGGCTGATGGCGGACAGGCCGAGGATCCGTCCGACCGCGTCCGATGATGGCACCACCGTGTTGGCTCCGCTGTGCCGCACCAGCTCTGCGTTCTCTGCCTCACGCACGGCCACGCTGACCTCTGCATCGGCATTGAGCTGCCTGGCGGTCAGGGTGACCAGGACGTTCGTGTCATCGCGATCGGTCGTCACGACAACCCGTTTGGCCGTGGCTACTTCGGCGCGGTTCAAGATCTCCGCTCGGGTGGCGTCGCCGACGATGGAGGACAGCCCCTTGTCGGTCGCCTCGTTCGCCGCGAGCTGGTTGGGGTCGACGACCACGATCTTGTCTCGCGGCACGCCATTGTCCAGCAGCGTTGCGATGGCGCTGCGCCCCTTGACGCCGTACCCGACGACGACGGTGTGATCGCGCAACGTCTTCCTCCATCGGTTGATTCTGAACTGCTCGCGCGTGTGGGTGGCGAGCGTCTCGACGGTGGTGCCGATCAGGACGATCAGGAACAGCACTCGAAGGGGAGTGATCAGCATGGTGTGGACCGCGCGGGCGCCGGGCGTGACCGGTGTGATATCACCGTAGCCCGTTGTGGACAGGCTGACCGTCGCTAGGTACAGCGCGTCGGGGAAGGTGACGTCGCCGTCGACCTCGTCGGTGTAGCCCGGAGTCAGCCACACGATCGCCGCGGCCAAGAACAGGAAGCTCACCGCCAGCAACAGCCGGCGAGCGATCCGGTAAAGCGGATGGACGTCACTGACCGGTAGTCGGACGGAGCCCTCCATTGCCATGACGCCCGAACCTAGCGGATCAATCGTCGCCCGAGGCGCGCGTCCCCCAACCGCGCGCCAGCCGGGTGGCCCGCTCGGTGAGGTCGGCGATCGCCGCCGCATCGCCGCCTGCCCTACCGGCGGCAAGTCCAACGATGTAGGTCGTTATCGGCGCGGCCGGCCGCTCGACGTGATGTGCGGCGTCCTTGGCCAGGTCGAGCAGCGCGGCCACGTCGACGGCATCGGCCGGAACGTCGAGCGCGGCGCACAATTCGGTCACCCAGTCCTTGATCACGATGATCCTTCCTGCCAGCGGGCGAGATCGCCCGGGGTGTCGATGTCCTCAGCGGCGTTGCCGACGTCGAGGGTGGCCAGTTTCAGCGCGTCGAGCAACCGATGCATCGACTGGCCGTGGGGTTCGCCAATGGTGGCAAGAGCGTCCTGAAGCGCCGCAATCCGGTAGGCGGCCAGCAAAGGTTGCCGGTGGCCGGAGGAGTCGACGGCGACCACGCCGTCATCCTCGACAGCCCGCACCAGCGTATGAATTGTGGCGGCGTCGATCGCCGGCAGGTCGGCGGCGAGCACGGCGACGACGTGCGCGCCGGACGGCAGCGCGCGCAGGCCGGCGGCAAGCGCCGCTAATGGGCCACCACCCGGCGGCTCTTCACGGGTCCAGCGAACCGGCCGGTCAACGGCCCGCCGGGGACCGACCACGACGGCATGACGTGCGGCATGGACTGCCTCGAGGGCGATCTCAAGCAACGAGCGGCCCGCTACCTCGAGCGCCGGCTTGTCGCGCCCGCCGAGCCGTTGCCCCAGCCCGCCTGCGACGACAATGGCGTCCCACATCGGCGCCTCGTTTTCAGCGGACACGTACCTAGTCTGCGCGATGATGGTCACATGCGCGTCGCCCTCGTCCAGCTTGCCGCCGGACTGGACCCAGCTGCGAACATCGCCGAGATCAACCGGCTCACCGGTGGCGTCACAGCCGACCTGATCATTCTGCCGGAAGCGGTAATGCACGATTTCGGGCCGGTCGATACCCCGCTGGGCCCCGCGGCGCAGAATCTCGAAGGGCCCTTTGTGGCAGCGCTCATGCAACTAGGCCGGCGGACGGGCGCCGTCGTGATCGGCGGGATGTTCGAAAAGTCCGGTGACCCCGACCGGCCGTACAACACGCTCGTCGCCGTCGGCTCTGACGGGACGCTCCTCGCCGCGTACCGCAAGATCCACCTGTACGACTCGTTCGGATACCGCGAGTCGGATCGGCTCCAGCCTGGTGAGCTTGCCGCGACCGTGGTTCCCGTGGGTGAGCTGGCCGTGGGCCTGATGACGTGTTATGACCTGCGGTTCCCTGAGCATGCGCGGGCGCTCGTCGACGCAGGGGCCACTGTGCTGGCCGTACCGGCAGCGTGGGTCCGGGGCCCGCTCAAGGAGGACCACTGGTTGACCTTGCTGCGGGCCCGCGCTATCGAGAACACGGTGTACGTCGCCGCTGCTGCGCAGTGCGGCCGCCAGTACTGCGGCCAGAGCGCCCTGATCGACCCACTGGGCGTGGCCGTCTTTTCGTTGGGTGAAGACGAGGGCATCGCCATTGGCCGGATGGACAAGAACCGCATCTCGTCCGTCCGAGCGCGCAATCCGGCGTTGGAGCATCGCAGGTGGCCGATCCCGCGTCCGGTGGCGACCGGGTGGCCGACGTAGTGGCAGCGTTTCCAGTTCGTCCGCCTCTTCCACAATCGCCGGATGTGGTGCATGGTAAGAAGTTCCAGCTCTTGCCAACGGCGGCCTGTGAACCGCATCTGCCCGGGCGGGTGGGTCAGTAGGGGAGGCTTCTGCCCGTGTTGAGCACGATGATGGACGAGCCGCTGCTCGTCCGGCGACTTCTTCACCATGGCGGTCGAGTGTTCGCCAGCAGCCGCGTGGTGACCGCCACCGAAGACGGAGTCCGGTCGTCGTCATACGGGGAGGTTGCGGCCAATGCGGCCCGGCTTGCATCGGCACTCACCGCGCTCGGCGTTCGGCCGGGACACCGGGTCGCCACATTCATGTGGAACAACACTGAACACGTCGAGGCCTACCTCGCCGTCCCCTCGATGGGTGCGGTGCTCCACCCATTGAATATCCGGCTGTTTCCCGAGCAGATGGCGTACATCGCCAACCACGCCGAGGATCGGGTCGTCGTCGTCGACAACACGCTGCTTGACGTTTTCGCCAAGTTGTTGCCGCGCTTGCGGACAGTGCAGCACGTGATCGTCAACGGTCCTGCCGACCTGTCCGTCCTGGAGGGTACGGGCGTCGCCGTGCACGACTATGCCCGGCTGATCGCGGATCAGCCGGCCGGCTTCGACTGGCCGGATCTGGACGAGCGCGCAGCGGCGGCGATGTGCTACACGTCAGGCACAACTGGCCACCCCAAAGGTGTGGTCTACAGCCACCGGTCGATCTACCTGCACTCGATGGGCGTCGCCATGCCGGACGGCTTCGCGCTGTCAGCCAGCGACCTCGTGCTCGCCGTCGTGCCGCAATTTCACGTCCTGGCCTGGGGACTGCCGTACGCAGCCTTTTTGACCGGCGCCTCGCTGGCGATGCCCGACCGGTTCCTAAATCCCGAAGCGCTCGCTGAATTCATCTCCGCTGCGCTGCCGAACAAGGCAGCCGGGGTACCGACCGTGTGGGCGGGGCTTATCGGGCACGTCGAGGATGATCCGAAAGCCGACATATCCTCGCTTACGGAGGCGGTTGTCGGCGGGTCGGCCTGCCCACCAGCGCTCATGGAGGCTTACGACCGGCACGGGATCACGCTTCTGCACGCCTGGGGAATGACCGAGACGAGTCCGCTCGGCACCTACGGCCGTCCACCGATCACGTCTACCGGCGCCGAGCGGACGCGCTACCGCCTGACCCAGGGCCGGCTCGTCGCACCCGTGGAAGCGCGGCTTATCGGACCTGATGGCGAGGAAATGCCATGGGACGGCCAATCCGTGGGCGAGCTTGAAGTCCGTGGGCCATGGGTGACGGCCTCCTACTACCGCGAACCGGACAGCGACGCGTTCGACGAAGGCTGGCTGCGCACAGGTGACGTCGGTGCGATAACTGCCGACGGCTACCTGCGGCTGACTGACCGGGTCAAGGACGTGATCAAATCCGGTGGCGAATGGATCAGTTCCGTTGAACTGGAAGGTCACCTCATGGCGCACCCGGACGTGGCCGAAGCCGCCGTGATCGGCGTGCCGGACGATCATTGGGGCGAGCGCCCGCTCGGTGTAGTGGTGAGCGCTCCAGGCTCGCAGGCCACGCCTGATGAGTTGCGCCGCTTTCTCAGCGAGCGGGTCGCCGGCTGGCAGGTGCCCGAACGCTGGGCGTACGTGCCGGAGATCCCAAAGACAAGCGTCGGCAAGTTCGACAAGAAGGCGTTGCGGAATGCCTACGCACACAACGATCTCGATGTGATCCACTTACCGCACTGATCAGGGTTCAGGAAGGTCCCACATTCGGACACCGCCGAGCAAGCCGGACTGGTTCGTCACAATGGTGACATCCGGACCCAGATCGGCGGTCAGATGACGGGCACCCCCACCGCCGACGTAGGCGCGGTCCCAACCGAGCACGGGCCGTAGCGAGTCCAGCGCCATGACGACCCGGCCGGTCCACCTCCTCGGACCCACCCGCCGCCGGGCGTGATGGCCCAGTTGCTCGTCGTAGGTCTGCCCGCCATGGAACGGTGCGTGTGAGATCTCTATTTTGGGCAGCAGCCGGCCCTCGTCGAATAGGGCACAACCCAATCCGGTGCCCAGTGTGAAGACCACCTCGAAACCCCTGCCCTCGATCACAGCCAATCCGGCCACCTCGGCGTCGTTCAGGACTCGCGTTGGCACGCCGAAGCGGTCTTCGATCAGTGCTCGGACATCGAGCCTGGCCCACTGCTTCTCAAGGTCGGGGTCGCGCGCGGTGAACGGGCCGGCCTCTGTGACGTAATGCGGGGTCGCGTGGACGATGCCATGTCGGACCATGCCCGGGAACCCAACGGACGCACGGTCGTACGGTGTTTCGGTCTGGATGATCAGTTCAGCGATTGCATCGAGGAGCACGTCCGGTGGGCACGGATACGGCGTGCGCATCTTGACCCGGGGGCACAGCGGTTGTCCCGCAGCGTCGAGCACGGTGGCCTTGATGCCGGTGCCACCGCAGTCAACTACGAGCGTCCGCGGCCGCTCTCCCAAACTTCTCGTCACGCCACGACCGTAACCGGCGATGGCCGCAGAGCGCACAACGGTCGTCTTGAGATAGTCGGATGTGTGAACGTACTGATCAGCGTGGACGAGCTCGCAGACGTCATGGATTCGCCGTCTGCGCCGGTACTCCTCGACGTTCGGTGGGCACTCGGCGACCCGCATGGGCGTACGCACTATCTGCAGGGTCACCTGCCCGGCGCTGTCTACGTCGACCTCGAGACTGAGCTGGCTGGGCATCCGTCGCCGCGGGCAGGACGCCATCCGCTGCCAGATCTAACCGACCTACAGGCCGCGGCCCGCGAATGGGGCATTCGTCAGGGCGGCACCGTCGTGGCCTACGACGACGTCGGCGGCACCTCGGCCGCGCGTGCATGGTGGCTGTTGCGCTGGGCCGGAGTGGCAGACGTGTGGCTGCTCGACGGAGGGCTCGGTGCGTGGCGCGCAAGCGGCCGCGCCGTAGAGAGCGGCGACGTTACCCCGGAGCCTGGCAACGTGATGCTGCGGGCTGGCGGGATGCCCACTGTGGACGCGGACGGGGCGGCCGGCATTGCGCGATCTGGAGCGCTGCTCGACGCGCGGGCCGCCGAGCGCTACCGCGGTGAGGTGGAACCTGTCGACCCGGTGGCAGGTCACATCCCTGGGGCGGTGAGCGCACCGACGACCGAGAACCTACAAGCTGATGGCCGCTTTCTGCCCGCGGTCGTGCTGCGCGAGCGCTTCGCAGCGCTCGGCGTGAATCCGTCTGGGCTGGTGGGGGCCTACTGCGGATCGGGCGTGACGGCGTCGCACGAGGTGGCCGCGCTCGCGATCGCGGGTATCGACGCGGCCCTGTACGCAGGGTCGTGGTCGCAGTGGTGCAACGATCCGGCTCGGCCGGTGGCAACCGGTGCGTGAGCCGCCGCCGACCGGGCTAGTCGCAGCCGCCGATGTCGTGTGCGTACGCCTCGAAGACCAGGTCGGCGCCGCGTTGCCGGTGCCGTACCAGTGACGCCAGCAATTGTGTGCCGTCCTCTCGGATTCGTTCGATCAGCTCGGCAGGCGGTTCCGGGGTCGCTGAGAGGTCGTCCACCAGCTTGCCGAGGGAGCCGATCGCGGCACGTGCGTCCGCATGTTCGACCACGAGCTGGCCCACGGCGAAGCTGAGACGCGGAGCGTTGCGAAGGATCTCTGCGTACATGCCGTCCGGGCCCTCGGTTGCGACGATGTGCGCGTCGAATGCCTCGGCCAGCCGATCCACGCCCGCTTCTACCTGAGCCGTCCAGGTGGGATCGCGTGCGGGTATGGCCAGCGCACATTCGAGCGCGTTGATGGCTGCGAGCAGTTGAGCTCGCCTCGCCCTCGCAATGTCGACCGGCTCGGGCAGGGGATGTGGAGTCATGTTGGGGGGCATGGCCCACCTCCGGCTCTGCCGAAAGTGACGTAACTTCGATAGTCCCTGACTGTGGGCGGCCCGTAAAGGCCTGGAGTCGGTTTCATGACAAACTTATGGAGTCCTGGAGGGCTGCCGGAGAGGCCGAACGGGGAACTCTTGAAAAGTTCTAGGGCGGGGCCCACTCCGTCCTCGTGGGTTCGAATCCCACGCCCTCCGCGGATCGGAGCCAGCTAAATGATCGAGGTGGCGTACGCACGGTACGCCGGATCGAACGCCACTTCGATCATGAGTCGGCGGGTGTTCGAAGCGCAGCAGCGCCCGCCAGCACAGCCAGTGCGGCGCCAACTCCCAGGCCAACAGCCCAGGTCAGCGACGTGGCATCGGCGAACAGGCCGACTGCAGGCGGCGCGACGAGGAACCCCGCTCGGGCAGCCCACGACACGAGCGCGACACCGTCGGCGGGACGTACGCCCGGACGGTGGCCGGCAGCGTGGAACAGTGCCGGGAACCCCGGCGACGCTCCGACACCCACCAAACCGAATCCGATCAAGCCGGCGGCTGGATTGCCCACCAGCAGGGCAGCGGACAACCCGACGGCGGCGATGAGTGCACCGGTCCGGACCACTGCCACGTGTCCCCACCGGTCCACGGCCCGGTCGGCCACCAGGCGGCCTCCCGTCATTCCGGCGGTGAAGGCGGCGAAGGCCAACGCAGCGAGGCCGGCCGACGTACCTACCTCCTCGCGCAAGTACACCGCCCCCCACGTGCCCGGCACGTCCTCCACCACTGCGGCCATGAGGGTCAGTGCTGCCACACCGGCCAGCGCGAGGATCGGAAGCCGGCGGCCGGTCATGCCGGCCGAGACGTCGTTGCGGCCCGGATCGGGGCCCGGCAGCGTCCAACGTCCAACCACGAGTGCAGCCGCGGCGAGGATTCCGCCGACCACTCCGAGGTGCACCGCGAGCGGCACATGCAGCGCCGCGGCGGCGGCGGATGTCGCGCCACCGGCCACCCCGCCGATGCTCCACCACGCGTGAAAGCCGTTGATCAAAGAGCGCCCGTACTTCTGCTGAACCCGTAACCCGTGGGCATTCTGGGAGACGTCTGCCAGGCCGTCGCATGCGCCGTACAGGAACACCGCTGCCGCGAACGCGGCCCACACCGGCGCCAGGCCGACCAGCGAGAGGGTGATGCCGTACAACGCACTCGCGCCGACGGCGAGCCGTCCGCTTCCGAAGCGGGTGACCAGAAGGCCGGCCACGGTACTGGCCAGCAGTGCGCCAGCCGGGCCAAAGGCGATGCCGAGGCCGAGTGCGGTGTTACTGAGATCAAGGTTGGCCTTGATGGCGGGGAGCCGCGGGAGCACACTCGCGATCAGTGCCCCGTTGATGAAGAACAGTGCGCTTACCGCGATGCGCGCCTGGCGTGGAGTCGCGGTCCGCGTTGTCACCGGACAACGATAGGGGAGCGCGCATCCAGCCGGGTGGCCCTGTCGGTTGTCGACCGCCGGTGGACGCGGCATGCTGAACCTTCTGACGTGTTCGAGGGGGATGGATGAGCGCGCTGGTAGTGATCGTCTGCGACATGTGCGGCGACCACGGGGCAATCGGACAGACGCCGCAAGAAGCACGCGCGGAGCTCCGCTCGTGGGTTCGCCGACAGGGCATGGACCTGTGCCCGCTGTGCAGATTGGTGGCCGAGTCGCAGGATCGGATGTCAGACGCCGGTCACTAAACCTGCATTGCTGCGCCGGATTCGGCACGATGGGAACGATGCGTCACTTCGTAGTCGCCCTCGCTGCCGCCGGGCTGCTGGCCGCGTGCTCAGGGGCCGCGGCCGACGACGCAGCCTCGCGGTCCAGCGGAGCAGAGCCATGGTTCGAACGGAATTCGCCGTCCCCAGAATCTCAAGCTCAAGCCACCGCCGATGCTGATCCTTCCCGCCCCGAGCTGCCGCGAGGTGGGCGAAGGATCTTCCCGGAGCACCGGTTGATGGGCTTCTCTGGCGGGCGAGGAGAGTCTTTCGGCCGGCTGGGCATCGGAAAGATCGACGATCGAGCGGCCGAGATCGAGGAGCTTGCGGCCGAGTACACCCCGGACGGCCGGACACCGCTGCCGATATTCGAGCTGATCGCCGTCATCGCCCATTCGTCGCCGACGTCGAGCGGGCTGTACCGCACGCGCGAACCCGCCGAGGTTATCGACGACTACCTGGCAGCCGCCCGGCGGCACCAGGCCTTACTGATCTTGAATGTCCAGCCTGGACGGGCGGATTTCATCGATGACGTCCGTGCATTGGAACCGTGGTTGCGCGAGCCCGACGTTGGACTGGCGCTGGATCCGGAGTGGGCCGTCGGGCCGAATCAGGTTCCAGGCCGCAATCTTGGCTGGACGACAGGCAAGGAGCTGGATTCGGTGGCGTCATACCTGTCCGGATTGGTGCACGAGTACGACCTACCGGAGAAGGTGCTGATCTACCACCAGTTCCACGTCACGTCCGTCCGCGACGAAGCAGACCTGCGACCGTACCCCGGGGTGGTGCTGATCAAGAGCGTGGACGGGGTGGGCGTCCCGCAGGAGAAGGTCGCGACCTGGGACCGGCTGACCGAGGACTTGCCGCACTACGTCTACTCGGGGTTCAAGTTGTTCTTCGACGAGGACACTCGGCGCGGCCCGCTCATGGAGCCCAGCGAGGTCCTCGATCTGCGCCCACAGCCGTCCTACGTTCTCTACGAGTGACCGCGTGCCCCACACTGGAGTCGTGGACACGAACGGGCGGATCGTCTATTCGGTGCCGGTACCGGTGGCCCTGAAGGGCATCGGAGTCGGCGCGGTGACGCTCGGCGCATGCATCGTCGCGGCGATTGTGGTCGTGGCCCTGGATTTCTCCCGGGCGCTGACCGTGGCGCTGTGGATACTGCTCGGCCTGCTCGCGGTGATATCCCTGGTCGTGCTGGTCGCGGGACTGCTACGGCTCGCCGGACGCGGAGTGCGCCTAGTGCTGGACGACGACGGATTCGTCAACGCTACCGGACCCGGGGCGGGTGTGCGCCGTGCTGCCTGGAAGGACGTCCGGAAGGTGCAGACCGACGGTCAGTTCGTCTCCGTAGACCTCGCTGGTGGCAAGCGCAGCCTGATCCGGACGTCGGCCATCGATGCTGAGCCGAAGGAGCTGGCACGCCAGCTCAGGGAGCGCCTGAACCGTGGCCACGGGTACCGCCCGCTCACTCCGCCACAGAGTTGATCAACACGCCGTCGTAACGTCCACCGGCTCGTCTGGGGACGGCTCTTCGGTCGGGTCTGCTGCGGGGTCGCCCGAGGCGTCGTCGCTGGCATCGCTGGTCGACTCGTCGGCGTCGGCATCTGCGTTCGACTCTTCGGCCGTCCCGCCGGAGTCATTGGTACCGGAGCTGGTCGATGCTTCGATCGACTCGCCGATGTCCGGTACAGGGCTGACCACATCCTCGACGACTTCGTGGAGGAGGTCGTAATCCGGGTTGCCCGGATTGATCACCTCCTTGTTGATCGTGAGGCTTGCCAGAGTGGCGTTCTTGATCTTGAGCCCTAGGTCGGCGAATGCGGGGAACATCCCTGCCGGAATGTCGGTCTTAATGTTCTTCTCGGTCGCCGCCGCGAGTGACTGGAACTTCGTCAGCATGGACTTCGGGTCGGCGGCGCGGGCGATCGCACCCATGACGCACCGCTGCCGCTCCATCCGGTTGTAGTCGTCCTTGATTGGATCGTCGCCGCCGACCGATGCGTAGTCGAAGGTGGGATGGCCCGGGGAGCACCGAGCGCGGGCGAACCACAGTGCCTGCGTGCCCTTGAGCTTTTTGTCCTCACCTGGTTCGATCCAGTCGCGAGCCTGGGTGCATCCGGCGCCTTCGAGCTTCTTGGTGCCGATCGGGATCGGGTAGTTCACGTCGATGGTGATGCCACCTATGGCGTCAACGATGTCGGCGAAGCCGGTCAGATCGGCGATGACGTAGTAGTCGACGTCGATTCCGAGCGCACCTGCCACCGCGAGTTTGACTGCGTCCGCGCCAGGGTCGTCCGATCCTTCGAACACTTCGGGGGAGACGAAGGAGGGGGCGTTCCGATAGACGGAGAACAGGACGAACTCGAGGTTGCCAGCCTGGTAGTCGGTGAAGCCGTTCGGGAACTGGGCGGCCAGGGCATCGCCGGCGGGTGTGCCGGTGGCGAACGGAACTCGCTCGAGGTTTCTCGGCAGCGAGATCATCACGGTGTCACCGGTCTCGGTGTCGATGCTGGCCAGGATGACGGTGTCAGTGCGCAGTCCGTCGCGCCCCTCGCCGGCGTCGCCGCCGAGCAGCACAACATTGACCCTGGGTTTGTCTTCCCACGGATTCTCTTCGTCGAGATTCGGTCCCGTCGCGCTACCTTGAGAGATCGAGTCGATCAGGTTCGACTGAGTCCACGCGTACCGGGCGCCGACCGCCATCGGTGCCACGACAAGGCTCGACAGGACCATGACGATCAATGCACCCGCAAAGCGCTTGCCGGCCGGCAGCCGTCCGGTGTCCAGAGCCTTGAGGCTGGACACCGCCACGAGCAGCCAGCCGATCGCGAGGCTGGCGAGGCCTACCGCGACCACGGCAAGCTGCGACCGGTCGAACGCCCTCACCGCCAGCTGGTCCCGAGGGACGAGGACTAAGATCAGTACTGCGCCGACGAAGCCCAGAACGGCAAGGGTCAGGATGAACTTGCCCCATCCGCGCCGGCCGGCGGCAAGCAAGCCCAGCCCGGGGATGACCGTGCCGAGCGCCGCCAGGCTGAAAAAGCGTCCTGCGTTCTCCTCGCGGCGCCGTCGCCGGGACTGAAGGCGGGCGCGGCGCGAGCCCAGCTGCGGCGTGGGATCGTCCACAGACCGCCCTACCTTCCCTTGATCCATTTCGGCGCAACCACCCTATTGAACCCCATCGCCTCCAACACTCGGGCATCCATGTCGGAAGACGCGCGACCGGCCCATATGGTTGCAGCCTCTGGCCGGCTGCCCACAGTTATCCGGCCTGCTTTGCCGCACACCGGCTCGGGCAGGTACCCTTGCGTGGCCACCGACGCGAGTCGGGGGTGTGGAGGCGTCGCCTAGTCCGGTCTATGGCGCCCGCCTGCTAAGCGGGTTGAGGGTCAAACCTCTCGCGGGTTCAAATCCCGCCGCCTCCGCCGCTCTGACCAGGGCCTTTGCCCTTCTGGAGATCATCACGAGATGGTGGCCAGATGGCTTCGGAAGGACCTCTGGTCTCAGTTTTGGGCCACGAATTGAACCCCAGGGCGCATTGACGCAAAGCGGGCTGCTCCTCGTGCATGCACGTTCGCGCCGTTGCTGCTGACGCAGCCGCGAACGGCTCGACGGTGTGCCCAACACCGACGATGGCCGAGTTGCAACACGAGCCCGCCATGGCTGCGTTCGAGCACGCGGGCACATCGGGCAGAGCGAGGTCGATCGCCGTCAATCGCGGAGGCGCGACGAGGGCGGAGGCGGGAATCCCGGCCGATGCCCGCCTCGTTCTTGTAAACATGTTGCCCCGACTGGAGGAGAGCCAGTCAGCCTGACCATGTCGGCGCTGAGGTTGCCCTGGCATAGAGAAGCGTCGGTGGGGCCCATGCAACGCCTATGGTCATGCACGAGAGCGCCCAGGGTTTCGTGACGTGTCGCCGCCTGGCGTGGCGGCATGCCGGATTACCGGTGCTCAAGGTGATCATGCGAGATCGGTTGTCGCTGTGCAGGGCACGCTGGCGCTGCATATTCCGAGGGCGGACGACTCCCCGCAGCCCAGGCGAGGCGATGACCGACGAGGCGGTTCGGGCTTGGCTTCCCTGCTCATGCCGATGGAATGATTTCGATCACCAGACCGATGACTGTCATCGCTAGTCCGACAAGGAGGGTTATTCGCCCGAGGATCGTTTAACCCCTAAATCACTCGTGCGGGGTGGATAGTCTTTCCAGTTGGGGATGAACGGAATAGTTTCCTCCCAGCAGTTCGGCGAGCACGCCGAATGCGACGAAGAACAATCCCATAATCAACATCAGCAGTTCACACCTAGTCCGAAGAAGTCTCCCTCTCCCCAAGCAAGTTCGAAGAATCCGGTGAATCCGATGTTCCAGGTGGCTTGGCTTCGCCATACCTTGGACATCCGGGCATGACGTCCACCGCCTTTGAGCGCCAGCATATCCGGCACGTAGGTGGAAGCTATCGAAAGGCCTGCATTCAGGGACGCGCGGCCACAGTTGCTTGTAAGCACCCCGGATGAAATGCATGTCCTCCCGGCCGAGTAGGTGTAAAGACCGGCCGACGCGTATGAAAGGCCTGCCCCGACCGTGCATCCTGCGCCAGCAGTGAGTGGGCACGTGGCGTAAGCGGCTATGGACACGACGGCTGTGACCTGTGCGATTTCTTCGGCATGTTGGTCGACGAATTGTCCGACCGCTTGTGCTGCGCTACTGAGCGCGTTGCCGATGCTGTCCCAGGGGTGGGACTGTCAGCTGAACGGTGTAGGTGAGCGTCCCCTTTGGACGCAAGGTGTTCTACGCTCAGAGTGATGACGCGCAGGGTGGTGCCAAGTGGGTCACCAGGGCGGCTCGGGCTTTCGCTCGGGGAGCGGCCCCCACGCCCCGACCGTCACCCAGTACCAGTACGCCCGCATGTACTCCAGCGCCTCGTCCAGTCTCGTGCGACGGAGAGTCGTGGGATGACCTCCGAACCGATCATTACTGTCGGCGAGAATCTGATCTGCTCGCACTCTCGACGCGGAAAGCTGGATCAGTGATAGCGCAGCCTCCACTTCCAACCATGTCAAATCGTCGCCATCGGCCGTCCGGCGGCTAGTCTCACCCTCGTCAAGGATCGAGGCTCGCGGAACCATGATCATCGGCCACGGGGGGCATGGGCACGGATTGTCGGGGGAATCCTGTACGCAGAGGCA